>NZ_VWSJ01000004.1 GCF_009690845.1 Campylobacter portucalensis
TTTTACATAAGGGTATGTAAAGTGGAAATTTATTTAAAGGAGAAAGCCATGAAAAAGGGTTTTACAATGATTGAGTTGATCTTCGTGATCGTTATTTTAGGTATTTTAGCAGCAGTTGCAATTCCAAGACTTGCAGCAACTAGAGATGATGCAGAAGTTGCTAAAGCAGCTACAAATTTAACTACTTTTATTAGCGATTTAGGGGCTTATTATACTTCACAATCACAATTTGCTGAAACTTTTAGCAAAATGTCAAATGTTCAATTTTTAAGTTTAACATCAGGCACTGTTGATTCTAATGGTAAATTAACAGGAAGTCCATCTGGTGAATTGAGTGCAGCTGGTAAAAAATGTATAAAACTAACCCTTACTGATTATGACGCAGCTACAAATAAACCTGCAACTTTAAAAGTAGAAGCAGGAACTGATAAAGCTGCGGCAGTTTGCACAAAAGTTTTAGATAATAGTTCGGTTGATAAGCTTATTAAAGGGAAATTCTCTTATTCTGAGCTTATATCTAAAGCTACATCAACAAAAGATGCTGAATATCAAACAGCAGATAGCGGCCCAGGCGAAGTTGCTATAAGTGGTGTAGGTGTGAAATTTTAGTCGATTTTATAAATCAAATTTAAGTCCTTAGCCTTTAAAAGCTAGGGCTTTATTTAATAAGATATGTTAAATTTAAACAAACACAATGATAGATGAGGTGAGATATGAAAACTTTATCGCTAATTGAGATTTTTAATGATTGCTATTTTAGGATTCCTGATTATCAAAGAGGTTATGCTTGGGATGATAAAAATTTAGAAGATTTTTGGAATGATTTGAATAATATTGAAGATAATCAAAAATATTATATGGGAGTTTTAACGACGGAATTCGTAAGCGATAAAGAAAAATCAAGTGGTAGTTTTGAGTATGATTATGGGGCTAAATCAAAAGAGAGCAAAGTTTTTTATATAGTTGATGGTCAGCAAAGGCTAACAACTATAATCATATTATTAAAAGCCATAGTTGATAGAGCAAAAGAGTTAGGACTTGATTTTTTATCCGATATGGAAATAGATGATATTGAGAAAAAATTTTTATTTAAGAAATTACCAGAAAATGTGCTAGGGTTTATTTTTGCTTATACAAAAGATAATCCAAGTGATGAATTTTTTAAATCAAGAATTTTAAATAAAGAATCAGCAAGTAATAATTTTGAAAATACGATTTATACAAATAATTTAAAATTTGCAAAAGAATTTTTTTATAAAAAGATAAAAAATTTTAATGAAAATCAGCTTAACTCTTTATATAAAAAAGTAGTTTTTGATTTGAAATTTATGAAGTATGAAGTTAATGATGATTTTAATGTTTGTATAGTATTTGAATCGATGAACAATAGAGGCAAAAGCCTTTCAAATTTAGAGCTTTTAAAAAATAGATTTATCTATTTATCTGCAAATTTAAAAGCTACAGATGATGCAAAACAAGAGCTAAGAAAAGATATAAATGAAGTTTGGAAAAATATATATCACTATTTAGGCAAAAATCCTGATTTAAAACTAGATGATGATGATTTTTTATATAATCATTGGATAATGTATTTTGAAGATACAAATGAAGTTTATAAAGATTCTTTACTCAATAAACACTTTACTATTAAAAATAATAAATTAACTATACAATATATTAAAGATTATATTTTTGATTTAAAAAGGAGTGTTAGGAATTGGTATTTTTTACACATTGTAAATGATAGTGATTTTAAAATAGATAACACTTCAAAAGAGTATTTAGCAAAATTGCATAGACTTGAAGGATTTAACCATTTTAAACCATTAATTTTAGCTATTTTAAACAATGAAAATTTAACTAAAAATTCCTTGGCTTATATATTGAAATTAATAGAAAAATTTATTTTTTTAATGTTTGCAATCACGCAAAAAAGAACTGATTTTTCCAAGAACACTTTCTTTAAATTAGCACATTCAATACATACTAAAAAGTCTAATTTAGATGATATGAAAAATAAAATTTTAGAAAAATCTAAAGGGTATAATATAAATGTTTTTTATCAAGATTTAAGCGATAAATTTAAATGGAACAAAGGATATTATAGTTGGAGATATTTGAAATATTTTTTATATGAATATGAAGAATATTTATGTGAAAAATATAAAGGGCAAGATAAAAAGCTAAGTTGGGATGAATTTAGTAAATATAAGCAAAATTTTGCTAGTGTAGAGCACATTTTGCCTCAAGAACCAGAAAAATACTGGAACGATATATACAAAAAATATAAAAATAATATAAAAAATTTAACACACTCGATAGGAAATTTAGTTGCACTTAGCAAACAAAGAAACTCAACATTTTCTAATTATGATTTTGAAACTAAAAAGATTGGAAATAAAGAATTTATAGGTTATAAAAATGGCTCTTATGCAGAGATAGAAATAGCTTTAAACAACAAATGGGATTATGAAGAAATAAAACAAAGAGGGCTTAATATGCTTGAATTTATGCAAAAACGCTGGAGTTTTGAAGATGAAAATTTTGATTTTTGGTGCTTTAATGATGAGACTAAAATGAGTGAAGATGAAAAAATCATCCATAAAGAGAGATTTTTATTTCTGCCTCCTGAAAAATGATATCTATAAGCTTTTTTATCTTATCTTTGATATGTTTGTTTTTTATAAAAAATAGATTTGTAAAAATTACAGGAAGTATTTTTTCAATCTTATTTTGTTTGGTTTGTAATTTTAATTTTTTATTGCTTTATTATACTGGCAACTACCTAAATTTTGGGAATTTAAATATATTTTTATCTAGCATTAAAGGGGCACCTTTAATGAGTTTTTATAAATTAATCATCTTAATATTTGTATTGATTTTGGCTAGTATTTTATTTGGTTTTATAATTTACAAGAGGATAAAATTATCTCATAAAAGCTTTAAATTTATGGGTTATTTATATATTATTTTAATAATTGTTGCAATATATTTTAATCCTCTTACAAATTCAATCAAAGATATGTATCGTATTTCACACTATCAATATCATCCAAATTTTATTAAAAAATTTAAAGAAATTTATAAAAAACCAGTGATTAAAACACCTAAAAAATCAAAAAATATCGTATATATTTATTTAGAGAGTTTTAGTAGAAATTTTACTACTAAATTTAAAAATCTAACGCCAAATATAAATTCTTTAAAAAACAGACTAGATTTTACAAACATAAATCAAATACCGTATGGGGCTAGTATAACGATAGAAGGGCTTTTTGCAAGTGCTTGTGGTTATCCATATTCTGTGATTAAATATGGCACAAAAAAGGATGAAAAAATAGAGCTTACAAATGCAAAGCCTAAATTTAAAAATCTAAATATGACTTGTGCAAATAAAATTTTAAAAAGTTTGGGATATTATACTTACTTTATAAAAGGAGGTAATTTGGAATTTCAAAACGCTTATGGGTTTTTAAAATATATGAGATATGATAAAGCACAAGGAAAAGATGAGCTTTTAAAACGTGGTGCTAAAAATTTAAATGAATGGGGTATAGATGATGATGATATGCTAGAAATAGCATTTGATGACTTTTTAAAGCTCTCGCAAGAAAAAGATAAATTTTTACAAGTTATTTTAAATATCGGAATGCACGTTCCAAATGGTTTTGTATCAAAAAAATGTAAAAATTTAAAATATCTTGATGGCTTAAATTCTATATTAAATGCTACAAAATGCACTGATTTTTTAGTCGCTGATTTTATAAATAAAATCAAGTCTTCAAAATACTCTAAAAACACTATCATAGTTATACAAAGCGATCATTTAATGCCATATGCTTTAGCAAAAGGACTAAATGATGAGAATATGGGGAATTCTAAGATATTTTTTACGATTTTAGATGATGATATAGAAGGAGTGAAAATAATAGATAATCACGGCTCTTCTCTTGATACATTTACCACACTTTTAGGATATATGGGTATAAGCGATGAGATGAATTTAGGTAGAAATATTTTAAAAATAAATTCGGTAAATAAGATGGTTCCAGGATTATTTTATCAAGGTGCAATGGGGATAGTAGATAGTGTTAAGTATGAAGAAGATTTCTAAATTTGGCGGTAAAATAAATAATTAGAGTTTTAAATGTAAAATTATTTCAATTTAAAAGCATAAAAAATTTATCTTAAATTTAGTGGCGTAGTCTATATATTGGCAAAAATAGTGCAAATATAAACATTAAATTTATTAAAACTGTAAATATTTTTTGAATTTAGCTCATTATATACAAATAGAAAAATTTTATTTAAAGAGGTGTAATTATAAGGCTTTATTGTTTTAGAAAAAAGGGTTAAATTTAACCCTTTTTTGATAAATTTTCAGCAACTAATGCGATATTTTTATCACTAAAACCAAAATGTTTAAACAAATCATCAGCTTTTGCACTTTCACCAAAGCTTTTCATATTAAGAATTTCATCGGCAAATTTATACCACTCTAATGCACTTGCTGCTTCGACTGCTAAAATTTTGCTATTTTTATTAAAAATTTCATTTATATACCCTTGATTTTGTTCGCATAAAAGCTCAAAGCAAGGAGCTGAAACTACATTTGTTGGAATGTTTTTATTATCAAGAATTAAAGCGGCCTTTAGGCATAAATTAACCTCACTTCCGCTTGCAACTAGGGTTATTTTTGGATTTTTGACTTGCTTTATCAAGTAAGCACCATTTTTTACGCTTCCAAATTTAGCTTCAGGAAGTGGCTCTAAACTCTGTCTTGAACACACGAAAGCACAAGGGCTTTCTAAATTTATAGCTATCTCCCAACATTTAGTATTTTCATTGCCATCAGCTGGTCGGAAAGTATAGAAATTTGGCATTGCTCTAAGAGTGCTTAATTGCTCTATTGGTTGATGAGTTGGTCCATCTTCCCCAACTCCAATACTATCGTGCGTAAAAATAAAATAGTGTTTTAAGCTCATTAAAGCCGCCATTCTGGCTGAATTTTTTAAGTAATCACTAAAAATGAAAAATGTTGCAGAAAATGGAATAAAAAGCCCATATCTTGCAAAAGCGTTATTTATAGCCACCATTGAATGCTCTCGAATTCCAAAGTGTATATTTTTACCATTTGGAAAATCGCCCATATTTATGAGTTCTGTTTTATTAGAAGGTCCAAGATCGGCACTTCCGCCTAAAAATCCAGGCAAGGCTTTTGCAATTTCATTTAAAATTTTACCATTACTATCTCTTGTGGCAATTTTTTGATTGCTAAAATCAGGAAAATTTATCTTAGAAAAATCTGGATTTTGCAATGAATTTAAAAGTTCTTTTTTTTCATCGCTTAAATTTGCAACTTTTTCATTCCATAAAGCTTCTTCTAAATCGCCTTTTTCAATAGCCAAACGCGTTTCAAAAAGCACATCTTCATCAACAAAAAAACTCTTTTCTTCATCAAAACCAACGCTTTTTTTAGCCTCTTTTATAAGCTCTTTTCCGAGTGGTGCCCCGTGGCTTTTATGACTTCCTTCTAAATTTAAAGCTCCTTTTGCAATTGTTGTATTTGCGATTATTAAATACGGCTTAGTTTTATTTTTGGCTTCATTTAGTGCAAATTCTATCTGGTTAAAATCGTGTCCATTAATTCTAGCTACATCAAATCCTTGAGCTTCAAATCTTGTTTTGATATCTTCATCCCACGAAATTTCGGTGTCGCCTTCTATTGTGATGTTGTTGCTATCATAAATAATTACTAAATTATCCAATGAGTGTCTGCCAGCCAACGCACAAGCTTCATAACTAATTCCTTCTTGTAAATCACCATCTCCACAAATGCAATAAATTTTATGATCTATAATTTTATTATCGCCTTCATTTAATAAATTTGCACCATATTTGCTAGCCATTGCAAAACCAACAGCATTTGCAATGCCTTGCCCTAAAGGTCCTGTTGCTATTTCAACACCAGGAGTTGAAATTTCAGGATGTCCGGGCGTTTTAGAGCCAATTTGTCTAAAATTTTTTAAATCATCTAAATTTAAATCATAACCCGTTAAATATAAATAGCTATAAACCAAAGCACTAGCGTGGCCGCCTGAAAAAATAAGTCTATCTCTATTTAGCCAATTTGGATTTTTAGGGTTGTGGTTTATGAATTTCATTAAGATTGTCATAATATCACTTAGCCCCATAGGAGCACCAGGATGACCTGAATTTGCAGCCTCAACCATATCAGCACTTAGAAATTTTATGGTATTTGAAATTTTAGTTTTCATATAGTTTATCCTTTTAAATATTTTTCTATTAAATTTAAGACTAAATTTTTGAGTTTTGGTTCAAATTTTTCTATATCTAAAATTATAGAGTTTATTAGCTCATTTTTGATTTTTATTGATTTTTCAAGTCCTATTAAATTTACAAATGAGTTTTTAAATTTATCGTTATTTGTTGGTTTTCCAGCTTCTTTTGAAGTTAGTGTTACGTCGATTATATCATCATTTATTTGAAATAAAAGCCCTAAATTTTTACCGATTTCATAAATTTTTTGATGATTTTTGAGTCCTGAAATAACAGCTCCAATTTCAAAACTTCCAGCTATTAAAGCACCTGTTTTGTGATTGTGCAAAATTTTAAGCTCATCAATATTTAAATTTTGCTTTTCAAAATGACAATCAAGAGCCTGCCCTAGCACCATATCATAAGCACTTTTTGAAAGAATTTGGATGCATTTTATCTTTATATCATTGCTTAAATTTGCACTAGAAATCATATAAAAAGCGTAAGAATTTAAAGCATCACCTACCAATAAAGCATCAACTTCACCATATTTTTTATGAGTTGCAATCTTTCCGCGCCTAAGATCTGCATTATCCATAAGAGGTAAGTCATCATGTATCAAAGAATAAGTATGTATCATCTCGACCGCCATTGCAACATTATAAGCATTTTGAAGCATACTTTTATCTAAAGTCTCAACCACCCCAAGAAGAAGTTGTGAGCGAAAATATTTGCCACCATTTAAAAGCAAATAGTTTAAAGCTTCTTCAAAATTTGGATGGAAGATATCAGCTTTTAGGGCATTTTCTTTTATAAATTCAGTAAAGCTCACAAAGATAATCCCCCAAGCATTTTTGAAGCTAACTCCTTTTTTTGATTTTCTATTAATTTTACTGCATCATTTATAGCTGAAATTAGTAGAATTTGAAGACTCGCTTTATCTTCTAAAAGTTCATCATCGATATTTAAATCCAAAACTTCACCTTTTCCGTTGATTTTAATCTCAATCATTCCAGCACCAGCTTTTATACAAAATTCTTTATTTGCATTTTCATCTTCTAAATTTTTAGCCTTTTTTTGAATCTCTTCAAACATCTCTCCCATTTTAGATAAATCAAAACCCTCAAACATCAAATCTCCTTTATAATCTCATTTTTATTATCGACATGCACTATTGTTGGTTTAAAATCTTTTGCTTCTTTTTCGTCGATTAGGGCATAGCTTACAATAATCACAATATCACCCACGCAAACCTTTCTAGCGGCTGCACCATTTAGGCAAATCTCTCCTTTTTTATCGCCTTTTATAATGTATGTAGAAAATCTTTCTCCATTGTTAATATTTAAAATTTCAACCTTTTGAAATTCTTTTAAATTTGAAGCTTCTAAAAGTTCATTATCAATCGTAATTGAACCAACGTAATTTAAATTTGCATCCGTTACTGTTGCTCTGTGAATTTTGCTTTGCAATATTTCAATTTGCATTTTCTAAAATTTCCTTTACAATAATTTGATCTGAAAATGGATATTTGACTCCATTTATCTCTTGATACTCTTCATCACCTTTTCCTAAAATCACCACACATTCTTGATTTTTAGCTAAATTTATAGCCATTTTTATAGCCATTTTTCTATCAATCTCAGTCAAAACTCTACTAGGATCTTCAAAACCTTTTAAAATATCATCTATAATTTTCTTTGGATCTTCGCTTCTTGGATTATCGCTAGTTACGATGATTTTGTAAGCAAATTTTTCACAAATTTTAGCCATTAAAGGGCGTTTTGTTTTATCTCTATCTCCACCTGCACCAAAAACAACTATGAGTTTATGATTTTTTAAAGTATTTAAAACTTTTTCAATTCCATCTGGCGTGTGAGCAAAATCAACTACAATTAAAGGATCTTCGCTAACTACTTCAACCCTTCCTTTGACGCCCGCAAAATTTGATAAAGCTTTAGAGATTTCATTATCGCTATTTTTTGTCAAAAGCCTAACTGCACAAAATGCCGCCAATATATTGTATAGATTAAATTCTCCAATCAAAGGGCTTTCTAAAATAATTTCATTATCTTTAAATTTAAGAATTGAGTCAATATTTGGCTTTAAGGAGTATGCTAAAATTTTAAAAGTCGCTTGATTTTTAATTCCGTAAGTGTAGCTGTTTTTATAGTTAAATTTTATATTTTCATCATCTTTGTTGATTAGTTTTAAACTTTCATCCATAAAAAAACTACTTTTTGTAGCGTAGTAGGATGCTAAATTTTGATGAAAGTCAAGATGATCTTGGCTTAAATTTGTGAAAATTTTTAGATAAAAATTTAAATCTTCTATGCGATTTTGAGAAATCGAATGAGAGCTAACCTCCATCACAAAAAATTCACATTTTTCTCTTGTAGCGATTTGCAAATACGAAAGAAGTTTGATTGGATGTGGTGTTGTGAGAGATTTTTTGTCTATTCTATTATCATTTGCAAAAGCTCCACGAGTTCCGCATAAAAATACTTTTTTGCCCAAATCTAAAAGTGTAGAATAAATAGCAGCAGCTGTTGTTGTCTTGCCGTTTGTTCCAGTGATACCAACTATTTTTATGTTTTCATTGATGTTTAAAAGCTCTTTTACTTCTTTTAAATTTATTAAATTTGCACCCAAATTTTGTGCTTCTTCCCAAAATTTGGCGTTAAAATCACACTTTAAAAAGTAGCAGTTTTTGACTATTTCTTGAGTGTTGTCTGTTATAAAACTATTTTGTAATTCTATTTTCATAATCTCGTATCTTTTGTACTATAAATTTTATTTTATCATCATAAGAGCCATAAATTTCTAAAAATGTTTCAAAATATTTTATGGCTATATCTTGCAAGTTATTATCAAATAAATTATTTATAAAATCTAAGAAATTTTCTTTATTTTTTATAATAAGTTTTGTTGAGGCGATAACATTTTCAAAAGCGTGCTTAAAATCACCATTTTTGATTATAAAATTTTTAAACTCATCATAAGTAATACTGCTTTCTGCCAATAAAATATCATTAGTAATTTCTTGTTTGATTTCAAGATCTGCTAAGATTAAATTTAGGTATTGAAAATCTTTTTTTTCTTTAATAATATGTAAATAAAACTCAAATAATAAATTTGCCTCATCTGGAAGGGTTGTTGCTACTTCGCATAGACCAATTAAAAACATACACTCTTCTTTACTAGATTCGTTGAAACAAAGAGAAAAATAAGTGCTTGCAAGTTTAAAATCTGAATTTTTAAATGCTTTATAGCCTAGCTTTTTATATTTTTTCAATATCAAATTCCTCGCCAATTGGAACATTTATAACGCTTAATTCTGGATGTATGTCTAATTTTAACTGTCTTTCAACACCGTATTTTAAAGTTTGACTGCTAGAAGCACATCCGTGACAATGACCGGTGAGTCGCACATAAACTATACCATTTTTAATTCCTAAAAGTTCCATTCCGCCACCATCTCTTTTTAGCATTGGCATAATTTGCTTAAAACTTTCCAAAACAGGTTCTATTAATTCATCATCACTAAAAGGTATCATATAAATTCCTATAAATTTTTTATATATTGTAGCGTAAATTTGATAAAAAAATGTTGTAAATTGGTAAATAATAAGTTTTTGTATTTTAATTACCCAAAAATGGGTAATTAAAATTTATTTTACTAGCTCTACAAAAGCCATTTGAGCCGCATCGCCTTTTCTTAATCTTGTTTTAATTATTCTAGTATATCCACCATTTCTTGATTGATATCTAGGTGCTATATCTTCTACTAATTTTTTTGTAGAAATTTTATCTTGTAATAGTGCAAATACAGCTCTATGAGCATTAAAATCACCTTTTGCTGCTTTTGTTATAAGTTTTTCAACGTAGCTTCTAAGCTCTTTTGCTTTTGGAAGAGTTGTTTCTATTTTTTCACTTTTTATGATAGCTATTGCTAAATTTTTAAGCAAAGCCGATCTATGAGATGAAGTTCTTCCAAGTTTTCTATAGCCATGACCATGTCTCATTTTTTATCCTTCTTTTTTTTGATTTTTTAAATTTTCAATTCTTTTTGAAAGCTCTCTTTTTTGATCAGCTATCTGAGAACCACCAACAGGATAACCAATCTCTTCCATTACACTTTTGATTTCTTCTAAAGATTTTTTACCCAAATTTTTAAGATTTTTTAATTCATTTTCTTCCATAAGTGCAAGTTCGCCTATAAATTCAATATTTGCTTTATCTAGACAATTAAAACTTCTTGCACTTAAATTTAGATTATCAATGCTTTCAAATAATTTAGAATGTTCATTTACAGCTGACGATGAGACAACAACAGTAGGAATCTCAACATTTACTATATTTCCAAAAACAGCTAGTTGTTGATACATAGATTCTAATGCATTTTTAAAAGCAGATATTGGATCTATTTGCCCATCGGTTGTTATTGTAAAGATAATTTTTTCATAATTTGGATTATCTTCAACTAAAATATTTTCTATATCATAAATTGCTCTTTTTACGGGCGTAAAAAATGCATCCAATGCCATAAATTCGCTATCTATATAATCTCTTAACTCCTCACTAGGAACATAGCCAATTCCTTTTTCGACAATAATTGTAAATTTAACATCACAATCTTCATTAATGGTAGCTATGTAGTGGTTTGGATTTACGATATCAACCAAATCATTAACTAAATCGGAGCCTTTAAGTTCTTTTGGTCCTGTAAAATGATATTCCAAAATTTCTCTTTGAGAATTATTTTTAAATTTAAATCTTAAATTTTTAATATTTATAATAAAGATAGCTACATCTTCAAGCATCCCTCTAATGCTATCAAATTCATGTTCAACGCCATCTATTTTTATGCCAGTAGCAGCAAATCCTACCGAACTGGTATATAAAAGTCTTCTTAGTGGATGTGCAACGGTTGCAGCGTAGCCTGTTTCAAAAGGATACGCTATAACTCTAGCTACATTTTCGCTAATATTTTCGACTCTTATTTCTGTTGGCTGATAGGCTGATGTTGTAATTCTTCTCATCTTTGCCCCCTGTTATTTTGAATAAAGCTCGACGATAAATCTTTCCTCAAAAGGAACTGTAATATCTTCTTTCTCAGGCACTCTCGTAAAAATACCAAATTTTTTATCTTTTTCAACATCCACCCAATCAACCAACCCAGTTTGCTCTGTTCTGCTAACTGATTGAACTATTTGAGGATTGTTTTTGCTTTTTTCTATAATTTCAATTTTTTGTCCAGGTTTTACACTGTATGATGGTATATCAAGCCTTTTTCCATCTACTAAAATATGCCCATGACTAACTAGTTGTCTAGCAAATCTTCTAGTGCCAGCAAAACCCATCCTATAAACTACATTATCAAGCCTTTGTTCTAAAAGCTGAATTAAAATAGCACCAGTGTTACCATCTCTTCTAGCAGCTTCTTTGAATAAATTTCTAAACTGCTTTTCATTTAGCCCATACATAAATCTAGCTTTTTGCTTTTCTCTAAGTTGTGAGCCGTATTCGCTTAATTTACCCCTTCTTTGTCCATGTTGTCCTGGTGCAAACGGGCGTTTATTTAAAGCACTTTTTCCGCTTAATCTTCTTTCGCCTTTTAAAGATAAATCTGCTCCAAGGCGTCTTTCTATTTTTTCAACAGGTCCTGTATATCTTGCCATATTTTATCCTTACACTCTTCTTCTTTTTGGAGGTCTGCAGCCATTGTGTGGAAGCGGGGTTATGTCTTTTAAAAATGTTACTTTTATGCCTTCTATTGTCCCTACGCTTTTAACCGCTGTTTCACGACCGCTACCTGGTCCTTGAACTTTTATGCCAACTTCTTTTATGCCGTGCTCTTTTGCTTTATTCATTGCATCCTCTACAGCTTGTTGAGCCGCATAAGGAGTTGATTTTTTACTTCCTTTAAAGCCAAGACCTCCAGCACTGCTCCAAGAAATAACATTTCCCATATCATCAGTAACGGTTACCATAGTATTGTTGAATGAAGCACTTATATATACTACGCCTTTTGCAATATTTTTTCTTACTACTTTTTTTCTTACTACTTTTCTTTTTGCCATTTTATATCCTTACTTAGTTGCTGCACCGACAGTTTTACGCTTGCCTTTTCTGGTTCTTGCGTTTGTTTTAGTTTTTTGACCACGAACAGGAAGACCTTTTCTATGTCTTAAGCCTCTATAACTGCCTAAATCCATTAAAGCTTTGATATCCATAGCAACACTTTTTCTTAAATCACCCTCAACAGAGTAGTGTTCTTGAATCTCTTTTCTAATAGATGCTGCTTCATCTTCGCTTAAATCATAAACTCTTTTATCGTAAGAGATTCCAACTGCATCAAGAATTTTTCTTGATGTAAATAAGCCTATACCATAAATATAGGTAAGACCATACTCAATCCTTTTTTTCTTTGGTAAATCTACACCTGCTATACGAGCCATACCTTATCCTTGTCTTTGCTTATGTTTTGGATTTTCGCATATTACGAATACAACACCTCTTCGTTTGACAACTTTACATTTGTCACACATCTTCTTTACAGAAGGACGAACTTTCATATGTTTCTCCTAAAAAATATTCCACTAAATTTGCATACTGCACTTAGGTTTTAGAGAATTCCAAATTTTGGAAAGTTAAACCAACTGTTTTCAAAATAGTGGTGATTTTGAAAACACTTCTTCACACAGTTAGTTGCAAAAGCTAAAATTATACTAAATTTAAACTTTATTTTTACTTATATCTGTAAGTAATTCTGCCTTTATCAAGACTGTATGGTGTCAATTCGACTTTAACTTTATCTCCAGGCATAATTTTTATATAATGCATTCTCATTTTTCCAGCTATATGACACAAAACTACATGTTTGTTATCAAGTTCAACTTTAAAAGTTGCATTTGGTAGAGCTTCTATAACGTTGCCATCTATTTCTATGACATCATCTTTTGCCACTTTTTCTCCTTTCGTATTAAATTTTTCTAAAAAAACTTACGATTTTATCATAATATTTTTTAATATCTCATTAAATTTTATATTAATGAGATAATTATTTTATAACATACTTTGTGCAATATTTAAAAACAGAGTGATAGCAAGAGCATTTGTAAAATTGCTTATAAAACCACCAATGAGCGGTACTATAAAAAACGCAATTTTAGAGTGTCCGTATTTTGAACATACAGAAGTCATAGTAGCCATAGAAACAGGTACTGCCCCCAAACCAAAACCTATATGCCCAACTGAAATTATAGCACCATCGTAGTTTTTACCGCAAAATTTAAAAGTTACAAAAACCACAAAAACATAAATAAGTATTAATTGTAAAATAAGTATAGTGATTAAAGGCACTGCAAGCTCTGATAATTGCCAAAGCTTCATTGTGATTATAGATAGCGATACAAAAATAGATAAAGATATAGCACCAACTATATCTATACTTTCATATAATGCATCATTATCACCCTTTCGTGTATCCAAAATGAAGCGAACTATAATACCGCCAAACATACTCATTACATGTATTGGAAAATTTATGCTAGGAAGTAAAATTTTAAAGATATAAAATAGAGTTTGCCCTATGCCGCAAGCTATTAGCAACATAAAAAAAGCCTTATGTGCTCTTTTTGTGCTTACTATATTTTGTATGGCTTTATTGTGAGTAGCAATTTCAACATTAGTTGCTTTTAAGCCATTTTTTTCAATCAATCTTCTACCAATTGGTCCTCCCATAATACAGCCAGCAACAAGCCCAAAAGTAGCAGAAGCTATCGCAACCTCTAATGCCCCTGTACCGCCCATACTTTCAGCCAATGGACCAAAACTTGCAGAATTTCCGTGACCGCCAGTTAGTGGTGTAGAGCCAGCCATTAAAGCAACTAAAGGATTCATATCCATTATGCTTCCAACAAAAAGAGCCAAAGCGTTTTGCAAAACTGCCAGAATGGCTGCAAGTATAGCAAATATAAAAACTAGTTTTCCACCGTATTTAAGTAAATTTAAACTAGCTGCTAATCCCATAGCTGCAAAAAATACATTATAAAAAAATGTATTCATCGTTTTATAATCAAAATTAAAATTTATAATATTAAAACTATGCATAATTGCTGTAAGTATAGCAAAGATTGTGCCACCTGCAACGGCTGCTGGAATGCAGTATTTTTTAAAAATCGGAAATTTTTTAAGCATAAATTCTCCAAAATATATACTTAAAACCGCAATAGCAAGAGTTTGAAATGAGCCAACATCGATAGTTGTGCCAAGAGTTAAATTTTGCATAAACATCCTTTAAAAAAATTAGATGATTTTACAAAAAATAGTTATAAAAGCTAATTATTTTTAAAAATTAATTATATAAATTTAAAATAAATTTATATTGCTAGATACTGTAATTTTTATACTTAAATATAAATTTAATCTTAAATAATTATATATAAATTTTTTTAAATGCAATTTTATTGCTATTTTGATATGATTTTTGAAATTTTTTAGAGGAGTTTTTATGAAAAGGGGGATTTTAAGTTTAGCTGTATTGGTAAGCTTTTGTTTTTCATTTGATGCTAATTTTAGTAAATCACAAAACCAAACCGGTATAAATTTAGAAGAGGTTGAGTGGAGATTCAGATGGTATTGATAAATTTGGAAATTTATATGAGAGTAAGCTACCAGATAGTCCTTATGGAAAGGCCGTTTTTTGGATATAAAATCATAACTCAAACTCATAATTTTATAGGTCCAAATGCTAAAGATGAGAGTAAAAAATTTGCTGGAAATAAGCTAGCTTGTGCTAGTTGTCATGCAAATGCGGGAGTGAAATCTTATAGTAGCGGATTTATTGGAATAACAGCAAGATTTCCACAATTTAATGCAAGGGGAAATAAAGTTATAAGTCTTGAAGATAGAATTAATGGTTGTATGGAAAGAAGTATGAATGGAAAAGTTATGCCATTAAACGCTCCTGAAATGAGAGCTATGGTAACCTATATGCATTGGCTTAGTCAAAATACCCCAGTTGGTGCAAAAACAAAAGGTCAAGGGCTCGCAAAAGTTGAGTTATTGGATAGAAAAGCAGATCCTATCAAAGGTAAGGTTGTTTTTGAAAATCATTGTGCATCCTGTCACGGAGAAAATGGCGAAGGTATGGTAAATCCAGACAATGAAACATCAGCTTATTATATATATCCGCCGCTTTGGGGAGAAGATAGTTTATAATACGGGTGCTGGAATGTATCGTTTAATAAAAGCGGCTCAGTTTATAAAACAAAATATGCCTCAATACAACGCTATCTTAACAAACGAAGAGGCTTTTGATGTAGCAAGCTATATAAATACGCAAAAACGCCCTATTAAAGCAAATAGAGATAAAGATTTTCCAGACAGAAGGATAAAAGCTATCGATATGGATGTTGGACCGCACGATGATAAATTTAGCGACGAAGAACATAGATTTGGTCCATATAAACAGATGTTAAAATAATTTATAAAATCTTTATAAATTTACAGGCTTGTAATATTGAAATTTTATAGAAAATTTTGATTAAATTTATACAATTTATAAAGATTTTTTGGGTTATTTAAAATTATATCCTAAATTTAAAAGACTTTTAAGCCCATCTTTATCATCTAAATGATTAAGTGTTTTATATAAAGTATCTAAATTTTTAGGATCAAATCCATAATTTTTTATATAAGATATAAATTTAAAAATTTCATTTTTATGATTTTCATACTCTTTAGTTTGAATTAAAACTAAAATTTCATTTGGAACTGGTTCTTTTATGGTAAAAAGTAGCTTTTTTTCTATAAAAAATTCCACAAACCAAAACCAAATTGCATTTCCAAAGTCTGCTGGAATTTTAGCACCATTTTTTAAAACTAAATCAAGAGTTTGAAATTTTTTCTCATAAAAAGCACTCATAAAAAGCGTAGTTTTGATAGTTAAAAACTTTTTATTTACGTCAAGTCCTTCATCTAAAAGCTCCTTTAAAAGCGACGCTGTTTGATTATCGCTTAAATTTTGATCCATAACTAAATAAATCGGATACTCTTCAAATTTAAACACTCTCTCATCGGCACAAAGAAGCAAATTTTCTATTTCTACGCTTAGAGAATTATTTGCATCAAGACTAGTTTCATAAGGCGTTTTGCCACTACTATCAAGCCCAAACGCTAAAGATTTATCACTACTCAAAACAGCTTTAACTTTTTTAACATCGCCTATTTTAATAGCATTTGTTAAATCATTTACGCTAAATTTAAATTCACCATCATGCTCAAACGGCGTGCATTTAACATATTTAAAAAACTCATCTTTTATCATTTCATAATGATTTGCATTTAAAAAATTTATAATAAATAATAAAGATAAAATATACCTCATAAATCTTTTTCCAAAATATGCAAATATTCGTAAGTTTTGCTGGCTTTATTTTGCCTTTTGCTATCAGCTTTAAAGCGACTATATTCTTTGTATTTTAAATCATATTTTCCAAATTTTGACATAATATTTTTGATTTCATTTAAACTCATAAGTCCTTCGTTATTGTAACTTAAAAAAATGTATTTAAAATTTGTAAATTTAATCAAATTCTCAAATTCATCTAAAACATTACTTTTAGAACAATATTTTGACTTTTTATATTCTCTAAGTCCAGTTTTGCCTTTTGGAATAAATTCATCATAAAGTGCAATTGTATTTAAAAGATGATAATTTGCTCCATATTGTCTTGAATTATATGGTGGATCTAAATATAAAATATCGCCTTTTATTTTTTTTATAAGTTCGTTTGCATCTTCATTATAAACTTGGTGAGAGTTTGAATTTATTTTAAAATTTGCAGGTTCTAAAATTAACTCTTTTTTAGCCGAAGCTTTGAGACGCTTTAAAAAAGCTCCATAAACAGAAGCAGTGTTTGCTACTTTATCAGCACTTTCTAACAAAGAAGCTAATAAAAAATAATACATATTTTCTGAAATTTTAGGTTTTAAATTTTTAATTTCAGTCCTTATCGTATCAATTTTCATAGCATTTATATCGCTAAAATATTGCCTACTGCTTCCGCCTCCAAGAGCATAATTTTCATAAATAAATCCACCTTTTAAAGGTAAATTGTCTAAATATTTTATTATTTCATTGCTTTTTTTTAAAATTTTATGATTTCCAATGTAATTTTTATTCAAAACATAAGCGTAATATTCAAAATCATTTGCTATAACTTTTTTAACTTCGCTCTTAAAAGCTCGCCCAATTATACCAGTTCCAGCAAAAATATCACAAAAAATTTTATCTTTTAAGTTGCTGCCACAAACATCTTTTATAATATCTTTTATCCATGATGATAAAGTTAATTTTGAACCTATATAATTCACAATTTATCTCCATAGAGTTTTTTCATAATAAATTCACTTGCCTCTTTGCTAATTTTTTTAACACAAGCTATTCTATATTCTACAGGGTCAAACTGATAGCATCCAACACAACCTAATTTTTCATCATATTCTTCATCTCCATCATAAAACGAATATGGATTTCCTATATATATTTTTGCATCCCATCTTTTATTTGTTTCTTTGCATTTTTTACAAATTTGTCTTTTTGCATCGTTTGCAGCTTTACATAGTGGTTGAAAATCTTTTAAATTTTGAGTTTTCGCACTACTTACTCGCCAGTCATTTTTTCTACCATCTTTGTGGTCAATTTCTATTTTTGTATTTTCAGAATTTCCATTTATGCCAAGCATAACACAGTTTTTATTTTTATAATATGCTTTTATATCGCTTCTAATATGTTGATTAAAATAAATTTCAGTATTAAAGCCATTTAATCTAATTCTATCAATTGTATTTCCCTTAGTTATAGTTTTATCAAATTCTACAATATACTTTTTAGCTAAACTTGAACTTTTTCTACACCAGCTTCCACCATTTCCTAAAGCCAAGTCTTTATATTTTTTAACAAATTCACTAACTTTTACCCATCTAGAAATTCCATCTTTATTTGGTTTTGCAAGCTCTAAAAAAAGTTCAGTCTTTGTTTGCTTTTTCATCAAAATTCCTTTTTAAAAACTAAAATATACTCGTGTTTAAAAATAATAATCACTTTTTAAAGCCCTATAAGTCCAAATTCCACCACTTTTTAATTTACCACGGTTCCCTTCTATATTTTTAACAACTATACCCTTTAATTTAACCTTAAATTTAAGCTTTATATAGTGCATAATATAAAATCCAAGCGAAACAACTTCGCTATTTTTATAAACATCGCCAATTATGATAGCGAAATAGCGACTTTTCTCTAAAAAGCTAAGTGTATTTTTAACAATCTTTAAAAATACTTTTAAAAATTCTTTCAAATTTGAAATCCCAGATAAATCATTTTTATTATCTGTAAATTTAACAATATCTATATATGGTGGATGAAAAAGTGTAAATTTAGCATTGTCTTCACCTAAGTTTTGAATAGAATTTTTAACTCTTTTTTCAAAAATTTCACTATTTGAACTATCAAATTCTAAAATTTCAAATTTACTTTTATTGCTTTTTTCCATTTGTAAACTAACATACTCTATCATTTTAGGATTTATATCAATCCCAATATATTTTCTATTTAAATTTTCACACTCAAACAGCGTTGTTTCGCTTCTTATAAATGGCTCTATTGCAAGATCGTTTTCTTTTGTGTATCGTCTTAAAAGTTGATTTGGAATTTGTGGTATAAAATTACCATGATAAATATTTTTATGTTTTCCACTCCTATCTTTGCTTTCATAAATCTGCAGACTGTCAATATTAATATCTAAATTTTTCCAATTATTTATATCTAAATCATTAATTTTCATAAAATTTTTACTTCTGATTCTAAATTTAATCCAAATTTTTCAAAAACTCTTTTTTTTGCTAAATTTATTAAGCTCATAATATCTTCAAATTTAGCGTGATTGAAATTAATTATAAAATTTGCGTGAATTTCGCTAAATTTAGCTCCGCCTATTTCGTATCCTTTAAGACCGACGCTTTGGATTAGCTGCCCTGCACTACTATTAGGCGGATTTTTAAAACAGCTTCCAAAGCTTGCACCTTTTGGTTGATTTGCTCTTTTTTTAGAAATTTCATCGCTTAGATTAAGATCAAAGCCTTTTAAAGCTCTAAATTTAGCACTTTTTATAACGCCTTTAATTTGGCTTTTTCTATATCCAAAAATAAGTTCATTTTTATTAAATTCTCCTAAATTTGTGCTAACGCTTATTAGATTTTGTGAAATTTCATACCCTAAAAGTCCAGCATTCATAGTGATTAATCCGCCAAGAGTTCCAGGAATGCTTCTTAGAAATTCGAAATTTGCTAAATTGTTTTTTTTGGCAAAGTTATAAATTTTAGAATTTTTTGCTAAAGCTCCGATTTCTAAAATTTCACTATCAAATTTAATATAATCAAAGCTTTTATCAAGCATTCCTAATTTTGGCGGATTTGGCGAGATTAAGATATTATTTGCACCGCCAATTACCACGCCATCAAAGCTATTTAAATTCTCATCATTTAAAATTTCTACTTCAAAAACTCCGCCAACACGAACCGAGCTAAATTTAGAAAAATCGACTAGCAATTTCTAAACTCTTCATATTCTATTGGAATTAAATTTAAAAAAGCGTCAATTTTTGTGGGATAAAAGCCATTTTCATAACCTATCTCAAAAAGCCTATTTACAGCTTTTAACTGAGTTTTATCCATAGAAACTGAACTATCGTTTGCGTATAAATTTAGATATTTTTCAAGCTTTTTATCATCAACTCTTACTAAATTTCTTTCAATTAGCATCTTGCTTAAAAGATTTTTGTGAGTTGTGGCTATTTTTACTGCTTTTGTTAGGATTTTTTCACACTCTATCGCATCAGTTAGTGGCAAACTTCTTCTTAATGCCATTGCACCAAGTGGAAGCGGTAAATTCTCATCTCCTCTTAACTCGCACCAAATATCCCAAATTTCTTTTTCAACTTCTAATTTATCGCTAAATTCTAAAATACTTTCATGTATCAAAACTCCAGCATCGACTTCGCCACTCAAAACGGCTTTTTCTATATCTAAAAAATTTTTATAAATCACTTTAGCATTTGGATATGCTATTTTAAATAAAAGTGCGTTAGTTGTGTGTTTGCCACTTAGTGCAACTTTAAAATTTCTTTTTAAATTTACGCCTTTTTTTTTAATTAATTTTGGTCCATAACCCTCACCAAAACTAACAGCACACCTTAAAAGTGCGTAATCATCAGCTATCAAAGGATAAGCCGAAAAACTTATAGCACACACGTCATATTCGCCTTTTAAAGCGGCTTCATTTAGTGTTTGTATATCATCAGCTTTGTTTTTAAACTCTAAAATTTTGCTATTTATCCAACCAAATTTAATCGCCATATACATAAAAATATCATCAGCATCAGGTGAGTGAGCCACAGAAATTCTCTTTTTCACAAAAAAGTCCTTTGTAAATTTATTTTTGTCAAGTATAATAAAATTTTACTTATTTTGAAGTAAAATTTTATTATAATTTGTAAAATTCAATAAAAGGCAAAAAATGGATGAAAAAAAACAAAAAGCATTAGAGCTTGCTTTAAAACAAATCGATAAAAGTTTTGGAAAAGGCACGCTTTTAAGACTTGGCGATAAAGAAATAGAGCCAATTGATAGTATTTCAACAGGCTCTATTGGTTTAGACATAGCTCTTGGAATTGGTGGAGTTCCAAAGGGAAGAATTATTGAAATTTATGGTCCTGAAAGTAGCGGTAAAACAACCTTAACTCTTCACATCGTTGCAGAAGCTCAAAAGCAAGGCGGAGTTTGTGCTTTTGTGGATGCTGAGCACGCTCTTGATGTAAAATATGCTGCAAATTTAGGCGTAGATACTGAAAATTTATACGTAAGTCAGCCTGATTATGGCGAGCAAGCTTTAGATATCGTTGAAACTTTAGCAAGAAGTGGGGCTATTGATTTAATTATCGTTGATTCGGTTGCAGCGCTTACTCCAAAAACTGAGATTGAAGGCGATATGGGCGATACTCACGTTGGACTTCAAGCAAGATTAATGAGTCAGGCTTTAAGAAAACTTGCTGGAGTTGTGCATAAGATGGGAACGACTGTTATATTTATAAATCAAATTCGTATGAAAATAGGAACGATAGGCTATGGCTCACCTGAAACTACAACGGGCGGAAACGCTTTAAAATTTTACGCTTCTGTTAGGATTGATGTTAGAAGAGTTGCTACTTTAAAACAAAATGAAGAAAGCATTGGAAATAGAGTTAAGGTTAAGATTGCAAAAAATAAAGTTGCACCACCATTTAGGCAGGCTGAATTTGACATAATGTTTGGTGAGGGTATTAGTAAGATTGGTGAGATTATTGATTATGGTGTGAAACTAGATATTATCGATAAAAGTGGAGCATGGTTTAGTTATGGGGCTAATAAAATTGGACAAGGTAGAGAAAACGCAAAAATTTTCTTAAAAGATAATCCAGAAATAGCAAAAGAGATAGAAGGGAAAATTTTAGAGCATTTAGGCTCATCTACACTTATGATAAGCGATAAAGAGGGGGTTGATGATGAAGATTAAAGATATTTATGCATTTGAGGTTTTAGATAGTAGAGGCAATCCGACACTTAAAACGACAACCATTTTAGAAGATGGTAGTGTTGGAAGTGCTATAGTTCCAAGTGGTGCAAGCACAGGTAAAAAGGAGGCTTTAGAATTAAGAGATGGAGATAAACAAAAATTTAATGGAAAAGGCGTTTTAAAAGCTATTTCTAATGTAAATGAAACTATTGCCAAAGCTATTGTGGGCTTAGATGTTTTTGATCAAAATTTAATAGATCAAACGATGTTAGATTTAGATGGTACGAAGAATTATTCAAATTTAGGTGCAAATGCAACCTTAGGCGTATCAATGGCAGTTGCAAGAGCTGCGGCAAAAAGCTTAAATTTACCACTTTTTAGATATTTAGGTGGTATAAATGGTAGTATTTTGCCAGTTCCGATGTTTAACATCATAAATGGTGGGGCTCATGCAAATAATAGTGTTGATTTTCAAGAGTTTATGATAATGCCTTTTGGATTTGATAAATTTAGCGATGCTTTAAGAGCTGCAGCTGAAATTTATCAGAATTTAAAAACTTTACTTGATAAGAATGGGCATAGCACAGCAGTTGGCGATGAGGGAGGATTTGCTCCAAATTTAAAAAACAACGCTGAGCCAATCGATTTAATTCTAAAAGCCATTGAAAAATCAGGTTATAAAGCAGGAAGTGAGATAAAAATAGCTCTTGATGTGGCAGCTAGTGAGCTTTATAAAGATGGATTTTATCATTTAGAAGATAAAAAATTTAGCAGTGATGAGCTTATAGATTATTATGTAAATTTATGTGAAAAATATCCTATTTTTTCGATTGAAGATGCTTTAGATGAAGATGATTGGGCAGGTTGGGAAAAATTAACAAAAAAACTTGGCGATAAAATACAATTAGTTGGCGATGATTTATTTGTTACAAATGAGAAAATACTTCTTGATGGGATAAATAAAGGTGTTGCAAATGCAATTTTAATCAAACCAAATCAAATTGGAACTATAACTCAAACTCTAAAAACGATAAGACTAGCTAAAAGAAATGGCTATCAAACGATAATTAGCCATAGAAGCGGAGAGAGCGAAGATAGCTTTATAGCCGATTTAGCAGTAGCTGTAAATGCAGGACAGATTAAAACAGGGGCAACCTCTAGAAGTGAAAGAAATGCTAAATATAATCGCTTATTAGAGATAGCTCGCTTAAATGATGAATTTCTAGGAAATAAAATTTAATGTCCATCACAGGCACCAAAAAAATATCAAATTTAAAGCTAATTTCTGTTTTTTTTGTGCTTTGTGTTTTTTCTGTATTACTTGCTATTTATGTTGGAAATGTGATATTTGGGGATAGATCTTTTGTTGTTCTTAAGAATTTAAGAGATAAGAAAAATTTTTTAATTAAAGACAATAAAAGATTAAAAGATGAAAATGCAAAACTTCAAAAACAATACCTAGAAAGAGCCTTACTCGATCCAGATTTGAGTGAATTTGTTAAATAGGGGAATTTGTGAAAGTAGTTTTAAGCATAGCAGGAAGTGATAGTAGCGGTGGGGCCGGCATTCAAGCAGATATTAAAACGGCTGAATACTTTGGGGTGTTTTGTGCTACAGCCGTTACTGCTCTTACAGCCCAAAATACGTGCGGTGTTAATGAAATTTATGAAGTGGATGAAAAATTTATAGAAGCACAGTTAAAGTCTATTATTAGTGATTTTGAGATTAGTGCGATAAAAATAGGAATGCTTTCAAATAAAAAAATCATCGATGTAGTAAGTGAGTTTTTAAGCAAGATAAATTGTCAAGTCGTGCTTGATCCAGTTTTTATCTCTAAAGCAGGCTCGCCTTTAATGAGTAATGAAAATATTAATTACTTAAAAAAACTATTTAAATTTGCTACTATTTTAACGCCAAATTTATATGAAGCAAAGTCTCTTTTTGGCGATGATTTGGAAATTTTAGCACCTTGTGATGTAGTGGTTAAAAATATAAAAAAGAGTAATTTTAGCATAGATAAAATTTACTATAAAAACGGCCTAATTAAAGAGTTTAAATCTAAATTTATAAACTCATCAAATTTACACGGCACAGGGTGCTCGTTTGCTATGGCAATTACTGCAAATTTAGCCCTTGGCAAAAGCTTAGAAGATGCTATTAAAATCTCAAAAAACTATATCTATAAAGCTATTATCAACGCTCCAAATTTAGGGAATGGAAAAGGACCAATTAGGCATAATTTAAATAGAATTTAAAGATTTATTGCTATTTATAAATATATTGACAACTATTTTCATTTTTGTTAAAATACGCCAATTTTATAAATAAGGAGTAAAATGCATAAATTAATATTTTTATCTACAATTTGTTGTTCGTATCTTTTATCGCAACAATACATTGTAAATTTACCAACTATCGTAGTTGAAGAGATGTCAGATTATAATAAAGCTATAGGATATTTTAACTACGATGAAGCATCAGTTTCTAGAATGGGACACTCTTTAAAAGATACTCCTTTTACAATTGAAACTTTAAATATACAAAGAAATAGAAACTACGGAACAAATGATTTAAGCTCTATTTTAGAAGGAACTGCTGGCATTGATGCAAGTTATGATATGCGTGGAGAAGGCATTAAATTAAGAGGCTTTGATATAAGTGCAAATGATATTTATCAAGATGGCATAAGACTTAGCGGACAGCTTAGAAGAAGCACGGCTAATGTTGAAAGGGTTGAAATTTTAAAAGGACCAGCTTCAATTTTATACGGTAGAACAAATGGGGGTGGGGTTGTAAATTTAGTTAGCAAAAAAGCAAATTTTAGTCCAAGAGCTGTAATTAGTGGCAGGGTTGGCTCATATGATAAATATGGCACAGAATTAGATGTAAATCATATTTTAAATGAAAATTTTGCGTTTAGGATGGTTGGCGATTTAGAAAAATCAAGAAGTTTTAGAAAAGGCATTAAACATAAAAGCTATATGATTTCACCTAGTATCGTTTATAATAAAGACAAATTTACGCTTGAAGCTGGTTATACATATGACAAAATGGATAGAATTCCTGATCGTAGTCCAACTAAATTTGAGTATGATAAAATGGGAGTTTCTCATAAAGATGGTTTTGCAAGGAGGGGGGATTTTGTAGAAGATGAGCTTCATTTATTTAAGGTTGGAACAAGTTATGAATTTAGTCCAAAATGGAAAACATCTTTAAATTTTGGATATAGAAAATCAAGTCAAGATTTTGATCATTATTTTGCTGGAACTTTTAATAAAACAACTAAGCTTCTTAGCCAAAATTATGCGTGGCAAGAGACTGATAATGATACTTTATCGGCTTCACTTTTAGTTAATGGAGAATTTGATACAGGCTTTTTAAACCACAAAATAACTTTAGGTTATGATTATAGTAAAGAAGATAGAAAGCCTTATCTTGCTTCTGCAAATACAAAAAATGCTAAGAAAAAAGGGCTTGATGAAAAAATGCTTATGATAAATCCTTATGATAGATCAAATTGGTTAAATAATACTCATAAGCTTATTAAACCTGATACACATAATCACCACAAAAGTTCATCTAACTCCTTATTTTTTCATGATCTTATAACTATAAACGAGAATTTAAAAACTGCATTTGGCGGTAGATTTGATTTTTATAAATTTATAAGTACAAATAAGTTAAAAGAGGTTTCAACAACATATAATGGAAAGAATTTTAGCCCTCATATTGGACTCATTTATACTATTTTTGATGATCATCACTTATATACATCATATTCAAAAAGCTTTGCTCCATATGGTGGTCGTGGCTATCTTGGAGTAAGTATTGGAGCTAATCCTGATACATTTTCTGATCCTGAATATAATGAACAATATGAAATTGGTATTAAAAACGACTGGCTAGATGGAGCATTATCTACAACTTTATCGCTATTTTATAATGAGCATAATAATATCCGCTACCAACCTGATTCTAAAAACGATCCTTACACTTGGGCTGTTAGAGGCAAAGAAGAAAGTAAGGGAGTTGATTTTAGTATAATTGGTGAAATTTATGATGGGCTTTTTGTTAGAAGCAGTATCGGTTTTATGGATGCTAAAATTAAGGAAGATAGACAAAACCCTGAGCTTGAGGATGAAAAATTAAAAAACACAAGTAAAATTCAAGGAAATATCTTTGTAAGATATGCTCCTACTGATATTTGGTTTACAGAAACTGGAATTACTTATGTTGGAAAAAGATACAACTATAGCCACGATAGAAAAACTCATAATGTTTCACACGAAAACGACTTAGATGCTTATGCAAGAGTGGATTTTATGGCTGGATATAAATTTAATGATAATCTTAGCACAACAATTGCAGTTCATAACTTGATGGATAAAAAATATTGGAGATCGACATCTATGCCTGGAGCTGGAAGAAGCTTTTTAGCTAAGATTAATTACGAGTTTTAAATTTTGGTTTAAATGTGCTAAAATTTTTACAATCAACAAGTCAAAATACTATTAAATTTTAATTTGTGTAGTTTTGGAAAATTTTCTAGAACTACAAAAATTTAAAAATATTTATAAGATTATAACGCTATAAAGATTTTATCAATATTAATGATATTAACTCTATATATTATAATATTGTGGTAAATTTAAAAGATATTAAAGCAAGAAATGCAATATTAAAAGCTATTACTCATATTGATGATTTTGTGAGTGTTTATGATATCAAATTTAAGATACATTTTTTCGGTTATGGCAAAAAGTTATCAACTATTTTTTATATTATTTTTTAAATTTACACTCTTTAAATGTAATTCAAAATTTACTCTAATGCTATAAATTTAATAAATCTTTGTTGGCAAAGTGCTAGTAAAACGAAGTTTTTAGTTTTTCTAATATCTTTAAAATAGAAAAATATTTGTTTATAGCGTTGTGATTAATTTTCTTGTAGATTAATATTTAAAATAAATTAGTTTGACTCAATTTAACTTAAGACTCTTATTGATTTTAGTAAAACTTAATAGAGATTTTCCTTATTGTTGTATCTAAATTCACACTCTTTTAAGTGTAATATAAAATTATCTCTTTTTATACCTTTAAATAGCCTGTGTTCTAAGAAGTTATCAATTCCATTTATATGATTTCTACCATTTACAAACTCATTTTCGTAGTGTTTTACTCTATAATGCTCTTTTGCTCCATAAATCCATCGTAAGCTTTTTAGCTATTTGAATAAATTACGCTTTTATCAAGTTTGCTAAACTGCCTTAAAATAGGCAATATCTCTTTACTAGAGCAGTTTTTAACAATTTGAGTATATACTTTTCCAACTTTTTTAACATCCCAAATACTGGTGTTTTATTTCTTGCACCTCTATCTCTTTTTCACTAACTCTTTTAGCTGCGAAATAACTTTCATCTATCTCTATTTTGCCACTAAATTTAGAAATTTTCTCACACTTATTTATCATTAAATTCTAAAAAGTTTTTATAACTCTTTTTTATGAGCATTATCATAATGTTAGTTTTTATCCGCTTCAATACTAAATTTAGATACTTTAAGATGAATTTATGTTTTAAAAATGTTTGTCTTAGTGTTGATTTAATAAATTTAGCTATTTCCATCTAAAAATTTAATAATCTCATCTTTTTTGCACATAAAATCTTTGCCGATAACTAAATAGTGGTTGTTTATTAAATTTGTAGGATGATAGAGTGGAGCTTTTTTTGTTTTTAAGTCGATAACTTCGCCTCCGCTTTGACTTACCAAAAAATCCCCTGCTGCAATATCCCAAATGCAAGATGGCCCTAGTCTAGAATAGAGCAGGGCTTTATTTTCAGCTATCATACAAAATTTAATGGCTGAACCAACTCTAGAAATTTCAAGGTTAAGTTTAGTTGCTAAATTTTGTAGATTTTTATTTTTACTTTTTTTGCCTGTTAAAAATATCTTATTTAAAGTCGTATTTTGTTGAAGTATGTTATCGTTTTTATAAATTTTACCATCACCGCTACTATAAAAAATTTCATCTTTGCAAGGAATATCTATAACTCCAAGAATTGGACGAGAATTTTTTATGAGTGCTATGCAGACGCAAAATTCACCATTCTTAGCTATAAATTCTTTTGTTCCATCAAGAGGATCGATTAGCCAAAATTCATCTAAATTTTTAATATCATCACTTAAAATACTCTCTTCTGAGCAAATTTTAATACCCGTTTTTTCCAAAATTTTAAAAATTTCCTCATTTGCTGCAAGATCTGCTGAAGTTAGAGGGCTATCATCTTTTTTTGTATAAATTTCAAATTTATCGTAGTGTTTTTTGATGATCTTGCTGGCATTTTTACCAGCAAGAACGGCTATTTTTAATAATTCTTTTTTTAAATTATCATCCACTTTGGATCCTAAATTTATCTATCTTTTGAGGATGAAAACTCTATATTTGATTTTTCTAAATTTTCATCTTTGTTTTGAGAAGAAGGACCGACATATAGTTGTCTTGGACGGACGATTTTGATAGTATCTTGTTCTTTTAGCTCCATCCATTGCGCCATCCATCCAGGAACTCTTCCTATCACAAACATTACAGCAAACATAGCAGTAGGAATTTTTAGAGCCTTTAAAATAAGTCCTGAATTAAAATCAACATTTGGATATAAATTTCTACTTATAAAATAATCATCTTCACTAACAATTTTCTCAATTTTGTTTGCTATTTTAATTAAATTTGAATCAATTCCAATTTCGTCAATTAACTCATCTCTTAGAGATTTTAATACCTTAGCTCGTGGATCGTAATTTTTATAAACTCTATGTCCAAATCCCATCAATCTAAATGGATCATTTTTGTCTTTTGCTTTTTTAATGTATTTATCAACATTATCAACGCTTCCAATCTCTTCAAGTTGCTTGATAACACCTTCATTTGCACCGCCGTGTGCATGTCCCCATAATGCCCCAATTCCAGCACTAACGCAAGAATATGGATGAGAGTGGGTTGAACCAACTGTTCTGACTGTTGTAGTTGAGGCGTTTTGCTCATGATCTGCATGAAGCATTAAAACAGTATCTAAAGCTTTAACTTCAATCGGAGAAATATTGACATGAGAATGCGGAAACGATCTCATCATATATAAGAAATTTTCAGTAAAACCTCTATCTAAATCAGGATAGATAAATGGATAGCCCATAGTATATCGATGGTAAAATGCAGCTAAAGTTGGCATTTTTGCAACAAGTCTTTCTGCTAATTCCATATATTCAACAGGATCATCAAAATTCATATCTCTTTTATAATATGCACTTAAATTTGCTACGCAAGCTTGTAAAACAGCCATAGGATGAGCACGATCAGGAAAAGCACTAAATAAAGACATCATTTTTTCATTTATAAAAGATCTCATTTTTAATCTAGTTCTAAATTCAGATAACTCTACTTGATTAGGAAGTTTTTTATGTAGCAAAAGATGTATTACATCTAGAAAAATTTTATTTTTTGCAAGCCAATCTATATCATATCCTCTATATTTCAACTCACCTTTTGCTCCATCGATAAAGGTAATTTCTGATCTGCACATTGCAGTTGAAGTGTAGCCTCTATCAAAAGTAAACATATTTGTATCTTTATAGAGATTTGAAATATCAATTACTGATGGTCCAAGTGTGCCATCTAAGATAGGAAACTCATAACTCTTGCCATTCCTGTTGTCAGTAAGTGTAACTGTGTTTTTCATAACATCTCCTTATAAATTTAAATTTCAAAAATAATATCTAAAAAATATTAAATTTTAACATCTTTAATTTTCTAATTTTTTGCTTTTATTTTTTTTAAAGTTATAAATAATTTTTATTAAAGTTATACATACAACCGCTTGAAATACACTTGCTAAGATTAATATATAGTAAAATTTATCTGATATAAAATTAGCATTATAAGCTATTGTGGCTGTTGCTATTAAAAGAGTTAGTGGTATATTTAGTGAAATTCCAAAAAGCACACTGCCAATTACTCCTAAAACTTTAGCAAACACAAAGCTAGCAAGAACTCTAGCAATAAGCATAACAACACTTAAAATCACAACCCCACTAATTACGCCATCCATTAAAATTACATCTAAATTTACAGTTGATCCTATATAAGCAAAAAATATCGGAACCAAAAAACCAAAACCAAAGCTTTCTAGTTTTTTTGCTAGATCTTGTTTTTCTTTAAAAAATGTTGTGATAAGACTACCTGCTATAAATGATCCAACTACTATTTTTAACTCAAGTATCATCATAACTGCAATTATAAAAATCAAAAGAGATATGCTAAGTCTTATGTCTTTTTCATTTTTATCAAATTGTGGCATTAGAATTTTTTTAAAGCTAGGATACCACCAAAAAATTAAATCTAAATATCTAAAAGCTAATGCAGTAACTACTAAAAATCCTATTAAAGCACTTAAATTTATAAATAATTTAATATCAAGACCATATTTTGAGTAAGCATTTAAGATGGTTAGCAATGCTATACTAATTACTTCGCCAATTACGCCAACCAACATTGCCATACTAAGCCAAATTTGATCTTTGCTATACTCTTTATAAAGTGTGGATAAAATTCCAACACTCATAATCGGGATGATTATTATAATAATTGTGTTTAAATTTAGACTATATACGCCAATGGTTGTAAAAATATAAAGCAATAACATATAAAACAAAGATAGTTTTAAAATTTTTTTATCGGTTTTTAATAAAATTTTTAAATCAACTTTTGCTCCAGCCAAAAACATAAGATAATAAAATCCCACATCAGCTACTATTTTAAAATATTCATTTTCAGGCAAAAATCCAGCACTTCCTAAAACAATACCTAAGATAATCTCTGTTGCTGATATTGGTAATTTTATTAAATTTGCTATATATGGCGAAGTAAAAATCACAAAAGATAAGGTTATTAAAAGTAAAATTTCATTCATTTTTAAATTCCATACCTACAAATTTAATCAATCTGTTTTTTAAATTTACACTTTGGACACTCTAAAAATGTACCACTCTTAAGCTCTTTTTTCATTAAGTTGCTTTCATTGCAGTTTGTACATGGCTCGTTTGTTGGTTCGAGATTACTAATGAAATTACATTTTGGATAGTTAGAGCATCCATAAAATTTACCTCTTTTTGAAAATCTCTCAACAATATCTCCGTCATTGCATTTAGGACATTTTATTCCAATCTTTGTTGGCTCTTTTTTCTCTTTTTGTTGAGTTTGATTTAAATTTCTACTATATTTGCATTTTGGAAAATTTAAACAAGCTACAAATTCTCCAAATTTTCCACTTCTTTTAACCAAATCCCCGCCGCAATCAGGGCATTTCTCGCCGATTAATTGAGTTGTTTTTTGGCTTTTAATAGATGTTTTACCTTGAGCTATTTCATCCATAAAAGGATAATAAAACTCAGATAAAATTTCTTGCCAATTTGCTTTATTTTCAGCAATTTGATCTAATTTCTCCTCCATTTTTGATGTAAATTCACTATCTACGATATTTTTAAAATGATTTTCTAAAAGTTCTATTATGGTAAAAGAAATTTCAGTTGGAACTATTTGTTTTTTTTCTATTTCTACATAATTTCTAGCGGTTAAAAGTGATATGGTTGGAGCATAAGTTGATGGTCTTCCAATTCCTAAACTTTCAAGTTTTTTAATTAGACTTGCTTCACTATATCTTGCTGGTGGTTCTGTGAAATTTTGTTTTGATGATATTTTTTGTAAAATTATCTCATCGCCTATTTCAAAATTTGGTATGATTTTATCCTTATCTAAATCACCATATACTTTATAAAATCCATCAAATAACACAACCCTACCACTTATTTTAAATTCGCTTTTTTGACCGCTTATAAATACGCTTTGAATTTCACTGATACTTGGTGTCATTTGACATGCTAAAAATCTATTATAAATTAACTCATAAAGCTTTGCTTCATCTTTTGGAAGCTCTTTGTGTGCTAATTGTGGCGTGTAATTTATATCTGTTGGGCGAATTGCTTCGTGAGCTTCTTGTGCTGATTTGTTTTTAGTGGTATATGAAACTGGAGATTTTGGTAGATATTTATCGCCAAAATTTTGTTCTATCAACTCTCTAGCTTTCAAAACAGCTTCTTTTGATAAATTTAAACTATCAGTTCTCATATACGTTATCAAACCACCGTGATTTGAATTTACTCCTTCATATAAACTCTGGGCTAGTATCATCGTTTTTTTGGGACTAAAATTTAAATTTGAGCTTGCGGCTTGTTGTAGAGTTGAGGTCATAAATGGCGGATTTGGATTTGTTTTTCTTTGCTTTTTTTCTATATCTTTAACTTTAAATTCCTCTTTTTTTATAGCTTCTACTATTTCTATAGCTTCTTTTTCAGTTTTGATAGAGAGTTTTTCTATTTTTTGAGCTTTAAATTTAATCAATTCACTATCTAAATCTTTTTTAAAAATAGCCTCTATACTATGATACTCGACAGGTTTAAAAGCCTTTATTTCTCTTTCTTTATCTACTACTATTTTTAATGCAGCACTTTGGACTCTTCCTGCACTTAAGCCTTTTCTGATTTTTTGATTTAAAAGAGGACTTAATTTATATCCAACGATTCTATCTAAAAGACGTCTAGTTTGTTGTGCATCTACGCTATTCATATCTAAATTTCTAGGATTTGATACAGCGTTTAAGATGGCATCTTTTGTAATTTCGTGAAAAACTATTCTAGGAAGTTTTTTGGGATCTTTTCCTATTGCGATAGCTATGTGATAAGCAATTGCTTCTCCTTCTCTATCCTCATCTGTTGCTAGATATATGTTAGTTGCTGATTTTGCTAAATTTTTTATATTTTTTACTATATCTGAGTGATCGGATGAAATTTTGTATTCAGGGATAAATTTATTATTATCTATTTTTATGCCAAATGTTGTTTTAGGGAGATCTCTAATATGCCCTTTTGAAGCTACGACTTCATAATCACTTCCAAGAAACTTTTTAATTGTTTTTGCTTTTGCAGGAGATTCTACTATTACTAAATTTTTCATCCATTGTCCTTATTTTTGCAAAATTTTAGGAAGAGTGATTCCTATTTGATTTTGATATTTTCCTTTTTTATCCTTATAGCTAACTTCGCAAATTTCATCACCCTCTAAAAATAGCACTTGTGCAATTCCTTCGTTTGCATAAATTTTAGCAGGAAGAGGGGTTGTATTTGAGATTTCAATTGTAATATGCCCTTGAAATCCTGGCTCAAAAGGAGTTACATTTACTATAATTCCACATCTTGCATAAGTGCTTTTTCCAAGGCAGATTGCTAGGACATTATCAGGCATTTTAAAATACTCAACCGTTCTAGCAAGTGCAAAAGAATTTGGTGGAACTATACAAACATCACCCTTAAAATCAACTACATTTTTTTCATCAAAATTTTTTGGATCGACTACCGTCCCGCCGATATTTGTAAAAATTTTAAACTCATTTGCCACTCTTATATCATATCCATAGCTTGAAAGTCCATAGCTTATAACGCCAACTCCGACATTTTCTTCGCAAAATGGCTTGATCATACCATTTTTTAAACTATTTTCTCTTATCCATTTATCACTTTTTAATCCCATAAATTTCCTTTAAATTTTGGCAAATTATATCAAAAAATTTAAATTTAATGAAAATTTTTAGATTTCAATGATTAAATTTATCAATTTTTGATAGAATAACCAATTATAAATTTTTTGGAGTAGATATTATGAAAACACAAGATATAAAAGATTTAATGAAATTTTTTGAAGAAACTGGTATTGGTCGTCTTAGGATAAAAGAGGGAGATTTTGAAATAGAAATGAGAAAAAAAGCAGATCAACCAGAATTTACCCCTGATATGTGTCCAACACCAGTACCACAAACACCAATAAATTTAGTTGTAAATAATGAAAAAACTCAAATTCAAACACCAAAAGAGAGTATAAATTCTCCTATGGTAGGAACTTTTTATGTAGCACCAAGTCCTGGTGCTAAGCCTTTTGTAAAACCTGGACAAACTGTTAGAAAAGGCGAGGTTATAGGAATTGTAGAAGCAATGAAGATTATGAATGAGATTGAAGCTGAGTTTGATTGTAAAATTTTAAATATTTTGGTTGCAGATGGTCAACCTGTTGAGTATGGAATGGCTCTTGTTGAGGTAGATAAGATATGAAACGTATTTTAATAGCCAATCGTGGTGAGATTGCACTTAGGGCTTTAAGGACCATACAAGAGATGGGAAAAGAAGCTGTTGTTGTGTATTCTACTGCTGATAAGGATGCTTTATATGTTAAATATGCTGATGCTAGTATTTGCATTGGACCTGCAAGAAGTAGTGATAGCTACCTAAATATACCTGCTATCATTTCTGCTGCACAAATAAGCGAGTCGGATGCGATTTTTCCTGGATATGGATTTTTAAGCGAAAATCAAACTTTTGTTGAAATTTGTGAGAAGGAAAATATCAAATTTATAGGACCAAATTTAAGTGCAATGGCTTTAATGAGTGATAAAAGCAAAGCAAAAAGCTTTATGAAAAGGGCTGGAGTTCCAGTAGTTCCTGGTAGCGATGGAGCTTTAAAGGATGTCGCTGAAGCTGAAAAATTAGCAGACGAGATGGGCTATCCTGTGATTTTAAAAGCTGCAGCTGGCGGTGGTGGTCGCGGTATGAGAGTTGTGCATAAAAAAGAGGATTTAGAAAAAAATTTCTGGTCAGCTGAAAGTGAGGCTTTATCGGCTTTTGGTGATGGAACTATGTATATTGAAAAGTATATTCAAAATCCACGCCATATTGAGGTTCAAATTATTGGCGATGAGTATGGAAATGTTATTCACGTTGGAGAGAGAGATTGTTCGATGCAACGTCGCCATCAAAAGTTAATAGAAGAAAGCCCCGCTACTATTTTGGATGACAAAACAAGACAAAATTTACATCAAACTGCAATAAAAGCTGCAAAATCTATAGGTTATGCAGGTGCTGGAACGTTTGAATTTTTATATGATAGTTGCTCTAATGAGTTTTATTTTATTGAGATGAATACAAGATTGCAGGTTGAGCACTGCGTGAGTGAAATGGTAAGTGGAATTGATATAGTTGAATGGATGATTAGGGTGGCTGAAGGCGAGAAACTCCCAAACCAAGATGATATTAAATTTAGAGGACATTCTATTGAGTGTAGAATTACTGCAGAAGATCCTAAAAGTTTTACTCCTAATCCTGGTAAGATTACAAAATGCATTACTCCAAATGGTAGAAATGTTCGTTTTGATAGCCATATTTATGAAGGATATAGTGTTCCTCCGTATTATGATAGTATGATAGGCAAATTAATTGTCCATGCCGATGATAGAAATAAAGCTATAGCAAAAATGAAAGTAGCACTTAATGAATTAATTATAGGCGGTATAAAAACGACTAGAAATTTTCATTTAAATATGATGGAAAATGAAGATTTTATAACCAACAATTATGACACAAATTATCTAGTAAAGCATTAGATTTGTTTTTAAGGCTAAATTTGATATAATTTGGCCTCTTTTTTATGGGCAGATGTCCGAGCGGTTTAAGGAGCACGCCTGGAACGCGTGTGTGGGGCAACTCACCGAGAGTTCGAATCTCTCTCTGTCCGCCATAAATTTTAAAATATTTTTTGATTTAAGTATTAAAACTCTCTGAATTTATAAATTTAGCATTTTATTGAGCTGTGTTGATATTATATTGATAGTTTAATATTGGCACGATAAAAACTATTGCAATAAATTTAAATGCAAGGAAAATTCTCACGAATTTCATTAAAAATTCCAATGAATTACTAAAATAAGATCTTTTGTTGCTATTTTAATATTATTAAAAAATATTAAATAGGATAATTTTTACCTTGTTATTTTATGTTAAATTTAAGTTAATATCTAATTAAGAGTAAAAAAGTATAATTTCATCGTCCAACAAGATGAAAACCTCCTTTTTGTAGAAATCTAGCTTTTATAAGCTAGATTTTCCTCTTTTTATATTTTTATTACAGTTTTTTCGATAAAATTACAAAAATTTTTTATAAAGGAAAAATATGCTTACTCATTTAGATGAGCAAAATAGACCTAAAATGGTAGATGTAAGCCCTAAAAATGAAACTTTACGAATAGCAAGAGCAAGTGGAATTATAAAAATGAACAAAGATGCTTTTGAAATCATTAAGAAGAATACTTCAAAAAAAGGCCCTGTATTACAAACTGCAATCATAGCTGCAATTATGGGTGTTAAAAAAACTAGCGAATTAATCCCAATGTGTCATCCACTTTTAATAAATTCTGTAAATGTAGACGTGGTTGAAATGCCTGAAAATTCAGCATTTAAACTTATCGTTGAGGTTAAAATAAATGGCAAAACTGGCGTTGAAATGGAAGCTTTAACTGGCGTTAGCGTGGGGCTTTTGACAATTTATGATATGGTAAAAGCTATTGATAAAAGTATGGAAATTAGCGATATAATGTTATTGAATAAAAGTGGAGGTAAAAGTGGCGAGTATTTGCGATTTTAAGGCAAAGCCAGTAATCTCATATCCGATTTTTTGGTCTTATAAAGTCATAATGTTATCAGGCGATGATAAAAAAATAAGAGAAATTTTAAAAGAAAAAGAGTTTAAAATTTCTATTTCAAAACATAGTAAGAATGCTAAATACACAAGTTTTGAAGTTAGTGTTTTGGTGGAGAATGAAAATCAGAGAAAAGAAATTTTTGAAAAACTTAATCAAATTTCTAAATTTGTTTTATGAGGAAATATTATGAAAAATACACAATTTTATACAAAAATAAGTCAAAATTTAAATAGTCAAAATTTAAATACAACTATTTTCAATGAAGTTTATGAAGTTGGCATCTTAAATTTAAGAGATAAATCTTTAAGTGAAAAAAAGCATATTTTAAATTCTCTTTTTAATGATATTTGCGATGATTTAATGGAGCTTGAAATTTTAAACAAATCCACTTTAAGAATATCATTAGAGGCTTTAAGAAAGGCATTGACTAAGGATGAAGAAGATTATTTATATAAGCTTATGTTTGAGAGTGAAAAAATAAAAAAAGCTGTATATTTACAAGGAAAAGAGATAAAAAATATGCTTTATGATAGTTTTAAAAATGTAGAAAATAGTGTAAAATTTGGAAACTCAAAACATAAAGATGCGATTTTATCGGTAATTAATGAAGAGATGATAAATTTATTGGAGCTAAAAGATCTTATCAAAGAGATAAGTCAAAATGTATTTTTAACAATTATAGAGTCAAAAGAAGATATAGAAGAAACAAGCAGAGAATTTTCTAAGAATTTAGTTTACAAAAGTATAGGTGAGGATGAATTTAAAAAGCAAAGAGTTTTTGAAATTTCAAAATTAGTTATAAATGAAGCTATAGGTGTTGCAAATTTAGGACAAATTTATGTAAAAGAGCTTCTATCTGGCGTAATTAGTGGAGTAAATGACGGGATAGAATTATCAGTAAATAAGGCAAAAATGAATTTAGAATTTGTTCCTGATGAATTAAAAACAGATGGATTTAGGTCTGAATTTGAGGGGTTGGAGGATGAATTTATTACGATATTGAAAAACTTGATACAAAACTCTGAAAATCCATCAAAAGAGATTTTAGAAAGTATTTTAAAAAAAGATTATGATAATTATATAACAAAAATGAAGAGAATTTCTAGCGAGGCTGTTAAAAATTTAAAATATAAACTGGAATCCATTGAAGTTGGTGAAAATTATAAGGAATTTAGCAAAAATTTAATTGCAAAATTTGATGATTTAAAAAGAGATTTTAGTAAAAAAAGCACCAAAATCGCAAATGATTTTGAGTTAAATGAGAAGTTTGCAAGTCTTAAAAAAGAGATAGAAGATATAGAAAAAAAGATAATTTCTAAATTTAAAACAAAAAAAGATGAAGATATAAATGAATACTCAAAAAGAGCCTATGATGCCACTAAAAACAAGATGAAAGATAAAAATAGCGATGATAAACTATCTTGAAAATTTACATAAATTTAATAAAAATTTTGCTATTATAATTTTTAGAATTTAGGAGAGTTATGTTTAGATCATTTTTTTTAGATAAAAAATTGGCATTATGGGCGTATGGCGGGTTGGCTTTTATTTTGCTTTCTTTAGTTTTTCAAACTCAAATTAACGTGGCTATAAATAATTGGTATAAAGATTTTTATGATATTATGCAAAATGTTCAAAAACACACGCTGGATGAATTTTGGAGTCAAATTTTTAGATTTTTATATCTTGCAATGCCGTATGTTATCATCCATACTATAACTACTTTTTTTACAAGTCATTGGTCTTTAAAATGGCGAGAAGCTATGACTTTTTCATATCTGAATCAGTGGAAAAAATGCGAAAAAGATATAGAAGGAAGTAGTCAAAGAATGCAAGAAGATATTTATAATTTTGCAAAAATTATGCAAAATTTAGGCTTAAATGTAGTGAAGGCTTTTATGACTTTGGTTGCTTTTATTCCTATATTATGGGGGCTTAGTGATAAAATGCCTCTTCCTTATTTAAGAAATATACCCGGAAATTTAGTATGGCTTGCTTTAATTATTAGTATTGGTGGTCTTATAATTTCTTGGTTTGTTGGGATTAAACTTCCTGGACTTGAGTATAACAATCAAAAAGCAGAAGCAGCTTTTAGAAAAGAGCTTGTTTATGCTGAGGATGATAAAAACAATTACGCTAATTATTCAGTAATGTTAAATCTTTTTACAGGTCTTAAAGTAAATTATCATAGATTATTTTTGCATTATGGATATTTTAACATTTGGCTTATAAGTTTTTCTCAATTTATGGTTATAGTTCCATATTTGATTATGGGTTCTGGTCTTTTTATAGGTATTGTAACGCTTGGAATTTTAGTTCAAGTTAGCAATGCTTTTAGTCAAGTTAGAACTAGTTTTAGTGTGTTTATAAATAACTGGACAACAATAACTGAGCTAAGAAGCATACATAAAAGATTGAGAGAATTTGAAGAAAATATCGGCTATAAGGAGCTCTAAATTATTAAATTTAATATTTTATTTAAAAATAGTAGCTTGATTGAAAAAATCATAAATTTTATACCAAATTTAGGAAAATTTGCTATAATTAGCCATTTTAAGTTTTAAAGGATATTTTTTGGACACGGATAGTTCGTCGATAATGCTGTTTTTTGCTTTTGTGTTTATACTTTTAAACGCTTTTTTTGTTCTTTCTGAATTTGCCATAGTAAAAGTTAGAAAAAGCAAGCTTGAAGAGCTTGTGCAAGAAGATGTGCCTAACGCAAAAATGGCATATAATATAACAAATTCTCTTGATACATATCTTAGTGCAACACAACTTGGTATTACTCTTAGTTCATTGGCACTTGGTTGGATAGGTGAGCCAGCAGTTGCAAGATTAATTGAATCTCCTATTAAAAAATATTTTGAAGTAAGCGATGTTTTTTTGCACTCTATAGCTTTTATTTTTGCTTTTACGCTTATAACTTTATTGCACGTTGTTTTAGGAGAGTTAGTGCCTAAGTCGGTCGCTATAGCAAAGCCAGAAAAAATGGCACTTTTTGTGGCTAAACCATTGCACGCTTTTTGGGTTGTTTTTTCACCTTTTATTAAAGTGTTTGATTGTTTGGCACAGGGTTTTTTGAGATTGATAAATGTAAAGCCAGCAAGCGAAAACGAGATAGCACACTCTGAAGAGGAGATTAAAATAATAGCAGGTCAAAGCTTAAAAGGCGGTGTGTTAGATATTCTTGAAACTGAGATTATTAAAAATGCCGTAGATTTTGGCGATACTGTAGCCAAAGAGATTATGACGCCTAGAAAAGAGATGATTTGTTTAAATAAGCAAAAAAGCTACGAAGAAAACTATCAAACAATCCTAAATTCACGATACACGAGATTTCCATATATAGACGGTAGCAAAGATAATGTTCTTGGAATGGTGCATATTAGAGACATTATCCAGCAAGGAGATAAAAAAGATTTTAATGAAATAGTTCGCAAGGTTATTTTTGTGCCTGAAAATTTCTCTATAGCAAAAATCTTACCTATGATGAATAAAGAGAGAATTTTTGCCGCTCTTGTTATAGATGAGTATGGCGGAACAGCAGGAATTTTGACAATGGAAGATATTATTGAAGAAATTTTTGGTGATATAAATGATGAACACGACGACAAAACTCCATCATTTAGTAAAATTGCAGATGGTGTTTTTGAATTTGTAGGTAGGTATGATATAGAAGATGTTGAAAAGCTTTTAGGTATCGTTTATGATGAAGATACGCAAGAAATCACAATTGGAGGATATGTGTTTAACCTTCTTGGAAGATTACCGAATGTAGGCGATATTGTTGAAGATGATGAGTGTATTTATGAGGTTATGGCGATAGATGGAAGGGCTGTTTCTTTGGTTAAAGTTAGTAAAAAAGATGCAATAAATCATTCTCAAGAAGAAAATTGATTATATGAAAGAGTTGATTTTAGGCATTGAGAGTAGTTGTGATGATAGCTCTGTTGCTTTGATTGATATAAATACTTATGAGAAAATTTATTATAAAAAGATCTCGCAAGAATTAGAGCATTCAAAATATGGTGGAGTTGTGCCAGAGCTTGCTGCTAGACTTCATACACAAGCTTTACCAAATTTGATAATTGACATAAAACCGCACTTTAAGAATATCAAAGCTATAGCTGTTACAAATGAGCCTGGACTAAGTGTGAGTTTGATAGGTGGCGTTTCTTTAGCTAAAGCTATTAGTATTAGTTTAAATATCCCATTGATTGGTATAAATCATTTATTTGGTCATATATATTCACTTTTTTTGGATAAAGATATCGTTTTTCCACTTGGCGTGCTTTTAGTTAGCGGAGGGCATACGATGATTATAGATATAGATTGTGATGGTAAAATTTCCGTATTAGCCACAACTAGTGATGATAGCTTTGGTGAGAGTTTCGATAAGGTAGCTAAGATGTTAAATTTAGGCTATCCAGGTGGAGAAAAAATAGAAAATTTAGCTAAAGATGGTGATGATAAAAGATTTCATTTTACCATCCCACTTCTTCACAATAGAAGATTAGAATATAGTTTTTCAGGTCTTAAAAATCAAGTTCGTCTAGAAATAGAAAAAATGCAATTTATTACTGAGCAAGATAGGAGCGATATTTGTGCTTGTTTTCAAAAAACTGCCATAAATCATATCTTAGATAAACTATCTAAAATTTTTGTTCAAAAAAAATGGGCTAAATTTGGAATCGTGGGCGGAGCAAGTGCAAATTTAAGTCTTAGAAATGGTGTGTTTGAAATTTGCAAAAAGCACGACTCTTCACTATTGCTAGCCCCACTTGAATTTTGTAGTGATAATGCACTTATGATAGCAAGAGCTGGCATTAGTAAATTTAAAAAAAGAGAATTTATAGATTATAAAAATTTACAAATTAACCCCAAAATTGATTTTTTAAATTTTAATCGTTAAATTTTAAAATGTATTAAAATTTAACGAAAATTTATATTTACTTAGCTTTTAAAAATTCTATTACAGACTCTGCTCTTAGCTTTTCAAAATGTTCAGATAAAACTCTTTTTCTTTGGATTTCTGCTAAACGCATAGCTGCATTTTCTTTGGCTTCATCAAAATCAAGCATTTTAATGCCGATTTTTTGTTCTACCTTTAAAGTTTCAAATAAATTTGGTTGAAATTGAATTATAGGAGTAAAATCTCCATTTGCTAAAGATGATAAAAATGTCAAGGTTTGAGGGTTGAGATCAGATTTTTTGATGGTTATTTTTTGAGATTTTATATCTTTTGCTTTATTTTCTCCTTGTCTTAAATTTTCAAGAGAATTTGGATTATTAGATACAAATCTAGTAACTTTTATGCTATCAAAACTAGTAAAAAGATGTCTATTGTTTTCATAAAAAGCCCTTATGCTTTTTGGAGTGATTTTTTGATCAGCTTTAACAAAAAGCATTTCTAAATATTTTTCTTTTTTGAGATTTTTTGCTAATTCTTCTCTAAATATATTATAATCCATACCGCTTTTATTTAGACCTTTTATAAATTCATCTAATGTAAGATTGCTATTTTTTAGATTATGATTGATTCTTTGGGTGACTTCATGCGGTGAAACTGCTATATCTAGTTTTTTTATATCTGCATCTTGGAGTTTTTCATCAATCAAAAATTCAATAGCACTAGCTTGATTTTTATTAGTTTTTTTCATTAGGTCATAAACCTCAAAATTTGTAATTGGTTCATTATTGACTCTAGCAACAACCCAATTAACCGTATCTGCATACGTATAACCAAAACACAACATAATTAAAAAAATTAATTTTTTCTTCATAGGAAACCTTTATTTTAAGTTTATAAGATTATAATTACAAAATCGATTATAACATATTATATTAAATTTGATTAAAAAAAGGAAAATTATGATTACAACTCGTTTTGCACCATCGCCAACTGGGTATCTTCATATAGGTGGGCTTAGAACTGCGCTTTATAACTATTTATACGCTAGAGCAAATGGAGGAAAATTTTTACTTCGTATAGAAGATACAGATTTAAAAAGAAATAGCCAAGAAGCTACAAAAGCCATAATTGATGCTTTTAAATGGTGCAATTTAGACTATGACGATGAAATTTTATATCAAAGTAAAAGATTTGATGTTTATAAAAAATATATTGATATTTTACTTAAGGAAAAAAAAGCTTATAAATGTTATATGAGTAAAGAAGAACTTGATGAGCTAAGGCAAGAGCAGATAAAAAATAAACTTAGACCAAAATATAATGGTAAATATAGAGATTTTACAGGCACCCCACCTAGTGGCATAGAACCTGTTATTAGAATAAAAGCACCACTTAGTGGAGAAATTTATTTCAATGATGGAGTTAAAGGGGATGTTAAATTTGATGCAAGTGATATTTTAGATGATTTTATAATTGCAAGAAGCGATGGAAGTCCAACTTATAATTTTACAGTTGTAGTTGATGATGCTTTAATGGGCGTTACAGATGTTATAAGAGGTGATGATCATCTCTCAAATACTCCAAAACAAATTATATTATACGAAGCTTTAAATTTTAAAATTCCAAAATTTTACCATGTTGCTATGATAAATGGAACTGATGGGCAAAAGCTATCCAAAAGACACGGAGCAACTGACGTTATGGAGTATAAAAATATGGGTTATTTAAGTGAGGCGTTGCTAAATTTTTTAGTTAGACTTGGTTGGAGTCACGCAGATGATGAAATTTTTAGTATGGATGAGTTGAAAAAATTGTTTAATCCAAATCACCTAAGCAAGTCAGCAAGCACCTTTAATCAAAGCAAACTAGAATGGCTAAATCAACATTACATAAAAACTGCTAGTTTTGAGAGATTAAAATTTGAGCTTAAAAATTTTGGTTTAAATTTGGATGAAGTAAAACACTCTGAGCTTTTGATAAATGAACTCAAAGAGAGATCAAAAACTCTTTTAGAGATGGCTAATATGGCAAATTCTATTTTAAATGCACCAAATTCTTATGAAGAAAAAGCATATGCTAAATTTATAAACACACAATCTTTAGAGTTATTAGATAAATTTTCAAAAATTCTTGATGGCGATAAAACAGCACGAGAATATGAGGATTTAACCAATAAATTTTTAGAGCAAAACGGTCTAAAACTTAAAAATTTAGCCCAGCCACTCAGGATAGCAATCACAGGTTCTAGCGTTAGTCCATCGATTTTTGAAATGATGGAGATTATTGGCAGTAGCGAAGTTAAAAATAGAATACAAAATTTAATAAACAAGGGGTAAAAATGGCAACTTACACAAAACAAGAAGCATTAGATTATCATATAGGTGGAAAAATAGGCACTTTTGTTAAAACGCCTTTTAATAGTGCTAAAGATTTAACACTAGCATACAGTCCGGGCGTTGCAGAGCCTTGCAAAGAGATTGAAAAGGATAAAAATTTAGCCTTTAAATATACAAACAAAAAAAATCTAGTAGCAGTAATTAGCGATGGAAGTGCAGTTCTTGGACTTGGAGATATTGGGGCTATAGCAAGTAAGCCTGTTATGGAGGGCAAAGCGGTATTATTTAAGAAATTTGCAGGATTAGATGCGTTTGATATAGAGATAAACGAAAGTGATCCAGATAAAATAGTTGAAATTTGCAAAGCCATATCGCCAACTTTTGGAGGTATAAATTTAGAAGATATAAAAGCACCAAAATGTTTTTATATAGAAAAAAGATTAAAGGAAGAAACAGATATTGCAATAATGCATGATGATCAGCACGGAACTGCGATAATTACGACAGCAGGGCTTATTAATGCTTTGAAAATTAGTAAAAAAAGAGTAGAGGATTTAAAGGTAGTTGTTAATGGAAGCGGTGCAGCTGGAATTGCGTGTGCAAAAATGTATAAGAATTTAGGCGTTAAAAATATCATTATGCTTGATTCAAAAGGCGTTATAAACGATAAAAGAGATGATCTAACAGAAGAAAAGAGAGAATTTATCATAAAAACTGATATTTCAACTTTAAGTCAAGCATTGGATGGTGCTGATATGTTTTTAGGACTTAGCAAAGGTGGAGTTTTAACTAAAGAAATGGTAAAAACGATGGCAAAAGATCCTATAATTTTTGCTCTTGCAAATCCTATCCCTGAAATTTATCCTTATGAAGTAAGAGAAGTTAGAGATGATGCGATGATTGGCACAGGAAGGAGTGATTATTTAAATCAAGTAAATAATGTTTTAGGTTTTCCTTATATTTTCAGAGGAGCACTTGATGTTGGTGCTAAATTTATAACAGAGGATATGAAAATGGCAGCAGCTATTGCTTTAGCAGATCTTGCTAGACTTGAAGTTAGCGATGAAGTTAAAAAAATAGTAGGCAAAGATGATTTAGAATTTGGGAAAGACTATTTTATACCAAATCCTTTTGATAAGAGAGTTCTTTTTGCAGTAGCTCCAGCTGTTGCTAAGGCTGCTTTTGAGGGCGGTGTTGCAAGAGTTGATAAATTTGATGAAGAAGAGTATAAAAAAGAGTTAAAAAAGTTAAATTTATGATAAATTTTGCACTTTTTACCGATTTTTATCAACTTGCTATGATGCAAGGTTATTTTTTTGAAAAAAAAGATGAGGTGGCTATTTTTGATGTATATTTTAGAAAACATCCAAGTGGCGGTGCTTATGCGTTATTTTGTGGATTAAATGAGGTTATAGACTATATTCAAAATTTAAAATTTCAAGATAGCGATTTAGAGTATTTAAGAGGACTAAATTATTTTAGAGATGAGTTTTTAGATTATTTAAAAGGTTTTAAATTTAACGGTGATATTTACGCTGTAGATGAGGGGAGTATTGTTTTTGCATATGAGCCGTTAATTCGCGTAAAAGCTAATATTTTAGAGGCACAATTCCTAGAAACAGCTATTTTAAATATAATAAATTTTCAAACTCTTATTGCAACAAAAGCATCAAGAATCACCACAAGCACAAATAAGCCTGTTATGGAATTTGGGCTTAGAAGATCACAAGGAAAAAGTGCAGGATTTTATGGAGCAAAAGCGGCATTTGTTGGTGGATGCGTAGGGACTTCAAATGTCGAAGCAGCAAAAAATTTTGACATTCCTGTTTTAGGTACTCACTCACACTCTTGGGTGCAAAGTTTTGATAGCGAGCTTGATAGTTTTAGGGCTTATGCAAGACAATATAAAAAAAACACTTTACTTTTGATAGATACTTATGATACTTTAAATAGCGGTATAAAAAATGCTATTATTGTTTTTAAAGAGTTACAAAATGATAATTTAAAACCAGTTGGTGTTAGGATTGATTCAGGTGATTTGGAGTATTTAAGCAAAGAAGTTAGAAAAAATTTAGATGAAGCTGGTTTTGAAGATGCATCAATTATAGTATCTGGTGATTTAGATGAACATACAATTGAGCGTTTAGAAAAGTCTGATTCTAAGATAGATAGTTATGGGGTTGGAACAAAGCTTATAACTTCATTTGATAGCCCTAGTTTAGGCGGAGTTTATAAGCTTAGCGGGATTATGAAAGGCGATAAAATTTTACCAAAAATTAAAATTTCAAACGATCCAAGGAAGATAAACAACCCTGGTTTAAAACAAATTTATAGATTTTATGATAAAGATACAAATAAAGCCATTGCCGATCTTATAAGTTTAGATGATGAAAAATTTGATGATTTCCAAAGTTTAGAAATTTTTCATCCACTTTATACTTATAAAAGAAAAAAAATAACAAATTTCTATACAAAACCACTTTTAAAGCCAGTTTTTAAAGATGGTAATTTTGTTGGAGTTAAAAAAAGTGTTAAAGAGATTGCAAATTTTGCAAAAGAGGAAAAAAATAGTATGTGGGATGAGTATTTAAGAAATCTAAAACCACAAACTTACAAGGTTGATTTATCTCAAAAACTTTGGGAAATTAAAGAAAAACTTATAAATTCACATAAATTTTAAAGGAGCGATATGAAAAATATTCATCAAATTTCACACCCTCTAATAGAACATAAAGTCTCTATTTTGCGAGATATAAATACAGATCCGTTTCAGTTTAGAATGCTAATTGATGAGATTAGTTATCTTTTAATGTTTGAAGCGTGTAATGATTTGGAGTTAAAAAGCGTAGATATAACTACACCAGTTGCAAAGACTAGCGGTAAAAAATTAAAAACAAAACTAATGATTTGTCCGATTTTACGTGCAGCTCTTGGAATGCTTGATGCAGTTTTTAAACTTATTCCTGATGCAAGTGTTGGGTTTTTAGGTTTTCAAAGAAATGAAGAGACTTTAAATGCCGAGTTTTTTTATGCAAAACTTCCAGTTGATTACAAGGAGCGAACAGCAATTATTATAGATCCTATGTTTGCGACAGGAGGAACAGCAATTGATGCTGTTAAATATTTAAGAGAAAGGGGTGTAGAAAATATTAAATTTATATCTATTATTGCAGCTCCTGAAGGGCTTAAAAAATTTAATGAAATTTATCCTGATGTGCCAGTTTTTGTGGCTGCAATAGACGATGGATTGAATGAAAAAGGATACATTGTGCCAGGTCTTGGTGATGCTGGAGATAGAGTTTTTAATACTTTAAATTAAGGAGATTATATGAAAAATTTTATTTTATTTGTTTTGGTTATGGTTTTTGTTGGTTGCGCTAAGGTATCTTCACCTCAAACTTCTTCAAATTTGAATGAAAAGATTATATATTTTATGGGGATAGATGGTCTTAGCATATCACTAAAAAGTAGCGATGATTTTGATACTGCTATTATGAAAGATGGTAGTGGTAAAGAGTATCATTTAAAAAGTGCTCCAGCAGCAAGTGGGATATTTATGAAAAATAGTGATGGTGTTAGCATCCATTTTAAAGGCGATATGGCTATACTTAAGCTTGAAAATGGACAAGAGTTTAATATCATACCGCTTAATAATCATTAAGAAAAATTATGATTTTTGGAAAGATTGATTATTTAAACTTACTGCCTTTTCACGTTTTTTTAAAAAAATACCCACTTCAAAGTGGTATTAAAAAAAGTATTGAATTTAAAAAAGATGTTCCAAGTAAGCTTTGCAAGATGCTCTATAATAGGCGAGTTGATGCAGCCATCATTTCAAGTGTTGAGAGTAGGCGAAAAAAATATCAAAAACTTAATATGGGTATAGTTGCAAAGCGTGATGTAAAGAGTGTTTTGGTTAGAAAAAACTCAACTAAAAAGCTCGATCCAGCATCAAAAACATCAAATATGCTAAGCAAAGTTTTAAATTTAAATGGAGAGGTCATCATAGGAGATAATGCCTTAAAGGCTTATTTACTTGATGGTGGTGAAAATTTTTATGATATGGGTCAAATTTGGAGAGCAAAAACAAATTTGCCCTTCGTTTTTGCTGTATTTTGCTTGACTAGTTCAAAATCAAGTTATGAAAAAATAGTGAAATCATTTTTAAAAACTAATGTAAAAATTCCAACATATATTCTAAATAATTACGCCAAAAGTCGCAATATAGGTAGTAAAGATATTTTATGGTATTTGAAATTTATAGGTTATAAACTTGAAAAAAAAGAGAAAATTTCTTTAAATTTATATCTTAGAAAAGCAAGAGAGTTATATTTTAATCCAAATTAAAATATAAATTTGTTACCAAATGGAACAAATTTATATTTTTTTCAAAGTTTAATTAAAAGTAAATAGTATTATTAATTTTAATTTTAAATTTATAAAAAAACTCGATTTTTACGATATTTAATTATAAATTTATAAAAAATAAAAATAAAAAATTTATATTATATTTACTTTTTATTTTTTATTTTAATTTTTTTGTAAGATGAAATTATTAAAATTAGTGTTAAAATACATTCATAATTCTTGCAAGGATCAAAAAAGTTGTATTAAATTAATACTTGAATGAAAATTATAAATTTAAAGGATGAATTATGAGTGCAAAAAGTTATATAAATGATGTATTAAAGCACATTAAAAAAGTTTCTTCAAGACAACCGATTTTTTATCAAGCTGCCGAGGAAGTTTTAACAAATTTAGCTCCACTTTTAGATAGGGAGCCAAAGTATGAAAAACATAGCGTTTTAGAGAGGATTGTAATGCCCGAAAAAACAACTATGTTTAGAACGGTTTATATTAATGATGCTGGCAAAGCGTGTGTTCATTTTGGTTATAGGGTTGAGTTTAACTCGTCAATTGGACCATACAAAGGTGGTCTTAGATTTCATCCGACTGTAAATTTAGACGTGCTTAAATTTTTAGGTTTTGAGCAAATTTTTAAAAACTCACTAACTGGCTTAAATATGGGTGGTGCAAAAGGTGGTGCAAATTTTGATCCTAAGGGCAAGAGTGATGGTGAGATTATGCGTTTTTGTCAATCATTTATGAATGAGCTTTCAAAATTAATTGGCGATGTTAAGGATATACCAGCTGGTGATATTGGAGTAGGTGGTCGTGAGATTGGGTATTTATATGGTCAGTATAAAAAATTAACTAGTAGATTTGATGGTGCTTTAACAGGCAAAGGTCTTAGCTGGGGCGGAAGTTTGGCTAGAACAGAAGCTACGGGTTATGGTAGTGTATATTTTGCTGATGAGATGATAAAAAAAGTTGGTGGAAGTTTAGAAGGCAAGAGATGTTCTATAAGCGGTGCTGGAAACGTGGCTATTTATACTGCACAAAAACTTTATCATTTAGGTGCTTTACCAGTTACTGTTAGTGATTCTACAGGTTTTATTTATGATAAAGATGGAATCGATGTAGAGCTTTTAAAAGATATAAAAGAGGTTAAGAGATTAGGACTTAGCGAATATGCAAAAGTTAAAAAAGGCTCTATTTTTAAAAGCGTAAATGAGTATGCAAACGGAAGAAACGAGGTGTGGAGTATCCCTTGTGATGCTGCTTTTCCTAGTGCTACACAAAATGAATTAAATTTAGCCGACATAGAAACCTTATATGCAAATGGTTGTAGATTGGTATGTGAGGGTGCAAATATGCCTACAACGCCAGAAGCGATGGCCTTTATACAAGGTAAAAAAGACTTTTTATATGGACCTGCAAAAGCAGCAAATGCAGGAGGTGTTGCAACAAGCGGATTGGAGATGTCGCAAAATGCAAGTATGACTAGCTGGAGTTTCGAAGAAGTAGATACTAAACTTCATAATATTATGAGACATATTTTCAATACTGCTTATGAAACATCAAAAGAATTTGGAGATGAAGGAAATTTAGTTCTTGGTGCTAATATTGCAGGCTTTAGAAAAGTTGCAGATGCTATGATAGATCAAGGTTATGTGTAATGTTTTTTCAAAAAAAATTGATTTTTATAGGGCTATTTTTAGCCCTTAATCTTTTTGCTCAAGATAAAAATTTAGATCACAATAAAACAGACATAAACTCTACAAAAAACGAAATTTTTAGTGATTTTTTTGAGTCAAATAAAACAAAGCATATAAAACCTGTAAAAATTCCAACTCATTGAATAAATAAATAGATTAAATTTGATTTATAAATTTATGATTACGAGATAAGTTTATAAATCTAAATTTAGAGAAATTAAATATTTTGTGCCGATAAAAGAAGTTAAAATATCTTAAGAAATGTGATAAATACAGCTCTAAAATAATTCTTTATTTAGGCTGTATCTTTTAGTGTTTTTTATGTACTAAAATTTAGAGTTGTATAATCTTTAAAGTTGTGGTTGGATACTTTAGCAGATATGATAAATATTTTAGAGTAATCAATGAGTTTAGATAAGAAGCATAAATTTTGCTAAATTATTAGTGCGATTTTAAATTTTATTGATTAGATGGTATTTTAAGCCCATTTTTACTCATCAAAAATATTAAAAAGAAAGAGTTATTAAAGACCGCAACTTTTAGAATTTATACAAACAAATTTTATATGTAAGATGATCATTTTATTATTATGTTGCGGCTCTTTTATATGCATTTAAAATTACCAAGCTTTAAATCTATCTAGTAAATTAAATATATCAGCAATTACACTTATAAAAGTTAGAATTGTTATAAAAGCAGTAAGCATAGTTATACGAAATGTAAATTTATCTCTTTTTTCTCGCTCGATATTTTTTAGCTTTGCTTCTTTTTCTTTTAAAATAGCCTTTTTTTATGCATTTTTCTTAAATTCTTCATTTTTTATACTAAAAAAATCATCTAAATCTTTTGAAAGTTCCTTATAGCTAAGTTCTAAATTTAAATAATTTTTAACCATATTAAAAATAGCAAAAGACTCTTTTCTATCCTCTCTAACTTCATATTTTGAGTTAATTTTATAACTAAAAAGTTTTTTTCTTAATTCTAAAATTTCATCAACTGAAATTTTATTAAAATCTACTTTTAGTTTTGTTTTAAATTTATCAAATTGTATGAGTAAAATTTTAAAAATATTTTGATTTTGATGTAAGGGGTCTTGTTTGGATATTCATCTAAGATGATAAAATTATTTTTATTAAAAGTTACTTCATATGCATAAGATTTATCTTGTTTTTCTTCTAAAGTTAAATTATTTTCTGAGTCAATTTTTCTTTGGTATAGATTTACTTCATTTTTAATTTTATGTTTTTAGTTTCTTTATTAATTTCATCTTCTTTAATCGCAAACCAAATTTCACAACCAAAAAACGATATTAAATACTCGCTATAAGGAATTTTTTCAATTGATAAATCTTTAAATTTAGCATAAAATCTACCAGTTCATCATTGATTTTTATAAAAAGCTAATTATCATCTATTATTTTTGATACATTTTTATCTTTTTGGCAAGATAAGCTCATAAAATCTGCATACTCTTTAAAAACTTCACTATCATAAACGCCTTTCTTAATAGGCTTTCATTTTTGATTTGTATGATTTCATAAATTTTAGTCATCTTTTTACTCTTTTAAAAACTCTCTTACTTTTTTATCCATTTCAAAGATTTGATCTAAATTTTCAGCCTTAAAACCGCTAAATTTATCTAAGCTTTTAAAAACTATTTTTTCATTATCTAAAAATTTGCACTCACTATTTAAAAACTTTTTTACATAAACTTCATTTGCAGCGTTTATGATAACGCCTAAATCAGGATTTTTAATAACTTCATCTTTTAGGGCAAAAATAGGATATTTTTTTAAGTCAATTTTGCTAAACTCAAATTTAAAATCTAGTAAATTAATAGGCTTAATTATAGGCTCATTTATCTCATCTAAGATAGCACTTGCAATGGCTAGCTTCATATCAGGAACTGAAAAATGCGCCGTGGTTGAGCCATCAATAAACTTGATAAAAGCATGAATAATTGAGTTTTTCTCAATTAAAGCATCTAAATTTGTAGCTTTATATAGCCAAAACGCCTCCATTATCTCAAAAAGTTTATTTGTCATAGTTGCACTATCAATTGTAATTTTTGCACCCATATCCCAATTTGGATGATTTAGGGCGTCTTTTGGAGTTGCATTTTTGATCTCATCTAAGCTCGCATCTCTAAACGCCCCACCACTTGCAGTTATTATCATTTTATGAATTTTAGGGGCTTTTTTTAGTAAAAATCTAAGCCCAAAATGCTCGCTATCAATTGCTATGATATCATCTGTATTTAGAAATTTACCAGCTACAACTAAGCTTTCTTTATTTGCAAGGCATAAAGTTTTATTTAGTTTTTGAATCTCAACACTAGGCCTAAGTCCTGCAAAGCCAACTAAAGCGTTTATTATTTTAGAGCTTTTACACTCTTTTAACATTTCTAAAAGCCCATTTTCACCTACAAAAACATTTTTATGATTTACAAATTTAACTAAACTTTTATCGCCAACACAAACAAATTTAGGACTAAATTTAGCAATTTGTAAATTTAATAAATCTACATTTTTATTGCAGCTTAAAGCTTCAATTTTGATATTAAATTTATCAGCTATAAGAAGCGAATTAACGCCAATTGAACCAGTTGAGCCTAAAACTACCATTAAATTTCCTTATGATTTTACCATTCTACGCATATACTCATTGCAATACTAGCAAAAAGATATCCATCTAATCTATCAAGCATTCCACCATGTCCAGGAAATAAATTCCCACTATCCTTAACCCCGGCATTTCTCTTTAAATAACTTTCAAATAAATCTCCAAAAATCGAAGCAAACACTATAAAAATTGTGCTTATTGTAGGATTTGGTAAAGCTTCTTTATCCATAAAAAAAGTATAATAAAGCAACCCTCCCAAAATAGATATTATAGCTCCCCCAATAGTTCCTTCTATGGTTTTATTTGGTGAAGTTAGGCTAAATTTATGCTTACCAAAAGCCTTGCCTACAAAATAGGCTCCACTATCGGCTAAGGATACAACCAATATTAAAAAAATCAAACTTGCAATCCCTAAAATTTCATATATGCCAAACATCACCAATATCGGCGTCATCGGATAAATAAGAGGCAAAAGCGGTTTTAGATCATCACTTTTTTTAAATACTAAAAACGAACTATAAACTAAAAGTAAAAATAGCATAAATTTATAGATTGAAACAAAATTTTTATCGATAAATGCAGCATATATTATAAATAAAATAACACTAAGAAAAACTAAAATTTTATTATCAATACTATAAATTTTCAAACTTTCGCTTATGCAAAAAGCAAGAATTGTGCAAAAAATTATAAGATTTACTAAGTATAAATCAAGCCATAAAGCCAAACCTAACGCCAAAATCATCACGCTAGCAGTTTTTATGCGTGTTTTCATAAACTTCCTTTTTAAAAATTAAGTGCTATTTTATCAAAATTTACTTATTTAAGGCTTTAAAATATCGATTGTGTCAAAATTTGTATAATTTACAAACGCTCCATCTTTTACCTTTACATTGCCCCTTTTTGTAAAATCCACAAGATACTTGCCGCTTTGTTTTACGCTAAAATTTACACAAATTTTTGCTGCTAAAAATATGGTATCTATATCTAAATTTTGTTTATTCGTTTTTACGATAACGTGCGATGACGGGCGGTCTTTTAAATGAAACCAAAAATCATCTTTTTTTGAATTTTTAAGTAAAAATATATTTGCTTTTTCATTCTTGCCAACTGAAATCTTAAAATCCCTAATATAAAAATTTTCAACCCCATTTACTGTTTTATCGCCATTATTTTTTTTATTTTTTTTAGGAAGTAAGATATTTATCTCATTGATAGAATTTGATGATTTTATAAGCTCTTTTAAATTTACATAAAAGTTCATCTTGTCCTCTAAAATCTCTTTTTCAAATTTGATTCCATTTGCTTTTTGCTTTAGTTTTTTACTTTCTTCAAAAGCCATCTTTGCTTCAAATTTTGGGTTAAAATTTAGATTAAATTTAATACTATTTCCATCAAAATCAAATAGTGTAAAATCTCTATCCCAGTCATTTAGAGAGTGTAAATTTGCAGTCAAAATCATACCTTTTTGATTTGAAATTTCACTTTTTTTAAGTAAATCGCTCTCTTTTTCAAGAGAATTTATATTTTGATAAATATTTTCTATTTTTTTATCAAGGGCTAAAATTTTGCTATTTTTAACTAAATTTAATCTCTCTAAATTTATCTTTTGAAACTCGTTTTTTAGGTAATTTACAACATCATCAATATCTTTAGATGGTTTTTCTTTTATCGAGATTGGTTGTAGGTGAGTTAAAATTTTTCCGACTTTTATTAAGCGGGCTGAATTTTCATAATGACTCAAAGCTTCTAAAATAGTATCATTTTCATCGGTTAAAATTATATTTGTAAAACGCCCTGTAAATTCAAAATATAAATTTGTGATAAAATTTTTATAGCTACCTTTTTTAATACATCTTAAATGCAAAATCCGATTTGATTCTAAAATTTCACAAATTTCAATAAAGCTAGAATTTAATCTTTTTGACATAACAACATCAAAAGGGGCTTTATAAATTTTACTCTCTAAAAAATCATCGCTTATATAAATTGAAGAATTTGTTTTGTCCATATCAAAAAATATTTTGGTTTTGTTATCAAATTCTATTAAAATAATGCGATCATCAACTCTTTTAATATTGGCAATTTTTTTGAAATTTTTTAAAAAATTTCCTATTTGAACTAAAATTTTATATTTCATATCTTAATTTTAGCAAATTTTAGATAAAATTGTAATATTTTTTTTAAAAATAGGGTAAATATGAAACAGACAATAACAGAAAAAATTTTTAGTGAACATGTAAAAAAAGAGGTTTTTGCAGGACAGATTGCTGAAAGCAAGATTGATATGATTATAGGAAATGATATAACAACGCCGATTTCAATTAAAGCTTTTAGAGATAGCGGTGCTAAGAAGCTTGCAAATCCTGATGGTTTTGCTATCGTGATGGATCACTATATTCCAGCAAAAGACATAATGAGTGCAAATCAAGCAAAAATTTCAAGAGATTTTGCTTATGAGCATAATTTAAAAAATTTTTTTGATGAGAAAGATATGGGGATTGAGCATGCACTTTTGCCTGAAAAAGGTCTTGTAATTCCTGGAGATGTAATAATAGGGGCTGATTCTCACACCTGTACCCACGGGGCTTTAGGAGCATTTTCAACAGGTATGGGAAGTACAGATTTAGCTTATGCAATGATAACTGGAAAGAATTGGTTTAAAATCCCTCAAACTATAAAGGTAGTTTTTAAAGGCAAGCCAGGCAAGCATATTTATGGAAAAGATTTAATTTTGGAAGTTATTAGGATGATTGGAGTTGATGGAGCACTTTATAAGGCTTTAGAATTTACAGGAGAAAGCATATCTTATTTAGGAATGGATGATAGATTTAGCCTTTGCAATATGGCGATTGAAGCTGGTGCAAAAAGCGGTATAATTGCAGTAGATGAGGTAACAAAAGAATTTTTAAATTCAAAAAAATTAAGAGATAAGCCTAAATTTCATTACTCAGATGATGGAGCAAATTATGATAAAATTTTAGAAATAGATATTTCCAAACTAGATCCAGTGGTTGCTTATCCTTTTTTACCTAGCAACGCTAAGAATATAAGAGAGGCGGTAAAAGATGATATAAAAATAGATCAAGCTTTTATAGGTAGTTGCACAAATGGGAGATTGAGCGATTTAAGAGTGGCGGCTGAAATTTTAAAAGGAAAAAGAGTTGCCAAAAGAACGAGGCTTATAATAACACCAGCTACGCAAAAAATATTTTTGCAAGCACAAAAAGAGGGGTTGATTGATATTTTTGTTGAGGCTGGAGCAGTTGTAAGTAATCCTACTTGTGGAGCGTGCTTAGGTGGATATATGGGAATTTTAGCTGATGGCGAGAGATGTATTTCTACAACAAATAGAAACTTTGTCGGTAGAATGGGAGCAAGAACTAGCGAGATTTACCTTGCAAACTCAGCTGTTGCGGCCGCTTCATCGATAACTGGAAAAATATCTGATCCAAGAGATTTATAGAGAATTTTGACGTGAAAAAATTTGAAATTTGTGTTATTTTAGGTGGTGGAAAAAGCTCTAGAATGGGGCGCGATAAAACTCTTTTGCCTTATAAAAATCATCCTAGTTTAACTCATTTTTTATTCGATAAGATGAGCAAGAATTTTCAAAATGTTTTTGTATGTGCAAAAGAGCAGAAATTTCAGCCAAATTTGCCTTTGATAAAGGATAAATTTATGGATTTTTCACCAATGCTAGCACTATATTCGGCTTTATCAAATTTTCAAAATAAAAATGTGTTTATTATCACCGCCGATTCGCCTTTTATAGAAATTTCTACAATAGAAATTTTAAATCAAAATTTGCAAGGATTTGATATTTGTGTGGCAAAAGATGATGAAAATTTACATAGTTTGTGCGGTTTTTATAACTCTAATTTATCAGACATTGCTAAAAATTTATATGAAAACAGCAATCATAAAATAGGGGCTTTATTTAAATTTGCTAAATTTAAAAGTATAAATTTTGATAATAAAGAGCAATTTTTAAATATAAATTATCCTAAAGATTATGAAAATTTAATAAAAAAAGGGCAGTAATGAAAAAAATTATTATTTTATCTATGGTTTGTGGGAGCTTTTTATTTGGTCAAACAAGGGATGAAATTTTAAAAAAAGCAACAGAATTTGAAAAAAATAAAGATTACAAAAATGCAATGATTTATTATAAAAAATTAGCAAATTTTGATAAATCTCTACATAATAGCATAAAAGAAAACTTTATTAATCAAAATAATAAGGGTGATAAAAATCTATCACAAAATAATGTTAAATTTCATTATGCGGATTTAAAAAATAATTCGAGTCAAATAAATAATAATATTTTAAAATCTAAAGATAAAATTTATCCAACCCTGCATCAAGAAAATTCACAATGGGTTTATCCTTATAAACTTAATTATTTGGGGTATTCTTATGATTTTAATGAAAAACAGAGCCGAAAAAAAGGTGAAATAAAATTTCAAATAAGCCTTCAAAAGCCAATACTTGAGAATATTTTAGGGCTTGATGAAACTTGGAGTGTAGCATATACGCAAAATTCATTTTGGCAAGTTTCTGTAAAATCATCACCATTTAAAACAAACAATTACGAGCCTGAAATTTTTGTTACAATTCCTAGTAATTTTTGGCTATTTGATTATTTTAAAATTAGTTTAAATCATCAATCAAATGGCAAAGATGGAGTGCAATCAAGAGGATGGAATAGGGCATATTTAGAAACTAGCTTTAAAATTTACAATCTTAGAATCACGCCTAGAATTTGGCACTCTTTCTTGTTTGATAAGCAAAATCAAGACATAATAAACTATATCGGTTATGGTGATTTAATGCTTGATTATAGCTTAGGAAAACACCATTTTAATGCACTTTTAAGAAATAATTTAAAATTCAACAAACACAACAAAGGTGCTTTTGAGTTGAGCTGGAATTTTCCATTATTTAATGATATTTATGGTTTTATTGGATATTTTACTGGATATGGTGAAAATTTGGAGAATTATAACAAGCATAGTGATAAGATAGTGTTAGGAGTATCAATTGGCAGATATTAAGAGGGGATTGAAATATTTGCAGTTAATAATTTCAATCTTTTGATTGTAAATTTAAGGTAGATTTGTAGCAAGATTTTGCATTAATTAGATGGATAAATTTAATATTTGAGAGTTAATTGTATAGATAAATTTAGCTGTTTTTAGAATTTTATTTTTGAATTTTAAGAAACATATGCTAATTCTTTGAATCATTTATGGCTAGCTTAATAGCTAAATTTTGCTTTAAATAAGTGTAAATTTAAATTCTATCTTGTATGATATAAAAAATTTCTTAGCAACAAATATCCAATATTATAAGAAGAAGTGATTTGCTGAAGTTAGCCATAAAGCTAGATTTGATATGGCAAATACGTAAAAGCATAATTGAAGGAATTTTTTTGTGGATAGAATAATTAAGATAAATATAAAAATTTTTGAATTATTTTGAGATAATAAAACCTTCAAATTGAATGTAAAAAATAATGAGAGCTTTGATGCTAAAAAGTGTTGTGGAATAAGTGGTGGCAAGTTTATATTTTAGGGAAAAATAGCCAAAACTGCTTTTACTGATTTTAGGCGGATGTATTGACTTAAAAGCCTTAAAATTTACTAAGATGCGAAAATTTATAGTAGATTTGCTAAGCCAATTATAGTAAAATAACATATCTAACGAGATCGAATTTTAGACTTATGCTAAACATATACTAGTTGATTTTAAGAACTTTTAGCTAATTATTATTTTATTTAAAAACAAGTTTAGATATAAAAATTAATAAAAAATCGGTAAGAAAAATTTTTTAAGCTAAAAAAATTTAAATACACGCAAATTTCAAGATCAGAAAAGACTTGAAGCCTTTTCTGGAGTTATTGTTAATTTTTAACTATTATATTTACTCTTCTATTTGGTGCTAGACACTCAATTAATTCTTGTTTTTTAAGCTTTTTATCGCACTCTTTTACAGGTTCACTCTCGCCAACTCCATAAAATAAAATTATTGTTTCATCAAAACCATTCTTTGTAAATTCATCTTTTACACTTTTTGCTCTATCAAAAGATAAGACTAAATTTGAAGATTCTTTGCCAATCATATCTGTATGTCCAACTATTTTTATGGTTTTTGCTTTTTTAGAATTTATTTGAGATATGATGTTATTAATCTCTTTTACTCCATCTTGTTTTAAGGTTGATTTTGCAAAATCAAATAAAATATCGTTTGAGATAGTGAAATTTTGAGTATTTACTAAATCTTGACAGCTTTGTGGCTCATAAAAGAAACTTCGAGCTTTATATTTGTTATCAAAAATGATTTTAAATTGACATATTTTATCTTCTTCTTTGGCTGCTTGTTTTAGATTAAAAAGATAATCCCATTCAATAACACCATATAGTCCTTCATCAAAATGTGGATGATCTATTAAGCTTTTTATCTCATCTTTAGACATTCCAGCTTCTATTTTTCTTAAATTTTCTAAGCTAGGATAAGTTGGACCATTTCTAGAAATATCTTTTGGATCTGGAAATTTAACTTCATCTCTTGACACTATCCCGTCTTTTGGAATTCTATCGCTTACTTTGTAAGAACATCCACTAACAGCTAATAAAGTCAAGCTAAAAGCTAGTAATTTTAAACATTTTTTCATATTTTTCCTTTTTTCGAATTTATGTTTTGATATATTTTTGAATTTTTGCGATACATTGGTTGAATTTGATTTATATAAACTAGACTATTTTTTATGTTTGATATTTCATAATTATTTTTTGTTCCAAAAGATGTTACTGACTCATTTTTTAACTTAAATAGTTTTACATTTTTAGGAAGAGATTTTTCAAGACCTTTTTTCTGAAAAGTCTCATAGCTTCTATCGCCATATTCTCCATCTAATTTATCATCTTCCATTATAAAAAGATATAGAGTTTTTGTAGTTTTTGCTAATGAATTTAGATGTTTTTCAAGCAGATCTATACGAGGCATTATAAGTAAAATTTCATCTGAATTTATAAGTGGTTTATTCTCATAATTTTTAAAATCTTTATATATTTTATAGCCCGTTTGAGATAATTCTAACAAAATATCTGCTTCAATCCTATCAGCTTCTCCAATAAGCGGAGTTGGAAGATTTGTTTCCATCATAAAACCAGCACGAAAAGTCTCTTTTAGAAAATCTATATTGCTAGATGCAAAAATAGACATTTTTAAAGCAAATAAAACAAAAAAAGTTGATATCAAAAATTTAAACACACTTTGCCTTTATATAAATTTAGCCCACTATTATATCATAATTTTTATTAGTTAATGTAAAATTAAAACATAAAATTTATCATTAAACTCTTAAAAAAATATCAAAACTAAAATTTAAAGCAATATCTTCATTAAAAAATTCCACTCTATAAATCATATCGTGAATGCAGTTACTAAAAATAACAATCCCTTCATAATTGCCATTTTGGTATGAAAAATCCACGTTAATCTCGCCCATATACATATTTGTGCCTTTAATTTTTGCTTTTAAATTTAAATTTGGAGTTAAACCTGAAATCTTTAATAAAGTCTGATTCATAGCGCGAAGTGGTTTTGGTGTAAGAGATACATTGATTAAAGCTCCTTGATAATTATACACACAATCTTCTATACTTAAATGGCATTTTAAATTTAATTCAGGCAAGGTGGATGGAGTTTTATCAAAGGTATTATAAATTTTCCAACCCGCAAAAATAGCTACAATAAATAAAAAACTAACTATTTTTTTCATATCTCAATATCTAGTTCTATTCCGATTGGACAGTGATCGCTTCCATAAATTTCATCCAATATAAAGGCATCTTTTAGATGGGGTTTTAAATTTTCACTAATAAAAAAATAATCTATCCGCCAACCTATATTTTTCACTCTAGCATTAAATCTATAGCTCCACCACGAGTATTTTTCTAAATTTGGATATAAATATCTAAAAGTATCTATAAAACCACTTTCTAAAAGCTTACTTATCCACTCTCTTTCGCAATCTAAAAATCCACTTCTTTTGCTATTTGCTTTTGGATTTGTAAGATCTATTGGCATATGTGCTGTATTGACATCGCCACAAATTATGATTTTTTTATCCTCTTTTTGTAAATTTTTTATATAAGATAAGAAAGAATCGTAAAATTTCATCTTATAATCAAGCCTATCATCGCCATTTTGACCATTTGGAAAGTATATATTAAATAAAACTATATCATTAAAACGATGTTCTAAAACCCTTCCTTCATCATCGCTAAAAAACATAGATTTCATACAAGTTGTTTGAAAATTTACCAAACTCATTACGCCTGAATATCCCGCCTTTTTTGCTTGATTTATGTTTATTTCTTTAAAAGGAAGTTCATAAATTTCAGATGGAATTTGATCGCTATTTGCCTTAATCTCTTGAAGTGCTAAAAAATCAGGATTAAATTCTTCTATCCATAAAAATGCATCCTTATTAACTGCTGCTCTTATACCATTAACATTCCACGAAATAAATTTCAAATTTAATCCTTTTTTTGACTTTATTATATAAAATTTTTAATTAAAATATCTTTTAATTTTTTGGTAAATTTATAAATATTTAGCTAAAATATGGCTTTAAAATTTTAAAAGGAAATTATATGCAAAAATTAGGCTTTGTTTTTGGTGGTTTATTTTTGTTATCGTGTGTATATTTTTTTATGTGGGGTTATGAATTTATCGGTAGTGCAAATAAAATTCTTTTTACTTTAGCCGCAATTTTTGGTATTTTTATGGCTTTTAATATCGGTGGAAATGATGTTGCAAATTCATTTGGTACAAGTGTTGGTGCTAAAACTTTAACCTTAACTCAAGCTCTTTGTGTGGCCGCTATTTTTGAGGTAAGTGGTGCAGTTTTAGCGGGCGGAGAAGTAACATCAACAATCAGAAATGGCATAATTGATTTAAGTAAGATAAACGTATCTTCAAATGATTTTATTTTTATAATGACAAGTTCTTTAATGGCTGCTTCTATTTGGCTTTTTGTGGCTACTAAAAAAGGATGGCCAGTCTCTACAACTCACGCCATAATAGGAGCAATAGTTGGTTCTGGCATAACTCTTGGTTTTATAATAGACAATCCTACTATCTCTCCTTTTTCTTTAGTTAAATGGTCAAAAATAGGATCTATAGCATTTTCTTGGGTATTATCTCCTTTACTTGGTGGAATTTGTTCTTATATAATTTATAGGGCCATTAAAAAATATATACTAAACTACAACGCAATAGCTGAACTTAAAATAGAAAAAATAAAAAAGAGAAAGAAGAAACTCAAAAAAGAGCATAAAAAAATTTATGATGAACTAGATGAGTCGGGTAAATTGAAACTCAATGAAGCTATGAATCGCGATATATACACAATGAAAGATCCAAATTTTAATGTTGATGAGTTAGACAGTGAATATTTTATTGAAATGTGCAAACTAGATAAACAAAAAGATGAGCTTAAATCGCATCACGCTCTTGAATTTGGTGTTCCTTTAATAGCTGCAGTTGGAGTTGGTCTTGTAAGCAGTATGCTTATATTTAAAGGGCTAAAAAATTTGGATTTAGGATTAAGTATTTTACATAATTTTTTAATTATAGCGATGATAAGTTCTATAACGTGGTTTAGTGTTTTTATATTTGCTAAAACTCAAAGAAGAAGTGATTTATCAAAATCTACATTTTTAATGTTTTCTTGGTTGCAAGTTTTTACAGCTTGCGGTTTTGCTTTTTCTCATGGTTCAAATGATATTGCAAATGCAGTTGGACCTTTTGCTGCTGTTATCGATACATTAGCTACAAATAGTGTAAATAAAGAGACGTTAATATCTCCTGTTGTTATGGTAACTTTTGCTATTTCTTTGATAGCTGGGCTTTGGTTTATTGGAAAAGAGGTTATTCAAACGGTTGGTTCAAATTTGACTAAAATTCACCCTGCTTCTGGCTTTAGTGCTGAATTATCTGCTGCAAGTATAGTGATGATGGCTTCTATTTTAGGTCTTCCTGTATCATCTACGCATATTTTAATTGGTGCTGTTTTGGGTATAGGGATAGTAAATAGCGATACTAACTGGAAATTAATGAAGCCTATAGCTTTAGCTTGGATTATAACTTTGCCAGTTGCAGCTTTGATAAGCTCTATTTCATTTTTGATTATAAGGGCTATTTTTTAATTTATTTTATAAATAAATTTTTAAAAAATTTGCATATTAAAATGTTAAATTTAAAAAGCTTAATAAAATTAATCAGATTTTTTATTATCAGTTTTAATAGAATTTGATGTGAGTTTTCTATTTTAATATAACGCCAAAAACTAGTGCTTTTTAAAATAAATTTTTCTTAATCCTTTTAATTTGGCAATTCTAGTCTTATAATATCCCTAAAATTTTCAATTCTATAGCATTGTGCTTGATTTGGTGGCATAGAAGTAGTTTTGCATCATAAACTTTTAAGTATCAGAGTAAATTTAAGATCAAATTGCTACAAAAATCTAATTTTACGATTTGGTATTTACCATTCGCTTTAAAGGCTCAAATAAGGACCCGTTTTATATCTTCTTTTAGTTTTTTGCTTACAGTTACGAGTAAAACGCAGGAAACTTTAATGCTTGCACACAACTTTTTTATAAAAACAAGCAAGATTTTTATAAAATAGCTCTTTTATTTCGCCACTGAGTTTTAATTTGCAAAAAATTACTTTTTGTTAATTTTCACACTCTTTTAACTTTTAAATTTGAATTTTTTAAAATTTATCTTATTTTTTGAAATTTTACAAATTCTAGCAACCTTTATGACTTTCAAATAAAAATAAAAACTTCAATTTTTCACGAATTGAGTCTAAATTTTAGCGTTAAAATTTCATATCTAAATTTAAATATTAATTTTTAAATTTAGATATTAAGGCTTTTAAAATAAAAGTAAAATTATTCAGCTTTGTTGCTAAGCAGTATGGCTATTAATTTTGTTTTTGGATTCATATTTAAAGCTATTTGAATACTCATCGTAAGTGGCACTGCTAAAAATAATCCGCCAACTCCAAAAACAAATCCCCAAACCAATAAGCTTGCAAGCACAGAAATTACAGAAAGCCCAAGTCCATCTCCTAAAAATTTTGGCTCGACAATAGAGCCTATTATTGTATTTGGCACTAAATATATTAAAAACACCCATACAAAATCTACAAATCCACCACTCAAAAGAGTAACAAAAAGTGCTGGAATGGCTGCTACTACAGATCCTATCGTTGGAATATAATTTAATACAAAAGCAACCACACCCCAAAGAGTTGCATATGGAATTCCTAGCACACTAAGTCCAATACCAATAATTATGCCTGTTAGAGCCGATGATATGGTTTTTATAAGGAGGTATCTTTTTAGATTGTAAGCAAATTCGTGAACAAATTTACTGGTTTGAGGATTTTTTTGATCTATATAATTAATTTTTGCTTTCATAGTAACTGCTTCAAAGAGCATAAAAGCTACTAAAAGAACTATAAAAAATGACATAGATAAAAGTGTGCTTGTTTTTTTTAAAAAAGCACTTGTGGTAGAAAATATGCTATTTGGATCAAAACCTATTAAATTTGCATCGATATAAATAATGTCTTTTTTATTTATCGTATCAATTAAATTTTCAAAAAATACTTTAAATTTTTTTTGAAATTCTGGTAATTCAGCCGTAAAATCATAAATAGCGTTAAAAGTTATATTTCCTAACACACCCAAAATTCCAAAAAAACAAAAAATTACTATAAAAAATGAAGCAACTCTAGGAATTTTTAGTTTCTCTAGATAATCAATTAGCGGAGAAATGATAATTGCTATAAAAATAGCCAGCAAAAATGGCACAAAAATTCCGCTTGCAGCTTTAAGTCCTGCAAAAATAATCACAATACAAGCTAGGCAAATTAATGTTACATGAGTTTTCAAAAATATCCTTTATAAAAATGGTTATTTTATCTTTATTTTTATAAAATTTATATAAAATTGAGTGAAGTTATAAATTCTGCAAAAAAAAGAAAGACGCTAGATTAGAAATTTTGATTACATTGATCTAAGTATTAAACTTTTACAAATTTAATTAATAATCAATCAAATATCATTTTGGCAATAAATTTTTAATAAGCCATATGTAGGTATTGCAAATGTTTTGAGATCAAATATAAAATTTTATATTTAGAGATGCTTTAGCATTACTATATTTAAACTAATAAATTATTTTTAAAAAACTCTTATATAAAAATGATTTTTAATTCTAAATAATATAAACATAAAAAAATAGTTTAAATTATAAACAATAAAAATAATATTATAGGCAAAAATGAAGATGATATTTTAAAGGAGATTAGGGTAATATAGATATATTTATGACAATAAAGGTATTCTTTTAAAGAGCTTTTATGACCCCTATTTTAAATAATCTAAATTAGTTTTAAAATTTAATGACTTTGAAATTTAAAGCTTAACAAAATTTCCTCTTGTGATATAATTTTTTTATTTGATACTTTTCATAATGCTAAAACCAGTACTCTTAAATGCGAAATAAAATAATCTTGCTACTAAGTTTTGCACTCTTTTAGCATTAAATTTAAATTTGTTTAAAAATTTTATAGGTTTAAATTTCACAACACAATCTCAACAATCAGCCCTAAATTTAACAATATGATTTCAATAAGTTCAGCGGATTCAATAAACTAGCTCCAATAAATAAAGTTTTATAACTCTAAATTTATAAATTAACCTTGATAAGTTGTTGGAGCGAGAGTATGGGGTATTGTTTCTGTAAAAGCAAGATTATATTTAAGTAAAATATAGACATAAATTTTAGCTTTTGATGATAGTGGCTTAAAAAAGTTTTTTAATTATAAAACAACAAAAAGAAGAAATTTATAAGGCTTAGATAACTTAGTTTTAAATAATTTCAAAATAACTTAAAATATAAATTTAATATATGATAAAATAGTTTTGATATAGTTTTAACTAAGTGTTTGGGCTGGATAAATTTATAGACCTCTAAATTTAGAAGTCTATAATAACACGAAATTCTATCTAAAAGCTTTATTGATATCAATCGGTAAAGCCCTGTATCCAATGGTCGCACCTAGTCCTTTTAAGCGAATTTCAACCTTTACGTCATCGCTTCCATAAGCAATCTCATTTAAAATAGGCTCTGTTTCGCCAACTCCTATCATAAATTTACCAAGCCCAGCAGTAGCTGAGTAGATAAACATAGTGTCATATTGTGGCTGATACTCAACAACTGAAGTTATCGGACTATACCAATCAAATCCTCTTTGTTTGCCATATTCCCAAACTTGCTTAACAGTCATATTTTTTTCATCTACGATATATTCAACTGCACGACTATATTTCATATCAGGAAGTGCAGGCTGTTCCATCCCTCGACTATCACCATTATCAAAAACGCTTATATGTCTTAAATGAGATTTTGATTTTTCAGGAATCACATAAGCAGTGTGTTGTGTCCAGACAAAATCAAATCCACCCTTTTCATTTAAGTATCCAGGGCATTTTGAGCCATTTACTTCGCATTTTATTTTTTTACCATCTTTATCAATTGGCTTTAAAAGATATTTTTTAAATTCTTTACTCCATCCCTCAGGACTGCCTAAAATCCATTTGATTTTTTTATCTCTGCCAATTTTAACTACAGCACTTTGATGCCTAACTGATAAAATAATGCTATCATCGTAAGGATCATAATTTACACTATTTATATGAGCCCAGTTTCTACCAACCCCAACTCCTGCAACATCACCAAATGGCATTGAGGCATCTTCAAGATCTTCTTTTGAAACAGTTTGACCCGCTTTACTTGCATCAACATTTAAACAAACTGCACCTTGATCCATAGCTAAAATATTTACATCTCTATAAGGATCTAAAATATCATAAATTTTCCACTCATCTACAACTTTTCCACTCTCATCAACTTCAATAATAACATCTCTAACACTTCTTACATTTTTACCATCTTTTCTTTTTTCATCAGCTGATGCAACTCTTATTAAGTATGTTCCTTTTGGAGTTTGTTCTATATGGTGTGAAAAATCAATATATGATAAAGGCAAGCGGCGATTAAAAATTTCTCTACCCATTAAATCATATTTCATATATCTTTGACCCATTCCCCAAATCAAAGCCCCATCATCAGTTTGTTGAAATCCCATCATATTTCCTTTTTCATAGATATTTGATGGATCTCTTATTTCATCAGCTTTCATATACCACCTAATATCGCCATTTGCATCTATAATCCAGTTATATGGCTCGTTGTCCCACTCCATAGCACCGCCAACAGGATGATTCCATACAGCTTGACCTGAATTTGGAGTTGAGGCTCTAATGATGTGATTTAGAAGATATAATCTATCTTTAAATTTATTATCCATTTTGATAACTTCTGCTTTTGGTAGCGTGGATATTTGATTATTTCCAGGACCTGGCATATAAACAGCTGGAGCGTAAATTTTATAAGTTTCATTCATAGCTTTGCCATCTCTTTTATAGCTAACCTCAACTATATTTTGATACTCTGGATAAAGTCCCCAAATAGGAATTCCTCCGTGAAGCCTTATTTGATTATTTGATGGATTATAATTTATATCAATTCCACCATTATCTTTGCCTTTGACGCTTACTTTTACATCTGTAACATCATATCCACCATTTAAAATAACTGCAGTTAAGGGAGCCACTTTATAAGGATTCATATAAATTGCACCAAGATTTCCTGCTGGTTTATAGCTAATTGGACCGCTTGCTCCACCAATTGCTAAAAGCTTAGTTACGCCAACGTTTAAAATCATACCTGCAACTAACACAGAGCCTAAAAACTTTTTCATAATTTTTCCTTTCGATATTTATATTAAATTTAGAGTGCTAAATTTGCACTCTAAATTTACTTCGTAAAAGCTTTTTCTAAGCTAATTGGCATCGCTTGATATCCAATACCAGTACCTGTAAATTTTATCTGAACGCTAGGTTCTTTTGCACCCCATTTAAATTCTAAAAGTTCAGGTGATGCATCGCCAATTGTAACACCTTTACTAATATCAATGTGCATTCCAGCAGTTGCAGAATACACCAATAAAGAGTCTTTATCATCGTGATATTCTGTTAAGCTAGTAACTGCACTAAACCAATCTCCGCCTCTTTCCTTGCCATATTCCCAAATTTGCTCTATTGTCATATTTTTTTGATCTATTTTATAAACAACAGCTCTTGAATATTTCATAGTTGGAATAGCAGGTTGTTCTAAGCCTCTTCCATCGCCGTTATCAAAAGCTGCTAAGTAAAGAATATCTTTATTTGTTTTACTATCTATAATAAATGCAGTGTGTTGAGTCCAAGTCCAGTCAAATCCGCCTTTATCATCTTCGTATCCAGGGCATTTTGAATATTCATCTTCACAAATGATTTTTTCTCCTTTACTATTAATAGGTTGTAAAAGCTTATCTTTAAATTTATCACTCCAACCTTTGTGAGCTCCAACTATCCATTTTACTTTTTTATCTCTACCGATCTTAATCATAGCACTTTGGTGGCGAGATGATATAACGATACTATCATCATTTGGATCATAATCAACCGAATTTACATGAGCCCAGTTTCTACCTGGTCCTGTTCCAACAATATCTCCAAATTTATCACTATCATCAAGTTTTGCCAACTCTTCTTGACTCATTGTTTGACCTGCTTTACTTGCATCTATATTTAAACAAACTGCACCTTGATCAAGAGTTAAAATAACATCTTTTCTGTAAGGATCTAAAATTTCATAAAGCCTCCAGTCATCAACCACATTTCCATCTTTATCAACTTCTACAATAGTATCACGAACGGTTCTGACATTTTTACCATCGGGGCGTTTTGTGTTTGATGAGCCAACTCTAAGTAGATAATTGCCATTTTGAGCGTTGTTTAATGAGTGAGAAAAGTCATTATATCCTAAAGGAAGTTGGCGATTAAAAATTTCTCGACCCATTAAATCATATTTAACATATCTTTGCCCAAAACCCCATGCTAAAGCACCATCAATATCTTGCCTAAAACCCATTTGAATGCCAGTTTTATACATATTTCCTGGATCTAATATTTTATCTGAGTCAAAATACCACCTAATTTCACCTTTTGTATCGACAATAAAAGCGTTTGAAGAATCATTCCACTCTAATGCTCCCCCTGATGGATTATTCCAAACTGCTTGAGAGCCTCTTCCAGGCATTTTACCAGGCACATTATTTATAAGATATAATCTATCAGAAAATTCTTTATCTACCTTTTTTACTTCTACGCTTTCAAAAGGCATACCTGTTTGCATCATAAGACCAGATGGTGTTAAGCCAACAGGACCTGTTGTGATTTGATATGTTTCTGTGATGGTTTCGTCTTTAGAGCCAACAGCTGATTTTGTATATGTAACTTCAACTTTATTTTTATACGCTGGATAAAGCCCAAATATCGGAATCCCTCCATATGTTTTTAAAACTTGATCATTTACTTTATAACTAATAATCTGCCCATCTTCTTTTGGTAAAATTTTAACAAAAACATTACTTAAAACGTATCCATTATTCATAATAATAGCAGTTAATGGGGCTAATCCATAAGGGTTTAGCTTAACAGCTCCTAATTTTCCTTGAATTTGCCAATCAATTTTAGCTCCACTTGGACCGCCGATTGCTAAAGCTTGCGTAGTGCCAACGCTTAAAATCATACCTGCAACTAATGCAGAACTAAGTATTTTTTTCATAGTTTCTCCTTTTAATTTAAGTGTCAAATTTGATACTTAAAGCATAAATTATTTACTTAAAGCTTTCTCAACGCTAAATGGCCACGCTTGATAGCCTGTTGTATCAAAAAGCTGAATTTCAACCGATGGCTCTTTTGCACCCCATTCAAACTCAACGATTGTTGGATTTGGCTCACTTAAAAACGCACCAGTTTTAAAATCAAAAACAGTTCCAGCTGTAGCAAAATATCCCATTATAGAATCTTTATCTCTTTGATATTCAGTTAGCGATGCAACTGGACTATAGAGTGAATTTTCTCTTTCTTTTCCCCATTCCCAAACTTGCTCAACGGTTTTTTTCTTTTGATCTATTTTATACACGACCATTCTGCTGTATTTCATTGATGGAATTGCGGGTTGCTCCATTCCTCTTCCATCGCCATTATCAAAAGCACTTACATAAATAATATCACCTTTGCTTTTTTCATCGATTTTAAATGCAGTGTGTTGTGTCCAAGTGAAATCAAAATTTGAATTCTCACAAACACCTTTTTCGTTACAATCTATCTTTTTACCTTTATTATCAACTGGCGTTAAAAGACTGTTTTTAAATTTATCACTCCATCCTTCACTTGCACCTAAAATCCATTTTACTTTTTTATCTCTACCAATTTTAATAATAGCACTTTGATGACGAGATGAGATTATTATACTATCATCAACTGGATCATAATCAACAGAATTTACGTGAGCCCAGTTTCTACCAGGTCCAGAGCCTAAAATATCACCAAAATGGTCATTATCATCAAGTTTTGCCAACTCTTCTTCGCTTATGGTTTGACCCGCTTTGCTTGCATCTATATTTAAACAAACTGCCCCTTGATCGAGAGATTTTAAAACGCTATCTCTATATGGATCTAAAATATCAAAAAGCCTCCACTCATCAACCACATTTCCATTCTCATCAACTTCAACGATAACATCTCTAACTGTTCTTACATACTTTCCATCTGCTCTTTTTAAATTTGAACTAGCAGCTCTTATAAAAAAGTGTCCATTATCTGCATCGTCCATTGAGTGAGAAAAGTCATTGTAATTTGAAGGTAGGCGGCGGTTAAAGCTTTTATGTCCTAAGATATCGTATTTTGCATATCTTTGACCATATCCAAAACTAAGCCTGCCATCATTATCATTTTGTTTAAAACCCATCATAACGCCAGCTTGATAGATTGTTTCAAGGTCGTAAATTTTACTTGGAAGCATATACCATCTAACTTCACCTGTTGTATCAATAATAAAATTTCTTGGATAATAATTCCATTCTAGTGCTCCACCTATTGGATTATTCCAAACAACTTTTGTGCCAATACCGCTTTTTTCAACGATATTATTTACAAAATATAGTCTATCTTTAAATTTAGGATCTAGCTTTTTAACCTCTGCTTTTGTGAAAAATGTACTTTTTTGCATATCGATGCCAGCTACTTCGTTATAAAGTGGAGCTGTAAAAATTTTATAAGTTTCGTTTATTTTTTCCTCTTTTTTGTTATGAACTCTTGTGTAGCTTACCTTAACTGTGTTTAAATAATCAGGATACAAACCAAAAATAGGAATGCCTCCATGAGTTAGTAAGTTTCTTTTGCTAACTGTGTATGCTATTTTTTGTCCATTTTCCTTTGGAACTATTTCAACACTTACATCTTTTAAAACATATCCACCATTTTTAATGATAGCTGTTAATGGTGCTATCCCATAAGGATTGACAACTGTTTCGCCGATTTGTCCTTGTTTGTGATAATTTACATTTGCACCACTAGCACCACCCATAGCAAATGCTGAATTTACGCCTACGCTTAAAAGCATACTAGTAACCAAAACCGAACTAAAAAGTTTTTTCATACTTTCTCCTTTTATAAATTTAACTAATTAAATTTAAGTGTCAAATTTGACACTTAAAATACGTTTGCTTACTCAAAAGCTAATTTATAATCAACAACCAAAGCTCTATATCCAATGATATTTCCATCAACCATTTTTATTTCAAGCTCTGGTGTAGTTGTGCCATATGCAAATTCATGTAAATACGGAGTAAGTTCTGCTTTTCTTTTTCTAAATGCAACCAAATCACCCATTCCAGCAGTTGCACTATAAACCATCATAGTATCAGTTTTAGGTTGATACTCAGTAACTGAAGTTATTGGACTATACCACTGTAAACCTCTTTCTTTACCAAATTCCCAAACTTGCTTAACAGTCATATTCTTTTCATCTATTTCATACTCAACTGCACGACTATATTTCATTGATACTAATGCAGGCTGTTCCATTCCGCGGCTATCTCCGTTATCAAACGTGCTAACTCTTCTTATATGACCATTTGATTTTTCAGGAATTACATAAGCAGTATGTTGTGTCCATGAGTAGTCAAATCCACCTTTATCATTTAAATATCCAGGGCATTTTGAGCCATTTGCTTCGCAAATTATTTCTTTACCATCTTTATCAATTGGCTTTAAAAGATATTTTTGAAATTCTTCGCTCCATCCTTCAGGACTTCCTAAAATCCATTTTATTTTTTTATCTCGAGTGATTTTAATCACTGCACTTTGGTGTCTTGATGAGATAATAATGCTATCATCGTAAGGATCGTAATTTACGCTATTTACATGTGCCCAGTTTCTACCAGGTCCAACTCCTGCAACATCTCCAAAAGGCATTGAGTTATCTTCAAGGTCTTCTTTTGAAACAGTTTGCCCTGCTTTACTTGCATCAATATTTAAGCAAACTGCACCTTGATCCATAGCTAAAATATTATTATCTCTATAAGGATCTAAAATATCTGATAATTTCCACTCATCAATAACATTTCCCTCTTTATCTAACTCGATAATAACATCTCTAACTGTTCTTACATTTTTACCATCTTTTCTTTTCATATCAGAATTTGCTACACGAAGAAGATATGTATCCTTAACTGTTTCTTCTGTATGATGAGAAAAGTCAATATAACTTCTTGGAAGCATTCTATCAAAAATTTTTCTACCCATTAAATCATATTTTTTATAAGTTTGACCTTGACCCCAAAGTAAATTTCCATCTTTTGTTTGATCAAAGCCCATTAAATTTCCCTTTTTTCGGATATCATAAGGATCTCTTAGTTTGCTTACATCAAGTTGCCATCTAATATCACCATTTGTATCAATCATCCAAACATAGCTTTCATAATCCCACTCTAAAGCTCCACCTACAGGGTGATTCCATACAACTTGACCAGCGTTTGGAAGAATTGAACTAAGATGATTCATTAAATATAAATTATTTTTTACTTTATCGCTAGCTGGAATGATAACTTCAGCTTTTGGAAGGAAAGTTTTTTGAGATGTGCCAGAACCGTAAGTGGTAATAGGCGGAGCGTAGATTGAGTATGTTTCATTCACTTTTTCAGATTTTTGATTTCCTGGCATAAATTTTGTATATATAACTTCTATTTTATTTATATAATCAGGATAGAGTCCAAAAATCGGAATTCCTCCGTGTTGCAAAATTTTAGAATTAGATACATTGTATTTTATATCTATACCTTTTTCGCCTTTACCTTTTACGAGAACACTAACATTTTCAAGATGATATCCGCCCGTTGTAATTATAGCAGTTAGTGGTGCAATCCCATAAGGATTCATTATAACAGCACCAATTTTTCCTACTGAATTATATGTTTTTGGACCACTTGCACCGCCTGCTGCAAATGTTGAATTTACTCCTACACTTAAAAGCAATCCTGCAACTAAAATTGAACTAAAAAACTTTTTCATACTTTCTCCTTTAAATTTACCTAATTAAATTTAAAGATTCAATTAGGTAAATTTGAGTGCCAAATTTGACACTCAAAGTATAAATTATTTACTTAAAGCCTTTTCAATACTAAATGGCCACGCTTGATAACCCATAGCATTTGTCATCTTGATTTCAATACTTGGCTCTTTTGCACCCCATTCAAATTCGTTAATGTGCGGACTTGGAAGACCTGTTGGATTTCCTGTTGCTATATCAAATTGCATACCAGCAACAGCAGAATAAACCATAACTGAATTTTTATCGGCTTGATATTCTGTTAAACTTGTAACCGAGCTATACCAATCAAACCCTCTATCTTTTCCGTACTCCCAAACTTGCTCAACTGTCTTTTTCTTTTGATCGATTTTATAAATTACAGCTCTTGAGTATTTCATAGTTGAGATTGCAGGTTGATCCATTCCGCGACTATCACCATTATCAAATGCACTTACATAAATAATATCACCTTTGCTTTTTTCATCGATTTTAAATGCAGTGTGTTGTGTCCAAGTGAAGTCAAATCCGCCTTTATCACTCTCAAATCCAGGGCAAATTGCACCATTTTCGCCACAAGAGATTTTTTTACCTTTGCTATCAACTGGTGTTAGTAATTTATCTTTAAATTTATCACCCCAACCAACAGGATTGCCTAAAATCCATTTAATTTTTTTATCTCTTCCTATTTTTATAATAGCATTTTGATGGCGACTTGAGATAATAATGCTATCATCTTCAGCATCGTGATCTACTGAATTTACGTGAGCCCAGTTTCTACCAGGTCCAGAGCCAACTATATCACCAAATTTATCATTTGTATCCATAGCAGCTAAATCATCTTCACTTAGAGTATGTCCGCCTGCTTTTGCATCGATATTTAAACAAACTGCACCTTGATCAAGTACTTTTAAAACATTATCTCTGTATGGATCTAAAATTTCATAAAGTCTCCAATCATCAACAACTTGACCATTTTTATCAACCTCAACAATCACATCTCTAACTGTTCTAACATTTTTGCCATCGTGTCTTTTTAAATTTGCATTTGCGACTCTTAAGAAGTAGTTTCCATTTGGACTATCATCCATTGAGTGTGAAAAATCAACATAACCAGCAGGAAGCTCTCTATTGAAAATTTCTCTACCTAAAATGTCGTATTTAACATATCTTTGACCATAACCCCAAGTTAAATCGCCATCATCATTTTGTTTAAAGCCCATCATAACGCCAGCATTGAAGGCTGATTTTAGATTATAAATTTTGCTTGGCTCTAAATACCATCTAATTTCGCCTGTTGTATCAATGATAAAAATTTGAGGATTATAGTTCCACTCTAAAGCCCCACCTGTTGGATTATTCCAAACGACTTTTGTACCCTTTCCTGTTTTTGGCTGGAAATTATTTACAAAATATAATCTATCTTTAAATTTATCAGTTGGTTTTTTGATAACTTCTATCTTATCAAAAAATACGCCCTTTTGACCTTTCATACCACTTACATCAGCAAAAACAGGAGCTGTATAAATTTCATAAACTTCTTTTACTTTTTCTTCTTTGCCTTTGTAAATTTTAGTATATTCAACCTCAACTTTATTTACATAATTAGGATAAAGTCCAAAAACAGGGATACCGCCATGAGTCTTAAGCTCTCCGTTTGCAACTTTATATTTTATCTCTTGACCATTTTCTTTTGGCACAATTCTTACACTTGCATTTTTAATGCTATATCCACCATCTTTAATAACAGCAGTTAAAGGTGCTATATCGTAAGGATTAACGACCAATTCACCTAATTGTCCCTGCACAGCATAATCAATCTTTGCACCACTTGCCCCGCCAATTGCCATAGCAGAAGTAACACCAACACTTAAAAGCATACCAGCAACTAAAACTGAACTTAAAATTTTATTCATTTTTTATCCTTATTATTTATTTTTGCAAAATTTTGTATAAAGCCAGCTACCCAACATAATAACAAGCAAAGCCAGCGATAAAACATAGGCTATCAAAGTGCATTGAGCCATATCCATAAATTTAGCCGATGGAATCAAATACCAACCATCTGCATAAAATTCAGTAAAGAATTTTTGGATAGCATCAAGCTCCACTCCTTCAGGAACGATAGGAGCGTCATATCCACAATCTCCAGTAGGTTTAAACCAATCAGGTGCCCACTCAGCTAAAGGAAGTCCAAAAGGAAAATTAGGATCGGTTGAGCATCCTTGCACACCAAAAGGATCATCTCCGTGAACTGCTTCATGAATTCCGTGCAATTTAACACTATACATTATGCCGATAATAGCACCATAAATTCCAAAAACATAACCAATAATTTTACAAACTACATTTTTAGGATTAATAATAGCAACTAATCCGCCAAGTGCCATAACAAGCATTGAAAATCTAATATAAACGCATTGTTCACACGGTAACATATAAAGATAGTTTTGAAAAAAACTATGAGCTAGAATAACTAGCCCAAGCATCGCAACTACCATTAAACCCCAAAGAAATCTCTGATCTTGCCACTTGCTAATTGCACATATTGGCGAACTTTTAAAGTCTTGACATATACTCATTTATATTTTCCTTATTTCATTTCGTGAAGTTCTTTTATGGTATTAGCCATCTGATCAATACCTTTAACAGATTTTGTTAAAATAAGATATTTTCCATCAACAACGAAAGCTGGAACGCCTTGAATTTTTGCTACCATATATGAGTCGCTATTATTATCCATACCCCATAAATTTAGAAGTTCTTTTACTCTATCGCCATTTAAAGCAGCTTCATAATCAGCTTTTGAAATTCCAACTTCATCAAGTGCTGTTTTTAAGAATGCATCAACATTTTCTGGCTTGCTAGCATCAGCTCCCCATCTCTCTTTTTTATCGTGATAAGCTTTATATAGTGCAAATTTTGCTTTTTTAAATTTTGAATTATCATCAAGTAAATTTGTGCCAGCAGCCTCATCTTTTGCTATCATAACAGCCAAAAGCTCGCTACCATATTTACCAAATACACCTTTTGTTGCTAAATGGTATGGAACAAATTTCATTTCAGGAAGTTTTTCCATAACTTTTTTAGTTACTGCTTTATCGTATTTATAGCAAAATGGACAATCATAGCTAAATACTTTTATAACTGTATTTTGTGCATTAGCAATAGGTTTTTCTAATTTTACATAATCTTTTCCTTCTTCTGCAGCATTTAAACTAACACCTGCTACTAAAGCCAAAACGGCAACTGATTTTGCAATACCTTTAAAAAATGAATTAACTTTCATTTTATCTCCTTTAAAATTAATTTTACGAATTATACAAAAATATTCTTACTAAATTATCACGCCAAAATAAATTTTAGCTTAAATTTAGCAATTATATTTTGAAAATAATCCATAGCCACAAATTTTTATGATATATTAGATTATTTTGGGTGACTTTTTAGGAGATATTATTAGTAATTTTTAGGATTTTATAAATTAATTTAGTAAAAATGGTGTCATTACTGACCTTTACAACCCGCTAGCCCTTGATTTAGATGGCGACGAAGCTATTTCACTAATCGCTGATAAAATTTGAATGATGTATTTGATGAAATTTTAATATAAATAAAATGATAAAAAATAATCTGTTAGAGTAATTTAATAGATTTTTTATTTAATAAAATAACGATAAGTAGTGAAAAACTTGCGATAATGTGATATAATATGTAAAAGACGTTGATTTGGAGAAAAAATATGAAAATTTCTTATAAACCGTTATGGCACTTATTAGTTGAAAGAAAAATGAATAAAGAAGATTTAAAAAAAGCCTCTGGTATCAGTAGTAATATAGTAGCTAGAATGGGTAGAGATGAAAGTGTAAATTTAGAAACAATAGTAAAAATATGCACAGCTCTTGATTGTAAAATTGAAGAAGTAATAGAGATTTATAAGGAGGAGAATTAGTATGAAGCCTTTTATAAAATGGCCTGGTGGTAAAACTGAAGAGCTGAAAATAATTTTAGATAATCTTCCAGAAAATATTAATAGATTTTATGAACCATTTGTCGGTGGTGGAGCAGTTTATTTTGCAGTTGATAATATAAAACAATATTATATAAATGATAAGTCTAATGAATTAATAAATTTATATAAATCAATTCAATCAAAAAATAATATGTTTTTTTACGCAATAAAAGAGATAGATAAATGTTGGAAAATTTTAGAAAAAATAAGTGAAGATTATATATATGAATTATCAGATTTATATAATGAATATAAACTTAACAGAATTTCAGATATTCAACTTAAAGTAAATATAGAAAAATTTATTATAAACAATGCTGAAGAATTTAATGGTATATTAAATGATGAGTTTATTGTCGATGAAAAAAGAATTTTATTAGAATTAGAGAATAATCTTTTTAAGAAATTAAAGCGAATGAAAAAAATAGAAAATGAAAAGGGAAAAATGTCTATAAATGATGTTAAATTAAATATAGAAACTGGATTTAAAAGTGGTTTATATACACATTTTAGATTTTTATATAACAATTCAAAGGAATTATTATTAAATGAAAATTTTATAAGTGCTATGTTTTACTTTATTAGAGAATACTGTTATTCATCTATGTTTAGATACAATAAAAATGGTGGATTTAATGTTCCTTATGGCGGAAGTAGCTACAATAGCAAATATTTAACAAAAAAAATTGAATATATTGAGAGTAAAGAAATAATTAATAGACTTGACAAAACTCTAATATATTCTCTTGATTTTGAAGAATTTTTTTCAAATATAAAACTTGAAGAAAATGATTTTATATTTTTAGATCCACCTTATGATTCTTCTTTTTCAACTTATGCTAATAATGAATTTTCAAATAAAGATCATAAAAGATTGGCAAATTTTTGTAAAAATACAAAAGCAAAATTTATGCTAGTTATAAAAAACACTGATTTTATATATGATTTATACAAAGAATTTGTTATTAAAAATTTTGACAAAAAATATATAGTTAGTTTTCAAAACAGAAATGATAAACTAGCTAAACATTTACTAATTACAAATTATGAGTTGGAGAAAATATAATGCATTCAGAAGCAGAAATTAGAAAAGCTATAAGACCTTTACTTGATAAGTATGGTGAATTAAACACATCAGAGATTAAACAAAGATTAGAAGAGGTACTTGTATATAATGAAGATGACAAAGTAATGTCTGCTACTCGTAAAGAAATTCTAATTTTACAAAGAATAGGAAACATTGTTGCTCATCAAAGCGAGTTGATTAAGGAGTATTTAGAAGGGTTTGTTGTAGATAAGGGAAGTAAGCCTGCAAAATTTATTGCTTTAGAGGGAATAAGAAGCAATAAAAAACCATTATCTTCTGATAAAATAGATAAAAGAAAAAATAGTTTGAGAAGTTTTGTTGGAAGAAAAATAGATTGGAGTAAAAAGAGAGAAAGAAACACAGATGTTGGAAATATGGGAGAAGAGTTTGTATATGAGTTTGAGAAAGAAAGAGTTTTAAATTTTGATTCCACATCAGTGTCTAGAGTACTTCATCTAAGTATTTTACAGGGTGATGGTTTAGGATATGATGTTAGTTCCATCAATGAAGATGGAAGCACTAGAAGGATTGAAGTTAAAACTACTGTTGGAGGGTTAGAAACTCCATTTTATATGAGCAAAAATGAAAAATTATTTTTTGAAACTTATAAAGATGATGGTGCTTATGTATATAGAGTATATGATTTTGATGTTAATACAAGGAGGGGGAAAGTTGAAATAATTAGTGCCGAAGAGTTACTAGAAAATTACAATTTTGACCCAGTTACATTCGCTGTAACAAAAAAATAAATTTAAAGACAATTAGATAAAAATCTAGTTGTCTTTTTATTGCAAGAAAGGAATGGATACGCAAACATAAAACAAGAAAAAAGTAAAAAATAAAACTTAAAGAACAAAAATTACAACAAAAATAAAAACTCAATGAAATAAATTAAAAATTCCTGCTTTTGATGGACTATAAGTTACAATCATATAGTAAAAACATTGATGATTTAATATATTCTCTTAAAGCTTTTATATTATCATAATCTTTACTATCGATACTAATTAACTTCTGTAAATTTACACTCTTTAATTTTATGAATTTCTATATTTGAATTAATTTTATACTTCACAAAATTTTAATGTAAATTTACTTTTTTTGCAAAATAATTTAATATAGATAATCTATTGTCAAATATCGGTGCAGGTCATAACAACTCTTTTATATCCTTATCTATCATCATATTAAATTACCTAAACTGTATTATAAATTAATACGTCAAAAACAAGCAAGTCTTTAAATTTTGCTTCGCCACAATTTGCGATTTTTATATTTATATTTTTCAATTCTAGCTTTTTAAGCTCTATTTGCAATTTTAAATTTTCATTTTAGCTTCAATTAATTTTTGTGTTTTGTAAAATTTGCAAAATATACGTTGGTAATTAAAAACTATAATTGTTACTATTTTTCTTTTATCTAAAATTAGGCTTATATTTCAATATCTATAATATTTGAAAAATAATTTTTCTAAATTTTGCATTTTTTTTCAATAAATTTAAGAACTATTTTCATTAACTCAAGCCCTTTACTTCTATGAGAAATTTCTAGCTTAATATTTTCATCAAGTTCGCTAATTGTCTTATCAAATCCATTTGGAATAAACATAAAATCATATCCAAAGCCATTATTTCCACGCTCTTCATCTATAACCTTACCGTGCATAAATCCATGAGTAGTATAACTTCCAAATTTACAAACTATACAAATAGCAGCAGTATAAAAAGCCCTACTCTCTTGCAAATTTAAAGCTTTTAAATTTGAAATAAGCAAAGCTCTATTTGAGGTATCAGTTGCGTTTTTGCCACTATATCTAGCCGAGTAAATTCCAGGACTAAATTTTAAAGCCTCAACACTCAATCCACTATCATCACTTAAAACTATAAATTCATTTTTTTGCTCATCACTTAAAGCATTAAATACTGCATTTGCCTTAATAAGAGAATTTTCTTTAAAACTCAAACCATTTTCTTCTATTTCAAAAGGCGTTAAAATATCCTCAAATGCATAAATTTTATAACTTTTATAAAAATCTTTTATCTCTTTTACTTTATCTTTATTATTTGTTGCAAGCACTATTTTCAAAATGCAATCCTTATGTTAAAATTTAACTGAATTTTAACATATTTCATACAAATATTATTAAAATTTGAGTAAAATTATAGCTTTTAAAAAGGAATTTTATGTATAAAACTATTTTATCTTTATCTTTTATAGTTGCTACTAGATTTTTTGGGCTTTTTATAGTACTACCTATTTTTGGGCTTTATGCTTCAAATTTAGAGCATTCTACCACAATTTTAGCTGGAGTTGCTATTGGAATTTATGCTTTAATGCAAGTTATTTTTCAAATTCCATTTGGACTCATTTCTGATAAATTTGGGCGAAAAAACACAATGGCTTTTGGTCTTATTATTTTTATAATTGGTTCTTTGATATGTGGCTTTTCAAACGATATTTATCTGATGATTTTAGGCAGAGCTATTCAAGGAAGCGGTGCTATTGGTGCTGTTGGAATAGCAATGATAAGCGATTTTACAAAAGAAGAAGATAGAGGTAAAGCTATGGCAATAATGGGCATTATGATTGGATTAAGCTTTGCTTTATCTATGGCTATAAGTCCGATTTTAGCTAATAAATTTGGTCTTGGAATGCTTTTTCATATAAGTACTATACTTAGCGTATTGTGTATATTTTTACTATATATGGTTGTTCCAAAAGATATAAAAATCAAATCTTTAAGTCAAAATTTATCACTAAAAGAAATTATAAGCGATAAAGACTTAGCTATTATGAATTTAACTAATTTTTTACAAAAAATGTTTATGACAATGGCATTTTTTATCACGCCAATTGTTCTTGTAAGAGCTCTTAAATTTAATGAAGATAGTTTATGGATTGTGTATGTGTTGGCGATGATTTTTGGTTTGATTGCTATGGGGTTAGCTGGATTTTTAGGAGAAAAAAAAGGATTTGCTAAAAATATATTGATATTTGGCGTATTGTTTTTTATGGTCTCTTATTTGTTTTTTGCAATCAGTTCTAATCAATATGCTTTTATAACTGGAGTTATCTTATTTTTTATAGGATTTAATATGCACGAGCCAATAATGCAAAGTGTAGCTTCAAAATTTGCAAAAGCTTCACAAAAAGGAACTGTTTTAGGTATATTTAATTCAGCAGGATATTTTGGAAGTTTTATAGGTGGGCTTTTAGGTGGTATTATGCTTGAAAATTTAGGCGTTAAAGAGTTATCATCTGCGGTTTTTATAATTAGCATTATCTGGCTTTTGCTTTTAATTACCTTAACTAATCCAAATATTTTCAAAAACATATATTTTGAAAAAGAGTTTGATTTTTCAAGACTTATCGACGTCAAAGGTTTTATTGAGTGTTACAAAAAAAATAGTGGATTTGTAGTAAAATACAACTCAAAACTCATAAAAGAAGATAAAATTTTAGATATTTTAGGAGTTAAAGATGGAAAAATTTAAGGGCGGGCTCTATTTTATTTGGTTTGTTTTTAGTATAGCTATAGTTGTTATATCGATGTCTATTTTTAAAACAAAAATTTTAAGTATCCGTCGCGGTTGGTCAAAAATGCAAAGATTTGCTCTTGGATATAAGGTAGAAAAAATCGGCGAATTTGATGAAGAAGCAAATTTAATCTTAATAAATCACAAAAGTATGGTAGATATTATGATTTTAGAAGAATTTCATCCTAAAAATTTAGCTTGGGTAGCAAAAAAGGAGATAGGCGATATCTTTTTTTTAGGCAAAATTTTATCACTTCCTAATATGATAAGCATAGATAGAAACAATCCAAGGTCGATTGTAGGCTTAATAAAAGATGCTAAAGATAGAGTAAAAAATGGTAGGGTAATAGCAATTTTTCCAGAAGGCACAAGAGGAAGAGGAGATAAAATCTTAAAATTTCAAGATGGTGCAAAAGTGGTAGCTAAAAAGTTAAATTTAAGAGTTCAACCCATAGTTTTAAAAGATACTTTGCAAATTTTAAATGTTAAAGAATTTACCGTAAAAAAGGGATTAGTTAAGATGAAATGTCTTGAAGTGGTTGATTTAAACGATGAAAATTGGTATGAAAAAACTAGATTAAATATGCAAAAAGCTTACGATGAGCTTTAACTCATCTAAAAAAGTAAATCCAATTTGATTTTTATCGATTTTATAAAAAACATATAATTTGTATTTTTTATATCTCAATTATCTTTTAAATAGGATAAAATCCTTTAAATGCCCTTAAATTTGAATTTATTAATCATATATGGCTCGATGCCGTCGTTTATATGGATTTACTAATTAATTTTTTAGAATAAAATCATAATAACTGTTATCTTGCATAAATCTTTTTGAATACAAAAAAATCTAAAAAATTATTTGCAATTAAATACGATTTTTAAAAATTTAAATAAATTTTGTCTTGAAATTTCACTAAATTTATAGATTTTATCCTCAAATTTTCACAAAAATATTTTAAATTTTATATCTACTATCAATACCATAAACTCTTATTTTTTTATTTTATTTGAGCAAATATAAAAATCAAAAACTATAAATTTAATTTAAATGAGATTGGATAAATTTAGCCCCAAATTGAGGCTAAATTTTTAACCAAAAATAGGTAAAAATAAAAATAATTTAATAACTATAACATTAGCTATATCTACAAAAAATCCACCCATTATAGGAACTACAATAAAAGCTATACTAGATGGTCCGTGATGATTTGTAACTGTTTGAAGATTTGCAATAGCAGTTGGTGTAGCACCCATACCAAAACCACAATGCCCTGCAACCATACAAGCAGCATTATAATCTTTGCCACAAATAGAAAAAGTTACATATCTTACATATAATATTATAGCTACGGTTTGAATAACTAAAAGTACCATTAATGGAACAGCTAATTTTGCAAGCTCTACTAAATTTAAAGTCATAATAGTCAATGCCAAAAATATCGATAAACATACATTTCCTATTACTCCAACCTCTCTATCAAAAACTTGATGAATATTGAAATATGAAAATGAATTTCTTATAATAATACCTGAAAATAAGCACCAAACAAAACTAGGAAGAGCAATAGCTGTACCTTTTGTAATAGCCGTAAGAGTTGTGCCTGTAAATAGAGCTAAAGCAAAAAGACCTAAGCTTTTTATAAAAGAACTTGATGTAATAAGGCGTTGTTTTTCTGGCTCTGAAAAAATTTCATCACTCGTATCACCTGCATGATTTTGATCTGTTGGCTTTAAATTATATCTATTTATAAGATATCTAGCTACAGGACCGCCGATTAAACCGCCTGCTATAAGTCCATAAGTTGCACTAGCCATAGCAACTTCAATAGCTACCTTATAATCATATGGAGCTTTCATAAATGTCTCGCCCCACGCAGCACCTGTGCCGTGACCTCCGCTTAAGGTTATAGAACCAGCCAAAAGACCTAATAGTGGATTTTCCCCCATAATACTCATAACACCTACGCCGATTAAATTTTGAATAAATAAAAACACACAAACTGCTATACCAAACATAAGAAGTGTTTTGCCGCCCTTTTTTAAGCTTGCAAAATCTGCCCCCAAACCAACGGACACGAAAAACATCAAATAAAGAGGATTTTTAAAGCCTTGTTCAAATTGAAATTTTACATCAAAAACAAAACTTAAAACCAAAAATAAAATAGCAAATAACAAACCGCCTGTTACTGGAATTGGAATGTTGTATTTATTTAAAAATTTAGTCTTTTTAGTCAGTAAATATCCAACCATCAAAACAGCACAAACAATTAAAAAAGTAGAATAAAAATCAAAAACAAGAGTGTAACCTGTTTGATTTGCTACTCCTTTAAGAAAAGCAAAGCTAAAATTCTCCATATTCTCTCCTAAAATTTAATTTAATGGTTGAATTTTAATATATTTTAACTTTAAAAAAAATATATCTTTAAAAAAAATTAAAAATTTAAGACAAAATTTTGTTTTATTGTTTCAATTTTGCTAAAATTACACAAATTTTAATTCAAAGGATAGATATGGCAAATTTACTCATAATTGGGGCTGGTGGAGTAAGCCGCGTAGCTACTGTTAAAGCAGCACAAAACAAAGATACTTTTACTAAAATAACTCTTGCAAGCAGAACAAAAAGTAAATGCGATGAGATAGCTAAATTTATAAAAGAGCGTTTAAATGTGGATATTCAAACAGCCGAAATTAACGCTGATGATACTGAAGCTGTTGTAAATTTAATTAAAAAAACAGGGGCTGAAATTTTACTAAATGTAGCACTTCCTTATCAAAATTTAACCCTAATGGATGCATGCATAAAAACTAAAATCCACTACATCGATACTGCAAACTACGAGCACCCTGACACTCCAAAATTTGAGTATAAGCTTCAGTGGGAAAAAGATGATGAGTTTAAAAAAAGTGGAATTTTAGGACTTTTAGGAAGTGGTTTTGATCCTGGAGTTACAAATGTATTTTGTGCATACGCGTCACAATATCTCTTTGATGAAATTCATTATATTGATATTTTAGATTGCAATGCTGGAGATCATGGATATGCATTTGCAACAAATTTTAATCCTGAGATAAATTTACGTGAAGTTAGTGCAAATGGAAGATACTGGAAAAAAACTGCTAATTCAAGTAGCGATAGAGTAACAAATTGGGATAGTGATGAGTGGGTAGAGACTAAACCTATGGAGATCGGCTTTAAATGGGATTATCCTGAAATTGGGGTAAAAGATACATACTTGCTTTATCATGAAGAGCTTGAAAGCCTTAGCAAAAATATCAAAGGCTTAAAGCAAATTCGCTTTTTTATGACATTTGGAGAAAGTTATCTAACTCATATGAAATGCCTTGAAAATGTTGGGATGCTTAGAGTTGATGAAGTTGAGCATAATGGCGTTAAAATAGTTCCTATTCAGTTTTTAAAGACTTTGCTTCCTGATCCTGCAAGCTTAGGAGCTAGAACTAAAGGCAAAACAAATATAGGCTGCGTGATTCGTGGGCTAAAAGATGGCAAAGAAAAACAAATTTATATCTATAATGTTTGTGATCATGAGGAGTGTTACGCTGAAACTGGAGCTCAAGGAGTTAGCTACACAACAGGTGTTCCTGCAATGATTGGCTCAAAGCTAGTTGCAAAAGGAATTTGGAGCGGTAAAGGTGTATTTAATATGGAAGAATTTGATGCAAAACCTTTTATGGATGAACTTATGACTCAGGGACTTGCTTGGAAAATCATAGAGATGAAACCAGGTGAAAGTTATAAGGTTGGAGAAATTTAATTGGTAAATAAGTCAGGCAAATACCTGACTTAAATTTTAAAATTTAGTTTATTTATATCTAAACGATTAGTCTTTTTATATTGTTTTCATCCTTTTAAATTCGCACTTTTTCGTCTGGAAAAGCCCTTTTTTTGCTTACAGTTAAAAACAAAATTTCTTAACTTTTGAAGCCCGCATATCTTAATATCGCAAATTTCAACAATCCAACGTTAAAATTTTATATCTCTAAAATCACTAAATCATCCACAACGCTAAATCTAAAATTTATAAGACTTCAACTTATATTAAAAAGCTAATTTTAGTGTTGGAATAGATAAGTTATTTGTTTTATCTAATAAAAATTTATTAATTACATAATAAAACTTGTATGAAAAATATGAGAGTAAAGGATATTTTATAGTAAAGAATTACAAGAATAAATTTAAATTATCAAAATAAAGATCTTGAAAATAGTTTTAGATTTAGAAGATATTTTATCTTAGATTTTTGTGGCGTAATTTATTAGTAAAGGTGCAAGTTTGGATATAAATTTTATAAAAATTGATAATAAAGCAAGATTTTGTTTTATTAGCATTAAAATTTAATAAAAATAGGCTTTGTTTTTAAATCTTAGCTCAACAAAACAAAATTCTTTTTTAATATAATTTTTTGCTATTTAGCATAATATCCAAATCAGCACTTTAAATGCAAAAATTTTCTCTTAATTCTTCTAAATTTAGTCCTATAATCCCTAAAATTTTCAATTCTATTAATATCATTTACAAACTCTTTTACTTTTAAACAGCTGTCCAAAAAAAAAGAAAGAGTTATCTTATAATTAGTTTTTAAAGTCAAATTATTTCATTAAATTTAACAATTAATCTCAAATTTTACTACGATATTTTTTCATCAAAACTAGAAAAATGTTTCTATAAGATAATTTTGTTGCTTAATTTTGTACTATTTTAGTTTTGTTTTTCTAAATTTTCAGCAACCCTTATGGCTTAAACTAAGATATAAAGTGTTTATTATAAATTTATAACTTAAAGCTAATTTGCTAGAGTTTAGGTTTTGTTGATTTATAAATTTTATAGATTTATAAAACTTTTAAATGTAAATTTAGCCCCAATTAGGGCTAAATTTATAAATTTATATTTGAATTTTTAGTTAAAACTCTTGATCTATATACATTTGAAACATCAGTTGCATCACCGACTAAAAGTGCATTTGTTGCACAAATCGCCGCACACATTGGAATTTTACCTTCGGCTATACGGTTTTGACCATAAAGCTCTCTTTCTTCGTGTGAATTTGTCTCTTCAGGACCACCTGCACACATCGTGCATTTATCCATTTCGCCTTTAATGCCAAAAGCACCATCTCTTGGAAATTGTGGTGCTCCAAATGGACATGCATATAAGCAATACCCACAACCTATACAAGTTTTTTTATTATGTAAGACTATTCCATCTTCTCTTATGTAAAAGCACTGAACAGGGCAAACTTGAGCACAGGGCGCGTCTGTGCAGTGTTGGCAGGCTATAGTGCTAGCTACTTCTTTACCAGGAACGCCCTCATTTACTATTATCACTCTTCTTCTATTTATGCCAACTGGAACTTCGTGAGCTGCCGAGCAAGCAACTTGACATCCATAACACGCTATACACCTATTATCATCAACGAAAAATTTCATTCTTGCCATAATTATCTCCTAAGCTTTTTCTAGCCTGCAAAGACCAGCATTAAATTCTGAAATTTGAGTTACTGGATCGAAGCCGTAGTTTGTGATTGTATTTGAGCTTTCGCCAACTGTATAAGGTTTAGCATCTTTTGGATATCTATCGCTTAAATCAACTCCTTGCATAACGCCCGCAAAGTGATATGGAAGACAAATTCGATCAGGTGTAACTGATTGTGAATATATGCATTTGATTTTTATTTTTGTGCCTTGTGGTGCATGCACCCACATCATATCACCATCTTTTATCCCATATTTTGCTGCTAAAATTGGATTTACATGAGCAAACATTTCAGGAGTAATTGATGCTAGATATTTACTAGTTCTTTCTATCATTCCAGCACCGCTTAAATTTACAACTCTTAAAGAGCTTATTATTGTTGGAAATTCTTTACTCCAATCTTTTTCTTGTTGTTCGCTTTTAAATTTACTTGCTACACGGAAGTTTCTCTCTTGATCTTCAAAAGTTGGGTATTTTTCTACCAAATCCCATCTAGGTGAGTGAATCGGTTCTCTATGTTTTGGAATTTGATCTGCAAACTCCCAAACTATAGTTCTAGCTTTTGCATTTCCGCATGGACTAACTCCAGCTTCACGACATTTTTTAGCTATAATTCCACTATAATCGGTACTCCAAGAGCCTCCCATTTTAGCTTTTTCTTCTTCGGTTAAAGTTATACCTAGAATTTGTTCAATATTATCTTTTGTTATTTGAGCGTGTCCACCTTTTACTTTAGAGCCAGGAAGAGTTACACTTTCATCAGCCAACTGGCTAACACCATTATGTTCTAAACCAAATCTATTTCTAAAGCCCATTCCACCTTCTGCATAAGGTTTTGTTGTGTCATATAAAATTGGCGTTCCAGGGTGTTTTTCATCCCAGCAAGGCCATGGAAGACCATAGTATTCACCTTCAACAGGTCCTCTACCCATTTGAGTATCTGGATCGAAATTATGCCAATTTTCTTGATGTTTTCTAAGCCTTGCAGCAGTTCGTCCGTTATTGCCAATGCTTTGTGTATTTCTTGCAATCTCATCTGTCGCATCATCTGGCCAAATAAAATCATCTTTTACTTGTTTAACTTCTCCATTTACTATGCCCATTTTCATTCCACGCACATACTCATCATAAAAACCAAATTTTTTAGCAAATAAAAACATCACTTCTTGATCTTCTTTACTTTCAAATATAGGTTTAATGACTCTTGTTCTCCATTGTGCAGCTCTATTTGTAGCCGTTACATAACCTTCGCTTTCAAACTGAGTCGCCACTGGTAAAACATAAATTCCATCTTTTCTATCACTTAAAATAGCAACTTCATTTAAAAATGGCTCAGCAATGACAAGCATATCAAGCTTATCGATAGCTTCAGCTATTTTAGTAGTGTGTGCCATCGAAGTAATTCCTGTTCCTTGCACCCAAAGAACTCTTAAATTTCCACTTGAAAAAGTCTCTTCTTCTTTTAATACGCCTTGCCACCATTTTGAAAGAGACCAGCCTTTTTCATTTCTCCAATTTCTATCTTCTGGATTTTTTGGATCATGATAAAAATACTCTCTAAAATTTGTCCCTTTTACCTTTTCGCCAAGCTTTTCTCTAGGTTCTTTTGTAGATACTGCAAATCTTTTAACAAATTCATTAAAATCAACTCCCCAGCCTTTGCAATGATGTTTGAAAGCACTATCTCCAAGACCATAATAGCCAGACAAACTATCAGCCAAACAGTTCATATCAGTTGCACCTTGAACGTTGTCATGACCTCTTAAGATATTTGTTCCACCACCAGGTTTACCCATATTTCCTAATACGAGTTGTAAAATGGATAAAATTCTTGTATTTGAGTGTCCAACTGAGTGTTGAGTGATCCCTAAAGACCAAAATAGAGTGGCTGGTTTTGTATTTGCATACATTTTGGTAAATTGTATTAATTCTTCAGCCTTGCATCCTGTTACATTTGCTACTTCTTCTGGTGTCCAATGCTCGGCTTCTTTTTTTATCTCCTCAACGCCATAAGTTTGATTTTTGATTACTTCTTTATCTTCCCAACCATTTTTAAATATCAAATGAAGCATTCCATAAACAAAAGCGATGTCTGTTCCTGGTCTGATTCTAATATACATATCAGCTTTAGCTGCTGTTCTTGTATAAACTGGATCTATAACAACTAATTTTGCATTATTTCTATCTTTTGCTTGAATAATGTGCTTCATAGCACCAACAGGATTTGCTACTGCTGGATTTGCACCAATTACTAACATCATTTTTGCATTTTTTGCTACATCTCCAACGTGATTTGTCATAGCACCATAACCCCAAGTATTTGCCACACCGGCAACTGTTGCACTATGTCAAATTCTAGCTACGTGATCTATATTGTTTGTGCCCCAAAAAGCTGCAAATTTTCTAAAATAAAAAGCTTGTTCATTTGAAAATTTAGCAGATCCTAAAAATTCAACAGAATCTGGCCCATCTTCTTCACGAATTTTAAGCATTTTATCGCCTATTTCATTAACAGCTGTTTCCCAACTGATTCTCTCCCACTTTCCATTTACTTTTTTGAGTGGATATTTAAGTCTCATTTTTGATTTTGTTAAATCCATTTGATCGATGCCTTTTGAGCAGTGGCTTCCTTGGCTAATTGGATGATCAATTGCCATATCTTGTCTTATCCAAGTATTTGTGCTTTCATCTACTTCTGCTAATACACCACATCCCGCCGAACATATCGAACAGATTGTTTTTTTTATAACTGAATTTGGAAAAGGATTTTTGATTTCTTCTTTAGTTGCTTCTCTTAATGTTGGGTTGTTACCAAATACGGTAGTTGTACCGGCCCCAAGAGCAGCAAGTTTTAAGAAGCTTCTTCTTCCTATATTTGTCTGACTCATTTTTATCTCCTATTTTGCAATCTTATAATATTGATCCCAAAGTTGATTTTTGCTATAAAGTACCTCTTTTTTAGCCGCTTTACCGCAAATAACGCCATTTGATTCGTTTGTTGCTTCGTGTTTATTTAGCACATCATTACAGCACTCATTTGCTAAAGCTACTGTTGTTGCTGCACTAGCTATTAGAGATTTTTTTAAAAAATCTCTTCTTTTTTCTTTCATTTTCATCCTCCTTATATTAATTTATTATCAAAATTATATGTAAATTTTGCATATTTTATATTTAAAAAAACTAAACAAAATTAAATTTTGTTTAGTTTTTTACTATGCAAATTTATCATATTTGTTATTAAAAAATATTTATTTTTAAAATTAAAATAAATATTTAAGAATAGTTTAATTTAAATATCTAAATTGCTCCAGTCGTATTTATCTCGTACGCTAGCTATTTTTGATATATAGGGTTGTCTTTCTATAGACTCTTTTGCTACGCTAAAATCTGCTTTTTGTGGTTTTGTGATACCTAATAACGACCTCTCAAAAGCAAAAAAACTCTCCATCAAATTTGCTAAAGCCAAGAAAAATTTAGCAAATTTACTATCTTTTATAAATTCAATCATCTCATCGATAAATTCATTAACGACATTTACAAAAAGTTCAGTGCTTAAAAAATTGCTTTTATCAACTTCTTCTTTTAAGAGTGAAGACATTAGGTAAAATATAAATCCTACAAAATCTTCGCTATCTTTGCATAAGTTATTATCTCTTCTAAATTTACTTTTTTTTAATGTATTTATCACAATCATTTTTGAAGTGCCATCATCTCTTCCATCTTTATAAAATGATGCTGTTAGTGGGACATTTGCATAAGAGTAGTCAAAAAGTAGTCGGTTTTGCTCCTCTTTGAATTCTTCAAAGCTAAAATTTTCTAAAATTTCAAAAAATTTACCATCTCCTTCATCCAACAAAGAGCTTTTTAAATATGCAAGCTCTTCTTTCCAGACTCTAAATTTTGTGTCATTTTCGCTAAAGAAAAATGGTATAGCAAAAAATTCATAATAATAACTTCTTGCAATTGTTATATTTTTATTCACTTAAAATTTCCTCCTTAAATTTTTTAGTTAATTGTAACTGAGCCTGTATCATCAACTTAGCTTTACAATCAGCACAGCAATAAAGCGTCTTAATCTTTTGTGGGTCATTTGCAAATTTGGGCGTCATAATGTCAGCTATTTTTCTTATGGCTTTTTCTGTAGCAAATTCCTTGCCACACTCTATACATTTAAACAATTTATCTTTTGCTAGAGTTTGGTATTCAAAATATTTAGGTTCAAGCCTCATCTCGCCGCGTGTTAAAAATATCGTATCTTTTTCAGCACAGCTTTGCGTACAGTATCCACAGGTGGTACAAATAGAGGCGTTAAATTTAATACTATTATCACTTGTATCAGCCACCAATGCTCCCACATTACATGCTCCAACACAGCTTAAACAAAGAGTGCAAGAGTTTTCGTTTATCTCTACACTTCCATATCTTACCCACTCTCCGCTTTTTGCAACACCTAAATTTTCATCTCCTACCAAGAATTTAACTCTTTTTGCAAAAATTTCTCTTTTTGATAAATTTCTTTGACTCATAATAAATTTAGAGCCATCTATATATTTAATTTCTTTTAAATATTTTCTTAACTCAATCTCATCTTGTGCCACAAAAATAGCTGTTTCGTTAAATTTAGCCCTATAGATATCGTTGATTAGATTTATGCTATCTTTTGTGCCTGGACTTACAAAATCGCTATAAAATATTAAATTTGCTCCGCTTATTTGTAAAAGCGACATTAAGTGAGTTTGACTAATAAATTTCTCACCCTCAATAGCAAAAGGTAAAAACCCTTCAGGTAGCGTAACATCACAATCTTGAATATCCATCATTCTTGGAACTATTACTATTTTTTTATCTTCATACATACTCGCAACTTCAAAAAACGCATCAGCAGGCATTTTTGCATAATCCATCGCACCACTTGGACATACAGAAATACATCCCCCACACTCCATACAGTCAATATGAGAAAAAACTAAATGACGTTTTTCATCATCTTTTAAAATCGCTACAGTTGGACAGACATCCACACATTTTGCACAGTGCTCGCTTCGTCTTTCGTGATATTGGCAAATTTTATCATCATAAGTTATAGCACTTTTGTACTTATATACAGGACTTCGTTTTTCTAAATATTCTAAAATTTCATCATTTAAAAGATCTTTAATCTCTAAAACCCCGCTTTGTCTAAGCATATAATCTTTCGCATCTCGAACTAAAATAAAATCACTTTGCACCTCTAACTCATCATTTTCTCTAAGCACGGTAGTGAAGAGATCGCCTATTTCGCCATATAAAAATTTAATCTCATTGTGCATTAATAAAATCACCTTAAAATCTGATTTTTTTAGTAACTCTATAAGACTATTTTCATCCTCATTGCTTATTAAAATGATATTTTTACCTATTTCTTTTTTATAATCCATATCAAGGGCTTTATCAAAAGCACAGGCTCTTGCTTCGTATAAAATTAAAGAATTTTTAGCTTTTGTAATAGTATCATCTAAGCTATTTTTCAAGTAATAATTAATTTCAGGTGCATAAATTTCAGCCTTAATATCTTTGGAATTTGAGACTAAAAATCCTTTATCGTCTATGCTATTTTTTTCTATAATTTCTATTTCATCTGGCAAAACAGCTTCAAATTCTTTTAAAAAAACAAATTCTTTCATAAATTTATAGCCTTTCAAAAAAACATTTTATCAATTTATGTTATTTTATAATAATTAACTTAAAATCTTGTTTAAATAAAAATACTAGTTTTAGCAAAAGAAATCAAGCTAAATTTATCTAATTTTTGATATACTTCTAAAATATCTAGTTTAGATAAACAGGAGAAAGAATGAAAATAAATCTTCCAAAAGTTGATAAAATATCAAATTTAGATGAGTTTAAAAACTGTTTTAATCCACTGATTTTAAATTTAGCAAAAGAGATTATAGAAAATGAGCGAAAAAAAGCCATAAAAGGTGAATTTTATAAAAATGAAAATGAGATTATAGAAGAGATTAAATTTAAATATAAAGAGCTTGAAAATTTAGAATTAAAGCCCCTTATAAACGCAACTGGTGTGGTGCTTCATACAAATTTAGGAAGAAGTGTTATAAGTGAAAAAATTTTAAAAAGAGCTTTTAGGATTATCTCTTCATATTCAAATTTAGAGTATGATTTAAGTGGCGGAAATAGGGGGCTTAGATATGATTATAGTGCAAAATTATGTTCTATGCTTTTTGGTTGTGAGGACGCTTTAATAGTAAATAATAATGCAAGTGCAGTTTTTTTAGTGTTAAATACATTTTCAAAAGATCTTCAAAGCGTAGTTAGTCGTGGTGAGCTTGTTGAAATAGGGGGGAGTTTTAGAATTCCAGAGGTTATGAAAAATTCTAGTGCAATTTTAAAAGAAGTTGGCACTACAAATAAAACTAATATAAAGGACTACGAAGAAGCTATTTGTGAAAATACGGCAATTTTAATGAAGGTGCATCAATCAAATTTCAAAATTCAAGGTTTTAGTCAAAGTGTGGGATTGGATGAAATTGTATCTTTAGCTAAAGAGCGTAATATTATAAGTTATTATGATTTAGGAAGCGGATATATAAATGAAATGCCTTACTCATTAGGAAAAGATGAGCCAAGCGTGGATAAGCTTTTAAAAACAGGGGTTGATATTTTAAGCTTTAGTGGAGATAAACTTTTTGGAAGTGTGCAGTGCGGTATAATTTTAGGCAAAAAAGAGTTGATTTTGAAATTAAAGCAAAATCAACTTTTAAGAATGCTTAGAGTTGATAAAATCACTATTGCTATTTTAAATGAAACTTTAAAAGCGTATATAAATAAGGAATTTAGGCTAATTACAACCCAAAATCAAATTCATAAAAGCTTAGAGGATTTATCTAAAATGGCGGAATTTGTCCAAAAAAACATACCTCAAAAAACAGAAATCATTACAACTAAAACATTTATAGGTGGCGGATCTCTGCCTTGCAAACAATATCCAAGCATAGCTCTTGTTTTTGATAAAGAGGCAATTTTGACTGAGAAATTATTTAGAGAAAAAGGAGTGATTGGTCGTATAGAAGAGTCTAAATTTTTACTTGATTTTAGGTCTATTTTAGATGAAAATTTAGAGGGCTTAATAAAAATATGCAAAGAGCTAGGAGAGAATTTATGAATACTATAATAATAGGCACAGCAGGTCATATCGATCACGGTAAAACAGCCCTAATTAAGGCTTTAAATGGTTTTGAAGGTGATGAAATGAAGAGCGAAAAAGAGCGTGGAATCACTATCGATTTAAGCTTTTCAAATTTAAAAAATAAAGATAGCAATATAGCTTTTATAGATGTTCCTGGTCATGAAAATTTAATCAAAACAATGATTTCTGGTGCATACGGATTTGATGCTGCAATGCTTGTAGTAGCAAGTGATGATTCTATAATGCCACAAACAAAAGAGCATATTGAAATTTTATCCTTACTTGGCGTAAAGAGCATAATTTTATGTATCTCAAAATGTGATTTAACGGATATTGATCAACAAAAAAGTGTTGAACTAGAAGCGAAAAAATATATAAAAAAATTTAGTAATTTAGAAATTTTAAAAACATTTTTTATTAGCGTAAAGGATGAAATTTCTATAAAAGAGTTAAAAAATTATCTTTTTACACTAAAACCAAAAGCCCACGATATAACTCTTTTAACAAGATATTATATAGATAGAGTTTTTGCTTTAAAAGGTGTTGGCACGATTGTTACTGGAAGTTTAATAGATGGCAATATTAAAAAAAATGAGAAACTAATATGTTTAGATAACAATAAAGAAATTTTAGTAAGAAACATAGAAGTGCATAGCGAATTTCAAGATTTTATCCAAGCGCCAAATAGAGTGGCTTTAAATTTATCAAATGTATCTGTAAGTGATTTGCAAAAAGGTTTTATTTTAACCAAAAAAGGTTTTTTTAGGGGATTTAAAGAAGTTGATTGTGTTTTTTATGGAAAAATTTCTCACAATCAAGATGTGGTATTTTGTGTAGGAAGTAAGCAAATTTCAGCTAAAGCTTTAATTTTAAGCGTTAAAGACGACTCAAAATTTATTACATTTAAATTTACAAAAGATATGTTTTTGAAATTTGATGAGCCTTTTGTGATTTTATTGAATTCTCGTGTAATTGGCGGAGGAAGAGTTTTAAATCCAATTTTAGAACCTTTAAAAAAACCAGAAAAAATCAAGCTTTTAGCTTATCTTTTAAATAAAAATTTCATAAAAGTTTTTGAAACTTTAACACAAAATCATAAGCATGGATTTGGGCTTATATCATCGTTTCAAAGATTTAATATGGATCACGAAAATGCTTTAAATATCGCTCTAAATTTAAAAGATGTTTTTGTTGATAAAAAAAATTTATGCATATATCCACTTGAGGCTAAAAAAGATGTGAAAGATTTTATAAAATTTATCATTTCTAAAAATGAATATGCTATTTTTTCAGCTACTAGTATAAATTTAAGGCTATCTTGGGCTAGTGATGAATTAGCAACTTTGTGTTTAAATGAGTTACAAGAGCAAAATTTGATTGAAAAATATGGAGCTTTATATATCAAAAATGGAGTTGATTTTGAAAATTTAAGCCAAAATTTAAGCCAAAAAATTTTTAATATTTTAGAAAAATCATCCATAACTCCACCTGCACCATATAACCTATATGATGATTTAGATATTGATAGATTAGCAGGCGATAATGCTTTAAAAAGCCTAACTCAGGCAAAAAAAGTAGTTCGTTTAGCTCACAATATCTTTATAACAACTCAAAATTTAAATTTGGTTTTGCAAGAAATTAGGCAAATAATAAAAGAAGTAGGTTTTGCAAATGTGCAAAATGTTAAATTAAAATTAAACATAAGTCGCAAATTTGCTCTTGCTTATCTTGAATATTTGGATAAATTCGATGATATTAAAAATATGGAAAATAATAGAGTGCTTTTAAATACTATTTAACTTTTTCATATATAATTTTGCAAATTTTTAATAAAAGGTTTTATGAATGAAAAAAATGTTTTTAACTTCGGTTTTAAGTTTAAGTGCTGTTTTTGCTGCAAGTGATTCTGAAATTTTAAGTTTATACAACAACCCTATGTCAGCTGGACACGGACTTAGCGTAAAAATAGAAAAAAGAGAAGCGATAAAAGAATTTCCAGGTATAGATATGGTGGTTTTAAAAATAACTCAAGGCGAACAATCTCAAAACGATGTTGTATTTACTCATGGAGATTTTATAATACCTGATCTTTTTAATATCAAAACAGGCGTTAGCTACAAAGCTGATTTTATGGAAAAATCACTATCTAGCAAACTATCAAGCATATATAAAAAAGAGAGTTCAAAAAACATAATAAAATTAGGAAATGACCCTAAAAAGCCAACTATTCTAATTTTAAGTGATCCAGAGTGCCCATATTGCAGAAGAGAACTTGATAGTATAGAAGATAGATTAAAAGAATCAAATGTTGAGATGATTATGACAGCCATTCATGGTGCAACTTCTCACGCAAAAAGCTTTAAAATTTATCAAGAAACAGAAAAAGCAAAAAGCGATGCTGAAAAGATTAAAATTCTTAAAAAATACTATGATCCAAGTTTGAAAAAAGTAGATGGCGTAAGTAGTGATGATATAGCAAAAATGCAACAACTTGCAGATAAATACTTTGAAACAGGCGTTAGAGGCGTGCCATTTATAATTGAAAAAGATATGTTAAAATAACCTTCATTTTAAATTGATTTTTGATAGATTTAATTCTATCAAAATCTGCAAAATTTTCAAAATCCACTAAACACTCCATTTTAAATTTTATATAAAATTTAAAATTTTTTAAATTTGTTGATGAATTTATATTAAAAATTTTTTAGTATAATGTCTAACTTCAACAAAAGGATTTTTATGCAAAATATAGAGTATAAATTTAGTTTTAAAGACTCTCTCTTAGGTGCTCAGTTTTTATTTGTTGCTTTTGGTGCTTTAGTATTAATGCCTATTTTATCAGGTCTTGATATAAGCGTTGCTCTTTTTACTGCTGGAGTTGGAACACTAATTTTTCAATTGATTTGCGGTAAGCAGGTTGTGCCAATTTTTTTAGCAAGCAGTTTCGCTTTTATCGCTCCGATATCTTTTGCAGTCGAAAATTGGGGACTTCCTGTTGCGATGGGTGGAGTTTTTGCGGCTGGAGTAGTTTATAGTTTGTTTGGAGTTTTTGTTAAATTTAAAGGAAAAGCTTTTATAGATAAATACCTTCCACCAATCGTGGTTGGTCCTGTTATTATGACAATTGGCTTAGTACTGAGTCCATCAGCGGTTAATATGGCAATGGCAAGTGGCGATATGCTAGCTAGCTATCAGACTTTAAATCCAAATTTTACTCAAAATGATGCGATGATTATAGCAGGCGTTTCGCTTTTGGTAACTCTTCTTTGCATAATGTTTGCAAAGGGTATGCTAAAACTTATACCTATATTATTTGGTGTTTTTGCTGGATATATTATGGCCTATTTTTATGGCATTGTAGATTTTAGTGCTGTAAAAACAGCTTCTTGGTTTGCTATACCAAATTTTACAACGCCTAAATTTGAATTAAATGCGATGCTTTATATGATTCCTGTAGTTATAGCTCCTATAATAGAACATATTGGCAATGTGATTGCTATAAGCAACGTTACAAACTACGACTACACAAAAAAGCCAGGTCTTCATAGAACTCTTTTAGGTGATGGTATAGCAACAAGTGCGGCAGCTTTAGTGGCAGGACCACCTTGTACTACTTATGCAGAAGTTACAGGAGCAGTTCGTTTAACTAGAGCTTTTAATCCAGCTATAATGACTTGGAGTGCTATTGTTGCTATATTATTGGCTTTTGTGGGCAAGCTTGGTGCTTTAATATCTACCATTCCAGCTTGCGTTTTGGGCGGCATTATGGTACTTTTATTTGGTATAATTGCAAGCGTTGGTATGGAGACTTTGATTAAAAACAGAGTTGATATGGATGAGCCTAGAAATATGATAATCATAGCTTTAATTTTAGTTCCAGCGCTTGGTGGAATGGTGCTTGATCTTGGTTTTGCTAGTTTTTCTCAAATCGGACTCGGAGCGATAGTTGGCGTGATTTTAAATTTAATTCTACCTCGTAAAAAATCAAACTCTTAATTTATATCAAACAAATTTAGCCTTTTAAAGGGCTAAAATTTAGCCTTTAAAGGCGTTAAATTTATTAAAGTAGTTTAATTTAGACTCAACAAAACCTAAACTTCAACAAATTAAATTTAAGTTATGATTTTATATATGAAAAAAGTATATTTTTGTTCTCAAAATTATAAGAAAAATTTTTCTGTATTAATTTATAAGCCATAAAGGTTGCTGAAATTTAAAAAACAATCTTTAAATAAATTTACGAACATTCATAGAGCTTAAAATTTAGTAGCAAAATTATTTTTAAACACCTCTTTTTTATTTTTTATGTAAAAGTGTCTTGGTAAAACTTGAGCTTAATTGTTAAATTTATGAAATATTTTGACCCTAAAGCCAACTATAGAATTTTTGCAAGTAGATGTTTTAAAGGTAAAAGTGGGTTTTAAATGATATCAATGGAATTAAAATTTGTGAATTTTAATAATAAAATAGCTAAGTTTAAGGTAGTTAGGAGAAATTTTTGCATTTTAAAGTCCTAGTTTTAGCATATGCTAAATAGTAAAAACTTTATCAAATTTGATTAAATTTTGTTTGAGTCTATTATGTTTTAAATTTAAACTAATTTAGCACTTATTTTAATGACTAAAATCTTAATTTACTATTTTTGTATGTCTAAATTTTAGTGAAAATACGCAAATTTTAGTAATTTTTGTTAAGTTATTTGTTATCATCTCATTAAATTATTTTTAATTATATTTCATTTCAACAAAACTTTTGTTTTTAGAATCTCATTTATTTTTCATATCAACATAACCTATTAGCAAATAAAAGTATCTTTTAAATAATAAAATTGCATCTTGTATATTTTAAATTTTAATTTTTCAGTACGATACGTTTTAAATGTGTTGAGGTTTGAAAATTAAATTTTAGATAAATTTAGATTAAAAGCCTTTGTGCTTATCATAACATTATCACCAACCTTAATATCTTCAAGATCACAAACTACTACTTGAGTGAGTTGCTGTGCTATGGATATGGTTACTAAAAATACACAATCAATCCTCTGTATCTCTAGCACACGCCCATAAAAAGCAAATTTTTGACTACCCTTTGTTTTTAGTAAAATTTGTTTTGGCGTGCCGATATTTGTAAATTTACCACCCTCTAAAATCGCCATACGATTGGCTAATTTATATATTTCATCGCTATCGTGGCTTATTAAAATCGTAGTGATATTAAATTCTTTGTGAATTTTTAAAATTTCATCTTGTAATTTTGATCTCAAATTTACATCAAGTGCTGATAATGGTTCATCTAAAAGCAAAATTTTAGGCATTCTCATCACTGCTCTACCTAAAGCCACTCTTTGCTTTTGTCCTCCGCTCAACGTGTGTGGTTTGCGATTTTTAAGTTTTGTTAAATCCAGCAGAGATAAAATTTTATCGCATAGAAATTTATCTTGATTTGCAAAAAGTAAATTTCTCTCAACACTTAAATTCTCAAATAAAGCATAATCTTGAAATACAAAGCCTATGCTTCTTTTTTGAGGTGGCAAAAATACCTTATCATCTTGATAAATTTCATTATCTACTTTTATATAAGCTTTGCTTTTCTCAAGTCCAGCCAAACACCTAAGTATTGTTGTTTTACCGCTTCCGCTATCTCCGCTTAAAGCTAAAAATTCACCATTTTCTAACTTCATAGAGACATCTAAATTTAAAACTCCATTAACGCCTAAAAGCTCTTTTTTTATACTAAATTCTATCATTTTTCTCACTAAATTTATTTTTTTGTTTTTGATTAAAAGCATAAACGCCAAAAAGCACTAAAAAGCTCATCCCAAGCATTATTAAGCTATAGATATGTGCAGATTTGTAGTCTAATATCTCTACAAATTCATACACGGCGATACTTGCTACTTTTGTTTGTTTTTCTATACTACCGCCAACCATTAAAATTATCCCAAATTCTCCTATACAGTGAGCAAAAGTTATAACAATAGCAGTTAATATCGATGGTTTTATATTAGGTAGTGCTATTTGAGTGATAGTTTTTAATCTACCTTTACCGCAAAGATATGAAGCTTCTATCATATTTTTATTTAGGCTTTCAAATCCGCTAAGTAAAGGTCCAAACATAAAAGGAAGAGAGTAAATGCAACTTGCAAATAAAATCCCTTCAAAGCTAAAAACAAGATCTAAACCAAAATTATCGTGTAAAAATTTACCTAAAAATGAATTTTTAGAAAAAGCCAATAGTATATAAAACCCCATCACAGTTGGTGGCACTACGATTGGCAGAGTGCAAACGCTCTGTATTAAGGGCTTAAATTTACTACTGCTTTGACTTAATACCCAAGCTAGAGGTATTGTTATAAAAAACAAAATCGCAGTTGTCAAGAAAGCTAGCTTAAAAGATATCATAAATGGCGTAAAATCCATCTCACACCACAAACACATCGCTAGCTTTTATTAAAAATGACACTTCATCGCCGATTTGAAGATCTAATCTATTAGCAGAACTAGTAGTGATCAAACTCTCTATTTTAATTCCGTCTTTATCACCCACAATCTTACTTAAAACTTCCCCTTTTTCTATATCTTTTATCTTGACTTTTATATTGTTTGAGTGGCTAAATTCACCATTCTTAGCTACTGCTACGCTACTTTTTTTGAAGCCTATTTCATTTATTTTTGATTTTTGATTTGCAACCACTACGCAAGAGATTTGACCCACATCGCTATTAAGTAAAATTTCTTGCACCCCACCATCTCCTCTAACCTCTAAAACCTTAGCATTAAATTTATTCATATCCATACCTTTTAAAAATTTCTTTTGCTTTTTTACTTTTTAAGAAGTTGTAAAAGTCTTTTGCAAGTTTATTGTTTTCATACTCTTTTAACAAAATCATTCCTTGATCTAGGGGTTTGTATAAATTTCTATTTACTTCTATAAAATTTTCACCCTTTTTATATACATTTTTTCCTATTAAGGCCGATTTTGCTATAAAGCCTATATCTGCTGCACCGCTTAATACGTGTGGCATTACTCCAGAAATACTTCCTGCATAGACTAATTTATCTTTTATATCTTCATAAATTTTAGCCTCTTGAAAAGCCTGTTTTGATGCTATTCCATAAGGTGCTGTTTTTGTGTTAGCTACTGATATTTTTTTTATATTTTCATCTTTTAAGATTTCAAGTCCTCTATTTAGCTCTTTTTCATCAGCACTAAACATCACTAAAACACCCCTAGCATAAATTTCAGGCTGATTTTTACTGTAACCATTTTTATATAAATCATTAGCAAAGTCCATATTTGCTGCCATAAATATAGCGTAATTTGCTCCAGATTTAATTTGTGAGTTTAATTTACCACTACTACCCAAAGAGACCACTATATCATCATTTTTTCTGTCTTTTAAAAATTCTTTTTTTAACTCATCAAAAACATATCCTAAATTAGCTGCAGCTGCTACTCGTATCTCATCAGCAAATAAAACATAAGTGCTTAAAAATATAATTGCTAACCATTTCACCTTAAAATCCCCCTTATTTGTAAAGTTTGTAAATAGAATTTTATAAAAATACAACTTAAAAAGAGATAAATTTTAAGCTAAAATAAATTTTTAAAATGAAATTTAGATGAAATTTGCTACTAAATTTCTTATATTTTTAAATTATTTCTTGCCAATTAATACACTTTATAATTAATATATGAAATTTTTCAATTATATTTACTAAATTTTTATTAAAATTTAAAAAATCGTTTTTTTTTTTTTTGATTTTTTCCCATTATTGGCTTATTGCAGAATATAAATTTTTATTTTTTACATTTTTTTAATTTTATTTTTATAAAAACAAAGTATTATTAGCCAAAAAATAATTAAAAATTTAAGGAGAAAAATTATCAATGACTGATAAATTTACTAAAAACACTACTACCCCCCCCCTATTTTTTATTTTTTATTTCTTATACTAAAACTTGTCTTGCTTTAGCTGCTATTTTAGCACTAACTACCAATTCTTATGGCAGATGGTCAGATAATGGAGCTGTTACTTCTACAAATAGTAGCTCTGATCAACAAGATTCGATAGGGATATATAAAAGTTGGCATGAAGGAGGCGTAGAACATTTAAAAAATGGCTTTAATTCTGGTTTATCTCATAAATTTGTGGCACTCAATCTATCAGATGATTGGGCGATGTCAAATAATTATTCAAATAATGATGGTTTAACAAAAGTTGGCACCAGATCTATCGCTATAGGCTGGAATTCGGCTTCAGCGGGACAAAATAGCGTAACTATAGGTGCTGATTCTATGGCTATAAAATTTAACAAAGATAATATTGATCCATTAAATCTTTCTATATCTAAAAATAATAAAACATACTGGGAAAAAATGTTTGAAAAAGGTCAATATATAAACAATGTTACCATAGTTGGTTCTAAATCATATGCTGAATTAGAAGGTTCGGTTGTTATCGGTCATGGTTCTATAGCTGAGGAAAATCCATCCACAAACAAAAAAGATGATAGCCAACAAATATGGCATAAAGGAGAATCTGTCGTGATTGGCACCCATTCCAAAACGCGCGGGAATCAAGCTGTGGCAGTTGGCTCTCATACATACGCAGAAGATCACTCTGTAGCTGTAGGTAATGAAGTATTTGCAAAAGGTCAAGGCTCTATTGCTATAGGTAGTGCAGTGAGTTCTGTATATACAGATTTTGTATATGAACAAGATGTTGAATATTTGCAAGACGTTTATGCAATGACTTTTAATAAACTTAACGAAGATGGCTCTTTTAGTGCCTTAAACCCAATAGGCAAGGATCATTATGGTTTTGAAATGAAAAATGGTAAGCTAGATAGACACTATATAAATTGGGCTAAGAAGTCTCCAACTATTGCAACGAAAGAAGGCTCTATTGCTTTAGGTACAAGGGTTTTATCTACAGGCTTAGGCTCTATTGCTGTTGGACCAAATTCTTCAGCTCTTAAAGATTATTCTACGGCTATTGGTACGTATTCTAGAGCTGTTGGTGTTGGTGCTACTGCATTTGGTAGTTTTACAAAAGTTTTAGCAGATCAATCAGTTGCTGTAGGAAATTCTATAGATGTTTTAAAAAAAGGCGGTATGGCATATGGATACAAAGCGAAAAGTGGCGGGGAGAACTCTATTGCTATTGGTTCAAATGTTTTTGCCAATATACAAATGGATTATTTTAATGCAGAGACAAACAATGGTAATAATTATGATAAACAAGGGTATGGAATACCAGGACATGCACTAATAAAAGATGAAATTCATACCGCTCAAAATCAAGAATTAAAATTTTCATCTATTACAGATAATTTTGATAGTATTTTAGAAGGGCACGAAATTGTAAAACATGATGACACATTTAATAATCAAAAAGCACAGCACAATAAAGGACTTAAGACTGAGTTGCTTGTAAATGCACATAACGCAGTTGATGATAAAGATAAATTTGATCAATATATGAAAAAAATAGAAGAAGAATTTAAAGATATAGATAAAGATGGAGTTATCAATCTTTTAGATTATCAAAGAAAAATTTATGGAAATAATATTGATCAACCTGGTTATAAACTTAATCTAAAATCCAGAAATTGGATAGCAGTAGAAGATGGTAGTAAAAACGCTATCACTATTGGTACAAATTCAGCCTCTAACGGCAACAACGCTATAGCTATTGGAACAGGTGTTTTTTCTAGAAGGGATAACTCAATGGCTCTAGGCTCTTATTCTTATGCTTTACATTATAATTCAATGTCAATTGGTGTTTTATCTAGAGCATTTTCTAGAAATTCAATGGCTTTAGGTGTTGGTTCTGGGGTTGATTTTAATTCAGAAGGTTCAATGGCTATTGGTATGGGTGCTTTAGTGCCACAAGATAACAAAAATTCTATAGCCTTAGGATACAAATCTATAGTTGATTATACGAAAGAAGATTATAAAAAACAAGCATGGATTCCTAAAGGAAGCTATGTTGTTCCTACTAGCCAACATATAGGTATAATCTCAGTAGGCTCAAAAGGAGCTGAAAGACGTATAACAAACGTAGCTGCAGGTGCATTGGATTCTGATGCTGTTAATGTAGAGCAAATAAGAGCTTTAGAAGAGAGAATAAATATAAATATAGGTGATTTAGAATTTAGGGATATGAGCAGTTCAAATTATATCTCTGTAAAATTAGATAAGGAAGATAAAGGTAAGCTAGATAGAGTAAAAATATTAAGACAATATATGAATTTAAAAGCTAAATATTTAACTATAATAGCAAATAACAAGAACGATGACGGTGAGGTTAAAAATCCAGAGATAAATGAACTAGCTCAAAAGATAAATGAAAAAATATTAGAGATAGAAGAGCAAGCTCAAAAGAATTATAAAGATTTTGATACTATGGTTAAAAATATTTTTCAAGATGAAAATACTCAAATCCAGAAACTAAAAGTTACAGATAAAAACACCTCAAAAGAAATCTTAAATGCCATAAAAACTAATCTAGACAAAGATTTGGAAAAATTAGCCAAAAAAGAAGAAGAGATCAAAAAGAAGATAACAACAAACTACCTAAATGATGGAGCAGAAGGAAATCACTCATTAGCATTTGGATACAAAGCAAGAGCTAAGGCAAACGAAGCCATAGCTCTTGGCTCATACTCTAATGCAGATAGAAACGGCTCAGGTGTATTTAAAAATGACAATATAACTTTAAGTAATGGGGCTTCTAGAGGTGGCAATAGCAAAAACTACTACATACCTACCTTAAACGGCTCAAGTTCATTATCAAACAACAAAGACAATAACGCTACATGGAACGCTACTCTTGGAGCTTTAGCCATAGGTGATCCAGATAAAAATTTCACACGTCAAATCACAGGCGTAGCAGCAGGTTTAAAAGATACCGATGCAGTTAATATAGCTCAATTAAAAGAGACTATAAATTTAATCAAAAGTGGCGGAACTCAAACAGCCCAAAACGCAAAAGGCATCGATATAAAAGATGCAAATTCAAGCGAAAACAACATCACAATCTCTAAAGAAAAAGGCATTGTTATAGAAAATAACGACAATAATACAACCATAGGAAAAGATGGCATTAAAGTTGTAAATAAAGAGGGCAACACAACCATTATAAATAAAAATGGTATAAATATCACTACAAATGATAATAACTCAAGCACAAATATAAACCCAGCTAAAATAGTATTAAAGAGATTAGATGGTGATAGAAATTTAACAGCTACCATAACTCCAGATGATATAAACTTCACAAATTCTAAAGATCATAATCAAACCTATCTAGGTAAAAATGGCTTAATCATCCAAAGAGGTAGTAATAAAATCACTCTTAATGAAAACGGCCTTGATCTAAACGGTACTGATATTAAAAACGCTAAAAATGGCTTTTTAAAATTTGCAGGCGATAATAATCAAAGTGATGAAAATATCTCTACCATTAAATTTGGAGAGATTCTTAAAATAAGCGGCGGCGAAAGTAATCAAAGCAAAACCACATCAGGAAATATCGGAGTATTTGCAAAAAAAGATGGTAACCTAAGCATCCGCCTTGCAAAAGATATAAATTTAACAGATAACGGTAGCATATTCTTTGGTGATAAAGATACAAATTTAAGCAAAAAAGGGCTATTTGTTAAAGCAGATGGCAATATCACAAGCCTAACTAAAGATGGCTTTAAATTTGAAAACAACGAAACAAACACAACCATCAATAAACAAGGCATTAAAGTTGTTACAAAAGATGCAAACACCACAATCAAAGACGGCTTTAAATTTATCACCCTTGAAAATAACATAACAATCGATAAAGATAGCTTTAAATTTACAGCTAAAGATGGAAATAGCACAACCATAAATAAAGATGGTTTTATAGTTTTAAATAAAGATAAAAACACGACCATAAAACCAGGCGAGATAAGTTTATTTGAAAAAGATAGCAAACCAAAAACCATCCTCTCAACAAATGAGATTAAATTTATCTCTGCTAATGATAAAAACATAACTTCTCTTGGCAATAAAGGTCTATTTATCCCAAGCATAAATGGTGGTAACATCACAATCACAAAAGATGGAATCGACCTAAATGGCACAGAGATAAAGGGCTTTAAAAATGGCTACTTAAAATTTGTAAGCGATGAAAAAGATAAAAACACAACCATAAATCTTGGCAACACTCTTAAAATAAGCGGAGGCGAAAGTAACCAAAGCAAAACTACATCAGGAAATATCGGAGTATTTGCAAACAGTGATGGCAATATAAGTATTAAACTCTCAAAAGATATAAATTTAACAAATAGTGGTAGCATATTCTTTGGTGATAAAAACACAAGCTTAAGCAAAAATGGCTTAGTTATAAACAAAGATAGCAATTCTTCAAATTTAACAGCAAGCAGATTAGAGTTAAAATCTCAAGATAAAAACGCAAGCTATAGTGCTAATGGAGTTGAATTGAAATTTAAAGAATCAAATGGCTCTATCACCACAATTACTTTAAATAAAGATGGTTTAGATTTAGGCGGTAAGGCATTGAAAAATTTAGGTGAAGGAAATTTATCAAAAGGAAGCAAAGAAGCTGTTACAGGTGGTCAGCTATATGAGGCATTGAATGGAAAAGGCGGTATCAAAGAGGCGTCTAATAAAATAAAAGAGCTTATAGGATCAGAATTTATAGATGATAATGGCACATTTAAAGAGGGTGCTTTAAATACAAATTTAAGCAGTAATCAAGGCATAATTGAAAATAAAAACATTATCCAAGCCATAAATAACCTAAATTTACACGGAACTAAATTCTTCCACGTAAATAGCGATGCTAAAGTATATGGCGAAAAAAATAGCAGCAAGAAAGATAATTATGACTCTGCAGCAAATTCATATGGGGCTATATCTATAGGCATTAATGCTAAAGTTAATGAAAATTCTTGGAATTCAATCTCAATGGGTAGAGATTCAAATGTAACTGGTGCAAACTCTATATCTATAGGATTTGGAAATAGAGTTGTTGGATTTGGCTCAGGTGCTATAGGCGATCCAAGCTTTGTAGAAGCAAACAGCTCTTACTCAATTGGAAATAACAACAAAATTTATGCAAACTCAAGCTTTGCTTTAGGAAATTTTATAGAAATAGGAAAAGACAAAAACTCAACAAAAGAGATTTCAAACGCCTTAGCTTTAGGTGATCACTCAAAAGTAAAAGTAGCTTTTGGAGTAGCATTGGGTGCAAATTCTAATGCCGACACAGAGGCTTTTATTATAAAAGATGAAAAAGAAAATGACTACAAAACAGGGTTTGATCCATTATCGAATGCAGATACATTAGAAAAAAATATGGCTTTAAAAGATATTGAAAAAGATATTGTAGATAAGCTAGCACAAGCTCATAAAGATTTAAATGAGAAAAAGTCTGAACTTTTAAATGCTAAGATTGCACACAATGAAGCTAAATTAAAACAATCAGAAGCTCAAATGATTATTAAAGATATTGAGATTGAATTAGCTCAACTTGAAGCTAGAAATAAAACAAATGAGAATTTAATTGCTAAACTTGAAAAAGAAGTTAAGTCTGCTAATGGAAGCAATAATACAGCTTCTCAAGATAGGATTACAAAACTCAAAAAAGATCAAGAGATTTATAAAAAGCGTCAAGAAGAGCTTGAAAAAAAGAAAAAAGAAACTCAAGAGCAAAAAGAACAATTTGCTAAAGAACTTGTAGTTGCACAAACAAAAGTTGAAGAAGCAACTAAAAAAGTTGAAGATAGTCAAAACACATTGTTAATCGCTCTCAAAGACGACAAAGCCAAAAATATATCAACTTGGATATCAACCTCAGGTGCTGTCTCTGTAGGTGATTTAGAAAATGGTATAACTAGACAAATCACAGGTGTGGCAGCAGGCAGAGAAGATAGCGATGCAGTGAATGTGGCTCAATTAAAAAGATTATCAAATGTTTTAAACAAAAATGTGGCTTCTAATGTAGAGAGCAAATATGATAAAAACCCACAAGCAACAGGCAAAAATTCATTTGCAGCTGCACCTGGATCAAAAGCGATTGCGGATGAATCAACAGCTATTGGTGTAGGAGCAGAAGCTGGCGGTAAAAATTCAGTAGCTTTAGGATTTGGTTCAACAACACAAATTGGAGTTGATGAAAAAGGTAATCCTATCCACAGAGATAATGTAGTATCAGTTGGATCTCCAACAAATGAGAGGGTTATATCAAATGTAGCTCCTGGAGTATTGGGCACAGATGCTGTAAATTTAAACCAACTAAATGCAGCTTATAAGACAATACAAGAGTTAAGAGAGGATGCATTTGCAGGCATTGCTTCTGCAGCTGCTATTGGATCGCTACCACAATCTACCATCCCAGGCAAAAGACTTATATCTTTAGGTTCTAGTCATTATAAAGGAGAGAATGCTTATGCTATTGGATTTAGCGGTTTAAGCGATAATGGTAGATGGATATTTAAAGGTGGATTAAGCTATGATTCGAAAAAGAATAATCTAGTAAGCGGTAGTGTTGGATTTTATTTTTAATTAGTAGCGTTTTAAACGCTACTAAATTTACTTAAAATTTGATAGTTTTTCAAGAATTTTGACTTAATATCACTCAATTTTAATATAAAATTTAAATGATAAGTTCTAAAAGATGAGAAAATGTTCTTAAATTCTTAATTTTATATAACCACATAATTTAAACACATATAAATTTGTATGACAACAAATAAGGCTAAATTTAACTCAAAATTTATTTCTTTTGTTGATTTAATAAAATTTAATATCAATCTTTTTATATTGCATCTTAAAAACTCACACTTTATAATAAATTACACTGCAAAAATACAAGATAAAACTATATTTTGTTTTAAGTTTGATTTGTCATTTATATAGAACTAAAATAAAAAGCCTTTTAATTTAAATCTATTTTAAATATTTCCCTCAAAAATTCTCATTTATATAATTTACTAAAACTTCATTACTCATATCTTTCGCATAGGATTTATCATTAAATTTAATAAATTAATAAAAATAGCTTATCTATTTCATTGCTAAATTTAGATATTTTTTTGACTCATTATTAAAAATTTTATTTGTAATATTTTTAAGATATTGTAAATTTAGTTTTTGATGAAAATGCTTTAAAATCTTCTAAATTTATAGTTGTATTTTAAATTGATTGGAGCTGTTTAGCTAAATTTATCCCACATAATAGACAAGTTTTTATTACATATTTCTATCCCATTACTTGCTAATGGCAGTTTGAAATGGTTTTTATATTTGAGTATTTAAATAATTAAAGCAATTCGCCTTAACTCCACCCATTAGCATAAATTTGCATAATATAAGGATTATTTTTCATATCATTAAGATTTATAGATCATTTTCCATAAGAGTTTAAATTTTGTATGATTTTGTTTATTTAATTAGCAGATATGTTTGAGTGCTTGGCTATAATTTATATAAGCTTTTTTACATTTAAGCTCAACTACTTCAAATCGTATCTTTCTCATCTAAATTTAGTCTAAAATTTAAATCTTCATATAGATATATTGTTTAAAGCGTTTAGTTTTTGTTATCTATGATAATATATTATCGCTTACGTATATATTATGCTTCTATCTTTATAAATTTATATGGTTGCCTAAAATTGAAGAAGTAAGAAGTAGATTGTTGGAATGTAATTGATTTTTGTATTGGTTTTATATTTCAACATTTTAAAACATAAGCTTTGATTTTTATATATAATCATTAATTTTATTTAAAATATTGAATTTTAATTTCTTTTATCGACTGGTAAAAACTCTCTTGCAGGGATTAAAGAGTTTTTATTTTTACCAGCTTTATTACTTCCAAATTGATGAGTTAAGCCATATTTAAAGCCATTTTTACCCTGTGAATTATTTGAAACCACTACTTTATTATTTGTAGCATTTATGTACCAGTTATCAGCTAGATTTCCACTACTTCTTAAAATTTTATCACTTTTATTGTTTTTGATTTTTGACTTTTGGGTTATGACTGACAAGGCTTTCCACTTTTCCCCAAAAGGGCTTTTTTCATCTTCAAAGCTATGCTCTATCTCATTTCTTAGCATATTTCCTATTGAATTCATTAATGGTTTAGTATTTAAATTTTTTAAATTTTCTAGTTTTTTTAAAACTTCATCTAAGCCTTTTATTTCTATTGACATTTTTTATCCTTTTTTGGTAAAATAATTTAAAATCAGATGATTGATGGTCGCAACGCAGTAGCGGGTTGTAGCTTTTTAGCTAGAGAGATTGCAGGTGCAACTCCTGCCGTCATCTGATTTTTATAAAATGCTTTTGGTTTATTTCGTTTTTTCTATTTTCCCAGCCGTAACCATATAATTTGTTAAACCAAATTTCTTTAAATCTCATCTAAAAAACCTTTTATTTCTATTGACATTTTTTACCCTTTTTTGGTAAAATAGCAAATACGAGATAAGAGATGCCGTCAGATGGGAGACCGAGCGACTAAAATAGTCGGTTTATGGCCGGGTTCGAATCCCGCCCTTATCTCAATCTTATATACCTGCTTTTATCTTTTATCATGCTTTCAAAATCAACTTTTTTAATTTTGTTAATTGTGATTACAAAATTATCAGTTTTAAATTTCTTAATTATATAGTCTGTTTTTACTATCAAAGAATTTACCATTGCCTTGTCTGCAAGACTTGGATAAAAATATATAATATTTTTATTTTCTTTATCATAGTAGCAATGTTTAGCAGTGTCAATAACTCTTACTATTTGCTTTATTTCGTTAATGGTTGGTTCTTTTTGTCCTGGTTTAGTATCTCTTAAAATATGATTTATAGTGTTTTGATAGATAGATATGCTTTTAGCTTTTGGTTTGATATTCAAATTTGATAAAGCTTTGATGATACCCTCTTTTAACTCGCCTATTTGGGCTATTTGATAGGCTTTTTCTTTTATAATATCGCCACTTGCTAAGGTATCTGTCATCTCATTAAGCCCTTTTTGCCACACATAAATATTTTTTTCGTGTTCGAAATTTGATATTTTATCTTTTAAAATTTTACTTTCAAAAGCATTTAAAAATTTACCTTTTTTCTCTTTTAAAATTTCATCTATTTTGTCAAATTTACCAGGATTATATGCAAAATCTCTATCTGCTATATTTATTAAACCTTTGCTATTTTGTAGCGGTTTTATGTCGTATTCTTTTAGTTCTAAATCATCTAATACCTGCACCTTGCACCTACACCCCCAACCATTTGGCGGATAGTTTCTATCCCAAAATTTATCCGTTTTTGGTAAAGTTACGCCGTGCATATTTTTATGTTCTGGTCTTGTCTTTTTATCTAAAACAGCTACATATCTAAAATAACCCCCAAGGCTATTCATCTGTGAGTCATATCTAGCTTTTGCGTAACTTGTTCGCATATTTGTATCAAAAATAGTCTTTAAACGCCTTGAGCCTACAAAAATATCTCTTGCTTCTTTTGTTTTTGGATCTATTACTGTAGTTTTACCATACCACCCCTTTTTTTTAAGTAGCGGTTTAATGTCTTGTTTCCAATCTTTGAAATTTTTACCGTGTCTGTAAGCATCTTCTAAACTAGTTTTTATATCTGTTAAAAGATCCATTTTTGTTATCTTAGCTACCGTAAAAACTCTTTTATGAGTATCATGCATTACCTCATCATAATTAAAATGAATTTCAGGGTTTTTTCTACTTAAATACTCTACAACTTCGCTAGGTTCTTCAAAAAAAGAAATCATCTTTTATCCTCTTCAAACATACCATAAATTTTACTATTTGCAACAGCTTTAAACATTAAATTTTCCATCTCTTCAAGCGGTGCATCATAAAGCCCCATAAACTCATCAAAAGCCTCTTCATATGTATCACATCTATTTAAAATTTCATTTAAAGCCTTTTCTAACTCATCATCTGTTTTTTTAAGCCCATCGCTAAAATCTTTACTATCTAAGGCTTTATCAAATTTATCTAAATATTTTGGCTTTTTTAAAGACTCTTTAAACGCCGTTTTATTAGGCTTTAAATTCTCATTTTCGTTTTTCGTTTTTACGAATTCTTTCATTTCTTCTTCATCCAAAATAACACCATAAGTTTTTTCGATATACTCTTTTGATGGCACAAAACCCATATTAAAAAGCTTTAAATCTCTTTCTGCTAAGTCTAAATCGCCATCTGCTTTACTTATTAAAACTACGTCTATATCTAAATTTAAGCCGTTTATTTCTTTAAAAATTTTAATCGTTCTTTTAAAAACGTCAAGGACTATATTTTCATCTGAAATTGATATATCCTCTCTTATTTGGTTATGAATATTTGCAGCCGCTAAACTTCCACTACTTACATTTGACGTTAAATTTCCGCCTAATATTACATTTCTAATTTGTTCATCAAGGTAAGTTATAAGCTTATCATGAGAGCTATCTTTTCCAGGTTGAGTTATACTTATTTCTTCGTCTTTGTCAATTACTGCAACATCACCACTTAACATCGAAAACAACTCTTTTGCTAAGCCCTCAGCATCAAAATCAGTCTTTGCAATAGCCCACGGGCTGCCAAATTTCTATTTCTTTATAATTTATTTTAAATACATTATGATATTTTACGATTTGTTGGTATGATTTTAGATATTCAACGCAGGGCAATTAAACCTTCAATTAATTAGCTAAATGAAAATTATTTCAAAAAATTAATTTTAAAAAAAGAATTTTCTAAAAATAATGCTAAAAATAACTGACCATTTATTTAAATTTTTATTAAAAGAAGCTTAATTAAACAGATTAAATGCCGTTTTGCCCTCTTATTCGTTTAACTCTAAGTTATAATTCATCGCTTTTGCTTTAAATTGCATAAATTTACAAATGTGAAAATATCTTTAAGCTCATATTTTGCTAAATTTTGCTTTGAATTCTCTTTTATGATATTTTTAATAAGATTATTTTTTTGCTTTTGGCATTAAAATATCTTGTTTTCTAACAAAATAATAAACCTTTTTTCTAAATCTTTACATAGTTTTTTGGTTTCTTGTAAAACTTCTTATATGTCTTTTTAATTTTGGAATATCGTTGCGTATAGTATCTTATATGATTTTATTTTCTGTGCTTCCATAATCATGCTAAGACAAACTCTGGCAAATGCAACAATATCTGAGTCATTATCTTGATAAGCCAATACAAAAATCTCTTAAATACGGGCTATAAATTATTATCAAAGGCGATAGTAGTATTAATTCATGAGTGTTAATATAAAAGCATTACTCAAAATAGGCTTATAATCATAAAATAAATAAAAATATTTAAGCCAAGAGTATATTAATAAGAAAGTAAAAGAGCAAATCAAAGCATTAAATTTACATAGTCCAAGAGCAGTTAAATCTAAATTTTAATATCACTATGATAAAAGATAGCGATTCATCAAATAAAACAACATCAATTTATAATGAGATATTTTATATTTTTTATTGCAAATGCTACCAAACAATAAACAGCTCAAGATCGAAACTCTTTTTAAAATTTTTATTTTAGGTTTATAGATTATTTTTACTTATGTAGTGCTATTTTTTAGATTAAATTTAAATTTATGCATTTATATGCGAGTCCAAATTTTCAATAAAGCAAAAGTAAATTGTATCTTTACATTATAATCTTTAAATTTTTTAAATTTATAATTTGGTTATTTTGTAAGATTAAAATTTGGCGATAAAATTTTAATAGATATCAAATTTAATTCTTTTGATTGTAAATTTAAGATAGATTGTAATGATTCTTGCTCATTCAAAATCACCACCAACAACCACCAA
>NZ_VWSJ01000040.1 GCF_009690845.1 Campylobacter portucalensis
TCTATAGTATCATTACCATTTCCAGCTAGTATTGTATCATTAGCGTTATGAGTGATGATGGTATCATCTCCATCTTTGCTATCTATCTTATAATTTTTATCTTTATCAAATGGATTTATATAATCATTAAAATTTGAAGTAGTAAGAAGTGAGTTTATGATAGTATCTTTAGTTATGATATCATCTGAGTTTTTAAACTCTATAGCTGATATCATAGAACTATCATCTTTAAAGAAATCTTTTATAATAATAGAGTTGTTTGTATTTTTAAGTAGGCTTTTATCTATGATAGGAGTGTTTGGGTTATATGATTGGTTATTTAAAATGCTTTGATTGTTTCTTTGGTGATTGATATCTGTATTGTTTGGGCTATTAATCAAAGAGTTATACTCATCTTTTAGTAAAATAATTAAATCATTAGTAATTACTCCATTATCCATAACCCTTTTATAAATAATATCTTCTTTTTTTATGTTGCCTTTAAATTTAATAATATCTTTGTCATTTATAAAAGGGTTATTATGGTTTGTCTTATTTGATAGAGTGTTATCCATACTATTTGATAAGTTTAAATTTGTGTTGTTTAAAAAATTTGAATTAGTGTTTAAATTGTTTGATAGGCTATTATCTACACTATTTGATGAGTTATCATTTATGATTATATCATTTCCAAAGTTACTATCTTCATATAGATATGTATCAGAACCTTTTCCTCCTACTAAAATATCATCTCCAACTCCACCTATTAAGGTATCATCTCCATCAAGTCCATAAAGAGTATCTTTACCATCTAAGATATTTGTGCCTATTAGGGTATCATCATCTAATGTTCCAGTTTGGGTTGATAAGTCTGATATAGTTTTGCTGCTTAAAGTATCTAAATACTCTTTAATAACTCCTTTTTCTTTTGCAGTAATTGCAAAATTAGATAATAAAGCTATACCATCTTTAATATCATTTTTACTTTCAAACATAGTTATAAACTCAGCTAAGTCTGTAAAGGCTTTTTTGGGGTTAGAGTTATTTACTTCTTTAAATTTAGAGATTGCATTATCATAGTTTAGTTTAAACTCATAACTTATTTCTCCATTTAGATTGTAAGTTTCATTTATATCTAGCTCCATTAAATTTATATACTCTTTTAGTCTTGTTTGGGTAAGGAGGGATTTATATGAGTAATTTAGTATTTCATCATAGGCTTTATTAATGTTACTTATTATATCTATAACATCATTAATTGTATTGTAGTATAGAGTTGTAGTTGTTTTTCCTGTGAAGTTATCAATTATTTGAAGTTTATATTTTATAGAGTCAAACTCTTTTAATAAATCACCATCTATCTCATTAAATGATAATATGGCTCTATTTTGAGAAGGGGTTACTCTTATGGTTTTATATGTTGTATAAGAGCTTGGAAGTTTATCATTATTGTTTTTAAGAATTTCAACTAGATATTTGCCATCTTTAAATCTATCATCGTTTGCTTCTTTACTAAGAGATATGATTTCATCATAAATTGTATTTTTATTCAATATCGTTTTATCATTTAGTTTATCTACTAAATTTATGATTTTTATTTCAGCCATATTATTATTTATGATATTAGCTTTTTCTAGAGAATATGAGTTGTTTTTACCTGAAGTATTTGACCACTCTTTTACTAAAGTTTCTAGTAGTTTTAGTTGTTCTTCTTTAGTGATTGCATTTGAATACTCTTTTATAGTTTTAAATAAATTCTCAGACAAACTAGCTGCTTCATTTAAATCTCTTAGAAATCCATATCCTTTTAAATTGGTTAAATTTGCATATTTCTCATCAAGAAAAATCCCTTTATTATAAATAGAATCTCTACTATCAACTTTAAAATTTACATCGGCTATTTCATTAGAGGAACCGTCAAATTTAGTAAAAGTAGAAATTAGTTCTTTTGTATTATCACTATTTAGAACTTCATTTGATATAGTGTGATTTAAATTTATAGATTTAATACCTTTTTCTTCCAAGGTAAAAAGCTCATCTTTATCTACTAAAGCATTAGAGTTTTTATCTTGCCATAATAGAAGTTTATTAAACTCATCATCTTTGTTATCTATAATATTATCTTTGTTTGTATCAAATTCTTTTAAAGCGTGAAACCCATTGATTGCAAATTTAGAGTTATTATCTGTATCTGTGCTATTGTTTAGCTTTGTGAAATTTCCAAATAGTTCATTTCCATTATCTATTTGATTATTCAAATTTTTATCTAATACCAATAAAGCATCATCTTTATCTACCCAAGAAGTTTTAAAACTTATACCATCACCGTTATGATCGAAATATACACCATCTTTTAAAGTTGTGGTTTCTATGCCGTCATTGTCTAAGTCAAGGATAAGTGGGTCGTAGATGATTGGGTTGGTGTAGAGGTTAGTATAAGGTTTAAAATACTCTTGGAATGGAAATGTTGGATCATAGTTATTAGGGTATGTTTTAGACATAAAATCTAAGAATTTATCAAACATCTCATTTAGTATTATATCAGCTTTTCCGCCATACACTGCCATTTTTCCAGCTGTGGTTTTTAATCGTTTTAAGTCTATTGTTTTTTCTCCAATCTTTATAACCGTAGAAGGGCTCTTAACAAAAACACCTGCCCCAAATGAACCAATATAATATCCTGGTCTTTTCTTTACATCATCACCTATTTCTTTAGCTATATAATCTCTTGCTCCACCAGTGTTATTCCAAAATGCTAATGCAGCCTTTTTTGCGAATTCCCACTCTAGTTCTGCTTTTAGTTGTTGTTGTTTTCCAGCAAGTCCAGATAAATTTCCTAAAAACATACCAAACTTAAAAGGTGCTACTATAACAGTATCCCAAGCACCTTGTATAACATCTTTGCCAAATTTAACAGTATCTTTAATAACTTCCATAATTATACTCCTTTATTTTTTATTAAAAAATTTACTAAATATATTTTTTGATTTTTTATTTTCTATATCATTTTTTTTAACTTCAAATTTAGCTACAAACAATACTATAAACATAGCATACAAAAAACTATCTATTAAAAATCCAAATAGTAAAGTAAACACAGCTATTAATATAAAAAAATAAACACCACTTAATTCTAAAAAATTTTTATCAACATAAGAAATCATAATAAATGCACAAAACAAGCTAAACAATGTAAAAATCTCTAAAGCTATAGAATCAATAAAGCTATAAAGCCTTGTTTTTGTAATTTGATATTCAGTTTCGCAGTGTTGACATTTCAGCGTAGGATTAAAACCACCTAAAATTAAGCATTGTAACTTACTTATATTATTCCCACAAACTTCACACTTTTTATAAAAAAATCCCATATTATTCTTCCTTCACGCTACAAATTTATGACTTTTGAAATTACTAGAACTATCTTTTAATATATTGTTATTTTTTGGTTTATTGAAATTTAAAGATATAGATTTAATACCGTGTTCTTTTAGTGTTTTTAACTCATCACTTTGAGAGATGCCATCTTCATTTAGGTCTTGCCAAATTTTAAGATTAGAGAAATTTTCATCAAGAGTGTCTATCTTTCCATCATTATTACTATCTTGTAAAGATAAAGCGTGATAACCATTTATGGCAAATTTAGTTTGAGAGTTTAAATTTGAAGTTTGGTTGTTTGGATTATTTAATGTTTGAGAGTTTGAAATTTCAGTGAAATTTCCAAATAATTCATTGCCATTATCTATAAGTCCGTTGTTATTTTTATCAAATACTAGTATTCCATCATCTTTACCTATCCAGCTAGTTTTAAATTTAACATTATCTGCGTTGTGATTAAAATATGAGTTAGAATCATCTCTATTTATAATAGAAATTTTAGAGTCATTGTTTAGATCTAGGACTAAGGGGTCATATTCGTCAAGATAACCATATTTTTTAAATAAATCATACCACTCACACTGTGTGCCACCACCCCAAGACATTGAGTTGCTACACTCGTAACCTCCAGCTCCACTTTCTCCTGAACCACAGCCATTACTACCACTTCCTGAACCGCCATCGCTTCCACCATTTCCTGAGTTACTATTTCCACCATCTTTACCACCAGTATCACCACCTGAACCTGAATTGCCTCCAGCTCCATTTCCTGTGTCACCTGTACCACCAGTTCCATTTCCTGTGTTGTTATTTCCATTGGAATTATCACCGCTATTGCCACTACCACCCGAATTACCTATATCGCCACTATTACCACTTCCTGCGTTGTTATCGTTATTTGTTCTGGTATTGCCAGTTTTATTGTTATTATTTGGGGTTGGATTATTTGGCTGGGTGTTAGAGTTGTTCCCATAAATTCCGCCACCAGAATTTTTTTCCCATTCAGAGAGCTTATCGTGTATATTGTTATAATCAATATTTTTATCTTTTAGAATATTTTTTGTATCTTTTATTCGTTGATTACCTTTTTCATCAACGCCCCAAAACCATAGAGACTTGTCAAAAAGACCTGTCGTTAAATCTATTGCTTTATCCGCCCAATCTCTTTCTGTATTTTTTTCATCTTGCATATTATCAATTTGATCATTTGCAAAATCATTTTTATTTTTTATATCTTTCACATTTAATCCTTCGTTAAAATATTTATTAATTTTTTATCATTCATTAAATTTGCAAAAGCTAAAAGCTTATTTAACATTTCATCAGTTGTTTCATTTTTATCTTTTAAATATTTTAAAGATAGTTCTAAAAAATATAGTTGATTACTATATATATCCGAGTATTCTTTTGATTTAAAAAACTCAAGTTGTTCGTTTATAGCTTTGTTATTTTTAAGGCTAAAATATTTAGTTTTTGTATAAAATGGTTCTAAAATTTTATAAGTTATATTTATTAAAACAGTGTCATTTACAATGGCACCATTTTCTAAATAGAGTTTAAAAAGTTGCTTATAGTCATTTTCATGTGCTTGTGTTAAAACCGTTCCTTTAAAACCATTATAATTTAAATTTATGTTTATTTTGTGCTTATATTTGTTAAAAAATTCTATTAAATATTTTTCGCTCATTATTATAGTTAAGTATTCTATGGGTGTAAGTAAAGCGTCTTCAATTTTATAATTTAAATCAGCACCATTTTTTACCAAATACTCAAAAAATGGTTTTGACTCATCGCCATTTATTTTCTCATAATAAACTAATGCGTAATCTAATGGTCTTAAATTTCCTATATCACTGCAATTTATTAAATTTGGATATTGATTTAAAATCTTAACAAATTTATTAAAATCACCATAATAAATAGCGCTATTTAAATTATTTATTTCTTTGTTTAAAATGCACTCTTTTTGTGAGCTTTTTTCTAAATTTGAACTCCCATCTGCAAAATTAAAGCTTAATGCTAGAAATAAACAAAATATTATTTTAAAGATTTTTTTCAAATTCGCTCCTTTTGTTTAAATTTATTCTTTTTATTTTTGTGTCCCTTTACGCCACAAATTCATAACTTTTGAAGTTATAAATCTTTTTGGTTATTTTTTGGTTACTTATTGTTAGTTTTTTTAAATTTTGTATGAATTTGTATATTTTTATAGTATCAAAGTCATCATCTTTTCCTATCCAACTTGTTTTAAATGCAATTTTATCTCCATTGTGGTCGAAATATACTCCATCACTTGAATTTAGAGTTGAAATTTTACCATCATTATTAAGGTCAAGGGTAAGGGGATCGTAGATTTGGGGGAAAATGTTTGGAAGTGTATATGGATTAAGTGGTTTGGTAGTGCCGTCATTGTCTGGGAAATATGGGAAATTGAAGGGGGTCAAGAGGTGGTTCAGGCTTTATATTATCATTCATATCGTTATCAAGACCAGGAGCCCAATATCCAGTGTATCCATTATATTTTGGCTTTGGTAATCCATTTTCTCTTAGAATAGTACCCGTTAGCGTATTGCAATTTTGTTCTGATGCATCATATCCATATTTTCCATTATTGTATTTATTTGCACCATTTACCATATCATCCCATTTTTTAGATAAATCTTTTCCTTGTTTTATTATTTCAGAAGGATATTCTTTACCATCTAGCGGATAATCTGGTGAGCCATCTCTATATTCTCCACTCTCAACCTTAAATGGATTTTTTATACCAAATAGTTTATCAGACACAAGTGAATATGCCCTACTGCTTTCATCTGGTCCACCCCTTAAAAAATACTTCTTCCCGTTTTTATCTGTATATATAAAATAAGTGTGGTAAAAACCAGGATAGTCTTTTTTGCTAACTAGTTTATAGCCAATTTCTATTCTTTCTGTTGCTGCCATTGTAAATCCTTTCTAATTATAGAGCATCGTAGCCTGTAAAAATATAGATATTTTTAACAATATCATCACTTGAAATTTCTATTTTGATAGAATACCTTTTACCTAAAACCACATCTTTAAAATAAAAATATGTGCTATCATTATTTTTATAGTATTTAAATTTTTCCTTATTAAAAAAATCTAAAATTTCATTTTTTTCTTTTTGTGACAATATTCCATTTATATATTTCTTTAAATTTTGATTATTTTCAATTGAAATAATTTTATTAACAAAAGGGGATGGTTTTTTATAATAAAAATCATATATATTAAAACTATAAAAAGCAAATAAAAATATAGCAAATGATATAAGTGTAATTTTAGAAATTCCATAACATTTCAAATTTTTAGACAATAATAAATATATAAAAAACGATAAAACAGAATATATAAAAACATTTAAAAAACCATAATCACTTATAAACATATAAAATATTGTCAATGATAATAAAAATAAAAAAATAAAAAAAGATATTTCTTTTAAAAAAACTTTCATTTCTTTTCCTTTTTACGCCACAAATTTATAAATTTCAAAATTATAAATCTTTTTAGTTATTGTTTGATTATTTATTGTTAGTTTTTTTAAATTTTGTGTAAATTTATATATTTTTATAGTATCAAAGTCATCATCTTTACCTATCCAACTTGTTTTAAATGCAATTTTATCTCCATTGTGGTCGAAATATACTCCATCACTTGAATTTAGAGTTGAAATTTTACCATCATTATTAAGGTCAAGGGTAAGGGGGTCGTAGAGCTTTGGGAATATATTTGGAAATAAGTAATCATCAGGGATTGTAGCTTTGTGGTCTAGGAATTGAGGTGGTTGCGGATTATTGCTGAGCGTTTTATTAAACAATAAAGTAGCTCCACCTTGAACAGCGAAACCAAGGCTTGATAATGTTTCTAATACACCTCTTCCTAAACCATCTTTTTCATATCCAGATAAATCATGCCCCCTATATCCATTATTTATCATATTTCCAATTTTTTCAAAATTATTTATATTTTCTATTGGTGTTTTATTTCCCTTAAATCCATTTGGATTTAATCCAGCTGATTCCATGGCTTTCCATGTAAAGTTCACACAACTATTATTATAAAAATTATATTCTAAGTTAAAATCTAAATTGGGTTTTTCGTTAGAATTTCTGGAATAGTAATCGCCAAATTTTTTCATTTCTTTGAATTCGTCATTTGTAATATTTATCTTTTTTTCATAAATTTTACCAAGATATCCATTATTAGAATAGTCTTCATCATCTGTTGTGGATACATTTTTAGAATTAAATCCATATGAATAGGTCTTTCCATTTTCATCCGTTAAACTATACCAAACATGTCCAGCCACAGACACACTAGTGTCTCCAAATCCAGCTCCTTGCGGTGCAACTTTAATAGTAAGTGTAGCCATATTTAATTCCTTATAAGATAAGATAAGATTTTATTATAAATAAAGATTGAGCAAAAAGATAAAATATAAAAAATAAAATATAAAAAATGATTATCAAAATTTATAAATACTGCATAAAAATACAAAATAAAAGGCAATATAAATAAAAAATAGTTAATACTAGATATCCTAAAATATAAAAATATAAAAATTATTATTATAATAGTTATAAAAATTAATGTATCTAAATAAGCAAAATTTACAAAACTAAATTTAATGAATAAAATAAAGCAACCAAGCAATATATAAAATAAATGGCGATTTATTGTAATATTGCTTGATAATATAGATATATCAATTTTTATGTTTTGTTTGTCTATAAATATCCAAAAAGTAAAAAATATAAAAAAAGAATAGTAAATAATTAAAAACCAAAGTCCAACCATCAAAAAAGCTTCATCACTACTATAAATATAAGGAATCTTTGAAATATCTACATTTATAAACATAACTACATAACTACATAAAAATATTTTTATAAACAAATTATGTTTAAATGGCTGTGAGAATTTTAAACACAGAAATTTCTTACTATTAGAGTGTATTTCAGTAAAAAAAGCGTTGAAGACAGTTTTTAGCATAATTAACACCTTTTTCCACTGTTTTTATCAACTACTACCGCTTCTTTTGTTCCATTCTTATCTCTTGTATATACATAGCCTTGCATTTAAAATTCCTTTATTAAAATAATGAATATTTTGTTATATTTTTGTATTTTAAAAATTCTATAAATTTATCAATATCATTTTTTTTAAACATATTTAGATTTATAAAAATGCCCATTTTTATTTTTTTACATCCTAGAGCTAAACTATTTAATAATATAGTTTTGACCATATTATATTTGTCACGAAAATCTTTATAATAATATTTATTTGTTATAAAACTTCTTTTTACTATAAAATAATCTTCATAACAAATTACTTCTTTTATATCAAACATACAAAAAAATATATACGGTATAAAAGCTAAAAATATAAATCCTATTATATTTGGAATAATGTTATCTAAAGTCATAAATATTATACAAACAAACGCTGTAGCTAAATCCCAAAGAATAGCAAATATATAGTATAAAACAATCATTATTCCTTTTTTTCGTTTCATTATAAAAATAGGTTTTTCAATGATATCTTTTTCCATTCTTAATCCTTTCACGCCACAAATTTATAAATTTCAAAATTATAAATCTTTTTAGTTACTATTTGGTTACTTTTTATTTTATTTTTTAGATTTTTTATAAATTTGTATCTTTTTGTTACATCATCCCCACCATTAACTACATAATCATCGAAAGTTTTTTGATATTTGATTTATGGCTTCTTTGGTGAATTTTTCTCTATCGGGGTTTTGGGTATTTTTGTTTATTATACCGCTCAATAAATCTGCTTTTACAAGATCATTATAAAAATCTTCTTTAAATTCTGTTCCACGATAAGCTATAGTATATTCGTTTGTGTTTTCTTTTCTATATAGAGTAGCAGAAAAACCACTATCTTTACTATTTGTAAATTTCTCTACCACATAAGAGTTACCATTTATAGTAACTTTTTCTCCCACATAGTGTTCTTTATAGCTATTAGCAGATAGTGCAGCTTGTTCTTTAACTTTACCTAATGACATATCCATTCTCTTTACAGATGAAAAATCCATTATTTATCCTTTGTTTTAAATTTTAGTTTTATTTATTTTTTGCTTAAAATGGCTATACTCTTTTATTAAATTTAGCGGTATTGATAACCAGACTGATAGTGGTAAAGTGAACCAAAAAATATAAAATACAACCGATATTAGTGAAGGTTCTTCTATAAAGATTAATCTGTGCATTGATAAACTATTTAATATTTCTAGACCATATAATATTAGCATATAAATTGCTAAAATATTGATAAATATAAATGATTTAAATAAAAATACTTCATTGGCTAACTTATAAAATTTATACATTAAATATAATGAAATAGTATAAATAAAAATGCAGAAAGAATATAATATAAAAATTAAGATAGGAGCATCGTATGGTGTCTTATCGAAAAAAATATACAATATAAATGGTAAAAGATTTAATAATAATGTCCATAAATATGTTTTTCTTTGTCTTAAATTTTCAAAATAAAATGCTTTAACAAATAAAATAACAGATAGTGATAAAATATGTATTTTATAAGAAATGTTTTCCGTTACAGCTCCAAATAAAATATCAACAATATATATTTCATTAGAGTCAAAATGACTATTTGAAATATTAAATTTAAAAAGGAACAAGATTGGAAAATAAGAATGGCATAAACAATAAAATTCCTATGTTTATGATAAAAGATTATAGTAGGAAATTTTTAATATCATCAACTTTATTGATGAGTTTATTTACTTTAATTTATCTAAATGGAAAGCATCCAGATAGTGTTTTTCACATTCAGACACTATATTTAGCAGTAAGTGGTTTGGTTTGTATATTTTTGTTTGGATATAAGACTTCTAATCATTATTTTTATAAAGATAAATTAAAATATAATATTGGTGAATTTAGGGTACTATATAAAATTACAAATTTAAGTGATATTGATAAAATTTTATTAATCGAAAATACAAGAATATTTATAAGTGTTATTTATAATGAGACTACGCATAAAAATGATAAAAAATTATATATATTTATTTTATATTTCATTTATTTTTTTGATTTACTTTTTTCTATAATATTTAAAATTTTAAGAATTTTTAAAAATATTAAGACCGATTTATTGGTTTTTATAGATAAAGATGATAAAGCTTTAACTATTATTTATCAGAGCTTAATGAAACAGAATATTGCAATTTAGATAATTATATGAAAGATAAATTTGGATTAAAAATCGATGAAGTTGTTAGATATAATTTAAAAGGAGAATTATTATGTTAGCTTATGATGTATTAAGCGAAGAGATTTTAAGTTCTTTAGAAGAAGAATAAGGCAAACAAAAGGCATTAAATTACTTTAGTAAAATAATCCAAATAATGGATACTGCAGCTCAATCTTGGGATATTTGTAAAACATTAGATGAAAATTTATCAAAAATAATAGGTAATTTAACTCAGATGTTAGCAGTTGATACTGCCTTATCTAAGGTAAATAATAAACGAATAAAACAGTTTATTAGTATTGTTGAATATTTTTTTAGAGAGCAAAGGTATATCCATCGGACATCTAACCCAAAACATTTATGATTTAAGTCAAGAAGTGGAAGCTTATTTGGTAGAACGATCTCAAGTAGCTAAAAAATTAAGAAGTGATTACGATAAATTAGATAGTCAAACTAAAGCTAGATTGTTAAGAGAGGGCATTAAACCAGGACTTCCAGGTTGGAATACAAAAATAAATGAAATGCAAGAAGCTCTAAGGCAAAATTTGATAATAATATAAAAGGACTATTTCCATATTCTCAAATTCCCATAGATAGATTTGCAAATTTTGCAAACAAGAATGGAACTACAGCAAATAATTTAATCAAAAATAATAATTTAGTTGTGAGCAGAGATGGAAATTATGTTTTAGTTCCAGAAGATGGAAATTTAAAATTACCAAATGGCAATAACATTACTTTGCCTTTTATATGCGATATAAAAAATAAAATCATAAATATATCAATATCAAATGAAATAGCATACGAAACCGATGGTAAAATAGAATTTACTATAACCCTAAATAAAGCATTAAATGAAGATTTAACACTAAAACTATCAACCATATATGGAAGTGCTATAGGCGATAAAGATTTTGAAAGGATAAAAGATAAAGAATTTATAATTAAGGCAGGAAATTTATCTCAAAAATTTACTATAAAAGTAGCAAGTGATGGTAAATATGAAGATAGTGAGAATTTTATGTTGAAAGTATCTTATGAAGAGGGAAGTTATAAAGGAGATGATTTGAAAGAAGTAGTAAATCCAATAATTATAGCAAAAGCCACCATCCTAGATTTCCCACAAGAAGATTGTCCTAAAACACCTAAACCAAACA
>NZ_VWSJ01000041.1 GCF_009690845.1 Campylobacter portucalensis
ATTTTATAGGTTTGTAGTAACGATTATGGCGTAGTGGTAAAAGATGGGATAGCACTTTTAAAAAAAGAGGTTTTAAAGCTTGGTATAGAAAAGTTAGATTATTTAGTATGTGCGACTAGAACTCACGGAAGCAGTGTTGATAGCTTAGAAAAATTTGTCAAATATGATGAAATTTTCTGGTTTGATAGTTTGAGCTTGAGTTATCCTAGCGATAAAGTATCAATCAACATCCTTAATAGTTATGTAGAATTTCAAACAAAGAGGATAATGGAATTTATATATTAAATTTACGCTAAATAAAGTTTTATATAATTGATATAAATTTTATTTAGCTTAATACCAAAACTAACACTTAAACGCAAAAATTTTTCTTATAATGTATCTATAAACTCATTTTTGATTATAAGAGCGCTGTTTGAAAAAAATTATAATTAATTTTTACATTAATTTAATAATTAAGCCAAAATTTTACTATTGCTATTTTATACAAAAAAGCAAAGAGGCATTTTATAAAATAATTTTGCCTCTTAATTTATCATCATTTTTCTAAAATTTTGCAACTTTTATGGCTTCTAAAACAAGACATAAAATTTTTTAGAAATTTAAGTGAAATCATAGCTTAAATTTAACCTGCTGAAATTTAGATTTTGTTTTGTATAAATACAAAACATTTGAAATTAGCTAAGCAATGTCATTAAAATTTAATGGCTTAAATTTACTTCCAAATAAGCACGTCATCTAAATTTTGTCTGATTTTTACTCCGCCATTTTCATCGCTTTTTCCAAGCGCTATAACTATGCAGGGTTTAAAATTCTCACTCAAGTTAGCAAATTCTTTAAGCTTATCTAACTCAAAACCGCCTATTATGCAGCTTTTTACATCTTTTGCATAAGCTATATTGACTAAATTCGCTATCGTCATATAAACTTGCAAGCTAGAATAATTAAAAAGCTCTTCATCGCTCATATTGTCTGTTATAGAGCAGATCATTTCGTGGAATTGTGTCACTTTCTCGCTACTTTTTCCTTGCTGTTTAATGACATTTAATAAAAACTCATCCTTTTTTCTCAAATCATTTCTAGCAAAAATTATAACAGCGTGAGAGCAGTTTGCAACTTGAGGCTGATTTTTGCAAGCAAGAGATAAATTCTCTAAATCTTGTTTTTTAGAAACAACCATAAATTTCCAAGGCTCAAGCCCAAAAGAACTAGGCGTTAGGCGTGTTAAATTTATAATTTCTTTAATAACTTCATTGCTAATTTTTTCATCACTAAATTTTCTACAAGAAAATCTATTTTGCATTATAGTATCCAAATTTTCTCCTTAATTAATTTTTGAAACTCTATCACAAATTTTTAAATCATTTTTTAAATGCTTTTAATTTTGATTTAAACTCATCACTTATCCTAAAACTATCTAAACATTTTGAAATAGCTTTATTTTGCGTAAATTTATCTAAACTTTTAGACTCTAAAAATTTAAAAGTTTGATGTGGAAAAACAGCAAAACACTCGCTAATTAGCCAAGCGTGTGCCATTTTATCATAATAATTTTGACTAATATTTCCAATATTAAATATAAAACTCAAATATTTTTCATCAATAAAGTGATAGATTAAATTTACAAACCCAGCCCTTAGGATAAATTCTTTTTCATTTTTTAATAGTTTTTTTGTAAATTTAAACAGCTCATTTTTATTATAATTACTTAAATTTTGAAATTTTATTAAATCAATTAACGCCCAATTATCGCATTTTTTTAGAAATTCATCATAAATTTTTAATTTTTGCGATAATTTAAGATCGCAACTAGACAAAATAACTCCATAAATTACTTTTAGCTCATAAATTTTTAAATTTTTTTGATTTAAAAATTCCCGCCATTTGTCGTTTTTCATTAAATTTTTAGCTATTTTTCTTAAATCCAAAACCCTAACGCCTAAAATTTCATCTTTTGTTTTTATAATTTTTTGATTAAAATTTTTATATTTTTCATCTTTGAGAGCGTATAAAATTTCTAAAATTTCACGCATTCAAAAATCTTTTGTTAAAAAATTTGCATCAAAGGTATGAAGCACTTCACCTTTAAAATTTATTCTCTCATCTTTTAAACTAAAATTTAATATTTCACCGCTTTTTGGTATGATATCAATGCAATCATTTATCATTTTTTCACAAAATCCAGCATAAAATACAGCCGCCATTCCAGTTCCGCAAGCCATAGTTTCACCCTCAACGCCACGCTCAAAAGTCCTAACAAAAATTTTATTATCTTTGATGCTAGCAAAATTTACATTAGCGTTATATTTTTGTCGCATACTTTTGGCTAAATTTATATCAAATTCACTAACAATATCACTAACAAAACTAACAAGATGAGGCACTCCAGTATCGTAAAAATGCCATTTTAAGCCATTTTCTATAAATGATTTTGATAAATTTTTAGGCTTTGTTAGCTCTACTTCTATCACGCCTTTGTTTTTAGAAATTTCATAAATTTTTCCGCCTATTAAACCAGCTTTACTTAAAAAACTACCGCTTTTTTGTATTAAATCATTTTCATACGCAAACATAAAAGCAGCTCTAGAGCCATTGCCACACATATTAGCAAGACTTCCATCGCTATTATAAAATTCCCATTTAAAATCCCCCATTTCACTAGGTAAAATAACTATCATCCCATCAGCACCAATGCCATTAAATCTATCGCAAATTTGCCTAGCTAACAAACTTCTATCTTTACTAACAAAACTCATAAAAATCACAAAATCATTCCCACTTGCACTATATTTACTAACTCTCATCAATATCCTTTATTTTTGTTAAAAATTTTATCACTTTATCCTTTAAATCGCATTTTGTGCCTGTATTTTCTATAACAAAAGTTGCCTTTTTTTTCTTTTCTTCTAATTTTATTTGAGAATTTATTCTAACTAACACTTCATTTTTTGTTAGTGAATTTCTAGCCATCACTCTTTTGATTATCTCATTTTTTTTAGCATAAATTAGTAAAATTTTTTTAAACTCTTTATATTCACTACTTTCAAAAAAAAGTGGAATATCTACAAAGTATGTTTTTTTAAAACTCTCTAAAATAGTCGCTTGACTATAAATTTCAGATCTAATTTTTGGATGCAAGATTTTCTCAAGTTTTTTTAATCTATCTCTATCTTGAAAAACAAACTCACCCAGTTTTTTTCTCGAAATTTTGCCATCTTCTATAAAATCTTTTCCAAATTCTTCATAAATTTCATCCGTGCTTTGATCGAGCATTTTATGGCTTATTGTATCGGCATCGATGACTTTATATTGCAAATCTAGCAAAATATCGCTTACACTGCTTTTTCCGCTACCTATCCCGCCAGTAATTACTATACCAAATTTAAAATCTCGCATTTTTCCTCTACTTTATGAGTATTTTATTAAATTTTAGCTAAAATGGAGGTTAATTTTCAAAAGGATAATTAATGATAACTTATAAAGATTCTGGTGTTGATATAGATGCTGGCAATAAATTTGTAGAAACCATCAAGCCATTTGTTAAATCTACATTTAATGAAAATGTAATAGGCGGTATAGGTTCATTTTCTGGTGCTTTTAGGCTACCAAGTGGTTATAAAAATCCAGCAATTTTAGGAGCAACTGATGGCGTAGGGACAAAGCTAAAGCTAGCAATTGAGTCAAAGAAATTTGACACTATAGGAATTGATTTGGTTGCAATGTGTGTAAATGATCTTATTTGCAATTTTGCAAAACCCCTGTTTTTTCTTGATTACTATGCTAATGCAAAACTCAATGTAGATGAAGCAAGCCTTGTAGTAAAGGGGATTGCTCAGGGTTGCAAAATAGCAAATTGTGCTTTAATAGGTGGAGAGACTGCTGAAATGCCAGGAATTTATGCTAAAGATGATTTTGATTTAGCGGGATTTAGTGTGGGTATAGCAGAGATAGAAGAGATAGACAGAACTAAATTTGTAAATGAGGGTGATGTTTTACTTGCACTTCCAAGTAGTGGATTGCATTCAAATGGTTATTCTTTAGCAAGAAAGATTTTTTTTGATATATCAAAAATGGACTTAAAAGACAAATTTGATGGTCTAAATTTAATAGATATTTTATTAACTCCAACCAGAATTTACGTTGATGAGTTTTTAAAATTTAAGGATAAAATTCACGCTCTAGCACATATAACAGGAGGCGGAATCACAGAAAATTTACCAAGAGTTTTACCGCAAAATCTACAAGCTATTATTAAAAAAGACAAGATAAAAACTCAAGAAATATTTAAATTTATGAGTAAATATGTAGAAGAAGATGAGATGTTTAAGACTTTTAATATGGGGGTTGGAATGGTGATTATAGTCGGCAAAAATGATGCTGATTTTATCATCAAAAACAGCGACGCTTACGAGATAGGAAGTGTAGTAGCTGGCTCAAAATGCGTTAAATTTATATAATTTTCATTCTACAATAAATTTATGATATTTAGCTGACTAGAGAAATCTAGTCTAGGCTGTCAAATTTGCATTTTTATTCATAAGATATTTTTACCTCAAATTTTCACAATCAATCTAATAATTCATCAAATTTTTGAATTAAATTAATAATTTTTAAAAACTATTTTATATCATATAAAGCTCAATGTGTTGGTGTTTGTTTAAATAAATTTTTACCTTAAGATTTTCAATAGATTATGTTTTATCTTCATTTTTATTTTTTGTAATTCCTAAATTTAGGGGCTTTATCTAAATATTTTATAAATTTTTACCTTTGGGTATGTAAAGTGGAAATTTATTTAAAGGAGAAAGCCATGAAAAAGGGTTTTACAATGATTGAGTTGATCTTCGTGATCGTTATTTTAGGTATTTTAGCAGCAGTTGCAATTCCAAGACTTGCAGCAACTAGAGATGATGCAGAGAT
>NZ_VWSJ01000042.1 GCF_009690845.1 Campylobacter portucalensis
ATGAATCATTGGATATATTTTATGGTGTTTGTCGATAATCACGCCTGGTTCATAATATTCTAAATCCCATCCATTATTCTTTTTAAATCCTTTTCCATCACTAAATTGAATAAGAAAATCATTAAAATTCCAATTTATATTTTTTTGTTGTATCTTATCGCAATTAATCAAGTCCCAACCAGTTTCATCTTTATGTTTTTGCTTTTCGTGTTTGCAAAGAGAATTAAAAAAATTACCTGGATATTTAAAATAAGGGTGTTGTTTTTTACGCCAATCAGAAAGGTATTCTAAATATTTTTTTGGATATTGCATTTTTTGTGTTTTTGTGCATCTATAAGTCATAATATGTTCTCTAAAACCACTATTATCAAATATTTGGCCACTCCAAAAGACTCTAGCATAGACGATATCTTNNGGGTTTGAGAAGAGCTATTTAGGCTGAACCCCCCCCCCGTGTTGAATGCATGTTTATACCAATTTTTCTTGAAATCTTTTTTTTTAGAGCTTTGTAAATCATATAATAAAACAGTAGCACCAGTAGTAGCGTAATCGCCTTGGACAAAACCTTCTTTAGGGATATAACTAGGTTCTCCTGTAAAACCAGAGTAAGCCCCATTTACTCGTTTTAAATTTGTTTGATATTTTATTTGATCACTTCCAAAATTGTTTTTATGAGGCCATATTTTCCAGCCATTACCTCTTAAATTTCCATTATGATCAGGAGGACATACTGCTTCACCGTTTGGACAATCAATCATCCCATATTGATTATTAGCAAAAAGCAAACTAAAGGAAAAACTCAAAAGTATAAAGATAAGTTTTTTCATCTTAATCTCCTTTATTATTGGATTATAAAATTTCTGTCAATTATATAAAAATTAACTTTAAATTTACTTAATTTAATAAAAAAATAAAAATAAATATCAAAAATTGTATTATTTTATCTTTATCATAAACTCACTTAGTATAAAATTTGCAGTTTTTGTTGAGATGGAGTTTAAAAACTCTTCATATTTTGAGTCTTCTTTCCAAATTCCTTCAGTTACATTTGCTAATTTTTGAGTTAAATCTTTTGCTTGTTTGTAAGTTGAAACATCATCAATCAGTCCTAAATTTTTAGCCTCATCTGCTAAAAACACCCTTGCATTTGCCCATTTTTTCTCATCTTTTATATTCAAATTTCTAGCATTTGCAACTTCGTTTATAAAAATTGTATAACTTTTATCTACTAAATTTTGCAAACTCTGCCTCTCTTCATCGCTCCATTTTCTCATAAATGTGCCAGCTTCTTTATAATCTCCAGCTTTTACGATTTGAGTTTTTATGCCGATTTTATCTGCTAAATCTTTTATATTTGTGCCTTGAACTATAACTCCAATAGAACCTATAAAGCTCCCTTTATTTGCATAAATTTTAGTAGCCCAAACTCCACTTAAATAGCTTCCGCTTGCCATTGTACCGCTTGCATAAGCTACTACAGGCTTTTTTGACTTTAGCTCTTTTATAGCTTGTGAAATTTCAAAGCTTGGTGCTAATGCCCCACCAGGACTATCTATTTTAAGTAAAACGCCTTTTATGTTTTTGTTGTCTTGTATATCATAAATTTCTTTTAAAATTTTACTTTCATCAAAAATTGGTCCTTCTAATTTGATAACAGCTAGATTTGGTATTTTTGAAATTTCGCCATTAGAATATGCAGCGATAAAAACTGAAACTAAAAATAAAACTATAAAAACTTTTATAAAAAATTTAAATATATCAACAATAAATTCTCCTATATTTTTTAAAAATCCCATTTTTTTCCTTTTATGTAAATTTCTTTTACTTGTTTTGTGTGCAGTATTAAATTTAGTGCAATTTGCGATTCATCCTCTACTTCAAGACCATCATAAACACTAAAATCAGCAAGTTTTTTTGATTCTATAGATCCTAAATTTAAATTTAAAGCTTTGGCTGGATTTAGGGTTGAGGATATGAGTAGGATTTTAGCTAAATTTTGTAAATTATAATTTGAGTGTATAAATAAATTCGCTCTTAACTCATCAAAAAAATTTAAACTTATATTTGAGCTTAAACCATCTGTTGCTATTGTTAGATTTATTTTATTTTTTAATACCTTTTTTAAATTTAGAGTTTTTTTGCTAAGAAAACGGTTAGAAACTGCACAATGCGTTATAGAGTGCAAATTTTTATCTAAGAGATTAAACTCTTTTAAATAAACACAGTGCGTAAAAAGAGTTCTGATATTTTGAAAATTATCTATAAATTCAGAGATATTATATAGTGGTTTAGGGTTTTTTGCAAAATTTAAAAGCCATTTTTTAAATCCACCTTTTTTACTTCTAAGCCATTTATTTTCGTGGTTGCTTTCTAGAAAATGAGTTGATACTAAAAGGTTATTTGATTTTGCAAATTCGCACGCTTTTTTGGTTAATTTAGGATGAGTAGAATATGGAGAGTGAATAGATACACCAGGAATTAATAAATCACTTTTTAACTCTTCGCTTTTTCTAAATCTAATCAGGAAATCTTGCCAGTTTTTGTCTATAATCTCTTCATTTGTTCCTAAAATTTCATTAAAATAAACACATCTTATTTTTGATTCAAAGATAGCTTCTAAACTCTGCCCAAAGCTTGAAATTTCGCCTATTGTTCCAACGCCTGATTTAAGCATTTCTAAAATTTGGGTTTTGATTAAAATTTTATTAGTATCTTTTACAAGATGATTTCTTTGTTTTACTATACTATTTACCCATTTTAAAAAATCTCCATAAACTAACGAAGCTTTATTGGCACTAAATTCTAAATGGGTGTGTAAATTTATAAAATTTGGCATTACAATATCTTTTGAAAAGTCTAAAATATCCGCATTTTTATAAATTTTGATTAAATTTTCAAACTCGCCAACGTCTAAAATTTCTTCATCAAAAACAATTGCTTTATTTTTTAAAATTGTAAAATTTTCATCACAAACTAAAATGTATTTTGCTTTTAAAATTTTCATTTTTTTACTCCTAAAATTTGATTGTAGCAAAAATTTAGTTATATTTTGATATAATTTCGGCCTAATTTTAAATTTTGGAGGGAAAATATGAAAATCACAGTTATTCAAGGACCAAATATTAATATGCTTGGCAAAAGAGAGCAAAACATTTATGGAATGATGAGTATGGAAGATATACACACTCAAATGAAAATAGTTGCCGAACAAAACGGCGTTGAGATAGATTTTTTTCAAAGTAATTTTGAAGGCGAGATTGTAGATAAAATTCAAGAATGTTTAGGCGATTCAGATGGCATTATTATAAATCCAGCTGCTTACACTCACACTTCTGTTGCTATTAGAGATGCGATTTCTGCTGTGGGTTTGCCTGCGATTGAGGTTCATATAAGCAATCTTGCAAGGAGAGAAGAATTTCGTCAAAAAAGCCTTATCTCACAAGTTGTAGCGGGGCAGATTATGGGATTTGGACCGGTTAGTTATCATCTTGCTATGATTGGAATGCTTCAAATTTTTGAACAAATTAAAGTTGTAAGTGCTGCACAACAAACAAATGAAGAGTAATTTTGTATTAAGAGATGAAAATAGCGTATTTTTTGAGTGCGGTTATAGTTGCGACAATCAAATTTTTCTAAATTTAGATGGAAATAAATTTTTAATAACAGACTCAAGATATGCTATAGAAGCTAGAAATTTAGCCATAAATACTCAAATAATAGAAACAAATTTATTATTTGAAGAAGCTAAAAATTTAATAGATAAATTTAACATAAAAGAGCTAGTTTTTGATCCTTTTGATTTTAGTTATGGTGATTTTTTGTCTTTTAGTAAAGATATTAAAATATTTTTAAAACAAGAGCCGTTTTTTTCTAAAAAAAAGCGTATGATAAAGAGTCAAGATGAAATTCAAAAACTTAAAAAAGCTGCTAGTTTAGGGGCTAGAGGGTTTGATTTAATAGCTGATTTTATCAATGAAAATGCAAATTTGAGCGAAAAAGAGCTATTTTTTGAAGCTTCAAATGTTTTAAAACAAAAAGGTGAGCTTGATTTATCATTTCTACCCATAATTGCTATAAATCAAAATGCAGCAAAAGCTCACGCTTTACCAACTCAAGAAATTTTAAAAAATGGAGATTTGTTTTTGATGGATGCAGGTGTTAAGTTTCAAAGATATTGTTCTGACAGGACAAGAACTGCATTTTTTGATGGTAATTTAAATTTTAGTAAAGCACAAAAATTTAAAAATCAAAAACAAAATGAAATTTATGAGATTGTAAAAGAAGCTCAAAATTTAGCCATAAAAGCTATAAAGCCAGGTGCTTTAGCAAGTGATATTGATAATGTAGCAAGATCTTTTATAGCAAAAAATGGATATGAAAAAGCTTTTTTTCACTCCACAGGACACGGCGTAGGTCTTGATATACATGAGTTTCCAAATATCAGTAAAAATAGTCAAACTATCCTAGAAGAAGGGATGGTTTTTAGTGTGGAGCCAGGAATTTATTTAGAAAATGAATTTGGTGTGAGAATAGAAGATGTAGTTGTCGTTACTAAGAGTGGTTGTGAAATTTTATGAGATGTGTTTTTAGAAAAAACTCATTTTTTGAATTAGATGAGATTTATTCTTTAAAAAAAAGTAAATTTTTTCCTTATAAACAAACAAGATGCGATGATTTTAAATATGAGTTTTTTCTAAATTTAGGAGGGAATTTAGGCAATGTGCAAGAAAATTTTGAGAAGTTTTTTTTACTTTTGAAAAAAGATAGAAGATTTTGCATAACACAATCTTCGCCTATTTTTTTGAATAAAGCTTTTGGTTATGAAAAACAACCAGATTTTTTAAATGCTGTGATGGTTGTTAAAACATCAAAATCCCCAAATGAGACTTTAAAAATTTTAAATCATTTTGAAAGAATTTTTAAAAGAAAAAGAAGTTTTAAAAATGCTCCAAGAACCCTTGATTTGGATATATTATACTATAAAAATTTAACTTTAAATACAAATAAGCTAACTCTTCCACACCCAGGAGTTTATGATAGGATACCTGTAATCTTTGGTCTTGGTTGTTTATATTAATTTTAGAAAGATAGATTATGAAAGAAAAAATTTTAAATGATTTAGAAATTTTAGAAAATTTTTTAAATGATGATGAAAAATTTGTTACATTTTTTGGCTCTGCTAGATTTGAAGAGCAGAATTTATATTGCAAAAGTGCTTATGAGTTAGCAAAAAGATTAGCAAATTCTGGTTTTAGTATAATAACTGGCGGAGGCGATGGTGTAATGAAAGCCGCAAATAAAGGAGCTTTTGAAGTTATACAAAATCAAAAAAATTCATCATTAAATAGTGTTGGTATAAATGTTTTGTTACCAAATGAGCAAGAGTTAAATAACTTTATAACAAAAGGTAGTATCTTTCAAACCCTATCTTTAAGAAAAGTTGCTTTAATTAGAAAGTCTTTAAATTTTGTTGTATTTCCTGGCGGATTTGGAACTTTAGATGAGTTATTTGAAATTTTAGTTTTGATTCAATGCAAGAAGATAGATGCTAGAGTTTTTTTATTTGGAGTTGAATTCTATAAGCCATTAATTGAGTTTTTACAAAGTTCTTTACTATATGAAAAAGCTATTTCTAAGGTAGATTTGTCTATATTTACGCTCACTGATGATATAAATTTAATACATAGTGAAATAGTAAATAAAGGAATTAGATGAAAATAATGGTTGCTATGAGTGGCGGGGTTGATAGTTCGATGGTTGCAAAAAGACTAAAAGATGATGGTTATGAAGTGATTGGATGTTATATGAAACTTCACAATAAACCTAACTATCACGAAGAAAACATAAGAAAAGTTCGTAAAGTCGGGGAATTTTTAGGTATAAAAACAGAAATTTTAGATTTGCAAGATGATTTTGAAAAAGAAGTCTATACACCTTTTGTAGAAATTTATAAAGATGGCTTGACTCCAAATCCTTGTGCTTTATGCAACAAAGAGATAAAATTGGGAAAACTTTTGGAGTTTGCTATAAAAAATGGCTGCGAAAAACTAGCTACTGGTCATTATGTAAGACTTGATAATGGACTTTTAAAAGTAGCAAAGGATGAGAGTAAAGATCAAAGTTATTTTTTGGCAAATAGCGATCCAAAAGCTTTAAAGTATATGATTTTTCCACTAGGAGAGAGCTTTAAAGCAGATATAAAAAAAGAAGCTGCAAATTTTCCTGAGCTTTTAGAGATTGCTGGACAAAAAGAGAGCAGTGAAATATGTTTTGTTGATACCACTTATATTGATATTTTAAAAAAGCACTACAATACAGATCTTCCAGGAGTTGTCAAAGATATGAGCGGTAAAGTAGTTGGAAAACACAATGGCTATATGCATTACACGATTGGAAAGCGTCGTGGATTTAGCGTAAATGGAGCACATGAGCCTCATTTTGTTGTTAAAATAGATTCTAAAAATAATGAAATTTTTGTAGGAACGAAAGATGAGTTGTTGGATTATGGTTTTCAAACATCTAATTTTAATAAATTTTTAGATTTAAATAGTGAATTTGAGTGTTTTGTAAAGGTAAGATATCGTTCCAATAAAATAAAATGTAAAGTTTTGATAAGCGATAATGGGGCATCGATTAAACTTTATGAGCCAGTTTATGGTATAGCAGCTGGTCAGTTAGCAGTTTTTTATGATGAATTTGATAGGGTTTTGGCAAGTGGATTTATTAAATAATTTTTATTAAATTTGGTTAATTTAAAGCTAAATTTGGTAAAATTATATAAATTTTTTAAAAAGGTTTTTATTTATGCGTGGATATAAAATTTTTTCTGGTACTGCAAATGTTGAATTTTCTAAAAAAATTTCAAAATATCTATCTCTTCCTTTAAGTGAGTGTTTAATTAAGCGTTTTAGTGATGGTGAAATAAACGTTCAAGTCGGAGAGAGTGTTAGAGGAAGAGATGTTTTTATTATACAGCCCACTTGTGCTCCTGCAAATGTAAATTTAATGGAACTTTTAATATTAAGTGATGCTCTAAAAAGAAGTTCAGCTTCAAGTATAACTGCAATTGTTCCTTATTTTGGCTATGCAAGACAGGATAGAAAAGCAGCTCCAAGAGTTCCAATTACTGCAAAATTAGTGGCAAATATGATGCAAGTAGCTGGAATTAATAGAGTGGTTACGATGGATTTACATGCTGGTCAAATTCAAGGATTTTTTGATATTCCAGTTGATAATTTATATGGTTCGATTGTATTTAATGACTATTTAAAAACTAAAAATTTAAAAAATCCAATCATTGCAAGCCCTGATGTTGGCGGAGTTGCTAGGGCTAGAAGTATGGCAAAAAAACTAGGTCTTGATATGGTAATTGTCGATAAAAGAAGAGAAGAGGCAAATAAAAGCGAAGTTATGAATATTATCGGTGATGTAAATGGTAAAGATGTTATTTTAATTGATGATATGATTGATACTGGTGGCACGATAGTAAAAGCAGCTTCGGCATTTAAGCAAAATGGTGCAACAAGTGTTATGGCATTTTGCACTCACGCTGTTTTAAGCGGTGCAGCTTATGATAATTTAAATGGCGGAAATTTAGATGAATTGGTAGTTACTGACACTATCCCTCTAAGGCAAGATTGCGATAAAATCAAAATAATAAGCGTTGCTCCTCTTTTTGGCGAGGTTATAAGAAGAGTTTATCATGATGAGAGTGTAAATAGCTTGTTTTTATAAATATTTATCTCCATAAATTTACTGTTGATTTGTGGAGATTTTATTTTATAATATGCTTTTATTAATTGTAAAATCCATGCATTAAATTGTTTATATATTTTTTAATTTGAAGTCAAAAATAGATATTTTAGAAATAAAATTATTTAAATTTATTAGAGAATATTTTTGAGTTTAAAATTATTACAAATACAAAATACAGATCTAA
>NZ_VWSJ01000043.1:0-1613 GCF_009690845.1 Campylobacter portucalensis
CTAAATTTGAATTTGCTGTGCTATTTGAAAGTGGAGTGAAATTTCCAAAAAGTTCTGAGCCGTTATCAATCAAACCATTATTATTTCTATCAAATACCAAAATTCCATCATTTGGAGAAACCCAAGAGCTTCTAAATGCTACACCGTCGCAATAGTGATCGAAATAAACTGAGCCTGTTTTATCAGCTATAAGCGAAATCGCCCCGTCTCCGTCTAAATCAAGTGCGAGTGGGTCGTAGAGCTGAGCAATAATATCTTTTATCCATTGTGGGGCGATGAAGTCTAGGAAATTATTAAGTTCATTACCTAAAAAATCAAACATTTTTTCCCAGCCATAAATACCAAGCCCAACTTCTGCTATTATAGCCACCTTAATGCTATCTAAAATTTGTGCTGGATAATTATTTGGTGGAGTTTTTCCTAATTCATTAATTGAAGTTGGATATTTATTATACTGATTTTCTGCATTGTCTTTAAATTTGCTTGGATTATCAAATAATTCATCAATATATTTAGAATTTTGTTCTGGATAAAAAGCACCTTTAAAATCACTGGTCTCAAAACCAGCATTTTTCAAAGATTCCCAAGTAAAACTAATGCAATTATTAGCTACAACATCGTATTTATCAGTATTAAAACCACTTGGTGAGTTTAATAGTTTATTATATTGTTCTTCACTAATTTCAATAGTCCTAGAATACGCTGGATTTCCGACATAAGCTTGTCCATCATTTGTTGCAATTCTGCCACTATCAAATGGCTTACCGCTAACAGAAGCGAAACCAAATTCTTTTGGTTTTTCATTGTCTTTTTGCACACTATACCACATATGTCCAGCTGGTGAAATACTAGTATTGCCACTATCTCCTATGTGTGCTGTCAAAGCTGCTTCTATATTTATAGTAAGTGTATATGTCGCCATATTTTATCCTTTAAATTAAAATGTCAGTAATTGTTTTTTCCATTTTTCGTTGATTTTTAAATATACCATTGAAATATCAGTTTTTTTGTATTCGAGCAAATTTACTTTTATATTATATTTGCCTTTTGATAGCTCAATTCTTGTAATTTTTTTAAAACTTTCGTGCATTTTATTTGAAAAATTATATTTGGAAAGATCTGCAATAATGCTAAATTTATCAGCATTTAATATTCTTGCGTTTTCGTAGTATAAACTTGTATCATTGCCTTTGAAATATTTCCACTCATTTTGCTTTTTGTTTAGTGGTGCTATTTCTACACTTATTACTATTTTATCGTTTTTGCATTTTGTTTTATCGTCTTTTAAACAAATCAAATCAAAATCAAAATATTTTTCATCAGATACGAACAAATCGCCTTTACTAACAGTAATATTTGTATCTAAAATCATCATTTTATCGTTTTTAACAATAGTTGTATATTCATAAAGCTTATGAGATGGATTTAAAAATGGCGAAGTTAAGATTATATAAAGTATCAATCCAGCTGCCAAAATCAATATAATAGTTGTAATATTTTTCAAATTTACTTCCCTTTTATTTTTCAACTTCAAAATTCTACAAAATATTGCTTTAATTATTATTTAAACTATATATAGTTAAGCAAAGCTAATTTATAAATTTAAATCTCGT
>NZ_VWSJ01000043.1:1622-3632 GCF_009690845.1 Campylobacter portucalensis
TATCAAGCAAATTTATTTGTTCTTGTTTGGTTGTGGCGACTGAGTAAGTTTTAAGTAAATTTGCGAGATTTTCGTTTGTGGCTGCTGCTATTCTTAAGTCTCTTAAAAATCCTGTGCCTTTTAAATTTGGTCTTTTTAAGTCATTGGCTGTTAAATTTATTTCGCTTTCATCAACAAATTTGCGATTGATTGTATCGACATTGAAATTTAAATCAGCCATTAGGCTTGTTGTGCCGTCATTTTTTGTAAATGTGCTTTGTGAGATTTGAGAATTGCCGTTGCCAAGATTTAAATTTGTTTGCGTGGTCTTTAAATTTAAGCTTTCAATGCCGAGTTCGCTTAGAGATTTTAATTCGCCGTCATCGGTAATTCCGTCTGAATTATGGTCTTGCCAAATTTGGAGTTTGTCAAAGTTTTCATCTAAATTTGAAATAATGCCGTCATTGTTAGTGTCAAAGTCAGATAGGGCATTAAAGCCGTCTATGGCTAAATTTGAATTTGCTGTGCTGTTTGAAAGTGGAGTGAAATTTCCAAAAAGTTCTGAGCCGTTATCAATCAAACCATTATTATTTCTATCAAATACCAAAATTCCATCATTTGGACTTACCCAAGAGCTTCTAAATGCCACTCCGTCGCAATCGTGGTCGAAATACGCCGAGCCTGTTTTATCAGCGATTAAAGAGATTGCTCCATCATTGTCTAAATCAAGGGTGATTGGGTCGTAAAGGTCGATAATAATATCTTTTAGCCATTGTGGGGCTATGAAATCTAGGAAATTGCCAAGCGTATTGGCAAAATTTTTAAAACTATCGTTATATTTATCTATAAAAGCTCCTAATTCATTTTCGATTGCATTAAATGAATTACCCAAAAAATTAAATACTGTTCCAGAGATAGCATCATTAAGACCAATATTTGTTTCATACCCCATAACTTTGGCTAAATTTATTCCATCTAAAATTTTTTGAGAATCACTAGGATTGTCTCCTTGCCCATAGTTTAATGGATTATGCTCAAATCTATTTGTAATATCGGCTTTTACTCCTTCAAAATATTCATTTATAATACCTAATCCTAAATTAAACTGGCTATTTCCTTCGCCATTATAATCATCATCGTTATTTTTCATTTGTTGTTGTGCAGCTGCACCGGCTATTAAAAATTTTGGGTCTATTCCTAGTATTGTCCCTGCCATACCGTAGGCAAAATTGCCCAAATATTCATTACTAATTTTGCCCTCGGTTAATGCCTTGTCGCCAGTTTTATTTTTAGCGTCCCAATCTTGTCCTGTCCTGACCTTATCAGCAAATTTTTTTAAAGTCTCATCGCTACTAAGGTTGCTGTTTTTTAATGTATTTGCTTCATCAAATACATTATTTAAAAACCTTTTTTGGCTTTCAGTCAAATTATCATATATTTCATGAAAATTTGTCATTTTTTATCCTTTAAAGTGAATTTTGTAAATTTATTAAAAATAAAAGTTACAATTAATGCAATAGTAATTGAAATAAGCATTTTTGAAATGCTAAAATCCGCAAGATTAAAAAAGTGTATAAAGACAAATTTTGTGTTTATGATTGTTACTATGCATACAGAATATACGCACAGACAAAATAATATATAAAATAAATTGTCAAAATTCTTTTTTTGCAACGCAAATCTTTTTGTCTGGCGAAAAACATATCTGATACTAACGCAAATAAGCAAAAAAACAATAAAAATATTTACAAGCAAAGCAGCACCTGCAACACCAGCAGCATCAGCCATATTATTTAAATCAGCATCTTGTCCAATAAATAACATTGTCGAATATGTTAATAATAAAGCCTGTAAATTGTTATTAGGTATTTGTTTTAAAATAAGCAACACACTATCTATACTAGAAAATAAAATTTGATAGCAATCAGCAAATAAAAAAAATAAAAATATAAGGAAGAGAGCTTGAAAAAATTTATTCAAAAAAAGTTTTTCTAATTTTGTATGTTTATTTGTATTTTCCAACTTCTTTCC
>NZ_VWSJ01000044.1 GCF_009690845.1 Campylobacter portucalensis
AATTTATCACAAACAAATGGAATAAAATAACATACAACGACATTTCAAACAAATTTAACTCAAATATAATTGAAAACATCGCCAAACCATTAAATTTACCTAGCCAAAATACAGCTAAATTTAATTCAAATTTAGATAATGAAAGTGATTTTATTTCAGATGCCCAAATCAACAAAATCATTCAAGATTTTTATGCTCTAAATGGCTCGAACGATTCCCAATTTGACGGCTTTTCATTCGCTGATATACAAAACAGCTCATCAAATTTGCAGATTTACGGGTGAGAGCGAAATCGGAAGTGAGTAATTTAATATAAAATTATAGTTTTTTTTAATATAAATTCAGCTAAAAGCTGGTAAGATTTCGGAGAAGGAACAAAATGAATATAAAGACGATATTTTTATTTTTAATTTCCATTACATTTTTATACGCAGAAAATATGTCACAAGAATTAGAAGAAATAATCAAAGCACTTAAATTCTCAAATTTACATTATGACAAAGTTAGTTCGTTTAACGATGAACAAATAGTGGCTCCATTAAATTTTAAGCGTTTGTCATATAACAATGAAAATGAATTATTACAAGCCATAAAAACAACTACAGATGATAATAAAACCTATCAAAATAAATTATCCAAGCTCAAAAAAGAAAATAATGATTTTTGTAGTGTGTTTTTCGATGATTTGAAGAATTTTAAAAATATAAAAATAAAAGAACCTATAAGTAAAAATGTTTTTTATGAAGATGAAAAATTCAAAAAAACTATGGGGTATTGTTATGATATGGGAATGGATTTGTTTTTTAATGTTTATCGTTATGATGGCATTGAATTAGACTCTCGCACCGATAATATGATAAAGCCTATATCTTATACTTTATATAAAACAAATTTATTAGGAGAAAATAACTTACTTTTGTTTCAAAATTATCATGATCCAAAATATGTGCTAAATCCCAAGCCAGTACAAATTTTAAAAGCAGGATATATTTTAAATAACGATATGTGCAAATCAGCTTTGAAGAAAGATTTTGACATTTTAAAAGATAGAAAAATTTTAAGTAAAACAGCTGGAATAAATCCTGATAATGACGGAGTATATTACGACATAATAAATTACAAAGGCAAAGATTATATTTTTAAAGTTATAAATTTAGTTAGTTTTATGGATATATATTTGGAAAATGATTTTCCTAATAATCCAGTAGATTATTATGATTTTGACAATGTAAAATGTCTAAGAACTTTCTTTTTTGATAAAGAAAATCGAGACTTATTATTTAATAAAAGGAGAACGCAATGGCTTCATTAAGTCCTAGAAACACATATTCAGTTGCAGGTTATGAATTAAATGAAAATTTAATAAAATTTTGGAGTTGGTTTTCGAATTTGGAAAGGTAAGTATCGTATGGTAGGTTTTTTATACCACAATGATTAATCAACGGATTGAAAATGATGAATTTGATAAATATAAAATTTAGTGGAAAAGGACATCCTGTTCTGCGAAACTAAAACATACAAATTTAAGCTTGATTTGTTTTTTTCTTTTTTGTATAATACTGACTCTGTCGGTATTTGAAAGGAAATGAAAGTGAAAGATATATTTTACAATTTTTTCTATGCTTGTTTTAAATTATTGCATAATTTTAAGCTACAAATAAAACATTTATTTAAAATGCTATTTGATAGCAAATTTAAAAAAATCTGTTGGATTATTTTTGCAGTAGTAATAATTTTATGTGTTAGTTTTATTAGAACCGTGCCGAATTATTCTAAAAAATATGGCTTTGAAATAGTGCATTTATGGGATTATAACAAATATAATCAGGGTTATTGTTTGGCTGAAAATAAAATTTTGGATAAAGAAGAGCTGTATAAAAGGGCTATTGGGGAGTATTTGGACAAACAGCTTAAAATCGATAAAATGATTGATGAGTGGAGAGCCGACAATTATGGTTCTAGGTGGAAAAGCGAAATGGAAATTGGATATTATGAATTAGATAGTGAAATAAATTTAAATAATTGGTTGGAAAAAATTAAAAATTATTATATGGATTTATATATACCAGTGGAAAATACTGATTATGATTTAAATATAAGAGAAAAAGCTACGAGTAAATTGTTGTTTGAAAAATTAAAAATTATAAAAATTAATCCAATGAAATATATAAATATTAATTTTAATAATTTTGGAAATATAACGGCAGGATTTGACAAACCTATTTTATTTGTTACATACGGACTTTGGAATAGTAAAATTTTATTAGATAATGTTGCGATTTTTGAAAATGATAAACTTGTCGGTGGATATAAATTTTATTTTGATTATAGTTTTAGTAAATACAATAATTTTATGCGAGATATATTTTACGATAAAGAAAAGGAAAAGTATGAACTGGAAAAATCAAAATTAGTCAAAAGCAATAAAAGCTATCCCAATGTAAAAATAGATAATTGTGGAAATATAAATTACGATATAGAAAATGAATTTATCATGGCAAGAGAAGCAAAAGGTGGCTGAAAGGCTTAATAAATTTTTTAAAAACAAATTTTAATAAACATTTCAATAAAAAGGATAAAAAATGACAACAATATTAAATTTAAGTGGCGATTATGCAACAGAAGTTTTAAGCTGGTATATTTGGGGACAAAATTCTCAACCACCAAGAGATAAAATAGCAGATGAAAAATGGATAGATAGATAAGAAAATATTACTTTAAAAATTGACAAAACAAGCTTTTTGCAAAAAGTTGGTAATTTTATAAATGCCAAAGATTTTAGATTATTTGAAACATTTTTTAGTGGAAAGACAAAAAATGGCAATAATTTAATTTGGACAAATGTAAATTCTCCTGTCGAATTTAAAAATGGAGAATATTATCTTACGCAAGAACAATTTGCCAATTTATTTTATCATGGTGCAAGTGATATTATTTTAAATAATGCAAAAAATACAGAAACAAGTATATCATTTTATAATAGGAATTTAAGTAATCCGGATTTCGCAAAATTAGCCTTTGTTTTTGGAACTATTGATGTAAGATTGGATACAAATAAAATTCGTTATGTTTTAGACGAAAATTTAAATCCACTCAGAATTGAAAATGTTGAATATATAATAGGCAAAGATGGTGGAGATTTTGATTTTGTAGGCGGCAGCGGTAGTAGTTTGGTAAATCAAATTTTAAAACAGGTTGCAGACCCTAATGGTATTGGTAAAACAGTTAAATTAGATTTTGGCGGCGGCGTAAAGTTAAATAGTGGAACAATAACAGCAAATGATTATAAAAACACCAATAGCTTAGAAGAATTTAATAAAAATAATATAGAAGAAACACTTAAAGATACTGACGGGTGGGAAGCTTATCTAAAATTTTATTGGGATTTTTTGACAGATATTATACCATCAGGCGTAATTGATTACCTTGATGAAAACAATAAACTGGTAATATTTGGAAGTAATGACAAAGATCCTATAAGTGGAACAAAAGCAAAGAATTTTGATTTTTCGCAAGATATAGAGTTGAAAGTCAAAGGTTATAATATAAAAATTCCACAAATACTTTTAAATCACTTTAAAAAATATATTAAAAACGGAATTCACTATATAGGTGGCGACGGCGATGACACTATTACTGGCACAAACAAAGATGATATTTTAAAAGGTGGCAATGGAGATGATATACTAGATGGTGGTGATGGAAGCGATAAACTATATGGTGGCTCAGGTAATGATACCTACAAAGCAGGAGACGGAGATATTATCGAAGACTCTGACGGTAAAGGCAGAG
>NZ_VWSJ01000045.1 GCF_009690845.1 Campylobacter portucalensis
AATTTTAAAAAACTTTTTCATGTTTAACCTCCGTTAAAATAGACCAAATTTTGAATCTTTTTTCTTATAAATAACACGCATTTTAGCGTTGACATCGTTAAATACCAAAAATTGATCTTTACTCTCTTTTAAAATTTTTAAAGCTTCGTCAATTTCTAATGGTTTATATGTATCCAACTCCATTGGAACTATTTCATCTACTTGACTTTCTATATTTAACTCTTGATCTAAAATCACCTCTTTTGCTTCGTCTTTATTTTTATGAGTGGTATTTTTATCGTGCTCTCTTCTTAAAACTTTAGAAGCTCTTGAAGATATATCATCAATAGCAGCGTATAAATCCTTGTCTTTATGTGTAATAACGATAGTGTTTTTTCCTGCTAAATTTATAGATAAATCAACTATAAAGCCTTTTTTTCCGTGTTTTTCATCAGCAGAGATGACGCATCTAGCTGATATGATGTTGAGATTATATTTCTCTAAACTTTCAAAAGATCTTTGGATGTAGTTTTTTATAGGTTCGGTTAATTCAAACTGCTTTCCTGTGATAGTTGTGTTCATTTTATCTCCTTTGTTATGGTCTTTGTACGGTTTGTTTATGAAAACGAATAGGACCAGTTAAATTTTTATCTTTACTTTCAACTACGATATCAAACATCGCGACATTATCATTAGTGCCTGGTTTTTTACTAGTTAAAGGCTCCACACCTTGATCCATCATCTTTTTTTCTGTGCATAAGCTTTTTAAGTCTTGATCGAAATATGAAATTTTAACCGTAGCCTTTAAAATACCATATTCTATATCGATACCGTCTAAGCATTTTTTTGTATAATTGGTCTTTTGCATTTCTAAAAGTGCTATTTCTGCTGCACTTATAGCAAGTAGCTCTGCTTGGGTTTTTAGATATGAGTTTGTGTTTTGCTTGACAGTTAGGGTGGAAAATCTAAGAGCCATCAAACCAAGAGTAGAAACAATTAGGATAAACATTATAGCCATTATCAAACTAAACCCATTTTTCATTAGAACACCGCCTCTTTTTTGCATATTATGAATTTATCTTTTTTTGCCTTTTTTGGCATATTTAAATCTTGAACGCATAATTCAAACTCAATATTTCCGTTATTTCCTCTAAATTTAAACTGAGTGGCATTTTCAATCAAAAGTTCATGTTTTCCTTGTAGATAAGTCTCTCCAAGCCAAGGTCTGTAATTATAATAAAGATAGATATCAAATAATCCAGTTGTTGCATCTTTTTTACCCGGAACTATAGCATAAGCAGTATGTGAGAGATAGTATCTCTCAGTAATAGTAGCACCCGATGAAAAATTTTTAACATTAAAATCTCTTTGTCCGCTAAGATCAACCACTGCAACGACTTTGTGATTTACTTTTGTTTTATCACCTGTATAACCGTAATCTTCAGGGCTTATTGCATGCTCTCCACCTATAAAGATTATAGCTAAATTATTTTTTCCATCTGGCACTGGAGAGTATAAATCATCTATAATTTTTCCTGCTCTTTCCAATTTACTTCCAATTGAGCGAAATACTCCAGATCTATTTATATCTATAAAACCACTCCAGCCTGCAATAATCCAACTGCCTTTATCTACACCTTTATTTCTATGTATATTTTGACTCTCAACACTTATGCCATACCATTCTAAAATTTTATGTCTATCGTCACCAAGATCTATAAACTGCATATCCCCACCTATTGCTTCTCGAGCTATTGTGGTTTGTGGAATTCTATAAGAAAGTCTTGTTGCTATTTGCTCTACAGCATTAGATGCTTTTGTTTCTAGGGCGTTTATAGACTTAGAATATGCATAATTTTTATAAACATTTAAATAAATATCTGTTCCAATAAGAGATAAAATGCTTAAAACTACAATTACAAATAAAAGTTCAATGAGAGTAAAAGCTTTTTTCATAATTTTTCCTTATTTCCACTTTGCCGTAGGAATTTGCTTTGGTTCTCCTACATTGGCTAAATAATAAACCAACTTAATTTTATACTTAGGATTATCCCTATCTTCAGAAGTTACTTCTATCTTTTTAATATCACGAATGCCGCTATCGTCTTGTAATTCAATTATTCCTTTGTTGGTAGATTTTTCATATTTAACCGATACTGTAGTTTTTGAATTTATTAAAGAGCTGCTAACATAAGCTTGTTGTTCTATGCTTATGCCATTATAATCATCTATATCTTGTCTTTTGTCATTATAACTGCCACAACTACTACTTGTGCTGTTAAAATCACCTACACTACTAGCTTTAATCCAAGGTTTAACAGCTTCTCTATTAGAAGCATCTAAAATTCCGGGTCTTGAAATTTTTAAATCACTAATGGTAGTATCATCGGTTTGATAAATACCTACATAATAATCAGATGTTGCTTTTGTTTCACAAACTATTTTACTATCCCAAGGTTTAGATAAGATAATTTTTGATAGCGTTTTTGCATCATATAGCAATGACTGCTCGAGGGCTGTTATATTTAATTTATTTGTTTGTGCAATAACATTTGGTAAAACTGAAACCGAAATTCCTATTATCACTATAGATAAAACAAGCTCTATAAGAGAAAAACCTTTTTTCATCATTTTTCCTGTAAAATTTTAAATAATTTCAAAATTATACTATATTTTTTAGAAAAAATAGATAAAAATTTAAATTTATTAGTATATTTTAAAAATATTTACAAATTTAGCTATTTATTAAGTCTAAAATTGTAAAATTACGTTTTTAAAATTATTATCAAGGAAAATCTATGAAAATCCATCATAAAATTATGAGTGCTATTTTAGTGGCTATGATTTTAAGTGGTTGTTCGTCAAAATCGAATAAAGCTTATAATCTACCACCCAATGTCTGGTATGACAAGATTATGAAAGATATAAAATCCAACGACTTAAAGGCTGCTGATTCTAAATATGCTCAATTCTCAAGTGAACATATAGCTTCACCTTTGCTAGAAAATACATTGCTAATACTGGCTATTGCGCATATGCAAGAAGATGATTATATTTTGGCTAATAGTTTTTTAAATGAGTATATACGAAAATTTGGAACAAGAGATAAGATAGAATATGCTCAATTTTTAAAAATAAAAGCAAATTACGACTCATTTAAACAACCAAACAGAAATCAAAATTTAATGCAAAATAGTATTATAGAGATAAATAATTTTTTAATCCAATATCCAAAAACACAATATCGACCGCTTTTAGAGACGATGTTGATTAAATTTAAACTAGCACTTTATCATCTAAATGAAGATATAGCAAATTTATATGAAAGAACAAATAGAGACATTTCTGCTGAAATTTACAGAAAAAAACTTGAAAATTCATCGCTTAGTGATGCAAATTTGGTACCGCCTGATTTACCTTGGTATAGAAAATTTTTTGAGTAAAAGTGAAGAATATGAAAAAAATTTTGCCGATTATAATAGAAGATGAAGTGTTTTTGTATCCATTTATGGTAACGCCTATTATTTTAAATAGCAAAGAAAATATAGAAGCGTTGGAATTGGCTATTAAGAATGAAAGTATGATCTTAATAGCTACAAAAAAAGATGATGTAGAAGAAGATTTATATAATTGCATTTATAAGGCTGGGGTTGTTGGAAATATAATGCGTAAAATTTCACTTCCTGATGGTAAGATTAAAATACTATTTCAAGGGGCTTATAGGGCTAAAATATTAAATATGGTATCTAATGAGCCTTTAACTTGCGAAATAGAAATTTTTGAAGAGATTTTTCCACAAAAAGATAAGTTAGAAGCACTTTTAAATGTTTTAAAACAAAAAGTTAAAATTCTATCATCAATGTCAAACAATATGCCAAACGATCTCATAAAAGCTATGGAAAATAGCATAGAGCCTCAAAGAACAATAGATTTGATTTTGAGTTTTTTAAGGCTACCTAAAGATTTAGCTTATAATTTTTTTATAAAGCAAAATTTAGAAGAGAAATTTTTTGATGTGATTGATTATATAAGTCAAGAAATAGAAACTTTAAAATTAGAAAAAGAGATAAAACATAAAGTTCATTCAAAAATAGAAAAAAATAATAAAGAGTATTTTTTAAAAGAGCAATTAAAACAAATCCAAAAAGAACTTGGTAGTGAAAACGATAAAGAAAAAGAGATAAATGAATATAAAAAAAAGCTAGAAATAAAAAAGAATTTTATAAGCAGTGAAGCTTTCAAAGAGATTAAAAAACAAATAGATAAATTTACAAGACTACACTCTGATTCATCTGATGCTTCTGTTGTGCAAAGCTATCTTGACTGGGTTTTAGAAGTGCCATTTGAAAAAACCTCTAAAAAAAAATCATCCATAAAAGATGTAGAAAAACAGCTAAATTTAGATCATTATGGTTTAGAAAAACCAAAACAAAGAGTGGTTGAGTATTTTGGACTAAGAGAACTTTTAGAACTAAGAGGGTTTGAAGATAGGGTAAATAATGGAATTATTTTATGTTTTGCAGGACCTCCTGGTGTTGGTAAGACTAGCCTTGCAAATTCAGTAGCAAAAGCTCTAAAAAGAGAACTTATAAGAGTAGCTCTTGGCGGACTTGAAGATGTAAATGAACTTCGAGGACACAGAAGAACTTATCTTGGTTCAATGCCTGGAAGAATAGTTCAAGGTCTAATAGACGCTAAACAGATGAATCCTGTTATAGTTTTAGATGAGATAGATAAAATAGCTAGAAGTTTTAGAGGCGACCCTACAGCTGTATTACTTGAAATTTTAGATCCAGAACAAAATAGAGAATTTAGAGATTACTATTTAAATTTTAATATTGATTTAAGTAAGATTATATTTATAGCTACGGCTAATGATGTAAATAATATACCTGCTCCGCTTAGAGATAGGATGGAGTTTATTTTTTTAAGCTCATACACACCACAAGAAAAGCTAGAAATAGCCAAAAAATATCTCTTACCACAAGAACTAAAAAAACATGGATTAAAAGCTAGTGACGTTAGTATAAATGAAAGTGCTTTAAAGCTTATAATTAGCGACTATACAAGAGAGAGTGGCGTCAGAAATCTAAGGAGAAAAATAGCCGATATCTTAAGAAAAGTAGCGATTAAAATTTTAAATAGCAAAGAAAAAACCTCAATTACTAGTAAAAATTTAAGTGAATTTCTAGATAAAAAAGTATTTGAGATAGATATTATCGATAAAAAAGATAGTATAGGTCTTGTAAATGGGTTAGCTTGGACTATGGTTGGTGGAGACGTGTTAAAGATAGAAGCTATAAAAATAAAAGGAAAAGGCCTTCTTGAAATAACTGGCCAACTTGGTGATATAATGAAAGAATCAGCTAAAATAGCTTTTAGTGTAGTAAAAGTTTTAATAGATGAAAAAAAGATTGCACCTAAAAATAACTCTAAAGATCAAATTTATAAAGATTATGACCTGCATATACATGTTCCTGAAGGTGCCACACCAAAAGATGGTCCTAGTGCTGGTATAACAATAGCAACAGCAATAGCTTCGATCTTGTGCGATAAAAAAGTAAAATCAGATGTAGCTATGACAGGAGAGATAACATTAAGAGGTAAAGTTTTAGCAATAGGCGGTTTAAAAGAAAAGCTAATAGCAGCACATAAAGCAGGGGTGAAAAAAGCTCTTATCCCACGTAAAAATTTTGAAAGAGATTTAATCGATATACCAAATATAGTAAAAGATGATTTAGAAATTATAGCCGTTGATAGTATAGAAGATGTGCTAAAAGAGGCTTTAGTTTAAATTTGGTTTGATATAAAAAGATTTTCTCTAACAAATTTTATTTACAGAGAAGATCTAATCTTTTTATATTTTTATAAGCTCAAATTTACTTATCTTAAAACTATTTATAAACAAAAGATTTTGATACTTTTCAATATGGCTAAATTTAGCTATCTTAATCGTTTCTATAGCTATGTTATTAAATTATCAAATTTATTTACAAATTTAAATCAATTTAACCACAATCAATCGATAAACTTCAATGTATTGAAACTTATATTTACAAATGATACAAAAACTATAAATTTAAATAAATAGATCCAAATTTATAATGCGTAATTTCTCTTCTATCTTATTTTATCTTTTATATTTGCTAACTCCTTTTAAATTTATTAATTTTAATCACTTTAA
>NZ_VWSJ01000046.1 GCF_009690845.1 Campylobacter portucalensis
CACAAATTTATACCTAACTCGCCTAAATTCAGACAAAATAAAATTATCCAGTGATGAGATAAAATTCCATTCCACAAACTCAATCAGGGCCAAAATGGGAGCAAGATACTCAAAACCTCTAACAGACTCACTAACTGCGTATTTAGGGGCTTCATTTGAGAGAGAATTTGCCTCAAAAGTAAAAGCCACAAACTTAACTAAGCAAAAATCAATCCAATCACCAAGCTTAAAAGGAAACACAATTTCAGGAGAACTTGGACTTAAATTTACACCTTTTACGCCTTTGATTTTTGATTTGCAAATTCAAGGCTTAAGTGGCAAAAAAAGAGGCTTAAGCACAGGATTTAACGTAGAGTTTAGATTTTAATAGTGAACATAAAGAGTTAAATTTATAATTAATTTAACCAACACAATAAGCATAAATTTATAAATATGGCTCAAAATTATAATAAACTTGAGCCATAAAATAAAGAGTTAAATTTATAACTAAACCTAAGAATTTCAAACTCAAGATTAAATTTTATATCCTATTTTGAATCATAAAAACATATGTTTAAATTTATAATCAAGTAATGAAATTTTTAAATTTATAACCAAACTTGAGCCATAAAATAAAGAGTTAAATTTATAACTAAACCCAATAACCATAAATAAGCAACAATCCACAACTGCCTAAATCAAGGCTTTTATAAATTTAATAACAAACCCAAATAAACAAAATAGATTTTTATCTAGTAAATTCAATAAACAAACTAAGATAAATAAGCCGTATTAAACTAATATAAA
>NZ_VWSJ01000047.1 GCF_009690845.1 Campylobacter portucalensis
TATAATAAACTTGAGCCATAAATAAAGAGTTAAATTTATAACTAAACCTAAGAATTTCAAACTCAAGATTAAATTTTATATCCTATTTTGGATCATAAAAACATTTATAATCAAAGTTAGATTATTAAAATAACAAGGAGTTATTTTATGCTATTAAAAGATAAATTTATAATCAAATTTAGGTCATTAAAGAGTTAAATTTATAACTAAACCCAATAACTATAAATAAGCAACAATCCACAACTTCCTAAATCAAGGCTTTTATAAATTTAATAACAAACTCAAATAAACAAAATAGATTTTTATCTAGTAAATTCAATAAACAAACTAAGATAAATA
>NZ_VWSJ01000048.1 GCF_009690845.1 Campylobacter portucalensis
ATAATAAACTTGAGCCATAAAATAAAGAGTTAAATTTATAGCTAAACCTAAGAATTTCAAACTCAAGATTAAATCTTATATCCTATTTTGGATCATAAAAACATATGTTTAAATTTATAATCAAGTAATGAAATTTTTAAATTTATAACCAAACTTGAGCCATAAATAAAGAGTTAAATTTATAACTAAACCCAATAACTATAAATAAGCAACAATCCACAACTTCCTAAATCAAGGCTTTTATAAATTTAATAACAAACCCAAATAAATAAAATAGATTTTTATCTATTAAATTTAATAAACAAACTAAGATAAATA
>NZ_VWSJ01000049.1 GCF_009690845.1 Campylobacter portucalensis
CACAAATTTATACCTAACTCGCTTAAATTCAGACAAAATAAAATTATCCAGCGATGAGATAAAATTCCATTCCACAAACTCAATCAGAGCCAAAATGGGAGCAAGATACTCAAAACCTCTAACAGACTCACTAACTGCGTATTTAGGGGCTTCATTTGAGAGAGAATTTGCTTCAAAAGTAAAAGCCACAAACTTAACTAAGCAAAAATCAATCCAATCACCAAGCTTAAAAGGAAACACCATTTCAGGAGAACTTGGACTTAAATTTACACCTTTTACGCCTTTGATTTTTGATTTGCAAATTCAAGGCTTAAGTGGCAAAAAAAGAGGCTTAAGCACAGGATTTAACGTAGAGTTTAGATTTTAATAGTTAACATAAAGAGTTAAATTTATAATTAATTTAACCAACACAATAAGCATAAATTTATAAATATGGCTCAAAATTATAATAAACTTGAGCCATAAA
>NZ_VWSJ01000005.1 GCF_009690845.1 Campylobacter portucalensis
GTTTGAGAAAAAATTAAAAAAAATTTTCACAAACAAACAAAATCTAAATTTTATGGTTTTTTTGTTAATTTTACATACCCTGTTTCTGGATATATGGTTATTACAGCAGACTTTTTATCGCTAAAAATTGTTATATTACATTCTTCTTTTAAATATTGATCTGATGGTTTTTTTCCATTGCTAGCTTTTTGCATAGGGCGACCCTTTTCATCAAAAGAGATTGATTTATTTTTTTTATTATTTTTTTTGCCACCACCGCAACTTTTGCTAAATTCAATATCATTAATACCATATATTTTTTCAATATTTAAATTTTTGTTAAAACTACCTTCATATGATGTTTTTCCACCACTCCAACCTGCAGTTAGGTATTTACTTGGATTTTGAGGATCTTTTGCTGGCTCATCTGGAGAGTCCAAGCTTCCGCTAAATATATTCTTTTTTTTCTTACTTCGCTTATCGCTATAAATATGATACGCAAGACAATTATTGCTTTTACCGCAATCTCCAATAACATCTTGATTTGCAGTAAATTCTATAGTCCATCTGCCCTTATACCACTCAGGATCATTTGAATCAAATTTATGATCAATCATCGCAAGATGTTGTGTATATCTAATGTGAGATATGATTTGATCTGCTGCTTCTAATACGGAATTTCTTTTTAGTTTTGGTATAGCAATTATGGCTAAAATTCCAACAACAATTATAACAAAAATAAGTTCTATCATGGTAAAAGCTTTTTTAAAAAACATAAATTTAACCTTTGCTAAAAATTTTCCAAATTATAGCATAAAATTTATAAAATATAAAAATTTGCAATTTGAATTTCACCTTTATTTATAGTTATTTTAAATTTAGGTTTATAAATTTTATCTTCGCTTAAAATATAATTTCCACCGCCTTCTATACCATAAAATTTAAGCCTAAGAGCCAATTCATCGTCTAAAACTATCAAACTATTTATATTCAAGCTTTTTAATTTATCAGCTAAATCTTTTGCAATATCAAATTTATATGCGAAATGGTTTTGGGGATTGTTTTTAAAAAATTTATACAATTTAGAATTAAAAGAAATTAAGATAGAATTTATTAGAAGGCTAGATATTAAAAAGATTGCTAAAATTTTATACTTAATCCTAAATTTAGGAAGCCTAATCCTATATGAGCTATAAAAAGTTTTTACTAAAAGCGGTATAGAAATCACACAAAATGGTAAAAACTCATCAAGCAAAATTTTTTGCCTTAAAGATAGCAATAAACTAATACAAAATGAACTAATACTTATAAACCATATCAAATTTTTACTATCTTTGACCCAAATTCTATACATAACATATACAAAAAATAAAAATATAAATGGCGAAAATACAGCAGCATAAACTCCTAAAGTATCCAAAAAATAGCTTTTTGGTTTGCCACTTGTTTCAAAACCATAAAAAAGAAAACTCATAACTAAAAGTATAAAAGATATAAAAGCCAACTCTCTTTTGCTATTGTAAATAGAGTAAAAAAACACTCCAATAAATAAAATAGTAAAAGTTTTATCAATAAAAACTGTAATAAAGAGAATAAAAATAGATAAATAGTATTTTTTTGTCTCAAAAAGATATATAAATAAAAGAGTAAAAAATATAGTGATTCCTGCCATATTTGCCACAATGGCACTTGACATTACTCCTGGTAAAAACATATAAATAAAAACACAAACTAATCTATCTTCTCTTCTTTTTAAAATAAATTTTGAAATTTTATACATCAAGATAGAATTTATAAAATGCAAAAACAAAAATGGAAATTTCACACCGAAATCGCTTTGAGTTAAAAATTTACAAGAAATTTTCATCAAAAGTGAAATTAAATTATGATCATAATAAAAAAGTTTAGCCTCATAATAGCTTATGCTTAAATTTAAAATAGCATAAGCTAAAAAGGCTAAATTCATAAAAAATAAAAGTAAAAATATATAAAATTTACCATCTAAGCTTTTAAACATTTTTACAAATCTTTAAAAATTAAATTTCAATATCCCAAAAAAACACTATCCAATCATTTGCTTCTTTTATACTAAATTCTGGTTTAATTAAAGCTTTTTGTTTGTAAAATAGAGTTGCAACTTTAAATTCAATATTTGGATATAAATTTCTTAAAGTCTTTAAAATTTCAACAATGCTCTCTCCACTATCAACTATATCATCAACTATCAAAACTTTTTTAAATTTACTCAAATCAGGAATATTAAAAATTTCAATAGTGTCTAGCTTTTTGGTATCATCATAATGGATTGAATTTAGTGCAAATAAATTCCTGCTCTTAAAAGCAATCGCTAAAAAATGACCTATCGTAAGCCCACCACGAGCTATTGCCACAAAAGCATCTGGATTAAATTCATCCCTAATTTGAATAGCTAGCTCTTTTATATCTTTATCAAATTCTTCATAATTATAATATCTCATATCTACCTCACAATAAACGATAAAATGCTAATAAAAGTTAAAATAACAATGCCTGTATTAATGTAGTTAAATTCTCTTTTTACAACTCTTATAAAAAAATATGCAATAAATCCAAATGCAAGCCCTGTTGTTATAGAATACGTTAATGGCATTAGCATAACTATTAAAAATGTGGCCACACTTACGGCACTATCTTTAAAATTTATATTAACAAGCTCACTAAACATTAAAATTCCAACCATAACCAAAACTGGATATATAGCATTTGGCGGTATAGCTTTAAAAAGCGGTAGCATAAATAAGGTTAAAATAAAGCAAACTCCAGTAACTACTGCTGTAAGTCCTGTTCTACCGCCATCTTCAACCCCACTTGCACTTTCTGCAAAAACAGTAGTAGTAGAAACTCCAAAAAACGCACCACTCGTAGAAGCTAAGGCATCAACACCAAGGGTTTTTTCAAATTTTCTCATACCTTCTTCATTATCAAATAATTTTGCCCTATTCCCTACGCCTGATGAAGTACCTATAGAATCAAAAAGTTGAGTTATAAAAAAAGTTATAATAACAGGAACAAATGATAAACTAAAAGCAGATGCTATATCAAGTTTAAAGAAAATTGGCGACATTGATGAAGGTAAAGAAAAAAATTCAGTAGGATATGGAGTTATTTTTAAAATCCAAGCTATAATTGAAGTAAGCAAAACAGCAATTATAAAAGCACCTTTTATTCTTAAAGACCAAAACATCAAAACGATAGCTAATCCTAAAACGCCTATTATTGTGTTTGTGTCGTGGAAATTTCCAAGAGTTACTAAAGTGGCTTTACTATCTACAATAATACCCATCTCTTTTAATCCCACAAAACTTATAAAACTACCAACTCCAGCACTAATTGCACGCCTTAAATCTAGCGGTATGCTTCTTAAAACCCACATTCTGAAATTCGTAAAAGATAAAATTAAAAATATAAGACCACTTAAAAACACAATCCCCAAAGCTGTCTGCCAAGGAATTCCCATACCTTCTACAAGCCCAAATGTAAAATAAGCATTAAGCCCCATTCCAACGCTTAAAGCAATTGGCGTATTTGAAAAAAGCCCATTTAAAATTGTAGAAAATATAGTAATAAAAGCAGTTGCTGTTATTAAAGCCTCCATTGGCATTCCTGTTCTACTCATAATAATTGCATTAACTGGAACTATATACATCATAGTTAAAAATGTTGTAAAACCTGCACTAAATTCAGTTTTTATATTACTCTTATACTCTTTTAATTTAAAAAAATCCATCAATAAACCTTTATTTCGTTATATAAACTATCTCTTTGGACAGGAATCAATCCAGAGGTTTTAATCAAGTCTATAAAATCTTTCATATTAAGTCCGTTTGAACTAACCGCCCCAGCACTACTTTGTATGCTCTCCTTTTCTATCGTTCCATCCAAATCATCGCAACCAAATTCTTGTGCAACCATAGCTAAATTTATAGTTGAAGTAGCCCAATATGCTTTGATATGTTTAACATTATCAAGCAATAATCTTGAGATTGCAAAAGTTTTTAGTATTTCAACAGAACCTAAAAATTTTTTTATTTTTAAAAAGTTATTATTCCTTTGATAAACAAGTGGAATAAAAGCGTTAAAACCTCCTTTATTATTTTTTAGTGCCTTATCTTGAGAATTTCTAATTCTTAAGATATGATCAATTCTATCATCTCTTCTTTCAAGATGTCCAAAAAGCATAGTAGCATTGCTTTCATATCCCATAGAGTGCCAAGTTTCATGAATTTCAAGCCATTCATGGCTTTTTACTTTACCATTGCAAATTCTCTTTCTCACCTCTTCATTAAAGATTTCAGCTCCGCCTCCAGGCATTGAATTTACACCATATTCAGCCATCTTTTCTAATACTTCTTTATATGTAAAACCATTTGTTCTGGCTAAAAAATCAACCTCAGCAGCAGTCATAGCCTTAATATGCAAAAATGGATATTTATTTTTAATCATCTTAAAAATTTCTAAATACCATTGCCATGAAACATTTTTATTGTGTGCTGATACGATATGAATCTCTTTTGTGCCTCTTTTTACCGTATCATCAACAATTTTTATAATATCTTCATGGCTCATAGTGTAGGCTTTATCATTTTTTCGATGTGCAGAAAAAGCACAAAATAAGCACACATCAGAACATAAATTTGTAGGATTGATGTGGCGATTGACATTAAAATAAACTTTTTTATCATTTAAATTTTGTCTTTTTTGGTTTGCAAATTTACCAAGAGTAAAGAGATCTAAATCATAAAGTTTTAATCCATCTTCATAATCCAATCTAACATCATTTTTTAATTTTTCTAAAATATTCATCTTACCTCTTGTTGTTAAAAAGTTTTAAAGTTTTAGTATTATATACTTTATGCACTTAAAAAAAGTTTTGATTTTGATAAATTTTAAATTTTTGTGAAATTTTAACTGATTTGTATAAAATTATTATATAATTGCTAAATTAAATTTAAAAATCAAGGTAAAATATGTGCGGAATAGTTGGATATATAGGAAATAAAGAGAAAAAAAATTTAATCATAAGCGGTTTAAAAGAGCTAGAATATAGAGGTTATGATAGTTCGGGTTTGGCTGTTATGGATAAAAATTCAAAAGATATAAACCATTTTAAAGCTGTTGGAAAATTATCAAATTTAGAAGAGAAAACAAAAAATTTTAATTCATATGGTTTTGGTGTTGCCATAGGTCATACAAGATGGGCAACTCATGGAAAACCAACCGAAATAAACGCTCATCCTCATATAGGAAAATATAGTTTTGTAACTCACAATGGAATTATAGAAAATTATAAAGAAATCAAGCAAATTTTAGAGAAAAAAGGGGTTAAATTTATAAGCCAAACAGATACTGAAGTAATAGTTCATCTTTTTGAAAATTTTTACGAAGATACAAAGGATGTTTTTAAGGCTTTTGAAGCCACTATATCAAATTTAGTTGGTTCATTTGCCATACTTTTAATCACAAAAAAAGCTCCTGATAAAATTTTCTTCGCTAAAAATTCAGTTCCTTTAATAGTAGCTAAGAGTTCAAGTGGCGAAATTATCTTCAGCTCTTCAGATGCTCCAATTATAGGACTTGCAGATGATGGCGTGTATTTGGATGATATGACTTATGGAGTGGCATCTTTTAATGAGATTAATTTTTTTCAAAATGCAAAAACAATAAATCCTGCAATTAAAAATTTACCAAAAGATAAGAATTATGCACAAAAAGAGGGTTTTAGATTTTTTATGGAAAAAGAAATTTATGAGCAATCAACCATAATCACAGAAACTCTTATGGGGAGAGTGAAAGAAAATGAAATTTATTTTGAAGAGTTAGATGATGATGTATTTAAAAATATAGATGAGATTATTATGTGTGCATGCGGAACAAGCTATCATGCGGCCTTAGCTGCTAGTTATCTTTTTGAGAGAATTTCAAAAATCAGGGCTAAGGTTGAAATAGCAAGTGAATTTAGATATAAAAATTCTTTCTTAAATAAAAACTCACTGTTTATCGTTATATCTCAAAGTGGCGAAACAGCCGATACTTTAGAGGCTTTAAAGATTGCTAAAAATGCTGGTTTAAAAACACTAGCTATTTGCAATGTAGATAATAGTTCAATTGTTCGACTGGCAAAAAATGTTATTTTAACTAGAGCTGGTATTGAAAAAGGTGTTGCATCCACAAAAGCTTTTGCAACTCAAGTTTTAACACTTTGGATGGTGGTTTTAAAATTAGCTAAATATAAAAAAGTAATATCTAATAATGAATTAGAAAACGAAATAAAAGCACTGCTTAACATACCAAAAGCAGTAAGTATAAAAGATGGATTGCAAGATAAAATTTATAGAATTTCAAAACACTATCTTTATGGACATGGATTTTTCTTTATAGGAAGAGATATTTTTTATCCTTTGGCGTTAGAAGGGGCTTTAAAGTTAAAAGAAATAAGCTATTTACACGCTGAGGGATACGCAAGCGGAGAAATGAAACATGGTCCAATAGCTCTGGTGGATGAGAGACTTTTTACAATTGCACTACTTCCAAAAACCACACTTTATGATAAGACAAAAAGTAATGTTGAGGAGATTGTAGCAAGAGATGGATTTGTATTAGCAATTAGTCCAGACGAATTTGACTTGGCTGATGATTTTATAAAAATTTCAACTCATGATCATCCGATGTGTGAATTTTTTGAAATGATGGTGATTTTGCAAATTTTTGCTTTAGAAATTTCAATTAGACTTGGAAATGATGTTGATATGCCTAGAAATTTAGCAAAAAGTGTAACTGTGGAGTAAATGTATAAAAATAAATAAATTAAATTTCATTAATAAATTTAGAAACTATTATAAAAAGCTGTTTTAGTAATAAAAACTATACTTAAATTTTATAATTTTGAGTAAATTTGAAATTTTATAATAAAAATAGTGAGTAAATTTGAAGTTTTTTGAAAAATAATATTTTATTTTTATATAATTAACAAATCTTACAAAAAGGATTTAAATGAGACAAACTTGGTCAAATAAATTAACTTATCTTTTAACGGTAGCTGGTGCTACGATTGGTTTTGGTTGTACATGGAGATTTCCATATCTTGTTGGTGAAAATGGTGGAGGAGCTTATGTATTATTATTTTGCGTAGCTATGATAATCTTAGGAATTCCTATGATTTTAGTTGAAAATATAATAGGAAGGCGATCATCAACAAATAGCTTAGATGCATTTTTGGTAGATAAAAAGGATGGAACAAAAATCAATAAATTTTGGAAAATAGTAGGTTTTTTAGGACTTATTGGATCGTTTGGAATTTTAGCTTATTATATGGTTTTAGGCGGTTGGGTTATGACATATATAGCAAATATCGCGACCTTGAATTTCGATTTAAGCAATGTTGATTTAGTTACAAAAAGTTACACTCAAAATTTTTATCAACAACAAATACAAAATAACCCACTCGTAGTTGGTTTTTATACTTTAATTTTTGTTGTGATAAATTGGTATATTTTAAAAAAGGGTATTATTGAAGGTATTGAAAAATTTGTTAAATTTTTAATGCCTTTGCTTTTTATATGCTTATTAATTGTTGTTATTGCAAATTTAAATTTAGAAGGAGCAAGCGAAGGTATTAAATTTTATCTTGGTGTTGATTTTACTAAATTAACACCAAAACTTTTTATAGATGTTTTAGGGCAAGTTTTCTTTGCTCTGTCTCTTGGATTCGGGGTGATGATAACTTTATCAAGCCACTTAAATAAAAATGAAAATTTAATACAAACAGCAACAATTACAGGCATTATAAACACAATAATAGCAGTTGTGGCTGGATTTATGATATTTCCAGCCATTTTTACTGCAGGATTGGAGCCGACAAGCGGACCAAAACTGGTATTTGAAACACTACCGATAGCTTTTGCAAACATACCTTTTGCAAATATATTTGCTATCATATTTTTTACGATTTTAATGGTAGCTGCCCTTACAACCTCAATCACTCTTTATCAAGTAATTATTAGCGTTGTGCAAGATAAATTTAAACTAAATACCACAAAATCAACAACTATAACCCTTCTTACCGTTTTTATTTTTGGAAATTTACCATCCATTTTAGCTTATGGTCCGTGGAGTGAAATTTTAATCTTAAATAGAAATATTTTTGATGCATTTGATTGGATAAGTGCAAATGTATTTTTTGTAGCAACTGCCCTATTTTGTGCTATTTATGTAGGGTGGGTTTTAAAAGATGATGCTATATATGAGATTAAACAAGGAAGCAATGCAAAACCTTGGCTTATTAAATTATGGTTTTATTATGTAAAATACTTCTTGCCTATTATTATATCGGTTATTTTAATCGCTGGATTATCAACATTTTAAGCCCAAAAAGGGGCTTAAATAAATTTATACACCTAAAAATATAAAATATCATTAATATAATTTACTATTTATTTATATTGCGTTTTTTTTTTTTTTTGAAATACAATATTAGAATTACTTTCAAAGGAGAAAAAAATGAATAAAATTTTACCATTAACTATTGCAGTATCCATTCCTTTTATGAGTCAAATTAATTCTAAAGAGCTCGAAAAAATTCAAGTAAAAACTTACATAATGCAAGAAATGAGCAAATCATACACTGCTCCATTTACAAGTACGGCAACAGGACTAGAGCTTTCTATAAAACAAACCCCACAATCAATTAGTATTATAAGCAATAAGCTCATTAAAGATCAAAATTTACACAATATATCGCAAGCAATGAGTTACGCAAATGGAATTTCTAAAAATGCAAACATAGGAGGAGTTTCTAGAAGCAGATTTTATTCAAGAGGTTTTGAGATAGATAACATCCAAGAAGATGGGCTTTTTAGTTTAGCTTTTGCATCACCTGCAATTGATTTATCTACTGGTTTTTTGCCTTTATACAGTGCAAAAGAATTAACAGATCTTATATTTTATGACAGAGTTGAAATTTTAAGAGGCTTGGCTACTCTTACTCAATCAAATTCAAATCCTAGCGGAACGATAAATTTAAGAAGAAAAAGACCTGATGCAAAATTTGGAGCAAATTTAAGCTTGGAAGCTGGAAGTTATGATAAATATTTGGGAAGTTTTGATATAAATGGAAAACTTAGCAATAACTCAAGGCTTAGAGCTATAGGTTCACTTTCAAAACTTGGCTCTTTTATAGATAAAGAAAATGGAGATAGGCACAGTTTAGGGCTTATGTATGAGACTGATTTTACTAGAAATAAAATTTTAAATTTAGGCATAATCTATCAAAAAACAAAAAATTCACCAAATATTTATGGCCTTAGCACTCACCATAATAACAAAGAGATAAAATTTGATAAAAGTAAATATTTTGGCTCTTTGTGGGATCGAGAATCTTTTAAAAAAGTTAATATTTTTGGAGACTTGGAGTATTTTTTAAATGATGATTGGTCTTTACTGGTAGCTTTTAATTATACAAAAAGTAAAATGGATATGAAATTTGGGCAGTTTTGGAATAACGCAAACGGCTGGGGAATGAGGCAAAAGTTTCAATCAAAAAGTGATGAAATTAACGTTAAAATTTCTTTAGATGGGAAATATACTCTTTTTAATCAAAATCACGATTTTTTTATAAATACTCAGTTTTCAAAAGATAAAATTTCTGGAAGTGATATCATAACGCCTTATATTAAAGGGATTGATATTTTTAAATTTAATAAAAATTATTTAAATGAGCCAAATTGGCATAATGATAATAACTATGGAAAGTATAATTTAGAAATTAAACAAAAATCCATCACCGCTGGATCAAGAATAAATTTTAGCGATAACTTGCATCTTTTATTTGGTGCTAGATTTAGCGATATAGAGTATAAAAATAGATCCAAAAATTTAATGAATAGAAATTTATTTTCAGGTATGAAAATTCCACAACCCTTTACTAAAAATAATTCATCCAATCTTTCAGAATATAAAATCACTCCATATATAGGAATTAATTATGATTTTTTAGAGCATTTTTCGCTATATGCAAGTTATGCTGAAATTTTTAAACCTCAACTCAATAAAAAAAGTAATGACTCTTTTGTAAAACCTATGATTGGATATAACCTTGAAGCAGGAATAAAGGGTGAGTTTTTTGATAGACAATTAAATACTTCTCTATCCATTTTCCAAACAAAAAGAAAACATCAAGCAATACCAGAAGTTAATAATAAACCTATAAATGGAGCTATTATGAGTGTGCCTACTGGCTCTTGGCTTGATGATGGCTCAATTGGCACTAGAGGTGTAGAGCTAGAAATTTCAGGTCAAATGAGTCAAAATTTAGAAGGCTTTATCGGATATACGTATAATAAAAGCAAATATTTAGCTAATTATTATACAGGGCCGAGTCAAGTTTCACAAAACAAAAATGAACTTGCAAATGTGTTTTTACCAAAGCATATATTAAAATTCTATCTTAGTTATCAAATTCCTGATTTTAAAAAACTTACAATCGGTTTTGGTGGACGTTATCAAAGCAAAACTTTATCTTACTATAAAAAACCATTAGCATCATCACCGCAAGGAGCTTATGTGTTATTTGATTCAAATATAAATTATAAATTTAATCAAAATTTTGAAGCAAATTTAGCTATAAAAAATATAACTAATAAAAGATATTTTGTAAATTCTATGACTAGAATGGCTTCAAGATTAAATTTTTATGGCGAGCCTAGAAATTTTACACTCAGTTTAAATTATAAATTTTAAAAATTTAAGAGTAGTTAATCTGCTCTTAAAATTATATGAAAACTTCTTTAAAATTGATAAAAAATTTTTAAATAAATTCAAATTTAATGCTAAAAAAGTGCAAGCGTCAAAATTATTTTATAAAAACATCTCTTTTCTAGTTAAGTAAAATTTGGGCTTATAATAAAACATTTTAATCTTAAAACCTCATAAAAGAATATATTTCTTTTTGTAAACAGCGGCCTTAAAAATCAAAATAAATTTGCAAATGATATTAATTTAGGCTAAATTTAGAGAAATTAAGAGATTTTTTAAATTTTAAAATTCTAGTTTTAATATCATACTAAATATTTATATCACTTATATTAAAATAAAAAAATATGTTTAAATTCCGTTGAGTCTAAAAATATTTGATAAATTTACTTGAAAATAATAACAACTAGCTTTTTATTTTTAAAGTTAAATAATCTTGCCTATAAAGCCTTAAAAGCTTTTATATTTTTAAATTTATTGTATTTATCAATTTCTATAGATTTTATTTTAATAACACTTTTTTGATTTTCAAGCGCTCAAACTATTAATCATCTTTTTATAAGCCCTAAATTTCAAAAAAGTCAATTTATTTTATTCTAAATTTTTACTCACTAATATATTTTATATCACATTTTTTACTTTTTAAGCTACAAAAAAGTCATTTATAGGACTAAAAAAGCCTTTAAATTTTAAAAACCATTCTTGCAATAGCTTACTTTCAAATATTTTAACATCATAATTTAATTTATCAAATTTAATTAAAATTCGCAGTTTTATAAATTAATTTAATAAATTTAGCTATCTGTTAAATTATGTAACGTTTTTAATACATCACAAATTTCAGCTATTTGGATAAAGATCTTCTAAAATTAATATTTATTTTTCATCTTTGCAATCATATTTTAAATTTATTAGAAATTAGACTGCAATTAGACTGCAACTTATTTTATTTATTTAATTTTTATATTAAAATATCCAAAACATAATCTAACCAAACTGCAATTTAGCCTAAAATTTCAAATTTATTAAAAAATTCTATATCATTTTCTAAAAGTTGTTTATCTATAAGATTTTTAATAACACTTTTTGAACAATTTATCTCTTCTGGCCACTCTCTTTCATAACCTTCCCACTCAAATTTAGTAGTAGCATCTATACAAATTTGATCATCTGATATAAAAATATCTCTATTTGCATCAATGTTATTAGTAAGCCTCCAAATACTCATATATAGGTTATTTATATTATTTTTCACATCAAAAAATATGAGAATTTTAAAATTTTGACTAAATTTCAATAACTTTTCAAAACTATTTTTAACAAAACTATTTTTATCATAATTTATAAAAATTATTGGATTTTTTGTATCGCAAAAATACTGTTTTAAGTCAATTATATCTTTATCCAAACTCCTAAATTTAGACAAAAGCTCATCATCGCTTAAAATTTCAATCTCTTTAGGTTCTAAATTTATACTCGCATCAATTGCTAATTTTCCACCAAAACATGAATTTGGGCTAGCATGATCTAATTGATCGCAAACACCTTCGCTAAAAATCAAACTTTTTGGCGTGATTTTATTTAAAATATATCTGGTTAAGTTTTCATAGTCATTTAAATTGGGAGCATTTTTATCTACAAAAATAGCGTGTTTTACAAAACTCATCTGTCCAACCCCCCAAAATGCATGCATCATCTGTCTTGCATGATATGGAAATTTAGCGTCTAATTTCGCTAAAATAAGATTATGAAAAACTCCATTTTCAGGCATTCTATAATCAATCAAATCAGGAGCAGTTGTTTTAAAAAGAGGTAAAAATATCCTCTCGGTTGCATAACCCATATATTTATCTTCTAAAGGCGGTTTTCCAACAACAGTAGCGTGGTATATAGGATCATTTTTATGAGTTATGGCTGTAACTCTCATCACAGGAAACGGCAAAATCGGCGTATAAAATCCCGTATGATCGCCAAATGGTCCTTCATCTCTAAACTCATTTGGATCGATAAAACCCTCAATCACAAAATCGCTATCGTGCGGAATATAAATATCATTAGTTATACTTTTTACCAATTTTGCTGGAGTTTTTTTAATAAATCCATATAATAAAAGTTCAAAAATACCGTGTGGCAAAGGTGCTTGTCCACACCAAATATAAAGCGGATCGCCACCAATTGCTACTGAGACAGGCATTTTTTTACCAGCTTTTTTGTATTTATTAAAAAAATTTGCACCATCTTTATGAATTTGCCAGTGCATTCCAACTTCATTTTTAGAGTAAATTTGAAGTCTATACATTCCTAAATTTTGAGTATCTCCGTCCAAATCTTTAGTATAAACTTGCCCCATTGTAATAAATGCCCCACCATCTTTTTCCCAGGTTGTAAGATGAGGCATCTCATAAAGATCTATCGCATCATTTAATTTTACGTTTTGTTGGCAAATTCCCTTTGTTTTTAATTTTTTTGTAAAAATTTTCCTAAGACTAAAGAGGTAAGAAATGAAATCAAATTTTTCCTTTAAATTTAATGGATTTTTAGGCTTTAAGAGATTTGAAATTTCATCAGCTACATCCTCAACATCTCTTCCTAAGATTAAATTTAAAGCTTTAAAGCTACCAAAAGTATTAGTTAGGATTGGTGGATAAAAATCTCTATCTTTACTAAATGGTTTAGTAAAAAGAAGTGCTTTAGAATTATCTTTTTTAACCTCTATATAGCTTAAATGAGCAATTTCTCTATCTATATCGACAGGTTCATCAATAACTCTTAATAAATCATTTTGCTTTAAAAGTTCTATAGTTTTTCTCATTATCTCTCCTTAATTTTACTAAAATTCTACCCCATCAATGAAGCTTCTTTCAAAAGCTCTTTTGCCCCTTTTTTGATAAATTCATTAGCCAAATCAACCCCAGCATTCTTATAATCACTTAATTTTATAATTCTTTCTTCTTTTATAAATTTACTTCCATCAATAAGCCCTATAATGGCACGAATTTTTATATTTTCACCAATTATTTCTGCATTAATTCCTATTGGAACTTGACATCCACCTTCTAAAATTTTAACAAAATCTCGCTCAATTGTTGTTTCTATAAAAGAATTTTTATCATTTAAAAAACTAATTTTTTCTAAAATTTCCTCTTTGTTTAAACACTCAATTCCCAAAACCCCCTGCCCCATTGCAGGTATCATCTCATCTTTGGAAAATTCATAAATATATCTAACCTCTTTATCAATACCTATTCTTTTAATCCCTGCCATAGCTAAAATAATAGCGTCAAATTCACCATCTTTTAGCTTTTTAATCCTTGTATTTACATTGCCTCGAAGTGATATTATCTCCAAATCTGGTCTTAAAATACTAAGTTGCATTTTTCGTCTCAAACTTGTTGTCCCTATTTTTGCGCCATTTGGAAGATCATTTAAAGAGCTAAATTTATCACTCAATAGAGCATCGTTTGGAATTTCACGCTTACTTACAGCAGCTAAAATTAAGCCTTGTGGAAACTCCATTGGAACATCTTTTAAACTATGAACCGCTAAATGACTCTCGCCATTTAGCATACTAATTTCAAGCTCTTTTGTAAAAAGTCCTTTTCCGCCAATTTTTGCAAGAGGCGTATCGAGTATAATATCGCCTTTTGTTTTAAAACCTTGCAATTCCACTGGAATTAAATGTTTTTTCTCAATTTCATTTTTTATAAATTCACTTTGCCATACAGCTAAAGCGCTTTTTCTGGTAGCTATAATCATTTTTTCCATAAATTTTCACCCTCTTCTATGATTTCTACATCTATAACTTCATCATTTTTTGTATAATTATATGTATTATTTTGTGTATTATTAAATTTATCCCTATCTTTTTTTATAATTTTCATAATTAAAGATACAAAAATAATTAAAACACCAACGCTATCTGATAAAATTCCTGGCACCATTAAAAGCATTCCACTAATTGCTAATCCAAGATTTCCAAAAACAATACTTGGAGATATCTTTGTAAGATTTTTTGTTATATTTAAAACTCCAAATTTAGTAATCAAAATATAACCAATAATAGCACTAAATAAAATTTCGAAAAACAGTATAAAAAAGCTATATTCACTTAAAAAAAATACAACAAATATTATTTCAAATACAAAATAAGGTAATAGAAGTTTTTTCATCTTAAAACCGTTTTTATCTTATCAACAATATCATCGATTGATATTTTTTCTTTTATTAAACCATCTCTTGCTATAAATTCAATCTCATTATTTACAAGATTTTTACCGACTATTACAGCATAAGGAATGCCTATTAATTCGTAATCATTCATTTTGACACCAAATCTTTCATTTCTATCATCAAGTAAAACGTCAATGCCCAAATCACCTAATTTTTTATATAAATTTAAAGAAAAATTAAATTGATTTTCATCTTTTATGTTTGAGATTATTATGCATATAGAAAATGGAGCAATTTCTTTATTCCATATACAACCTTTATCGTCATACTTGCTTTCAATAGCAACTGCCATAAGCCTACTAACGCCTATACCATAACACCCCATAATAAATGGTTTAGACTTTCCATTTTCATCTAGAAATGTTGCATTTAAAGACTTAGAATATCTAGTTCCTAGTTTAAATATATGTCCGACTTCAATCCCTTTTGTAATGCTTAATTTTCCGTTACAACAAGGACAAACATCTCCATCTTTTACGCTAATTAAATCTTTAAATCTTTCATTTTTAAAATTAGAAACACTAAATCCTATAATATGATAATCTTTTTCGTTTGCACCAATTATCATCTCTTTTTGATTTTTTAGTTCATTGTCTATAAAAAACTCAATTCCATCAGGTAATTTTAAAGGACCACAAAAACCTGCAACGAGATTGGATTTTAATATCTCTTCATCGCTTAAATTTTCAAATTCTAAGCACCCACACGCATTTATGGCTTTTGTTTCTTGCAATTCATCACAACCTCTTATAAAAAATATTACTATTTTGCTCTCTTTATTTTCAAAAATAGCTTTTTTTATTACAGCTTTTATGGTGAAAAATTTATCAACCTTAAAAAAATCTGCAAGCTCATCTATAGTTTTTATATCTGGTGTGTAAAATTTACTCATCATATTCGATTCTGGTTCATCACCATTAAATTTACTCGGTTTCCTTCTTGCTGCTTCTATATTTGCTGCGTATTCGCAACTATCACACACGACAATATCATCTTCGCCATTATTTGCTAAAACCATAAATTCCTTGCTTCCACTTCCTCCAATAGCCCCACTATCAGCTTCAACAGCTCTAAAATTTAGCCCTAGGCGAGTAAAAATTTTAGTATAAGTTTGATGCATTTTTTCAAATTCTAAATTTAGACACTCTTCATCTTTATGAAAACTATATCCATCTTTCATCACAAACTCACGCCCGCGAAGTAGTCCAAACCTAGGTCTTGCCTCATCTCTAAATTTTGTATTAATCTGATATATATGAAGTGGTAAATTTTTATAGCTAGTAATTCTATTTTTTACCATATTTACGGCACTTTCTTCATTTGTTGGACTTAACACAAAATCATTTTCTTTTCTATCCTTAAATCTTAAAAGTTCTTTTCCATATTTTTCAAACCTACCACTTTCACGCCAAAAATTTGCAGGAGTTACAAAACTAAAACTAACTTCCAAAGCTCCGCTTCTATTCATCTCTTCTCTTATAATTTTTTCTATTCTATTATAAACCATCTTTCCAAGTGGTAAAAAATCATAAAGTCCGCTTCCATTTTGAGCAATAAATCCAGCTCTTAATAAAAACTGATGACTAGGAAGTGTGGCATCTTTTAATGTTTCTTTTGTTGTAGGAATAAATATTTTACTAAATCTCATCTAAAATCCCCATATTTTCAAGTTCTTTACTGTATTTTTCAAATTTATCTTCTATGTCAAAAATTTGCAAAATTGTATTGAAAGCTAAATTTATATCTTCTTCTAAATTTTTTAAATTTATAGTTGGTTTATGCAAAAAAGCCTTAAATACTTGATGAATCAATCTTCTTGCTTCGTCTTTATCACTATTTTTAAGATAACCTTTTTTTATAGCTTTTTGAATTTCTATATCAGAAATATCTTTTGCTAAACCCCTTAAAGCTTTAATAATAGGTGTAGTTGATAAAATTTTTAACCATTTAAAAAACTCACCAACATTTCTTCCTATTATAGCGTAAGCAATTTGTGCTTGCTCTTCTCGCATTGCTAAATTTAACTTTACAATCTCTTGCAAATCATCAACACTATAAATTTTAATCTTAACATTTTCTGTTATATCGATATTTCTAGGAACTGCTATATCAAAAAAATATCTATCAAACTCGCAATCTTGTAGCATTTCATCATTGATAATAACATTTGCAGACGTCGCACAAAATATAATCTGATGAGAGTTTATTAGCTCTTTTAAATTTAAAAAAGGTTCAAATTTCACCCTATCACTGCAAAGAGATGAGATTAATTTCATAGCTCTATCTTGACTTCTATTTACCAATATTACATTAGATCCATTCGATAGCAAATGCTTGCATGCTAACTCACTCATATCGCCAGCACCAACAACGACAGCAGTCGTTTTATTTAAACTTTTAAAAATTTCTTTTGCTTTAGAGACTGCTACGCTTGATATGGAAACTGGATTTTTAGAAATTTCTGTTTTGTTTCTAACCTCTGCCGCACATTTTAAAGAGTACTCAACAGCTCTTTTTAAATTTATCTTAGCATAACCACTATTAAGAGCAAATTTAAAACAAGTTTTCAACTGACTAACTATTTGAGTCTCTCCAACAACTAAACTATCAAGAGAACTAGCGACTGCAAAAAGATGATGAATAGCTCCACTAGCATAATAAACATCAACCCTATGTTCCAACTCACTAAGTGCTACGCCGCTTAATATAGAGATGGCTTTTAAAATATAGCTTTGTGAAATTTCAAGATTATTAACAAAAGCTATAATTTCTACTCTATTACATGTACTAAGAATCATACACTCTAAAATACTTTGACTAGAACAAATCATTTTTAAAGCTTTATTTTTTTTATCATCATCACTAAATGATAATCTCTCCCTAATAGTAATATCTGTATTTTTATGAGTAAAGCTTATATTTAAATAATTCACTAAAAATCCCTATCTACCATACTTTGCATAATTTCTATTAATTTATCATTTTTATATTGACTTATAGATTCAATCCCATCTTTTGCAAGTTTTTTTGCTTCATTAATGCATTTTTGAATGATTTTAAATTCATCAAATTTACTTTTTAACCAAAAAATTTCATCTAAATTTAGATTTTTTCTAAAAAGAGATATTAGCTTTTTTTTATCTTTTTCATCTAAATATTGATATAAATAAATATAAGCAATAGTAGTTTTACCATCCCTAAAATCACTCATAGATGGCTTTCCAAGAGTTTTTTCATCAGAGATAATATCTAAAACATCATCTATTATTTGAAAAGCTAGACCTAAATTTTTACCATAAATTCCAAATTTTTCATAATCATATCCAGCTAAAATTGCAGCTGATTTAGCACAAGCTTCAATCAAAATAGCGGTTTTATTATAAATCATATTAAAATAATTATCTAAATTTAGATTAAAATTTTTTGATAAATTTACATCCATAAGCTCCCCGATACTCAAAAAAGCAACAGAATTTGAGATAATTTTTGCAATTTTAGAGTCAAATTTGCTTAACTCAAAAAAACCTTTTGAATACAAAATATCTCCAAGCATAATAGCGTTTTTAACACCAAAAATAGCGTTTATAGATGGTTTTCCTCGCCTTAAATTACTATCATCAATCACATCATCATGAAGAAGACTTGCAACATGTATCAACTCCACAACAGCACACAATCTCAAACTCTCTTCAAAACACCCTGCTATATTTAATATAAGTTTTGAGCGAAGTTTTTTGCCTAAACTTATATCATTAAACATAAAATTTACTTCTTCATAGCCAAGCTCTGATATAAATTTTCTCATAATCGTGTCAATTTTTTCTAAATTTTTCATATTTTACTCATTGCTTGAAAGTATATTTCCGCTAATTTGTATAAAAATATCATTTAACTCTTCTATAAAATCACCATCTTTTAAATGATTAAAAATTTCATCTTGATTTATGCCTTTGTTATCGCAAAATTCACTCATAGCAACAAATTTAATGAGTAAATTTTTTATCTCATTTCTAACTAAATTTCGATTTGCATTAAATATGATATCAAAAAATTTATCCTCTGGCGTGCTATCAAAAATATCCAATTCTCACCCTTTTTATTTTAAAAATTTATTAATTATATCAAAATAACTTTTAATTATTATAAAAATTTTATGATTTCTAAATAGAATGTACGGTATTAATAAATTTTATATTTTTAAAGTAGTTTTTATTAATTTTATATTTAAATTAAATTTATATAAAAATATGATCTTATGTGTTAAAAATATTTAATAATAACAATAAATTTAAAAAGTTATTTGGTTGCAGGGGACGGACTTGAACCGCCGACCTTCGGGTTATGAGAAATTTGAGCTATTTAAAAATACCTTATAAAAAATCTATTTTAAGTCTATTTTATAGTTTATTAAAATAGATTATGCTATAATTTGCCCTAAATAGAGAAAGGATTAAAATGACTTACGATATAAAGTTATCAAATATAGACAGTAATTTTTTAGATATCATAAAATCACTTGTTAAAATTTATCCAAATGTTGATTTAAAAATAGATAGCGACTATACTTTTGATGATTTAAATGATGAAACTAAAGATATAATCTCTAATAATCTAAAAAATAAATCAGATGGAACTTTACTGTCAAACTACGATGATATTAAAAAATTCATTATGAGTTAAATTTATGCTTGATTTGTATATTTTTAACTCTTTTAAAAAAGATTTGAAAAGACTTGAAAAACAAGGATTTGATAAGAGTTTACTTATGGAAACATTAGATTTTTTACTTTATGAAAAACCACTTCCACCTAGATATAAAAATCATCCACTAAAAGGAAACTATAAGGGTTGCTATGATTGCCATATAAAGCCTGATTGTGTATTGATATATAGCATTGAAGAAAACACACTAATTTTACATCGTATAGGCTCTCATAGTGATTTATTTTAATAACTCACTCAAAAATCGGTATATTTAAAAATTCAATTTCTTTATTTATTTTTTCTAAAAAGTTTTTTATTTCTTTGTTTTCTATTTCATTTGAAATAACAAATACTTTTCTTATATGTCTACCATTTAAATATTTTTTATATTTTTTTTCATAATCTTTACAATCATTATAAAATTTTATAATGTCTTTAAGCTCCGCTCCTTTTTTCCAGTTTTTACACTGTATAAGCATTGTTACTTTTCCTATATCGTTGTGTGCAAATAAATCTATTCCTTCATCTTCAACGCCTTTTAAATGTCCGTTTGGATATACTTTATAACCTTCTTTTTCATAAAAAGTTTTTATATAATATTCATATTCATCGCCCTTTTTCTTTTTCCAGTCATCGCCATAATATAATTTCTTTTTTATTTTAGGCTTTTCATTTATATCTTTTTCTATTAAAGTTTCTTCTATTTTTCTTTTATATCTATTTTCAAATTCTTTATAATTATTTTCTTTTAGTTTTTTTATTTTATTACTTACTATATTTTTTTCATTTAGTTTTTTTAATAACTCTTTGTATTTTTTTGATTCATAATAGTTTTCTTTTTTTATAGTTTGTTTTTCTTTTGATTTTAAATACATTAAAATTATGGATATTGATATTGCAATTATGATTACAAACATATTATTTTTCCTTGATTTTTATTTTTTTTCTTGTTGTTTTTCTAGTGCTTCAAGTTTTATTTTTGTTAAATAAAGCTCTTGTCTATCTTCATCTAATTGATTGAAGTATTTTAATAATTTACTTCCTTTACTCTCTCCGCTTGTTGTTTCTATATAGAAATTTATCATTTTCATTAATTCTGGTTTAGTTTTTTCCCAGTTATATAATGTTACTCTGCTTATATTTATTAATTCTGCAAGTTTTGTTTTATCCAAATTTTACTCCTTATAAAATAATTTTTAAAAATGTTAAATAATTTTATAATTAATTAAGTTTATATAGTGTATAATTATTTATCATTTAAATTAAATTATTTAAATTTTAGCTTTTTAAAGCTTAAATATCAAATTTGAAACACCTTTGACCACTCCGCCAGAGAGTAGAGATCTGTAGGGAGATAACAGGAAAAGGTATAAATTTACCTTAACGGTAAAGCTATGGACCTAAGCAATAAAGCACAAACGCCGTCCTTAAAAGGCTTGGGGTGGCGTAGCTCCGCCCCTTAAATTTAAGCTACATAATTAATATTTTCAAGGAGCTACATTATGTACACATATTTAATCGGATTTTGCGACGAAGTTCGCCCACTTTCTAGAGTTGATAAAAAAACTGGTGAAGTTTTAATGTCTATTGATGTTACTGTTACATTTGAAAGTAGAGATCAGCAGGGTTATTTAATAAAGGCTACTGAAACCATAAATTTTGACCACACTTTAAAGTCAAAATTTGATTCTGTAAAAGGACAATACATTGGTATTCCATATCGTTTTATTGTTACAAAAATGGGTAATTATATGTTCCCTGATGATACTTTAGATTTTCAAATTTTTAAAGAAAATCCTTTTACAAAAGATCAGATAAAGTTATCTAAATAGATATAAATTTGGGGGCTTTTGCCTTAATGTGAGCGATGTGAACCCGCTCTCCCACTTTTAAACTCTACAAAGTTTATTTTATAAATTTTATAGAGTTTAAAAACTCAAATCTACAAAAAGGATATAGATATGAAAAAGTTTTTCAAATCTACTAAGGCTAAAGTTGCTACAGTTGGTGTAGTTTTAATGACTGCTCCTGCTCTTTTTGCTGCTGATGCACCTGTAGTTCCAGGTGAAGCATTAAAAGCTGATTACGCATTGTTTGATTATGTTTTTGCTGGTGTTATAGCTGTTGCATTCATATTTATGATTGCAAGAAGAGTAAAGGGCTTTATCCGTTAATTTATGGGGGTTTTATGCTCCCTAAAAGGTTCTATTATGAAAGAAAACGCTATTTATATACAAAATTTTAAAATTTGCATTAAAGATTTTTATATCAAAGATGGTAAATTTTACTATCAAGATTTTGATTCTAATTCTTATAAATTTAATTTAGCTCAATATCCAAATGAAATTTATACAAATTTTATATATGATACAGATACTAAAATTTGCTATATGTCTAAAAATGAAATCATTCCTAGTCTTGGTATATATGAGTATCAATTTAATTTTTTAATGGGTTTAACAGCAATATTAATAGCTTTTTCTTTTTTAATAGGTTTAATAATCGTAGGAGCTACAAGATGATATATGAAGTTATAAACAATGAAACATTTAACTATTTTATGAATATTTTTGCAATATTTTTTGTTCCAATTTTTATTTATATTATTGCTTTAAGTTTTGTAAAGTAAAAATATGTTTAATAAAAGCTTAATTTTTAATTTTTTTTACGATGAATTTTTTATTTTTTTTGATTGGCTTAAAAACATTCAATTCCAAAAAATAATTAATCAATCAAAAAAAATATGTAAAAAATTCATCCCACGAAGAAAAAAATATAGTAACACCTTGCTTGATTTTTTTCGAGTGTTCCTAATGAATTTAATAAAATTTATTTTTAAAATTTTATTTTTTAATCTTTTATTTTTAAATTTAGTTTATTCTTATCCAGACTCTAAAGAAATAGATTTAGAATATTACAGCGATTTAGATCCCAGATTTGCTGGTTTTAAAATAATTTCCGAAAATGACTTTCATAGTTCTTCTGATCCTGATGTATTTTATATATATTTTCAAAAAGAATCTAAAGAATATAATTCTGAATTAAAAAAATATATACATAAGATTTTTAATGACTTTTATACTTTTAATAAAAAAGATGCTAAGGAAAGATTATACAGATATAATTATGATACTGTTGATGATCCTGAGCCTTTTGAAGTAGGTCAAATTATTTTTATACCTAATGAAAAAAGAATACTTGAATTAAAAGGTTATTATTATATTAGTTCTTACTATACTCCTTATGTTAGATTAGGTCATTATGTTGAATATCCATTATCTGAAAAATATATAGGTCCTCTTACATCAAGATATTTATTTGCTACTGATTGTGATTCAAATAGATATTATAATCCTATTTCGGGTTCTTGCAAACCTTGTCCTGAAAATTTAGTTTCTGATACTAAAGGTTCTTGTATTTGTGAAAATGGAACATTTAATCAATCAAATGGCAAATGTGAAGGTTCTGATAAAAAAGATGATAAACGTCCACAATGGTGCCCAAATCCTATGATATATAAAAATAAAAAATCATTTGATAAAAATATAGAAGAGTGTTTACCAAATCCAAATATTGATAAAAAACAGTGTGAATCTATGGGTATGCAATATCATTCGTGTTTTGATATTTTTGACGAGCGTGAGTTTTTTACTTGTATGAGAGTTCCAGAAGGATGTTATCATCAAAAAACGGTTAATAAATATAAGGCTGAAATCAAATTAGATAATGATTTATTTATTTCAAGCGGTTTTATGTTTAATATTCCTATTCAAGGAATTAAAAATGGTTTATCTTCTTTTTCTAAATTTATAAAAAATTTATTTAAAAACCCAAATCCTAAATTTCCTAATCCAAATTTGCTTGAATATAAACCACAAATAATTGATATAAAAGCTACAAATAAAGGTCCTGTTCCTGTATGGTCTTTAAAACCTGCAACTAATGAAGATATTATTTTAAATTCTCTTTATTTAAAAACTGGCAAAATTCCAAAAGATATTAAAGCTACAAATTTAAAAAATATAGATAAATCTCCTCAAGAACTTGTTACTGTTCCCCCAAAATTTAGTAAATTTGATCTTCCAAATGATCTTTCTATTTCTAAAATGGAAAATAACTCTTTTATTGCTGCTAAACTAAAAGATAATTCTAAACCTATACCTACGCAAAATGTTAAAGATAAATTTATTGATATAAAAATAGAATATGATCTATCTTCTATGTTTAAAGAAAATAATAAACCTAGTTCTAATTTACCTATTAGAATTAAAAAAACTTTTGAATCTCCAAAAAAATCACAATATGAAGGCAAAATAACAACTCCTGATAAAAGTGTTATAGATATAAAAATTAATGAAAATTTTATAACTCCAAATAGAAAAATTCAAGATATAGAGCTAATCTATGATTATTTTTCACCTTCTGGTAAAAAAAGATTTACAACTGGCTATGTAAATACCATTGATTCTTCTGGTAAAATTTCAAACTCAGTTCCAAAGCAAGGTAAAATCACTGATATAAAAACTAAAAAAACTACTACAAATAAAGATCTTTCAAATCCACCTGCGCAATCTCTTGATTTATCTAAAATACAAGATTTTTTAAATAAAACAAACTCAAAAATAGATAAGTTGGATAAAACAATTTCTGATATAAAAGCTCAGAAAAAAACTGATTGGGAATATAAGCCAAATAAAGATATAGATTCTGCTTTTTCTTCTTTACGGTCTGAAATGGCTAATTTTGAAGTTTCTGTAAATGATGCTTTTAACTTTTTAAATAATACTAAAAACGATATTAATAAATTAATGAATGATTTTAATAGTGCGTTGGAAATTTTTGAAGAAGGTATTGAAGCTCCAAAAATTCCTAATGGAATTTGTCCTTTTAATATTTCGGGCCCATCTCCTGGAAGTGGTAAAGTAAATGTTTTTTCTATAGATCCTTGCGAATTTGTAAGTCCATATAAATCGATACTAACTCTATTTTTTACTTTTTGGTTCTCATTTGAAATTATTTTATTTTCACTTAAATATCTTTTTAAAGTAGGAGGTAATGAATAATGAAATGGCTAATTGATACCATTGGTGGATATATTGGATATTATGTAGTTTATTTAGTAAAAAAAATAGGTATAAAAACTGCAAAATTAATTTTTTTTATTCCTCTGTATACTGCATTAGTTATTTTTATGATATCTTTTGCTGGATATGCAATTTTATTTATGATGAAAATTTGGAATTTAATTAGAGATAATATGCCTAAAGCTTTTGATTATAGTTTTGTTGGCGGCTCTTATGGTGGTTTATCAAATTCAACGATTATAAGTTCTGCTATGGCTTTTTTACATGAATGTGGTTTAGCTGTTGCTTTTACAAATGCAATATCTTTATTTATATCTATACTTAGTCTATTTTTTGCTCTGCAACTCTATAGGGCTATAGCTTTTATTACAAATACAATTACTGGCTATTTGAAAGATTTATCTTATATTATGTGATGCTTGGGTAAAAAAATGCTTAATATAATCTTAGGTCCGCCACGCTCTGGAAAAACTTATAAAGCTGTTAAAATTATTTATGATGAGTATCAACTTTATAAGGAAAATAAATCTAAGTATAGATTTATCTACACAAATATAAATGGATTGAAATTTGATGAATTTGAAGGCTTTGTAAAGAAATTTGATAAACTTGATTTTCTTGAAGCTGTTAATCAAGAAAATTTACTTAATAAGCGTCATGAAACTAGTTTTATTGATGTAGGCGATGATTATGACTCATATGCTTTAAAAAATGGTATATACGAAGATTATCATCACTCTTTAATAATTCTTGACGAAGCCTATAATGTCTTTGATAAGAAATTTAACGATTCTCTTGGCAGATTTTTGTCATATCACGGACATTTTGGTATAGATATATATTTTATTCTTCAATCAAAACGACAAACAAATAGAGAGTATCTAGTTCATACCGAGTTGATGTATTTTGCTCAGCCTAGTGGTAAAAGAATTTTATCAAAAATATTTAGATATAAAATTTATTCTACTTGCGATTTAAAAAGAGATAATCTAATAAAAACTGAAAATCTTAAATTTGATAAAAAAATATCAGATTTATATAGTAGCGGATCTAAACAAATTTATAAAAGCTATGCTACTTCAAAGATAATATTTTTAATTTTTTTTATTATTTTTTCATATTTTTTATATCAATTTTTAAAACCTAATAGTACTAATGAAAATTTAAATCAACCAGCTAAAGTTGATTTAAATGATACAAATTCTTCTAGAATTTCTTCTTCTAAAAATATTATTGATAGTGATATAAAATATGATATTTTTAGTTTAAATAAGTCTTATTTTAAAGTTACTTGTTTTTCTAGTTCTTGCAAATTTAGAGGCTATAATTTAGATTTAGCTTTAAATAGCTTTTTAGAAGTTTTAGCTACTTCAAATTGTTATATTTTCCTAATGGATAAAAAGTCTGTCAATTATATTGATTATTATGCTTCTTGTCCTATGGAATTTCAAAAATTTTTAAAAATCTTAGAAAATACAAAACAAGGGGTTCACAATGAAACTTTTACAGAAAATAACTTTATTGGTTCTACTTTTAGGTAATCTATATGCTTTAGAATATAAAAACATTAAATTTAGTGATTTTTTAGGTGAAATTAGCGGTATTACTGGTAAAAACATAGTTATAAGTGGTAATATTGATACAAATTTCGATGTATTTTTACCAACTTTAGACTTAACAAAAGTTGAAGTTATAGGAGATTTGCTGCATGATATATTAAAAGTTAATAATCTTGATTATACAATGCAAGATAGCATTATTTTAATATATAGCACTAATGAAAAAGAAAAACCTATTTTAAATGATTATATTATTAAATTTAAAAACATATCTAAAGAAGATGTTACTAAAGCTTTAGAGCTTTTTCAAGAAAATATAAAATATAGTGTTTATTCTGATAGAGTGCTTTTATTAACTACCGAAAGTCAGTATCAAGTTATAAAAAGTATGATTAGTGGTCTAGATACATCTTATCAACTTAGACAGCTTAGTTTTAGTATAATAGCAACTGATAACTCTAGATTAAAAGAAGTTGGACCAAAGATAGATGTTTTATTAAATTCGCTTGATCACTTTTATCTAAAAGTAATGACAAATGTTTTAACTGTTGACAGCTCTAGCATACGAAAAGATAGCGTTTCTAGCCTTATAAACCTACTTCAAAGTAATGGTATATCTGAATTACTTTATAATCCTAGAATAACACTTATAGACAACAAAGATAGTGTTATAGAAAGTGTTGTTAAAACTCCTATTAAAAAATCAAATATCAATGTGGAAAATTCTCAAACCGTTACAACTGAAGAGGTTATTTATGAAAATGTTGGTTTAAAACTAAATATAAGTGGTGTTTTAATTACTAATGACAGTGTCTCTTTTGCTCTTGATTTATATATTGAAAATTTACTTGATGATAGTAATACTCCAAGAATTTCATCAAGGCATATAAAAACTAATGTTCATCTTACTTATCAAAATAGCTATTTAATCGGTGGTATAAACTCAAAAGAGGTTATAAAAAGTAAAGAGACTATACCAGTAATAGAGCATATCCCAGTTATAGGTGATCTTTTTAGCTATAAAAATGAAAAAATTAACAATTATTCATTTAGTGTTTTTATAACTCTTATACCTGATCCTTGCAAGGTTTATTTTGTTAGGTATCTTAATGATGATGGAACGCTTAGAACAAAAAGCCAAAGAGATATTGACTTAAGTTTTGTTTGTGCGAAGCACAACGCACCAAGCGAACTGGCTGGGGACCCACGAAGTGGGGAAAGCCAGTGAGCCCTTGACTAATTATAATATATATGTGTAGGTTGTTTTATGTATGGCATAACTAAACAAGATCGTATGTATCTAAAAACTAAACTAAAATTTCAAAGGGATTATTTAGATAATAATTATCTTAGCGTTGATGGTGTATCTTTGCCTTACTCCACTTTTTACTTTAGTAGTTGGCATAACCCTAGTAGATATATCGCTGAATTAAATAACCGTGTTGCTAGTTTAAATAAATATGCAAATGATAGGGGATTAAAGTGTATATTTGCTGTTTTAACCTTGCCAAGTGAGTATCACCGTAAAAAGAGTATAAAAACAAAAGGCGGTTTAAGGCTTGTAAATAATTCAAATTTTATAGATGATAAAAATCATACTGTCAAGGCTGGTTCTGATAAGCTTCAAAGTGTAGTTAGAAGTATACTTAATTCAACTGTTTTTAGAGAAATTCCTAAAAAAGATAGAGTATATATCACAACTAAAGAGCCGCACAAGGACGGAACTTGTCATCTAAATTTTATGTGTTTTGTGCCTGAAAATTTTGTTGATAGATGCGTTAAAGCTATTAAAAGGCGTTTTTTATCTCAACAAAATACAATAGAAACAAACATTAAAAATCCAACTTCTTATATTATGAAGTATATTTTTAAAACTCTTGATGATTTGCGTGGTAATCCTAGCCTTGATAATTTAACTGACATAACATACTGGTATATGAAGCATAAAATAAGGCGTGTAACGATGTCTAGAACCTTTGTAAGCCTTGAGATATACCGCAAACTTAACGGACAATATGACTTAATAAGCCTTACCAAAAATTATAATAAAGGTTTTATAACTGTTTTAATAAATCCACAAACTAAAAAAGTAGAGCAGATTTTTGATGAATTTGGTGAAATTTGGCAAAAAAGAATAATAAAACAACCTGCTAAAGAAACTCCTATCAACTGGCAAGAAGTAAAAGAAAATATTCACAATGTAAAAAGAGATAAATTTATACAAAAATTTACAAAAGAATTAAATAAATTTTTATCTAAAAATTCTTTAATTCCTTATGAAAAACAATCAATTTTAGATATGAGTGATTTTAGATTAATTGATTATTACATAAATACAAATCACACAAAAGAAAATATTCAAAGATTAGGTATTTTAGAAAATGAGATGATAAGGCGTGGATTTACAAATTTTACAAGAAATTATGAACTTATAGACATAAACAATATAGAAGAGCTTGAAAATTACTTTGGTAATAAAGGCTTTACAGAATTACCATTTTAAAGGATAAATTTGACATTAAATCAAGTATTCAATAATTATCTAGAATTTTATGAGCTTTTACTTCGTCCTAGCACTCTAAGAAGCGATAAAGCTACATATAATAAACACTTCAAAAATGATTTAGGTCTTAAAGAAGTAAAAAATATAAAATTTCTAGAAATTCAAAAGTTTTGTAATAATCTTATAAAACAAGGTTATAAAATAAAAACAGTTAAAAACATATTAGCTAAACTTAGAGTAATATTTAAATTCTCTATAAAAATGGATCTAATTTCTAAAAATCCTTGTGATTTAGTTGAACTTCCTAGATTTGATAATAAAATATACTTTGATTATCCTATATCTATACAAAAGGAAATTATCAAAGCTATTTTAGAAAATAGAGGCTATAACGCAGATATATATTTCTTTTTGCTTCACGGAAGAAGAAAGTCAGAAGTATTAAATTTAAAGTGGTCTGATGTCAATTTAAAGACAAAAACCTATAAAATACCATTCCAAATCAATAAAGCTAAAAGAGATATGATCTATACTATGAGCGATGAACTATATCAAAGATTATTTAAAAGATATATACAGGCTAAAAGAGATAATCAGCTTAATAACTATATATTTATAAATCCTAATACAAATACTAAATTTATAGATTTAAGAAGAAGTTGGAAATCACTACTTAAAAAAAATAATCTACCTAAAATAAGACTTCACGATATAAGACATTTAGTTGCAACATATAGTATAAATTACTTAAATTTACCAGTAGAACAAGTTAGTTTTATGCTAGGACATACAAATATAACTACAACTCAAAGATATATTACAAATGACATTAAAAAATCAAAAGATACAATTGAAACAATGATTAAATCTGTAAAAGCTTAAATAAATATTAAAAATATAGCCGTATAAATCTTAAGAATAGATTAAGCATTATTTAAAACATTTGTAAAATTGATATTTGGTTGCAGGGGACGGACTTGAACCGCCGACCTTCGGGTTATGAGCCCGACGAGCTACCACTGCTCCACCCTGCGTTGCAAGTGGATGGGGTAAGAGGATTCGAACCTCTGAATGATTGGACCAAAACCAATTGCCTTACCGCTTGGCGATACCCCAGTGATTAAAAAAGAAATTGTATTATAGTGCAATTTCTTTTAAAAGTCAAGTATTTTTTAAAAAAAATACTAAAAAAATTAAAAATTTAACTCAAAAATTGATTTAGCATAATAACAATAATAGCCATAGGTGCTACAAATCTAAGCATAAAATACCAAATTTCAAAAAGCGTGTGGCTCTTCATATAAGGCATAAAAAAACCTTTAACTAAATCTTTCCTTAAAACAAAACCAACAAAAATAGCACTCACAATAGCCCCTAAAGGCAAGGCTAAATTTGAAGCAATAAAATCAAGCCAATCAAAAAAGCTTTTTTGTCCTAATTTTAATATTTCCATATAATCTGTACTTAGCGATAAAATACAGCAAACACTCAATAAAAAAATAACTATACCAGTATAGCATAAAGCTCTAACTCTAGAAATCTTGTATTCGTTAATTAAATAAAATATAAAAGGCTCTATCATTGAAATAGCACTTGTAATTCCTGCAAAAAACAGAGAAAGGAAAAATAAAAAAGCTAAAAAATTTCCAACTATACCAAATTTAGCAAATAGTGTAACAAGAGTAAAAAATACCAGTCCTACACCCTGCTCTTGTGGATTTCCACCAAATTCAAATACAAACGTAAAAACAATAAGCCCCATCATTAACCCTATGGCAATATTTATCAACACTATATAAAACGAACTCGTTACTGGATTTGTATCATCATCCATAGAAGCTGCATATGTAAGTATACAACCCACACCAAGACATAGTGTAAAAAACGAAAGCCCAAGTGCAGTCAAAACAGAATTTACAGTAATTTTTGAAAAATCAACATAAAATAAAAATTTAGAAGCTTGAGAAAAACCATCAATACTCATTGAAAACAAAAGCATTCCTAAAAGCATCACAAAAAGAGTTGGCATCATATATATATTTAATCTCTCAATTCCACTCTTAACTCCTTTTGATACAACAAAAAGCGTTAAAAAAAACGCTATAAAAAAGAAAATTATACTTCCAAAAATATCATTTGAAACAAAGCTACTAAACATATCTCTAGCAGTTTCAATGTCGTTTGGCAATGATTTTAACGCTACAAAAATATATCGTATCACCCATCCTAAAATAACCAAATAAAAAGATAAAACTAAAACTCCACCAATCATAAAAAATCCGCCTTTAGCCCATAAATTTTTATGATTTATCGCTAAAGTTTTATAAGCATTAACTGGATCTTTTTTGCTCATTTTACCCATTAAAATTTCAGCCAAAAAAATAGCAAATCCAATAGTTATTGTAATTATTAAATACAATAAAACAAAAGCAAAGCCACCATTTTGTCCAACAAGTGTTGGAAATTTCCAAGCATTACCAAGACCTACAGCTCCGCCAGCAATAGATAAAATAAAACCTATTTTTGAAAATTGTTCCTTCATAAAAATCCTTAAATTTTAAGCAAAAAGTTGATTTATCATAATATACAAAACCGCAGCAGGGGCTATAAATCTCAATAAAAAATACCAAATTGCAAATACATCTTTACTCATATATTTACCAAACAAAACATAAATACTATCTCTTTTCATAATAAAACCAACAAAAATAGAAACTATTATCCCGCTTATTGGCATCAATAAATTTGAAGTAAAATAATCCAATAAATCAAATAAGGGTTTATTGAAAAAAGTAAAACTAGAAGCCGTATTTGCTTGATATGATAAAATACACCCAATCCCCATAATATAAACAAAAATAAATATTAAAAGTAGTGCTTTTTTGCGACTAAATTTATAACTATTCATTAAAAACACAACACTTGGTTCTATCATAGAAACTGCACTTGTTAATGCTGCAAAAAGCAAAGATACAAAAAATGCTACAGCAAAAATATGACCCGCAATACCTAATTTTGCAAAAAGAGTAGTAAGGGAGATAAAAACAAGCCCTGGACCTTGCTGTGTAGGATCTGCATTAAATTCAAAGATAAAAGTAAAAACTATCAAACCCATCATTACGCCAATTAAAATATTTATAAACACGATTGAGATAGAACTTGTTACTAAATTTGTTTTATCTGGCAAACTAGCTGCATATGTAATTATCGTCCCAACACCCAAAGATAGAGTAAAAAACGCAAGACCTAGTGCTTGAAGCACAGAATCTTTATTTAATGCAGAAAAATTAGGCTTTAGCATAAATTCGGCTGATTTTGCAAATCCTTCCATACTCATTGAATAAAAAAGCATTAAAACTAAAAATACAAATAAAGCAGGCATCATCCAAACATTTAACCTCTCTATACCGCTTTTTACGCCTTTTGAAACAACATAAAATGATATTACTACGCATATTGTATAGTAAAACATTATCACGCCTAAATCGCTACTTAATAAATTTTGAAATATTTTTTTACTACTTTCAATATCACTTGGCAAATAGTTTATGCTACTAATAACATACTTTAAAATCCAACCCATTATAACACTATAAAAAGAAAATATTAAAATCGCCCCCAAAATGCAAACTCCAGCAAATTTCCATCCATTTTTATATTTTGGAGCTAAAGTTTTATAAGCATTCACTGGATCTTTTTCACTAATTTTCCCAATAGCAATTTCACCTAAAAAAATGATAAAACTAACTAAAAAAGTTAAAATTAAATATAATACTATAAAAGCTGAACCGCCATTTGTCCCAACAAGTGTTGGAAATTTCCAAGCATTTCCTAACCCCACAGCACTACCTGCAACTGCTAAAATAAAGCCTATTTTACTAAATTTTTCATTCATTTTTCTACCTTAAAAGCGAAGTTATCATTATTATCAAAACTGCAACAGGTGCAATAAATCTTAAAACAAAATACCAAATTTCAAAGAATTTTTCACTCATACAATGAGAAAAAAACTCCTTTAAACTCTCTTTTTTCAATACAAACCCCACAAAAATAGCAGCAAAAAATCCACCAAGTGGCATTATTATATTTGAAGCCAAATAATCAAGAAGATCAAAAAAACTCTTACCAAAAAATGTTAAATTTTTACTTGAAAATTCTATATAAGAAAATATGCATAAAATTCCTAACATATAAACTATGAAGCCTATTATAAAAATGGCTTTTTTACGACTAAATTTATACTCATTTATAAGATAAAAAATAAAAGGCTCTACCATCGAAACAGCACTTGTTAATCCTGCAAAAAATAAAGCGGTAAAAAATAAAATTGCTAAAATATTTCCCAAAATTCCCATATTTGCAAAAAGAGTGGCTAAGGATATAAATATTAATCCAGGACCTTGCGATGTAGGATCTGCATTAAATTCAAATATAAAAGTAAAAACTATTAACCCCATCATAATGCCTATTAAGACATTAATAGCAATTATAGAAAAAGTGCTTTTTATAAAATTTGCACCATCATTTAAGCTTGCTGAGTAGGTAATTATACTTCCAGCACCTATTGACATACTGAAAAAAGCAAGCCCTAATGCACTTAATAAGGAAGTTGCATTTAAAGATGAAAAATTTGGCACAAATAAAAATTTAACAGCACTAAAAAACCCATCCATACTCATAGAATAAAATAACATAATCAATAAAAGCACAAACAAAGTAGGCATCATCCAAACATTTAATCTCTCAATACCATTTATAACACCTTTTGAAACAACATAAAATGTTATAAAAAACACTATACTAAAGCATAAAATTTGGCTCACATAATCTTGATGAAGTAAATTTTTAAATACCATCTCACCAGCCGTAATATCTTTTGGAAGCTCAAAAAAACTCATATAAAAATATTTAACTATCCAACCAATAATAATACTATAAAAAGATACTATCAAAATAGCACCAATTATACTAAAACCTACAATTGACCAAGCTTTTTTATGCTTAGGGGCTAACATTTTATAAGCATTAACTGGATCTTTTTGGCTAATTTTGCCGATACAAAGTTCAGCCAAAAATATAGTAAAACCAACACAAATTATTAAAAAAAGATATAATATTATAAAAGCTGAACCGCCATTTGTCCCAACAAGTGTTGGAAATTTCCAAGCATTTCCTAGCCCCACAGCACTGCCAGCAACTGCTAAAATAAAGCCTATTTTACTAAATTTTTCATTCAAAATTTACCCTTTTTATAAATTTTGATATATTAGCATATTTTGGCTTTTAAAAGATAAAATTTATATAAATTTATGAAAATAGATTAAATTTTGTGTATAAAATTAACAAAATCTAATTTTTATCATCTAAAAATATTAACTCAAAGCTATTTTTTCTTTTAATTAAAGATCGATTTTTAGAATTGTTTAAATTTAAATTTTCATTTTCTTGCCTTAATTCATCTATTATTTTTTCATATTCTTCTATTTGATTTTTTAATCTAAAAATAACATCAACTCCAGCTAAATTTACCCCAAGATTTCTAGTTAATCTTAAGATCATTTTGATAGTATCCATATCTCTTTGAGAATAAAGCCTCATTTTACCATCAGTTCTACCTGGTTTTACAAGACCTTCTCTTTCATATTGTCTAAGAGTTTGTGGATGTATGTCTAGTGCTTTTGCTACAACACTAATTAAAAAAACCGGTTCATCATAATCTCTCATAAAATTTCCTTATAATTTTTCTTCAAGTATTTTTATAACTTCACTATCAAGTTTATTTATATCTGGCAATAAAACATTTATCTTTAAATACATATCGCCATAAATTTTTGTATTTCTGTTTTGAATACCATAGCCTTTTAAACGAATTTTTTGCCCATTTTTAGTGTTGGGCGAAATTTTGATATTTACATTTTTTCTAAATGTTTTTACTTCAACTTTGCCGCCAAATAAAGCTGTTTTTAAAGGTATATCCATATTTTTATACAAATCATCTCCCTTTAATTCAAATTCACTATCATTAAAAACTACAATTTCAATAATTAAATCACCAATCTCAGATGTTCTAGATGACTTTTTACCTCTGCTTCTTACTCTTAATTTTTCCCCATTTTTAATACCTGCAGGAATTCTTATTTTGATAATTTTTCCATCTAAATTTATCTCTTTTTCGCCCCCTGTTATCGAAAAATCAAAATCTATATTTAATTTTGCGTGAATATCTAAATTTTCACTAAAATTTCCACCAAATGAACCAAAATCAAAATCAAAAGAACTATTTTTAAAACCTCTTTCAAAAATATTTTTTAAAATTTCATCCAAATCTCCCATATTTGCTGAATTTCTAGCAAAATCACTAAAATTTTGACCACCAAACATATTATCGCCGTATATGTCGTATTGCTTTCTTTTACTTTCATCGCTTAAAATTTCATAAGCTGCGTTTATCTCTTTAAACTTTTCTTCCGCTTCTTTTTCTTTATTTATATCTGGGTGATATTTTCTTGCAAGACGTCTATATGCTTTTTTTATGTCTTCATTGCTTGCGTTTTTGCTAACACCAAGTGTTTCGTATAAGCTATTACTCATATAAATTTTCCTTTTTTTGATACTATATTTTATAATTTTTTTAAGTGTGATTATATCAAAAACTTTAGCCTATGTCAATCAACTTTATATAATACAACATTAAATTTTATATTAATTTTGATTTAAAGAATTTAAAAAAACATAAAAGCTTTATTTATTGTAATTAAAAATTTTAATGAAATTTAACAATACATTTGATATAATCTCTAAAATTTAAGGATTTGAAATGAAAAATATTTTAATGATAGAAGATAATGTTGAATTAGCTGAAATTTTAACTGAGTATTTAGAGAGTTTTGATATAAAAGTTACAACTGTAGATGATCCATATATTGGGCTTTCTAAGTTAAATTTAGAAAATTTTGATTTAGTTATTTTAGATCTTACCTTGCCTGGGCTTGATGGTCTTGAAGTTTGTAAAGAGATTCGCAAAAATAGTACAATTCCTATCATAATCTCGAGTGCAAGACACGATCTAACAGATAAAATAAACGCTTTTGATTTTGGAGCTGATGATTATATGCCAAAACCATACGATCCGCAAGAATTGCTTGCTAGGATAAATAACTTAATTAGACGAAAAAATGACATCAAACAAAACGAAAATTTAAAAAACAAGGATTTAATTATAAATGAATTTGAACATATAATCACTTTTAAATCAAAACCGCTAAATTTAACGGTTGCTGAATATGATATATTGAGATATTTAATAAAAAAAGAAGGTGGAGCAATAACAAGAGAAGAGCTTATTTATAATTGTGATTCTATTAGTGAAAACTCTACAAATAAGAGCATAGATGTAATAATAGGTCGCATAAGGTCAAAACTTGGTGAGGACTCAAAAGATCCTAAATACATTCATGCAATACGCGGCATAGGATATAAATTTATTCAATAATGAAAAATTTATCTATATTTTATACAATAACTTTTATTTTTATCTTATCTACAACTAGTACTGCACTAGCTTTTTTATGGCTAATGAACTACGATAAACAAAACTATTCAAATGAACTAAACACAAAATACTCTATCATTTCAAGTGCAACACTTTTTAAAATGGCAGGTCTTATCACTCAAAAAGAGTATGAAAACAGAATAAAAGATTTTAATATTAAAATATTAGATGATGAAGACAAAAAAGATGATGTGATAAAAAATGGTGAAATTTTAGAAGAGATTGAAATTGATATAGGATCTTCAGCAATTATCCTTTATAAAAAAAATCATTTCTTAAAAATAAATCAGAACAAAGATGTTTTAGTTATTCAAGATGGAGATTATCAACAATATCGATATGATATCATAAAGGTAATTTTTGCAATAGTTTTTTTAATTAATATCATATCGTATATTTTTATAATCAGAAAAATAAAACCACTTAGAAAACTTAAACGCCAAATAGATAAATTTGCTAGCGGAAATTTAAACATCCTAAACACCAGTACTGGAAAAGATGAAATTAGCGTAGTGGCACAAGCATTCTATGATGCTGTTATGCAAATAAAAAAATTAAATGAATCAAGACAACTATTTTTAAGAAATATAATGCATGAGCTAAAAACTCCAATCACAAAAGGAAGAATTGTAGTTGAAATGATAGAAGATAGTAAAAACAAAACAAGACTTATTGGTGTCTTTACAAAATTAGAAGAGCTAATCAACGAATTTTCTACTCTTGAGAGAGCTACATCTGGCATTATGATAGATGAAGTAAGTCAATGTTTTTTACAAGATTTAATCGGTGAAGCAACAAATTTAGCTATGTGTGGAAGCGATTTAGTTGAAAATAACTCAAAAAATATCCAAATTTATGTTCAAAAAAAGCTTTTTGTGATTGCAATTAAAAATTTAATAGACAATGGAGTGAAATATTCTACCGATCAAAAAATAAAAATTTATTTAGAAAATAATAATCTTGAATTTCACACAACAGGAAAAAAGTTGCAAAAAGACTTTAGCTACTATATAGAGCCATTTACAAAAGGAAAAAATGCTTTTGAAAGCTTTGGTTTGGGGCTTTATATAGTTGATAATATCATAAAATCTCACTCGATGAAATTTTGCTATAGATATGAAGATGGTGTCAATATTTTTAGCTTTGATGGTATCGATAAAATCTTAGTCAAAACCAATAACGATTTAAATTTAAACATTATTGATAAAGTTTTATAATTTTGAAGGCTAAAATTATGTAAAAATCTTACTTAAGATGAGAGTTTATTTGATCAATAAAGCTTATTGCAACATCTTTAAAACATTTCAAATTTAGCTTTTTATCAAAATAACTTAGCTTAAATTTAAAAATAAAGTGTTTTTAGAACTTAAATATATAAGCCCACTAAACTTCATTTTTATTTAAAAATTAGTAAAGAAAATTTATAGAATTCAAAAACACAAAATCAAATTTTCTTTACTATATTTATAATTTATTTAAATAAATCTGTTGATAGATATCTTTCCCCAGTATCGCAAAGCACAGTTAATATCGTTTTACCACTATTTTCACTTCTATTTGCAACTAAATTTGAAGCAAAAATATTTGCCCCGCTTGAAATTCCAACCAAAAGCCCCTCTTTTCTAGCTAAATTTTTAGCGGTTTCAAAAGCATCTTCATTGCTTACAGTAATAATCTCATCTATCAAACTTTTATCTAAATTTTCTGGTATAAAATTTGCTCCAATGCCTTGAATTTTATGGCTTCCTGCTACACCTTGACTAAGAAGTGGCGAACTTTTTGGCTCAACTGCAATTATTTTTACATTTGGATTTTTTTCTTTTAAAATTTTACCAACCCCGCTTATCGTTCCACCAGTACCAAAACCAGCCACAAAAACATCCAAATTACCATCCGTTGATTCTAAGATTTCTCTTGCAGTTGTAACTTCGTGAATTTTTGGATTTGCAGGATTTTCAAACTGACTTGGAATAAATGAGTTTTTATTTTTACTTGCAAGTTTCAAGCTCTCATCTAATGCACCTTTCATTCCTAAAATTGGATCTGTTAAAACAAGCTTTGCACCAAAAGCAGCTAAAAGCTTTTGTCTTTCAATACTCATCGAACTTGGCATAGTTAAAATAAGTTTTAGTCCATAATAAGCACAAACCATCGCTAGTCCAACTCCAGTATTTCCGCTAGTTGGTTCTATTATTATGGTATTTTCATTAATTAAATTTTTATCAAAAGCATCTTTTATCATCGCATAAGCTATCCTGTCTTTTACAGAATGACTTGGATTTAAAAATTCAGCTTTTGCTAAAATGGTTGCATTTTTAGAAAATTTATTTATTTTCACTAAAGGCGTATTACCGATAAGTTCAGTTACATTTTGTGCTATTTTCATATTCTTTCCTTTTTTAAATAACGAAATTTAAATATTTTTCATCTTTTTGTTTTTGTTTTAAAATTTGACTTAAGGGTTCATCTAAAATTTTCTTAATCTCTTCATCGCATTCATTGAAAAAACTCATAATAGCACTATCTTTGATATTTAAATTTGTGATTTTTATATCTTTTTCTAATGCATTAAAAATTTCAAAAAATGTTATCTCATCTAAGCTTTTTTTTAAAAAATAACCACCTCCTTTGCCCTTTAGACTAGAGATTAAAGCACTATTTCTAAGATCATTTAAAATTTGCTCTAAATAACCTTTAGAAATTCCTGTTTTATCAGAAATTTCTTTTATAGAAATTGGTGAAATCTCGCTTGCTTTTGCTATTTCAAAAATGGCCATCAATCCATAAATTCCTTTAGTTGTTAATAATGCCATTATTTTAAAGCCGCCTCTAAATCTGCTATTAAATCATCCGCACTTTCCAGACCAACACTTAATCTTATAAGCCCTTGATTTATTCCAACCCTATCTAGCTCATCTTGGTTAAGTTGTGAGTGAGTTGTTGAAGCTGGATGAGTTATAATCGATTTACTATCTCCTATATTTACTACAACTGAGAAAATTTTTGTGCTATTTACAATTTTTTTTGCACTTTCAAAATCACTAACTTCAAAACTTAAAAGCCCACTAGCTAAGCCATCTTTAAATTTATCTTTTACAAATCTATTATCAAAACCAGGATAATTTACTTTTTTTACTTTTGGATGATTTTTTAAAAAATTAGCCACTTTTAGAGCATTTTGAGAGTGTTTTTCTACTCTTATTGATAAAGTTTCTAATCCTTGTATTAGCTGAAAAGCATTAAATGGAGAAATACTAACTCCAATATCTCTTAAAACAGTAAGCCTAAGTCTTAGAGTATATATATCAAAATTATCTATTAAATCAGTATAAACAAGTCCATGATAGCTCTCATCTGGTTCATTGAAATGCGGATATCTTGGGTTTGATTTAAGTTTTGAGTTTAAATTTTTGTTAGATATAATTACTCCGCCAAGGCTAAGTCCTTGACCGCTTATATACTTGCTAGCACTATGTATAACAACATCAACTCCATCTTTTAAAGGATTGTAAAGAATTGGTGTTGCTACGGTATTATCAGCTATTGTTATTACATTATATTTTTGTGCTATTTTAACTATTTCATCTACATTGGCCACTGAAATTTGAGGATTTGAAAGAGTTTCAAAAAAAATTGCCTTTGTGTTTTCATCTATCAAACCGTCTAAATTTGATGGATTTTGACTATCAAAAATTTTAGCTTTAATTCCAAATCTTTTTATAGTGTGAGTTAAAAGAGTTGTAGCACCTCCATAAATTTGCTCTGCTACTATTATATTATCTCCAACACCAGCTAAATTTACAACCGCACTAAAAATTGCAGCTTGACCACTAGATGTAGCGATGCCTGCTGCTCCATCTTCTAGTGCTGCCATTCTAGCTTCAAAAACATCAACCGTTGGATTTGTAAGGCGTGAGTAAATTTGCCCTAAACTCCTTAAAGCAAATCTATCAGCAGCCACTTCTGCCGAACCAAAATCATAAGCGGTGCTAAAATATATAGGAACAGCCATCGAACCGTGTCCAAATTTTGAGTCATAACCTGCATGGGTTGCTAGAGTTTCTTTTTGCATATTTTATCCTTTTTATAAAATTTCGGCAATTATAACAAAAATAAAAATAAAAGTCAAGGTTTTTTATATATATTAATTATTTTTAAAAATAACGATTTTTTAGTAATTTATTTGCATTAATAAAATAAATATTTTGAATACATATTTATTTACTAAGATATAATTATAAAAATTTTATTTTTTAAGATATAATTTTTAGAGGAGTAAAATTTGAATAATTTAGATAAAGAAAAACGAGTTAAATACATAAGAGCGTTAGAAAGGTTTGTAAAATCCGCTATTTTGATTTTAAAACGCGATGATTTTGATAGTGAGCTTTTTAGAAAACGTATTAATAAAAATTTAGAGGCACTAAATAAAGTAGAAGCTATTTTTTTAGATCAACCATATACAAAGGCCTTAGAAAATTTTGCTAAAACATTGATTTTAGAAGATGATAGAGAAATTTTGATAAAACAAGCGAATTTATTAGGAAAGCTCAAAAATTCTAAAAATTATAGAAAAGATAAGCATAAAACTCTAAAATTTAAAGATGAGTTTTAGAGTTTAATTAGTAAATTTTAAAAAATTAAGCTAAATTTAAATGATTTAATTATAGAATTAATTTTTTAAATTTATATGTCTCATTAGCTCAGCTGGTAGAGCATCTGACTCTTAATCAGGTGGTCGCAGGTTCGATCCCTGCATGGGACACCATCTTTTATCACTACACAAAATATCTTATTTAAATTTATTATCATTTTAAACACGCTAATTTTATAAATTCAATATTTTCAATAATAATAATGAATTT
>NZ_VWSJ01000050.1 GCF_009690845.1 Campylobacter portucalensis
CAACTAGAGATGATGCAGAGATAGTTAAAGTTGGTACCAATATGACCACAATTATTAGTGATTTGGGCGCCTATTATACTTCACAAGGTGCTTTGGCAAGCGAAATTTCCACAATGACAAATGTGCAATTAGCTAATGTTTCAGGATTACAAGGTGATTTAATGACAGCCGGCAAAGCTTGCATTCATTTTGAAGCAACAGATTATGATGATTCAACAAAAAAACCAGCTACTTTAAAAGTCACTCAAGGTAGCGGTAATAGTGAAAAAATCTGCAAAAAAGTATATGAATTGGCGTCAATCGATGCTATTTTAAAAGGTAAATTTACTTATCCTAAATACGATTTAGCAACCCAAACTTATACAGACACACAAAGTGGCAATGGTGAGGTTGCTATTTCTGGCGTGGGTGTTAAATTCTAATCAATATAATTTCACTTTTATAGCCCTAAATTTAGGGCTATAAAATTATTTATACTTATATTAAAAACTCCGTTTAAAATATGAAAAATAGTTTTTTGATTTGATGTTAAAGACTTATTTTTTATAAGCATTTTCTCTTGAAGTTATCTCTATAATTTCTATTGTTAGAATTTCGTCTTCTTTTATACCTATAATCCTATAATGAAGTCCTATTTTCCAGCGATATATGTTTTCATATCCTGACATTTTTAAAGCATTTTTAAGAGTAAAAGGGTCTTTTTCTTTTTCTAATTCATTTAAAAAAGTTCTTATTTTTAATGCTGAAATTTTATCACCTTTTGCAATTTTTTCTAATTGTTTGTCGGCTGATTTTTTAAGTTTTACTTTATACATTAGCCGTGCATTTCTTTTTTTACTTCATTTAAAATTTCATCTTGTTCTAAGGGTGATAATTTTTCAAATTCGGCATCTAGTTTTATGATAGATGGGGCATTTTTTAAATCATAAAAATCATTTTTTAGTTTATTTCTTAAATACACCACCAGTTCCATTTGTTGATTTAATTTTTCTTCTTCGCTTTTTAAAATTTTAAAAATCTCACTTTGGTTCATCTGTTCGTATTTTGCACAATTTATCATTTTCAATCTCCAAGATAATTTTATCAATTATACATAAAAAGCTTTTATTTTGCTTTAATTTTTGATTGATTTTTTATGTTTTTTCTTGGCTTTTTTACATAAGGGTATGTAAAG
>NZ_VWSJ01000051.1 GCF_009690845.1 Campylobacter portucalensis
CAACTAGAGATGATGCAGAGATTTCAAAAGCCGCTACGAATATCTCGACGCTTATAAGCGATTTAGGGGCTTATTATACTTCTCAAGGAAAATACGCAACAGATTTAAAAGAAATGACAAATGTTCAACTTGATCCAGGAACTGGAACAACAAGTCAACTAAAGGCTGCTGGCAAAAAATGCTTAAAAGTAACATTAACAGATGGTGATGCTGCAACAAACAGGCCAGCTTATTTAACAGTTGCTGCTGGCGATGATTCGTCTCAAAGTATTTGCACAAAGATTTTAGCTAATAAAGGCGTTGATGGTTACATAAATTCTTCGTTCAATTATACTGATAATACCGGTACTTCGCAAACACAAGCTGGCGTAGCTATTAGCGGTATAAGTGTTAATTTCTAGTTTTATCCTATGCCATTATTTTAAGTTCTCAATTATTATTTGAGAACTTAATTTTTATTATTGAAATTTTAGAATTTTATATTTTTTTGTTTAAGTAAACTTTTATTTTTATGGACAGAACTTAGCTAGAAATTTTATAATCTTTCTTATATGGGAAGTTTTTACGACAGATTCAGCGTATGCGATTAAAAAAATACTTGATTCAAGCCCAATTAGACTTGGCGGCAGTGGTGTAAATTTTGAAGGTACAGCACCAGCAGCATCAGGATCAGTAGGACCATAAACCTAAAACCAAGTTGCTATTTAGCCAACAACAAGCCCTAAATTTAGGGCTATATTATTTTAAAATTTATCTAACTACTGGAATACCGCTAACAATTATACCATTTACAGATACACTACTACCTGTAACACTATCTACATAGCTGGCAGTTGCTCCTTTTAATCTTATAAAGCTAGGGTCTCCTTGAATTTTTGCACATAAACCTGTTGTATTTGTGCCATCTGCTACGGTTATCAAGGCAGGAACTGCACCTTTGGTTGATGTAGCTGCAACATCAGGAGTTAAAGTAACAGTCATGCAAGGTTGTCCGCCAGCATTTATGGCTGATGTCAAACCAGTGGTAGTTACTAGTTGCACATTTGTCATATCTGATAAATTTGCTGCAAACTGACCTTGTGAGGTATAATAAGCACCAACATCTGAAACTAGAGTGTTAATATTATTTAATGCTTTTGAAATCTCTGCATCATCTCTTGTTGCTGCAAGTCTTGGAATTGCAACTGCTGCTAAAATACCTAAAATAACGATCACGAAGATCAACTCAATCATTGTAAAACCCTTTTTCATGGCTTTCTCCTTTAAATAAATTTCCACTTTACATACCCAAAGGTAAAAATTTATAAAATATTTAGATAAAGCCCCTAAATTTAGGAATTACAAAAAATAAAAATGAAGATAAAAAGAATTTTTATTTAAAGCATATTAGAGATTTTAATTTATTCATCTCAAGAAAGATGGACAAAATTTAATTTTTTCAAACAAAATTTAAGCTGCTTTATAAATTTAGCTGTTAATTTAAAGATAATTTTATGGTATTTTTATTATACTTGCATTACAAAAATTACAAATAGGATATGAAATGCAATTAACTTTTAGGCTAAATGATGAGTTATCAAAAAGATTTGAGAAATTAGTAAATGAAACAAATAGATCAAAATCACACTATCTTCAAGAAGCAGTTAAAAATTTACTTGATGATTATGATGATTATAAAGAAGCTATGATGTCTATCAACGAAAGCAAGGGCAAAAAAACATATAGTTTAGATGAAATTTCATCTTTATATGGTATAAATTTATGAAAGTTGAATTTAACAATAAAGCTAAAAAAGATTTTTCTAAACTTGATAAAACTATACAAATTCAAATATTAAAAAAGCTAAAATTTATTGAAAGCTTGGATAATCCAAAAGATGACGGTAAGCCGTTGGCTGGAAATTTGCTTGGATTATGGAGATATAGAAGCGGGGATTATAGAATTTTAACTCAAATTTTAGATGATAGACTGGTAGTTTTAGTTGTTAAAATTTCACATAGAAAAAACACTTATAAATAAATTATAAAACCAAAAATTTAACTATCTTTTAAGACATAATTTAACTCCTAAGAATGTGTTGTAGAATAAGCCCTAGAAAAATCTAGGGCTTAAAGAATTAGTTTTTTAAAGCATTCCATTAATATTTTACACCTGTTCCACCAACTTTTATGTAGCCTACATTTGCCGTACCAGATGCAGGTAGTGTTTCTGTGGTGGTAGTGGTGCCGCTGCCACCTGTCGTTGTTTTTGTGAAACTAAATTTTGATGTCAATAGTGATTTTACGCCAGGATTTTCAGCTACCATACCGCAAGTAGCATCAGTCCCTACTTTTTTCACAATAACATGTGCTGGTGTGCCATCAGTGGCAGAATTAACAACTTTTAGTTCTAGACATTTTTTATCTTTTACAAATAAATTGCCAGTTGCATCAGTTGATAGGGTTCCTTTTGTAGTTCCATATAATGGAACACCTGTCATATCAGCTATTTTTGGGCTAGTTCCAAAATCTCCTTGAGATGTATAAAATGCTGTAATGTCAGAAACAGCCGTGTTTGCATTAGTTGCGGCCTTGCTAACTTCTGCATCATCTCTAGTTGCTGCAAGTCTTGGAATAGCAACTGCTGCTAAAATACCTAAAATAACGATCACGAAGATCAACTCAATCATTGTAAAACCCTTTTTCATGGCTTTCTCCTTTAAATAAATTTCCACTTTACATACCCAAAGGTAAAAATTTATAAAATATTTAGATAAAGCCCCTAAATTTAGGAATGGCAAAAGATCAAAACAAAAATTTATATATCAAAATAATTATTACATAAAGCAAATTTTAAATTTAATAAAA
>NZ_VWSJ01000052.1 GCF_009690845.1 Campylobacter portucalensis
TAAAATTCATTATTATTATTGAGAATGAATTAAATTTATAATAAATCTTATCGCTTTTAAGCAATCCATTAAATCAATAAATCATAATTTTATTTTAAATATATAGAATTAGTTAATCTACAAATATATAAAAATTTTAAGCTTTATAAGTAAAGATGGTATTTAAATTTAAAAATTAAGATATAAGATAGTTAAATTTAAATATTTAAGAGATGATTTATTGGCTAAATTTAGAGATTAAAAAGATTTAAAAATACATTTATTAATGAATATTTAAATCTATATTTTGATTTAGAA
>NZ_VWSJ01000053.1 GCF_009690845.1 Campylobacter portucalensis
GCATCAAAATTAAGACTCAAATCAGGCTCACACGTAGATATAAAAGGTCTAAATTTAGTCGTTGGTGTTAGTAAGCAAGAGGATTTTGGCGTTTATGGTGGATTTTTAGAGTTAGGATTTGGTAACTATGATAGTTATAATGACTTCTCAAATTTAACCTCAGTTCAAGGAAAAGGTAACACAAAATACCTTGGCACAGGCATTATGACTCATTTTGAGTTAGGAGATGGATATTACGCTCAATCATCTCTTAGAGTCGGCAAGATATCAGCTGACTACAAAAGTTCAAATTTAACCGATAAAGAGGTTAAATTTAACACCAAAAGAGTATATCTAAGCACTCATTTAGGATTTGGAAAAGTCTTTGAAATAGGCACTCAAAACATAGATTTATACACAAATTTATACCTAACTCGC
>NZ_VWSJ01000054.1 GCF_009690845.1 Campylobacter portucalensis
GCAAATTTTAAATTTAATAAAAGGATAAAATATATAAAATCAAGCAAACCATTCAACAAATCCGCTAAAGCTATAAATTTAAGCCAAGCTTTATCCTATATCTCCCAAATATCGCCCCCCCATATATATAAATTTTTAACAGACACGAATCCAGTCGCCCAATTTACAACCAACTAATTTACAACCAACTAATTTACAACCAACTAATTTACAACCAACTAATTTACAACCAACTAATTTACAACCAACTAATTTACAACCAACTAATTTATAACCAACTAATTTATAACCAACTAATTTATAACCAACTAATTTATAACCAACTAATTTATAACCAACTAATTTATAACCAACTAATTTATAACCAACTAAAGCAATTAAAATAAATAAAAACCAACAAAACAAAAGCTTTTTTACAACCCCTAAACTTATATAAAATCTCGCTACAATTATCTATAAAAATTTTCAAAAATCATCAATTTTTGCTAAACTCTAGCCAAATTTAAACTAAAAAAGGACGAACTTTGAAACTTATAAATTATAAAAATACTATTTATTTAGAATTCTCATCATCATCAAAAACCATAAAAAAATCCCTCAAGCTAGCCTATACAAATAAAAATCTACTTTACGCCACAAATACGCTACTGCCACTATTTCAAAAGCTTCACACCATCGCCACCATCACCTATCCACAACCAAAACAACGCCCCATTAAATCCCTCACATCAACCACCACTCTCAAATCGATTTGTTACGCTGTAATTGTTGAGCTAAAACTACACGCCAAACTCACGACCGTCCATTCGGCCCTATACGCCTACAAACGCATTTTTGACTTCCTCATTGATAAACCAATCCCTTCTTACACTCATAGCGACATCCAGCTAGCCATCTATAAAATGCACCAAAATCTAAGCCCAAAAACTATCCATCTCATCATATCTTATTTAAATTTAGCATTTAAAAAAGCCATCACTCTTAAACTCATCACTCAAAACCCAGTCTTAAATTTAAAAAAGCCTCGCATTAGAAAATCTCACAAAACCCTTTTTAACCCTTATCAAATCTCTACTCTCTTAAGCCACGCTACAGGAGAATTGCAGTTATTTTTGTATATTGCATTCTACACAGGTGCAAGAAGTGGCGAAATCTTAGCCCTCAGCAAAGACGACATACAAAACTCAACAATCAAAATCTCCAAAAACAAAACTCGCTTTGAACTAACAAGCCCTAAAAATGGTAGCTCTCGTATCATCCACGCCCCTAAGCCTCTTTTAAATTTCCTCAAGCAAGCCCTGCCAAACATCCACACCCAGCACATCTTCCAAAGTGATTATTTTCAAATGTATTATAAATTTAAATCTCTTCTAAAATCCCTAAATTTCGTCCCTTGCGGACTTCACATCACCCGCCATTGCTACGCTACACTACTACTTAGCAATAAAGTATCACCAATCTACATCGCTAAAAATTTAGGGCACTCAAATTTAAATGAGATAAATCAAACATACTCTCACTACATATTTGACAAAAAAGATAAAATTTCATTAGAAAAGGCGTTAAAATTTTGAAAAATATAAAGTTTTTATTAAATTTTATTAAGAGATTATTAAATTTTATATTTTTCGATACCTCTTAAAATGGTAATTTATATCAAAATTTTAAAAATTAAACAAAATTTATGATATAATTTTGCCATCATTTTACATAAGGGTATGTAAAG
>NZ_VWSJ01000055.1 GCF_009690845.1 Campylobacter portucalensis
GAAATGGTAATGATACTATAGATAGTGGAAGTGGTGATGATGATAGTGCAACAAAAAGATACAAATTCATACAAAATTTAAAAAAACTAACAATAAGTAACCAAATAGTAACTAAAAAGATTTATAATTTTAAAAGTTATAAATTTGCTATGTAAATGGAAAAGAAAATGATGAATGAAATAGATTTAATCAATAAAAGAATTTTTTTAGTTAAAATTCAAGCTGTTATATACCTTCTTTTAATTATAGCTACTATATTTGGTACATTTTATTTGGGTGATGATATGATACTAAAATTTCAATTTTTTAAGATATATTTTTTATTTTTTGCATTGATTTTATTTTGTAAGGCATTTTATTTTACCAATATTAAGCAATCTAAAAAATATATGATTATTTTATTTTTAAATTTATTATCACTATATTATATCTATATTATTGATGAAAATATTATAAATATTTCATTTTTTATATTAGATGTTTTTATGTTTTTGTTTTCGTCTTATTTGATGTATGAATTTTTAAAATCAATTTGCAAAAAGGCTTTATTTGAATCTTTTTTATACATAAATTTTTCAGTAATTTTTATGTTTATTTTACATATTGCATTGCTATATGATAAATATTTAATTAAAACCAAAGAACCAGAATTGTGGATTGTATCAATATGGATAATCGTCTATACAATTTTACCATTATCAATTTGGCTATCTATCCCAATAAATTTAATAAAAGAATATAGATATTTTAAAAAAGAACTAAAAACAAAAAATTAACTAAATCAATAAAACTAAAATTTAAAACAAAGGATAAATAATGGATTTTTCATCTGTAAAGAGAATGGATATGTCACTAGGCAAAGTTAAAGAACAAGCTGCACTATCTGCTAATAGCTATAAAGAACACTATGTGGGAGAAAAAGTTACTATAAATGGTAACTCTTATGTGGTAGAAAAATTTGCTATTAATTACGTTTTTAAAAGTATAAAATTGAATTTGTTTTAAGGATTTGGTAATGAAAAAAAATATTATATTGATACTTTTCTCTTTGTTTTTATATGGATGTGAAGGCAGAGAGTGTAGAAATGAGTACAATAAAAAAGCTAATGAAATTATTTTTGAAAAGCTACGGAATTTTGAACATTTAGGTGGAACTTGGAGTTGTGGCACTATTGATAAACATGTTAGTATATCAAATATATATGGTGCTACCGATAATGATATAGAAATTTTATTAAATAATCTCACTAAAGCATCAAAATTAAAAAATGTAAAGAAAGAAATTAATGTATATAAAAATATAAATCATATAGACAAAAATTTAAAACCAAAAGGAAGCCCTGTGCTTGTTTTAAAATTAGATACAACAAAAGGAAAGTAATATGGCAAAGGTTACAATTTATACAGATACTTGGGGAGTGCCTCATACATTTTTAGGAGTTACAGACAATAATGGAAATACTAGATATTGGGGATTTTCTCCGGATAAAAGAGGTTTGTATGGCAAGGGAAGCGTCAAAGACGAGTATGATTATGATGAAAATAAATTACATGATTATCAAAATGCTTATGAAATAGAAATAAGTGATAAACAACTAGATAAATTACAAAAATCTATAGAGAAAAGCATAGAAGAGAAGCCATACTATGATTTGCCTAGAGGCTCTCAATGCACTGTTTGGGCAATGGATATGCTAAATAGTGCTGACATAATAGATCAAGTAGTGAAACCAAACTATAATGCCAATAAAAATGGCTTCTATGGAATATTGTATGGCTTTTTTCAGACAGTCATATATAACCCTTATATTCAAGTGGATTTATTTTTATTGTTAGATTTTATAAATAATATTAAAAACTTCTTTGACCCAACAGCCGATGTTACTATCTACGACCCCCTTACCCTTGACCTTAATAATGATGGTAAAATTTCAACTCTAAATTTAAGCAATGGAGTATATTTTGATCACAA
>NZ_VWSJ01000056.1 GCF_009690845.1 Campylobacter portucalensis
CGAATCCCTATCTTCCGGCCATATGGGACTTAAAAATTAATTAGCTATTTCAAGCTTTTTTAATGATTTAAATTATCCAAATTTCCGATTTATTGTATGTATTTGCAAAAGCAATATCAAATTTTTTAAATTCTAATCAATCTAAAATCAATTTTTACAAAATCGTTTTTATCAAAAGAGATTTTATTTCGATAAAATCGTTAAAGAATATCAATCAAGAAGAGATATTTTATATTAAATTTATTAAGCTTATCTTGAATAATTTATCTATTTTATGTGATTTTACTATTTTTTACAATATCTCATTTAGTAATATTTTAACAATGCATTAGGTGCACTTTAATATAATTTTGCAAATTAGTAGAGTTTAGTCATTTTTTAGTATAATATAAGACTCAATCAAGTTTAAGCAAATTATCTCTTTTAATAAAGTTTTAGTTTAATTGGTGTAAAAATTTCAATATTTATTTGTTGTGTTTTTAATCAAACTAAAATATTTTTTTTAAAAGTCTTAAAAGATTTATTTTTTTGTTAAATTATAAAAAAATACGCAATTTCAAATATTTTTAAGTATATATAATGCCTTATAAATTTTTTATAAAGGATATATAGTTTCTTGTGATGAAAAAATTAGAGTAAATTTTATGTTAAAGATATAAAAAGTGATTTTACTAAAGATTTTGAGTATTCTAAGGATGAGTTAAAGGTCTTTAAAGAATTGAAGAAATAATAAAATTAGCTTGTTGGAGAAATCATAGCGAGTATAACAAAGGATATTAGTAGAAAAACCATTGTTATAAAACCAACGCTAGATTGTAATTTAAGGTGTAAGTATTGCTATGAATTTAGAAGAGATAGCCTAAAAAGAACTAAGAATTTAACTTTAAATGAGATTAAGAAAATTATTTTAAGTTTGTAAGCATTTTCCCAAAATCTCAAATTTTATGAATGCTTCATGGCAGAGAGCCTTTACTATGTGGGCAGATTTTTTAAGCAAATTACTTAAATTTTTGCAAGATATAAATTTAGAATTGATGTTAATTTTAAATTTGTGTAAGATGGGTAAATAAATGAGGAATTTACTTTTAAGCACTAAAATATTTAAAAGTGCGATGGTGTGGGGGTTTGATAAA
>NZ_VWSJ01000057.1 GCF_009690845.1 Campylobacter portucalensis
CAGAAATAGTAGAGTTTAAATCTACTCCATCTCCTATAATTTTTATAGTATCTCCAAGTGAAGCATTTATATCGCTTCCGCTATTTCCTTTAAATTTAAGTCCTTTACCAACAACAGCCTTAGCAACATTTGATAAATCTTCAACATTTACTACATTATTTTTAATAGAGTCTATAGAAGTGCCAGTTAATACATTATCAATATTGCTTGTAGCAGTTCCTCCTATTCCACTTGCAACATTTTTGATTTGTTTATTTCCTAAATCTAAGCCATCTTTATTAAATTTAAATGTGCTATCTCCAACATTAAATGTTATATCTTCATTAGAGCTAGTATTATTAAAACTAATCTTAGCTTTATTATCTTTACCGATTGATGAAACACCGCTAAAATTTCCATCTTTTAAGGTTACATTATTTGTCGATTCTCCAGCTGTAAAAGTTATATTTTCATCGTTAAATGATATTTTTGATTTATCACTCTTAGCGATAGAAGAAATTCCTTTTAACTCGCTATTTAATGCTATTGTTAGATTGTTATCAGATGCTTTTGTTTTTATGTTTTGATGGGTATTGTTTGTTTCTCCTTTTACAGTTAGTGTTTGATTTATATCTTTTGTTTGGCTTTCATCAGCAATGACTTTAAAGTTAGA
>NZ_VWSJ01000058.1:0-444 GCF_009690845.1 Campylobacter portucalensis
GTAATAAATTCTTTAATACTATTAGGGTTTAATGCAACAAAACCAAATTTAATAAACAAGCAGAGGGCGTGTGAGTAAGAATTTGGGGTTAAGATAAAAATTTAAACAATTTAGAGATATCAAAGATAATCTTCTTATCTTATTTTGTTTATTTTGACGGTTTTTTGGATAAAATTTATCTATATTGTTTAATCTTAATCATATTGTAATCTTGATTTAAACTCATCAAATATTTTAGTATTTCTAATATATTGCTCTTTTTTATGTTACATAGCATATTTTAAAGTAAAACTATTTTGCTCGCGACTAATTTAAAAAGTATAATAATATCTCAAAATTATCTCTGTTATTTAAAATTTAAAAATAACTTATGGAGTAGCTAAAACCATTTTAAAATTACGACACATTTTTACCTCACACTCAACCCTTCATCAAGGTATTTTA
>NZ_VWSJ01000058.1:589-796 GCF_009690845.1 Campylobacter portucalensis
GTATTAGCTCTCCATCAAGTTTTCCATATTTTTGAAAGTTAAAAGTATCTATTTTAATAGCTACTTTTTGTCCTTCTTTTAAAAATCCTATATCTTTATTTAGTGTTGTTGCTTTTATTATAAGTGGCTCATTTGCTGGAATTATAGTTATTAAAGCCTCCCCACTATTTACAACTCCACTTTCAGTATTTACTAAAAGCTTTCCTA
>NZ_VWSJ01000059.1 GCF_009690845.1 Campylobacter portucalensis
CTCCGTCTAAATCAAGAGCGAGTGGGTCGTAGAGCTGAGCAATAATATCTTTTATCCATTGTGGGGACATATAATCTAGAAAGTCGTAAAGTCCTTTGGCAAAATCTTTAAAAATATCGTTAATATAATCAGACAAATTATCTACAAAATTTTTGAAATTGTCAATAAAATCTTGTATAGGACCACCATTATCCAAGCCAAAAACATATTTTCCAACATTGTCTAGTCTAGAAAAATCATCAAAAGTTATTGGTTCTAAATCACTGCCATATCCATTATTTTTAGCATCGTTATATCCATCATCTATATATTTTTGGTCTTTTGGGTCATCTAAATATTCATAATCACCAGTTTCATCACCCATTTTCATACTTTCATCTAAAAAATATTGAAATAAAGCATAATCATACGAATCTGGATTATTTTCTTTTATATTTTTAGCCGTATCATAATATTTTCCATATTTTGCTTTATCTTCTAGTGATAAATTATTATCTAGCCATTCTTTGCCATTTTTCAAAGTAGCTTTCATTATGTTTCTTGCTTGTTGAGCAGCAGCTCCTGCTTTTGCAAAATTTTCATCAATACCCATTGCCCTAGCCATAGCACCATAATTATAATTACCAAAATTTTCATATTGGCTACCTTGCGTTTTATAGTCCATAGGACCACCGGAACTAATAAGTCCATAAAACATTATCGCAGTTGTTGTTTTGCCACCTATAATACTAGAATCGCCAGTTTTACGAATTGCGCTTCCTAGTGCAACATTGCCTTTTACACTAACACCATTTGGAATACTGCCACTAAAATTAAAACTCATTTATCATCCTTTGCGGTAAATTTTTCTATTATAATTTTTGTGATTACATATAATAAAATTGCTATTGTTATATCAATAATTTCTGATATACCCAAATCTTCTGGTATATTGAAATAATCAATAATTTGATGACCAACAATTTTCATAATTATAAATGTAAAAATAGGAACCACAAGTATGAAAATATAGATACTTTTTTTATGCAAAAATAGGAAAAATACATATGAGCAAACAAAAAAGCTTACAATCGGTGCAAAAAATATTGCAAACAATCCAAAGCCACAATCATATTTACATACATATTGTGTTTCATCTCCCCAATAAATAATATTGTCAAACAACCAAAATACAAAAATCGTGCTTATAGAATGTAAAATGAATAATATAATACATAAAAGTAATCCAAAAATTACTCTCATGATATTTATGCTAAATTTTGGTTGTATTGTATTTTCCAACTTCTTTCC
>NZ_VWSJ01000006.1 GCF_009690845.1 Campylobacter portucalensis
AATAAACAAACTAAGATAAATAAGCCGTATTAACTAATATAAACAAAAAATAACCTAATGCAAATTGATGATTTTGGAGTTAAAAGATAGTTTTAATTAATAAGCTTTGCTAAATTAAGTGTTTTAAAATTTAAAAAACACCGATAAATAAACAATCTTATAGCCTAAATTTATCAAGCTTTTAAACCTTTTTTTGCATCTTGTTTAAAAACTGCTAATGATATAATTGGTTTTAAAATTAATTTTGATGAGTTAAAGTCTTAATGGCTTAAAAAATTTATAGCTCAATTTAGTTAAAAATATAGCATAAATTGATTAAAAAAATTCCAGATATGTTTGTGATATTAAAGTTATTAAGTTTAAGAAATCTTTATGATAAAAAGTTTAAAGAGATATCTAAATTTAGTGGCAAAATATTTTAAATATATAAAAAGTGGCTTTAGTTTTAAAATAATTATACTTAAGTTACTAATTTATCTATCTTGATAATTATCTAAAATCACAAGAGTAAAGCTAGATAAATTTGTAAATATTTTTACATATAAATGATTAGAGGCTGAAAGTTGTTAGGTAAATTTAGTAATTAAAAGTAATATTTTTGTTTTGTGGTTATAAAATATACTAGCTTAATGGTTAAACGTAAGGATTAAAAAGAGTGAGTGCATCAAAAAAATTAATAAAATTTATATAAAACATAAAAAATAAAAATGAGAGGAGATTTTGAGTTTAATTTAATAATATTGATTTAATTTATAATCAGATTTGTTTATTTAATACTTTTAATTTGTTTAGAATTGAGTTCAAAAAATGACAAAATTTTTTGTAAATATGCTTAAATTTAAAATATTTTAATCACTTAATTAAACTAAAACTATAAAGAAATAAATTTTCTTTATAGTTTGTATATTTTTAGGCTTTAAAATTTTTGATAGCGTTTTCTAAAATTTCTCTAGCTTTATTTGTATCTGCAAAGTCTTTAACCTTTACCCATTTTCCTGGCTCTAAAAGTTTGTAGGTTTCAAAGAAATTTTTGATTTTATCAAGAGTTATTTTTGGTAAATCATCTATACTTTTTATATCTTCATATCTAGGATCTATTTTACTAATTGGTACTGCTAGAAGTTTTTCATCTAGCCCTGACTCATCCTCCATTATCAAAACGCCTATTAATCTGCACGGAATAACTGAGCCTGCTTGAAGTGGATATTCATTTAAAACTAAAATATCGGCTGGATCGCCATCATCGGCTAGCGTATTTGGCACAAAACCATAATTTGCTGGATAAAACATAGCAGAGTAAAGCACTCGATCAACGACCACTGCACCGCTATCTTTATCTATTTCGTATTTAATATTTGATCCATATGGAATCTCTATAACTGCATTTACCTTATCAGGGTTTAAACCTGGTTGTATTTTTGAAATATTCATATTTATCCTTTATTAAAAATTTTCTATTGTATTTAAAATTTCTTTTCCAATTATTTCGTTCATTTCTGAAACAATCTCATCGATACTTCTTTCGCCACTAATATTTTTATAAATTCCTTTATCGGTATAAAATTTACGAATTTCTTTAATCGGTTCTAGGAATACCTTCATTCTATTATAAAATACTTCTTCATTATCATCACTTCCTCTATTTCTTCCCAAAACTCTTTGTTTAGCTGTTTCTTCACTTACATCAACTTCAATTACATTTAATAAATCTATCTCTTTTTCATCGCTTAAAACTTCATCTAATTTTTGCATTTGTTCTACGCTTCTTGGAAAACCATCTATTAAGATAAAATCGTGGGTTGAATTTTTTATAGCACTGATTATAGTATTTATAACAATATCAAGAGGTACTAAATTTCCTTGTGAGATATAACTTTCAATCTCTTTTCCAAGTTCGCTTTTTTTTGAAACTTCATCTCTTAACATATCGCCTGTTGAATAGTGTGCTATGCTTTGATTTATTTTAGCAACCATACTAGCATCTGTTGTTTTACCACTTCCTGGTGCACCGATTATTAAAAATAATTTTTTCATATCATCCTCTTTTTTCTAAATTTCTTATTCTTAAACCTAGTTCTTTTAATTGTTCATCGTTTGCCCTGCTTGGTGCTTTTGTAAGTGGGCAACTAGCTCTTTGTGTTTTTGGAAATGCTATAACATCCCTTATGCTTGATGATTTTGTAGTTAACATTATAAGCCTATCAAAACCTATTGCAATTCCTCCGTGTGGTGGTGCTCCAAAACTTAAAGCATCAAGTAAGAAACCAAATTTCTCTTTTTGCTCATCTTCATCAATGCTTAGTTTTTGAAATACTTTTTGTTGGATATCGCTTTTGTGAATTCTTATACTTCCGCCACCAAGTTCTACCCCATTTAATACAACATCATAAGCGATTGAGGTTATATCTTCTATATCATCATCAATGTTATTTGGCATCGTAAAAGGGTGATGCATTGCTGAATACGAGCCATCATCGTTTTCTTCAAACATTGGAAAATCTACAACCCATAAAAATTCCATCTTATTTTCATCGATTAAATTTAGTTTTTCGGCTAAAAATAATCTAAATCTCCCCATATAGTCAAGAACTGTTTTTTTCTTACCTGCACCAAAAAATACAACATCGCCTATTTTTAAATCGCATTTTTTTATAATTTCATCAAGATCTTTTTCGTCAAAAAATTTAATCAAAGGCCCTTTTAAACCATCTTCTTTTACTTGAAAAAAAGCTAAACCATTTGCACCAAATTTTCTAACAAAATCTTCAAATCCTTTCATCTCTCTTTTAGAAAATATATTGTCGCCATTTTCAACTTTGATGGCTTTTACGCGGTTTTTTTTCTTATCTTTTGCAATAGAGCTAAAAATTTCATTATTAGATCTCTCAAAAATTTCACTCACATCAACAAGAGGCATATCAAATCTTAAATCAGGCTTATCACTTCCATAATTTTCCATTGCATCTTTATAAGCCATTCTTGGAAAAGGAGTTGAAATTTCGTATCCGCAAACTTTAAAAATATCTTTTAAAACCTCTTCGCCTACTTTTATAACATCATCTTGAGTGTTGAAACTCATCTCTATATCTATTTGTGTAAATTCTGGCTGCCTATCTGCTCTTAAATCTTCATCTCTAAAACATTTCGCAATTTGAAAATATTTGTCAAATCCGCTACACATCAAAAGTTGTTTAAAAAGTTGAGGGCTTTGTGGAAGTGCATAAAATTCACCTGGATAAACTCTACTTGGAACCAAATAATCCCTTGCTCCTTCTGGTGTTGCTCTTGTTAGCATCGGAGTTTCAACCTCTATAAAGCCAAGTTTATCAAGAGTATTTCTACATGCAATGGCAGCTTTTGATCGCATTTGAAATTTTTCAAAACTTTCACTGTTTCTTAAATCTAAAAATCTATATTTTAATCTAGTTTCTTCGCCAACATTTTTATCTCCAATCATAAACGGCAAAGCTTTACTGGAATTTTCGATATTTAACTCATCAACCACAATCTCTATCTCGCCAGTTTTTAATTTAGAATTTGTAAGCCCTTCGCCTCTTAATCTAACTTTTCCGCTTGCTTTTAAAACATACTCATTTCTAACTATATTGGCTAATTCATAAGCTTTTTTGTTATCGGCTGGATCGCAAACTAATTGCACAATGCCGCTTTTATCTCTTAAATCTATAAAAATCACGCCACCGTGATCTCTGTAAGAATTTACCCATCCACAAACCCTTACAATCTCTTCTACATTGTCTTTTGATAAATCACTACAATAATGAGTTCTCAAATTTATCTCCTTTTTTAATTTTTAGAAATTTAAGGCATATTATATTAAAATTTTGCTTTTACAAAGCTAATTTTTATTAAAATATCATCTATGAAAGATATTAATTTAGAAAAAAAATTAAAATTTGTAGGAATTGTGGCTAAAAATGTCAAAAATATTGCAATCATAGAAAAAATTCTAAAAAAAAGAGATATTATAATTTTAATAGAAGAAAAAAATGCAAAACAGATAGATAAAAAGGGCTACACTTTGAATGAAATTTGCAAAAAAACAGACCTTATAATTAGTTTAGGAGGCGATGGAACGCTAATTGGGGTTTGTAGAAAAGTTGTAAATAAAGATGTTTATGTTTTAGGCGTTTATGATGGAAGATTAGGATTTTTAACCGATGTTGATTTAAATGATACAGAGAAATTTTTGGATGAATTTTTTGATGGAAAATATGAAATAGAAAGACCTTTAATTCTTGAGATTAAATTTAAAAAACAAGGATCTAAAGATTTAATTAAATTTGCATTTAATGATGTTGTTGTTTCAAGAAATTCTGTTCTTTCAATGAGTAGGGTTGATGCTTATTTAAATGAAAAATATTTTAATACCTATCACGGAGATGGAGTTATTGTAAGTTCTCCTGTTGGCTCTACTGCTTATAATATGAGTGCAAATGGCCCAATCATCTATCCATTAAGCAAAGTTTTTTGTATTACGCCGATTTGTTCTCATAGTTTAACACAAAGACCAATAGTTTTACCAAGTGAGTATAAATTAAGTTTTAAAAATAGCGGAGATAGTTTGATGTGTGTAATAATAGACGGACAAGAGAGTTTTGAGATGAGTAAGTTTGATAATGTGGAGGTGAGATTGAATTCGCATGTAAATTTAATTAGGCATTTTAATAGAGATTATTTTGAAATTCTAAAAAATAAACTTCACTGGGGACATAATGGAGGTAAATTTTGATAGAGAGAATTTATATAAAAAATCATTTGAGTTTTGAACAAGCTGAGCTTAAATTTGATAAAGGACTTAGTGTTTTTACGGGTGTAAGCGGGGCTGGAAAAAGTATTTTAATGGATGCTATTAAGGCACTTTTTGGACTTAGTGAAAGCGAGGCTAGATTAATAGAAGGTGATGTAAAATTTGATTTTGATATGAGTGAGTTTGGTATAGAAAATTTAGAAATTAATAGCTTTAAAATGGTTAGAGAAAAAAGCGTTAGATATTTTATAAATAGCGAGTTTATATCTAAAAAAAATTTAATTAAAATTTCAAATGAACATATAAAGTATTTAAGCCTTAGAAATAGCGATGAGTTTGATAATGGCAATTTATTAAATTTACTAGATGAAATTTCATCTAAAAATAGCCAAAATCATATTAAAAATTTAAAAAATTTAAAAGAGTGTTTTTTGAAATTTAGTCGCGTAAAAAACGAACTTTTAAAGATAAAAAATGAAGAGATGAAACTTGAAGAGTTAAAAGAATTTGCTAAATTTGAAATTTCTAAAATAGAAAATATAAACCCTAAAATTGGTGAATTTGAAGAATTGATGAGCCTTAAAAAACGACTTAGCAAGATAGATAAAATAAATCAAGCGTGGCAAAAAGCTGAGATTGTTTTTCAAAAAGAAAGTGCCGTGATTGAAGCTTTAAGAGTTAGTGAAATTGATAGTACTTTTTTTGAAGATACAATGAATGATTTAAGAGCAAAAAAAGAGAGTTTAAATATGGATGATTTAGAAAATATCGATATGGAAAAAACTCTTGATAGAATAGAGGCTTTAAGTGGGCTACAAAGAAGATATGGCGGGATAGAAGAGGCTTTAAAAGTGCTTGAAAATAAAAAAATAGAGTTGGCTAATTATGAAAATATAGAATTTACAAAACACGAGCTAGAAAAAGAATTTATAAGTTTAGAAAAAGATTTGAAATTTATTTCAAATTTGGTAAGCCTAGAAAGAAAAAAGAGCAAAAAGATATTAGAGAATTCTTTAAATTTATATCTTAAAGATTTATATATGAGCGATTTAAAAATTATTTTTTTGGAAAAAAATATAGATGAATTAGGTAGTGATGAGATAAATTTTGAAGTATCAAATACAAATTTAAAAAATTTAAGCTCAGGTGAGTTTAATCGCTTAAGACTTGCTTTTATAGCTAGTACTTTAGATATAAAAGGCAGTGCAAATGGGGTGATAATTTTAGATGAAATTGATGCAAATTTAAGTGGAAAAGAGGCGATGAGTATAGCAAATGTGATTGTGAAAATTTCAAAATTCTATCAAATTTTTGCTATTTCTCATTTGCCACAACTTAGTTCCAGAGCAAATTCTCACTTTTTAGTTAGCAAAAATGGCGGATTTTCAAATGTTAAAAAATTAAATGAAGATGAAAAAATTATTGAACTTGCAAGGATGATAAGTGGAGAAAAAATTTCTCAAGAGGCATTAAATTTTGCAAAAAAATTAAAAAATGGATAAATTTTTTTAGTTTAAGCTAAGAATTTAATAAATTTTGATAGACTTAAAAGTCGATTTATAATTAAGGGTGTTAAAAGGTATGATAGTTGATACGCATTGTCATTTAGATGATCAGAGTTTTGACATTGATTTGAGTGAGGTTATCAAAAAAGCAAAGCAAAATGGGGTTGAAAAGATTATAATTCCAGGTGCAAATATGAGTGATTTAGAAAAAGCAAAAGAAATTTCTCATAAATTTGATGGAATTTATTTTTCTGTTGGGGTTCATCCATATTATGCTGATGATTTTGATTTGACCTCTTTAAGAGAGTTTGCAAAAGATGAAAAATGTGTGGCGGTTGGTGAGTGTGGGCTTGATTATTTTAAAATAAAAGAGAAATTTTTAGATGATGAGCTTGTATTGAAAAACAAAAATTTGCAAAAAAGAGTTTTTTTAGATCAAATTTTTCTTGCAAAAGAGTTAAAAAAACCTTTAATAGTTCATATTAGGGATGCAAATAGTGATAGTTTTGAAATTTTAAAATCTAATGCAAAAGATTTAGTTGGCGGTGTTTTGCACTGCTATAATGCAAGCGAGCTTTTGCTTGATTTAAAGGATTTTGGATTTTATTTTGGAATTGGTGGTGTTTTAACTTTTAAAAATGCCAAAAATTTAGTAGAAATTTTACCAAAAATTCCACTTGATAAATTGCTTATAGAAACAGATGCTCCATATCTTGCCCCAACGCCTCACAGAGGAAGAAGAAATGAACCCCTATACACAAATTTAGTAGTAGAAAAAATTTGTGAGATTTTAAATTTAACAAAAGAAGAAGTTGAAGATATAACAACTAAAAATGCAAAGCAACTTTTTAAAATTTAAGGAGATGAATTGAAAATATTGATTAAATTTATTTTATTAATGTTTTTGGCTTTAAGCGTAAATGCAAACAACATAATAAATGAGATTTTAAATGAATTTAATATAGCCGATACAAAAAAAAATAGAGCTATTTTGGAAGATATTTATAAAAAAATAGATAATTTGGATGTAAAATACTTCAAAGATACAATATCTAAGAAAACAGAAAATGTATTTATTATAAAAAATGAACTAAATGAGATAGAAGCCCCTAAATTTTTATTATATCTTGCAATGACAGAATCAAGATTTTTAAATAAAGCAACGTCTCATATGAAAGCAGGCGGAATGTGGCAGTTTATGCCTAAAACTGCTCGTGCTTTTGGTTTAGAGGTAAATAAATATATTGACGAAAGAAGAGATCCATATCTTTCAACTGATATAGCTTTTAAGTATTTAAAATTCTTGAATTCTAAATTTGATAAATGGTATATTTCGCTAATGGCTTATAACTGCGGCGATGCTCGTATGCAAAAGTTGATGAAAAGGTATAAAAGTGATGATTTTTATACTCTTTTAAGTAGTTCAAAAACCCCAATAGAAACTAGAAATTTTATAAAAAGAATTATAAAATTAACAATGATTTCAAAAAATGAAGAAGTTAAAGAATTCTTGACAAATTTAGAGCCAAAATTTGGCTTGGAAAAAATTAAAGTAAGTGGTGGAACTAAGCTTTCAAATATAGCAAAAAGTATAGGTCTTAGCACAAATGAACTTAAAGAGTATAATATGCACGTAACAAAAGGATTTGTTCCTAATAGTAAAGATAGTTATCATTTTTATATACCAGCTAATAAATTAAATTTATACGCACTTAGTTATGTGTCAGATCTCATAAAAGGAGAACGAACTTTAGAAAAAGAGTATAATATCCATAAAGTTGCAAATGGAGAGACTTTAGATGAAATAGCCAAAAAATGGGGTGTTGATGTGAATTTAATAGTTAAAAAAAATAATTTAAAGATTGATGAATCTTTAGATGGAAAAGAACTTAAAATACCTCTAAACAAAGTTATAGAAGCAACGAAAAATAAAGAATATAAAGTCAAAAGCAAAGATACTTTATCAAAAATTTCAAAAAAATTAGATAAAGATATTAAAGAAAATTTAGCCTTAAATGATTTAAAAAATAAAAAATTAATAGCAGGAGATGCAATTGTTATTCCATAGATTGATTATTGTGATTTTATCCTCTTTTTTATTTTATGGGTGTGTTTCTAAGCAAAAAGTTGATTTTAGTAGATCAAGCAGCACTCAAAAGCAAAATTCATTAGTTTCAACAATGAGACCTTATACTATACATGGAAAAACATATTATCCGCAAACGGTTAAAGTAGGTGAAATAGAAAATGGATTAGCTAGTTGGTATGGTCCAAAATTTCACGGTAAAAGAACTTCAAGTGGTGAGATATACGATATGCACGCTATGACAGCTGCTCATAAAACTTTTCCGATGAATACAATCGTAAAAGTTACAAATTTAAATAATTCAAAATCAGCAATCGTTAGAATCAACGACAGAGGACCTTTTGTAAAAGGAAGAATTATTGATTTATCAAAACAAGCAGCCGCCAAATTAGATATAATTTCTACCGGCACAGCACCTGTTAAGGTTGAAGTTTTGGGCTTTAATGGAGATAAAATTAGCAAAGATGCACCAAAAGAAAAACGAATTTTTGTAGGTGGAAATTTTATGGTGCAAATAGGAGCGTTTAGAAATTTAAATGGTGCTAAATTTTATCAAAAATCACATAATGGTGAAGGTGGCTATAAAACTATAATAAAAACATATCAAAAAGATGAAATTCCATTACATAGAGTATTTTTGACTGGTTTTAAGAGTGAGGATGAAGCAAGAGATTTTATTAAATTTACAAATATTAATGGTGCTTTTATAGTTAGAGAATAGTTTGGAAATAAAATGAAAAGAATTACAAAAGAGACAAATATCGAGTTAGAGTTAAAAATTTATGGCAATGGTAAAAGCGAAATTTCAACTGGTATTGGATTTTTTGATCATATGTTAGAGGCTTTTTCTAAACACTCTTTAATTGATTTAAAAATCAAATGCAGTGGCGATTTAGAAGTCGATGATCATCATAGCGTTGAAGATGTAGGTATAGTTTTAGGAATGGCTTTAAGGGAGCAAATTTATCCTATAGAGAATGTAGAGAGATATGCAAATTCGGTAGTTGTTATGGATGAGACGGCTGTTGAGTGTGATTTGGATTTGTCAAATAGAGCTTTTTTAGTTTATGAGAGCTTAAAAAGTGGATTTATTGGCAAATTTGATGCTGAGCTTTTGGAGGAATTTTTTAGAGCGGTTGCTTTTAATGCTGGATTTACTTTGCATTTAATAAAGAAACGAGGCACAAACAAACATCATATAGCAGAAGCTACATTTAAGGCATTTGCTATAGCTTTAAGAAGGGCTTTAGAAAAAAATAAAAGAGTTGGAATTCCTAGTACAAAGGGTGTTTTATGATTGAAATAATTTTTTTAGATGTTGATGGATGTTTGAGTGATGGAGGGATTTATTACTCAAATTTAGGCGATGAATTAAAAAAATTTAATGCAAAAGATGGTTTTGGGATTATGAATTGGCATAAAATTGGTAAAATTTCAGCCATAATTACAGGTAGAAAATCTAAAATAGTTGAAAATAGGGCAGAAGAGTTAGGCATCAAATACGTCTATCAAGGTGCAAATGATAAATTTTCTATAGCGCAAGATATTTTAAAAAAAGAGAATTTAAGTTTTGAAAATGCTGCAGCAATTGGAGATGACTATAATGATATAAAGCTTTTAAATGCAGTTAAAATGAGCTTTGCTCCGCTAGATGCCTTGATAAAAAGCGATTTTAAATTGTCAAAAAAAGGTGGAGATGGTGCTGTTAGAGAGATGATTGAAACGATTGTAGAAAAAGAGAATTTAAGGGACGTTTGGTTGCAAGGATGGCTATAAGAATTTTTTATATTGCAATATCTATTTTTAGCGTTGCTATGGTTTTTTTAAGTCTTCAAACGCCTTATTTTAGAGATTTTTTTAAATCAAATTTAGAAATAGCATCTATGGAGATGATAGATATTGTTGATTATGGGATTACGCCTGATATAGTTAATTCAAAATATACAGCAAAAAAGGGCGTTAAATTTAAAGATAGAGATGAATTCTATGATTTTAGAGGTCAAATTTTAGGTGACTTTAATCATACCTTGTCATCAAAAAAAGCTTTATATAAAAATAATACCATTACGCTATTTGACGATGTAAAGTATAGCAATAGCGATGGTTTAAACTATCTTAGTGATGAAATTATTTATAACACAAAAACAAAAATAGTAAAAAGCCAAAATCAATTTTTAATGCTAAAAGGTGAAAACAACATAACAGGAAAAAATTTAGTTTATGATTTAAATAAAAAGCAGAGTTTTGCTAAGGAGGTTAAAGCATGGTATCACATAAAATAGCATTAATATCGATTTTATTTATATTTTCAGGGCTTTTTGCACAAGAAATAGAAATAGTTGCTGATAATTTTTTTGCTGATGAGATTAAAAAACAAAGCATCCTAAGCGGAAATGTTTTTGTTAAAAAAAGCAACCTCGATACTTTAAAAAGTGATAAAATTACTATATATTTTGATGATAATAAACAGCCTTTAAGATATATTGCTACAGGAAATGTTAAATTTGAAATTTTAATCGATAATAATAAATATAACGGTCATGGAGATAAACTAACTTATATTTCAGCAAATAAAAAATATATTTTAGAAGGGAGTGCGTGGATTAGCGATATCAAAACAAAAAGAGAAGTTTTTGGAGATGAAATCACAATTAATCAGTTAGAAGGAAAATATGAAGTTAAAAGTTTAGAATCCAACAAAACGCAAAGCAAAAAGCCAGTAAAATTTATATTCAAGGTCAAAGAATGATTAAGCCAAGTAGTGCAAAATTTATAATCTCATCTCCAAATTTAGAGAGTTGTAAAAATTTTGGACTTAGTGAGATTGCATTTTTAGGTAGATCAAATGTTGGAAAAAGCAGTTTTATAAATGCTTTAATAAATCAAAATTTAGCAAAAAGCAGTTCCACTCCAGGAAAAACGAGGCTTATAAATTTTTTTGAAGCAAATTTTGTAGATGATGACAAAAATAAATTTAACTTTATTTTTGTTGATTTACCGGGTTTTGGTTATGCAAAAGTATCTAAAAAAATGCATCAAATTTGGCAAAGCTCGCTTGATGAGTTTTTAAAATTTAGAACCAGCATAAGGCTTTTTATCCATCTTAGGGACTCAAGACAGTTTAATTTAGATATTGACAATGAAGTTGATTTTTATCTAAAAAGCTTTTTAAGAAGCGATCAAGAAATTTTAAATTTCTATACTAAATCTGATAAATTAAATCAAAGCAATAAGGCAGCTGTGCTTAAATTTGATAAAAATGCTAAATTTATTTCTACTTTAAAAAATACGGGCATCGATAAAGCAAGAGAGATTATCGTGTCCAAGGTTTTTGGGGTATGATAATTTTATTTTATAAAAGATAAATTTATGTATGCAAAAAGCAAAGATATCTATTTTTTAAGAACTGCTGTTTTTATAATATTTATAATCTTATATCAAATTTTAAGCTCTGTTTTTCAGGGGCTTGCACCTTTGATTGGACTGTTTTTTTCATATTGTGTTATCCTTAGATATGAAAAGGAAAAAAGTCATCAAGACTATAATCATAAGTGGTATTATGTTATATTTTTTCTTTTTTTTGCTGAGCAAATTCATGGATTTGAGCTTTTTTCTGTAGCTATATTTTTTGGATTTTTTTGGAATTTTTGCTTTGGATATTTATTTTCTTGGATTAAAATTAAAAATTTATTTTTAATTTTGCTAGTTTTTTTTGGATATTTGGGGATTTTTTTAGTAAGCAATTTACTTTGTTATATAAAAAATGAAGATTTTTTAGAATTTAGCTATGAATATTTAATTTATATTGTTATTGAGTCGTTTTTAGCTTTTATCTTTTTAAGAGGGCGAATTTATGGGCCGTAGAGTTAAAATTTTAGCCATTTTCATATTCTTAGTTTGGATAATTTTAATAGCAAGAGTTTATTTTTTAAGCATAAAATCAAGTGATTATTACGCTAAAATGGCACTTTCAAATGCCGTTAAAACAGAAATCATCTCTCCAACAAGAGGTCAAATTTTAGATAAAAATAATCATCCTTTAGCAATAAACCGTCTTGGGTATTCAATACTTTTAAAACCGCATTTAAAAGATAAATTTTTAGACGAAGAGATTTCTAAAATAACTGAAATTTTTAAAGATTTTAACGCCAGCATTCTTAAAAAAGAGTATAAAAAACAAAATTCTGCTTACAATCAAGACTATATTAAAGTTGTTGATTTTATAGATTATGATGATATGATACCTCGTTTTTCTAAGATAAATTTATTTAATAATATCTTAATAGAACCAGCTTCAAAAAGACACTATCCTTTTAATGAGCTATCATCTCATATAATTGGCTATGTTGGGATTGCAAATAGTAAAGATATAGAAAAATTTCCTATTGCAAAATATACTAATTATGTTGGAAGAAGTGGGGTTGAAGCTTTTTATAATGAAATTTTAGCAGGAGAAGTAGGCAAAAAGATTACAAAAGTTACGGCGTTAAATAAAGTTGTAGAAGAATTAGAATATAAAAAGCCAAATAGTAATGATATAGCCCTTCATATAGATATAAAACTTCAGAAATTTCTACAAGATCTTTTTAAAAACAAAGCAGGTGCAGTTGTGATAATGGATGTAAAAGATGGGGCGATTATTGGAGCGGGGAGTTATCCAGAATATAATTTAAATCCATTTGTTACAGGAATTTCTACGAGTAGATGGAATGAGATAATAAATGATTTAAATCACCCTTTTACAAATAAACTTATAAATGGTCTTTATCCACCAGGTTCTGTTATAAAAATGGGTGTTGGGATGAGTTTTTTAAATAGTGGAAAAATAACAAAAGATAAAAGCTATAAATGCAGTGGTTATATAGTACTTGGTAAGCGTAAATTTAGATGTTGGAAAACTTGGGGTCATGGAAGCGTTGATTTAAATAAGGCTATCAGGGAGAGTTGTGATGTTTATTTTTATGAGGGAAGTTTAGAAGTTGGGATAGACTTTATAGCTACAAATTTAGAAAGATATGGTTTTGGTAAAAAAACGAATATTGATCTTCCTAACGAATTTATAGGAACTGTTCCAAATAAAGCTTGGAAAATGGAGAAATTTAGGCGTCCATGGTATACGGGAGAGACTGTAATTACATCTATAGGTCAAGGAAATTTTTTAGTAACGCCGATGCAGATTGCAAAGCATACAGCTGAAATTGCTAGCGGTAAAGGACTAACGCCTCATTTTTTAAAAAGCATTAATGGCAAAGATGTTAAATTTGATACTTATGAAATTTTTACTCCATTTGAGAAGTTAAATTTACCAAGTATTAAAAAAGCGATGTATGAAGTAGCAAATCATCCAAAAGGTACATCTTATAACTATTTAAAAGATAGTATTGTAAAAATAGCCGCTAAAACGGGCACAGCACAAGTTGTTGGAATTCCTCAAAGCGAATTAGTTAGAATGAAAGAAAGCGATATGGAGTATTTTCATAGATCTCACTCTTGGATAACTGGTTTTGCTCCATATGATGATCCAAAATACGCTGTAACTGTTTTGGTGGAACACGGAGGAGGCGGAAGCAGTACTGGTTCGCCGATATTAAAATCTATATTTGAAAAACTTGTAGAGATGGGTTATATTGATTTAAATTCCACCAAATAGATTAAAATTTAGGCTTAGTTTTTATGCTATCAAATGTATTTATTAAAACAGCTATCCAAATTATTAAAAAGCTTATGATTTTTACTAAATCCACTCTCTCTTCATAAATAAAAATTCCAAAACAAATAGTAATGGTTGGAGTAATGTATTGCAAGAATCCAATTGTTGCTAAATTTAAAGTTCTAGTTGCAGCATTGAATGTAATTAAAGGCACTAAAGTAGCAAGTCCTGCACCGATTAATAAAATACCATTTAAATTTAATTCAAAATTTCCCATACCTTTAAATTCTATAAAAAATAGATATAAAACGCAAATAGGCACAAGGCAAATTGTTTCACAAAATAGGCTTTCTAAGATAGGAGTTTGAATTTTTTTCTTTATTAATCCATATATCGCAAACGCTGCTGGTAAAGCAATCGAAACAACAGAAAAAGATCTATTTGCAAATATTTCAATCCCAATAGCTATAAAGATTAAAAATATACTAAATTTGGCTAAATTTGATATCTTTTCTTTTAAAAAAATAGCACCAAAAAGCATAAAAAATAGCGGATTAATAATCTGACCAATGCTAGCTTCTAAAATTTGGTTATTTGTAACTGCATAGATATAAATCCCCCAATTTAGCGTTACAAAAAAACCAGCAAGACTTAACTTCAAAAAAATTGTCTTATTATAAAAAATCCTTTTTAAACTAGAATTTTTTTTAAAAAGTACAATAAACATAAAGCCAAAAATAGAAGCAAAAATAACTCTATACGCTAAAATTTCTATACTATCTGCAGAAATGCTTTTAAAATAAATAGGAAAAAGCCCCCACAAAACAAAAGATAAAATTCCTAAAAATAGCTCTTTACTCATCATCATTTCTTAAAATTAAACTTTTTGGAAGATTAAAATTTAGTATAATTTTTTCCTCCATATCCCTCATTTGACCACTATCTGTTTCGTGATCAAAGCCTAAAATATGTAAAATTCCATGTATAAAAAGTAAAGCAATCTCATCTTCGATATTGTGACCAAAATTTATAGCCATATCTTTTGCTAAATCTAAATTTATAACAATCGAACCAATTGGAAAATTAGGTATTTTTTGGTAAGGAAAGCTAAGCACATCTGTTGTTTTATCTAAATTTCTTTGTGCTTTATTTATCTCATACATCTGCACTGAATTAACAAAAACAAGCTCCACATCGCCACTGTTTAGAAATTCTATAATTTCATCTAAAATTTTTGGATATTTTTCTTCACAAATTATCAACTTAAAAAGCCTTTAAATAAATTTTGATAAAATTATACCCAAAAAAGGACTAATTTATGAAAAAAGCAGTTTGTATTATAAGTGGCGGTATGGACAGCACACTTTGTGCTTATTTAGCTAAAAATGAAGGATATGAGATAATAGGGCTTCATTTTGATTATAATCAACGCACAATGGAAAAAGAAAGAGAGTGTTTTAATAAAATTTGCGATGATTTAAGAGTATTGAAACGTGAAATTTTAGATGTAGGATTTATATCTCAAATAGGAGCAAATGCCTTAACTGATATAAATTTAGAGATTCCAAAAAACAGCTCGTCAAATGAAATTCCAATAACATATGTGCCTTTTAGGAATGGAATTTTTCTAAGTATAGCTGCAGCCTTAGCAGAAAAAGAGGATTGCGAGGCGATTTTTATCGGTGTTGTTGAAGAAGATAGCAGCGGCTATCCTGACTGCAAAGATGAGTTTATAAAAAGTATGCAAAACTCTATAAATTTAGGAAGAGTTAAAAAATGTGATATTAAAATGCCGCTTGTGCATTTAAATAAATCTCAAATCGTGCAAAAAGCCTTAAATTTAGGCGTGCCTTTAGAAAAAACTTGGAGTTGTTATGAAAACAATGATAAAGCTTGTGGCGTTTGTGATAGTTGCAGATTGAGACTAAAAGGCTTTAAAAAAGCTGGTTTTAAAGATAAAATTTCTTATCTTTAAAATTTAGAGATTTAAAATATCTATTTGATAATCAAGATTAAATTTAAGGCTAGAAATTTATCCAAAAAAATGACAAAATAAAACTTATAAAAAGTGTTTATTTAGGGCTTGCAAAATAATGATTAAATTTAGAGTCTAAAAAGCTCTAAATTTATAAAAATTACACTGTGTTTCTTAAACACTCATAATTTAAAATATCAATCAACTAAAATTTATGGCGTCCATATCGATCTCTACGCCATCTAAACTATCACAAGTTTTAGCAGCATTTATGAGAGCTTTATGATTTTTTGATCTCATTAAAATTTCATATCTAAATTTTGAAGCGATGACTTCAATATTTGCTCTTCCATATCCTATAATTTCAATATTTTGAATATTTTTTAGATTGTCTAGACACTTTTGCATTAAAATTTTGGCTGTTTTTTGATTTTTATGTGAGATTAAAATCCTTAAAAGCCTAGTAAATGGCGGATATAGTGGCTTTCTTAAAAATTCCTCTTCTTCTAAAAAATCATCATAATTTTGTATGAAATCATTAAAAAATTCTCTTTGCAAAGTTTGGATGATTACTTTTCCATCGCCATTTCTTCCAACCCTTCCAGCAAGTTGCATAGCAAGGCTTAGCGTTTTTTCTCTTGCTCTAAAATCAGCGTATCCAAGACTAGAATCAATTCCCATAATTACAGCCAGTTTTACATTGTGGTAGTCATGACCTTTGCTTAACATCTGAGTTCCAACTAAAATGTCAATTTTGGCATCATTAAAATCTTTTAGTAAATTTATCAGTTTTTTTTGAGTGGTTATTTTATCCTTGTCAAATTTATCAATCACCTTATCTTTAAAAATAGATTTTAACTCATCAACCACTTCACTAGTACCCATTCTTCTTGGTTCAAATACTTTTGAGTTGCAAATTTTACAAGTTGATTTATAAAAAAACGAATGACCACAGTAGTGGCAAATGAGAGCATTTTTATCTTTATGAAGGCTCATTGCAACGCTACAAAAAGGGCATTTGATTATGTTTTTGCAATTAGTACATTGCATAAATTTAAAATTTGCTCTAGTTGGTAAAAACAGTATTGCTTGATTTGAGTTTTCTAAACACTGTTTTAAATTTGAAATTATCAATGGAGATAGAAAAGTTTCGTTTTCATCATAAATTATCTCTTTTTTGCTTTCAAAAAACGTCCCTTTTAGTCTAAATACGGGCTGTTTTTTAAATGTGCTTAAACAAGGTGTGGCAGAACCTAAGACTACTTTTGTATCATCTAAAAGGTATAGCGCTAAATCTCTTGCGTTATAGCGTGGTTTTTGATTTGATTTATAACTATCATCATGCTCTTCATCTACGATTATTAAACCTAAATTTGTAAATGGTAAAAACAGTGCCGATCTTGCTCCGGCTATTAATTTTATCTCGCCTTTTTCAAATTTTTGAAGTAAAATTTCTTTTTTTTGAGGAGAAATTTTTGAGTGCCAAACTCCAACAAAATCACCAAAATATTTTTTTAGTCTTATTTCCATTTGTGGTGTTAGGGAAATTTCAGGCATCAAAAAAAGCGCTTGTTTATTTGAATTTAATGTATCTATAATAAGCGAGATATAAATTTCACTTTTCCCGCTTCCTGTATCTCCAAATATCAAAGATGATTTATTATTTAGAGCAAAATTTTTTGCTTTTTGCTGATTTGGGCTTAAATTTGGAGATTCATTAAATTTAAAAGGAGTAAAATTTAAACTTTCAAATGGGGTAAAAATACTAAAAGCAATACCTATTTCACATACATAATAATAGCTTATAAATTTTGCCAATTTTATTTGTAAATTTGAAAACTTTTTTTTAAAAACTTCTAAAATTTCAAGAGTTTCAAACTCAGGCTTTTTTGTCTCTTCTAGGATGATTGCAGTTTTTTGTTTATTAGAAAGCGTAACTAAAACTAAACTATAAATTTCAAGTTTAGTCTTAGAAAAATATGTTAAAGGTTTTAAATTTTGCCCTAAAATAGCGACTTGGTAAAAAAACATCTATTCGAAATATTTGCAATTATCTTTGCATACAAAATTTTTATCACTATCAAATTCAAAAGTTGCACAATTATTTTTTCTATAGCAGGCCTTCCATTCATTAGTTGATGATTTGCTCCAGCCAGTTTCTCCTGGTTTTTTTAATAATATTTTCATTTCTAAAACGTTGCTAAAATTATCTTCTAATTTAAATTTAGTATTCCATCCAGTCATATTGGCCTCTATCATATGTCTTCCTTTTTCGTGTGCTATACCGCTTCTTATAGAGGCTATATCTGCTCTTAGTTTTGCTATCATAGCATCATCTCTAGTAACAGCAAGTTTTGGTATGCCAATGCCAGCTAAAATTCCAAGTATGACTATAACAAATATAAGCTCAATCATCGTAAAAGCTTTTTTCATAATTAATCCTTTAATATTTTAATGTGTGCCGAATTATACCACAAAGTTTTACAAAAATTAATTTAAATTAAAATTTCACCTAAATCATCACCAAATTTCAGAGTTTTGTTGCTAGAGGTGTTAAATTTTACACCATCACTCAATAAAACTATAGTAGAGCCAAGCTCGAAATTTCCTAAATGATCGCCTTTTTTGAAATTTAAATTTTGATAGTTGTAGGTTGTGATTTTAGTGCAATTTTTTTGTATGTTTTCATCAAAATCAAATTTCATCTTTCCTACATTTAAAGCACCAACAAACACAATCCACAAAATTTTATCATTTTTTAATTTAGTTTTTAGGATAACTCTTTCATTTTTTGCATATAGATTTTGAATTTTTAAAAGAGGCTTTTTTGCCACACTATAGAGCTTTGCAGGGATGTATTTAGCACTTAAAATTTCTAAATCACAAGGCGAGTGATAGTGATGATAATCTTTTGGCGAGAGGTAGATATTTAGGTAGTTTTGCTCGTTTTCTAATTTACAATCTAATAGTTCATTTAAATCATAAATTCTATCTTTTATACTAAAAGCTTTAAATTCACTACTTTTACCACATTCAAAAACAACCCCATCACTTGGGCTTATAAACTCACTTTTTGATAAATTTCTAGGAATTTTTAGCTCTCTTGTAAAAAGTGCATTTAAACTTTTGTAGTTTTTAAAATCATCAAATTCACTCATATCGATTTTAAAAAAATTAATATATTTTTGATTTATGAAATTTTGCATAAAATTTGGAAATTTAATATCCGCAACCAATCCAAAACATTTTGAAATAATTTTTCTCATTTAATACCTCTATAAATTTATTTTTTATCTTTTAAGCCGTACCTATCACGACTCCAACTGCCATATCTATAACATTTCCACGCATAGCAAATTTTTTAAATTCTTTTATGAAACTCACACAAACTCCTAAATGTGAGGGCAATTTTATCAAATTTCTTCTTAATTTTGCTTTTTTTTAGCCAACTAAATGTATAATTAGTGAAAATTTTTAAAAAGGATAAGAATGTATCGTTTTGCACCATCTCCAACAGGTGATATGCACATAGGAAATTTAAGGGCTGCTATTTTTAACTATATACTTGCTAAACAGAGTGGCAAAAAATTTATATTAAGGATAGAAGATACGGATCAAGATAGAAATATATCTGGAACTGATAGCGAAATTCAAGAGATTTTAACTAAATTTGGCATAAAATGGGATGCTCTTTATTATCAAAGCAAGAATTTAAAATTTCATAGAGAATTTGCAAATAAGCTTTTGATAGATAAAAAGGCATTTTGTTGCTTTTGTACTCAAGATGATTTAAGTGCAAAAAAAGATCTAGCAAAAGAGCAAAATAGAGCTTATAGGTATGATGGAACTTGCGAAAAACTTAGTGATTTAGAGGTTTTAAATGAGACTAGAGAATTTGTAGTTAGGATGAAAAAGCCAAATCACACGATGAAATTTACAGATGTTATAAAAGGAGATTTAAATTTTGATTTAGATGATGTAGATAGTTTTGTGATAATGAGAAGTGATAAAACTCCAACTTATAATTTTGCTTGTGCTATTGATGATATGCTTATGGATATAAGTTTTGTAGTTAGGGGTGAAGATCACGTGAGTAATACTCCAAAACAAGATTGGATAAGAGAGTGTTTGGGTTATGAAAAGAGCATTAAATATGCACATTTACCTATTATATTAAATAAAGATGGTAAAAAAATGAGCAAAAGAGAGAAAGACTCATCTGTTAAAAATTTACTTGATATTGGTTATTTGCCTGAAGCGATTTTAAATTATTTAGTTTTACTCGGAAATAAAGCACCGGTTGAAATTTTTACAATAAAAGAAGCGATTAAATGGTTTGATATAAAAAATATTTCTAAAAGCCCAGCTAAATTTGATATAGATAAGTTAAATCAAATAAATAGAGAACATATTCGCCTAGCAGATAGTCAAAGACTTAGTGAAATTTTTGATATTGATGAAAAATTTAGTGATTTAATTAAATTTTATACGCAAGAAGCAAGTTTGATACCAGAAATTAAGGCTAAAATTTTAGCCATTTTTGGCAAAAAAAATATCCCTGATGAGTTTAAAAAGAGCGTTGAAATTTTAAGGAATGAAATTTTAAAAATGCAAAATTTTGCAGATTTTGATGATTTTAAATCTACATTGATGAAAAATTCAAATTTAAAAGGTAAGATGTTTTTTATGAGTTTGAGAATTTTACTCACAAATACAACTCACGGTCCAGAGCTTTGCGAGCTTTATCCACTAATAAAAACTTATTTAAAGGAGATAGTTAGTATATGATTTTTAGCACATTTTTATCAGCATTAGCATATATTTTGCACTTAGTAATATCAGTATATATTTTTGTTATCATAATAGCAGCTGTGCTTAGTTTTGCAAATCCAGATCCATACAATAAATTAGTCCAAGTAGTTTATAGGCTAACTGAGCCAGTTTATGATCTTATAAGAAGAAAAATTCCAACCTCTTTTGGTGGTCTTGATTTTGCTCCTTTGATAGTGATTTTAGTTTTACAATTTATAGATAAATTTTTTGTGGAGATACTTAGTAGATATGCACTTTCTTTTTAAAATTTTAATTTTTGGTTGTACTTTTTTTAGCCTTTTAAATGCCGAAGTGAAGAGTTTTGATGAGATAAAAAATGAACCAAAATCTTTAGCAAAAGATTACTATATTTATAGACTTATCACTGAAACGAAATATAATCTAGATGAGGTTGAGACATTAAAAAAAGACGTTTTTAGAAATAGTGGTAAATTAAAACAAAAATTAGATCAAATCATAAAAGAGCCATCGTTTGATATTTGCAAAGGGGTTGATGCTAAAAATATAGTTGATGCTAATTTGAGTTGTAAAATCTCTAAAATGTATCCTAAATTTATCAAATCAATCTCTTTAGAAGATAGACAGAAATTGATTTTAGAATTTAAAAATAGAGATATCGTAAATTTATTAAAAGGCTTTAATCAAGAAAATCCAGCTATGTATTTTGCACAAACAAAGGATGTGAAAAATTTCTTTTTATACTATAGATCTTTAGATAAAAACTCACAAAATTCTAAGTTTGATTTTGCTTTAAGTAGCGATTTTGCTTCAAATTTAGGCGATGATAGTTATTTTAATGATTTTATTAAAAATATTGTTATTTTAGATAAATATCCAAATTTAAAGAGATCTCTTATTGATATAAATGCTTCTAAATTTAGCTCACAAGGTGCTTTTTATTTAGGAATTAATGCTATTAAATTTAATGAAGATATAAAAGCTTTAAAATTTTTCAATCAAGCTTTTTTAACATCTAAATCAAAAATTGATAGGGATCAGGCTATGTTTTGGCAGTATTTGATTACAAAAGATGAGAAAATTTTAAAAAATTTAGCACAAAATGGGAGTATAAATATATATTCTTTATATGCTAAAGAGAAGACTGGTTTTAATCAAGTTGAAATTTTTGTGCCAAAGCCGACTAAAAATTCAGTAAAATCTTATAATCCACAAGATCCATTTGCTTGGGTTAAATTTAAAAATAAAGTCAAAAATGCAGATGAAAATACTTTGAAAAAAATGGCTAATAAATTTTATACAAAATCCACTCTTGGTGAGTTCATTTATATTTCTAATATAATTTCAGGATATAAAGATAATTTTTTTCCTACACCATTTATGGAGCATATAGGAACAGATGATGTAGATAAAATGGCTTTAATCTTAGCTATAGCAAGACAAGAAAGCAGATTTATCCAAAGTGCAATATCTACATCTTATGCTCTTGGAATGATGCAATTTATGCCTTTTGTAGCAAATGATTGGGCAAAAAAAGAGGGATTGAAAGATTTTGATCAAGATGATATGTTTGATCCAGTGGTTGCTTATAGGATGGCAAATATACATATTGATTGGCTTCAAAAATACCTCCATCATCCAATTCTTGTTGCATATGCTTACAATGGAGGGATAAATTTTATAAGCAAGTTATTAAAAAAAGGGCATTTATTTAATGATGGTAAATACGAGCCATTTTTATCATTAGAGTTAATTACATATGATGAGAGCAGGCAATACGGCAAACACGTGCTAGCTAATTATGTTATTTACTCTCAAATTTTATCTTCGGACTCCAATGCATCGATTTTGAAACTTTTTGAAACTTTAATTTCGCCAGAGTTGAGAGATTCGTTTTATAGGTGATTTCTAAATAATCACTATTTTTTTGTGGAGCTGTTATTTTATAATGATTGCTCCAAGGAAGTTTTATGTTTATAAAATTTAAAATTTCATCATCATTTTTTAGTTTTGAAACGTCTACATTAGAATCGCCATTAACTTTTATAGAGTTGATTAAAATTTCCTCTTCTTTTGGATATGAAGATAGTATAAAAATTTCGTTTTGATTTTGATCTTTTAGGATTGGATTTAGATAAGTTGCTATGGCTAAATATCGTTGATTGTTTTGAATTTTTTCAAATTTATAAGTGTATGCTAATAGTTCATTTTGTAGCGGTTGGTGAGTTTTAGTTTTATTTGTACAACCAAAAAATAAAGCCACTATTGCTAGAATCGATAAATTTTTTTTCATATTTTACCTTTACTTTTTGGTATTATACAGTTAATTTATTCAAATTTAAATTAAATTTTAAAAATTTATTATTTTTGCAGTTTAAAAAAGATATAATTACAAATTTAAAAGGAAAATTTAATGAAAAGATTAGCTGTTGCATTTTCTGGACCATCTAACTCAGGCAAAACAACTCTTATATTAAAAGTGGCTAAGAAATTTATAGAAGATGGCTTAAAGGTTGTTATTATAAAGCACGATCCGAGTGATAAAGCTAGATTTGATGTGAAGGGAAAAGATAGCTATAAATTTAGTCAAATTGGTGCTGATGTTGTAGTGGCAAGTCCAACTAAAACTACATATTTTTGTAAAAAAAACAAGAATTTGGGTGAAATTATAACAATGTTGGGTGAGTTTGATATTTTGATAGTTGAGGGGCTTAAAACCCTACCTCTTCCTAGAATTTCTGTTTTTAGAGATGAGATTGATGAAAGATATTTGAGTGTATCAAATGCAGTTGCAACTAATGGATTAAATTTTGATGGGAATTTAAAACATTTTGATGTAAATGATTATTTGGGCGTGTGCGGGTGGATTTTGAAAAATGCAAAAAAAGTTTAAAGGGTTGATGATGGATAATATATTAAACGCTATAAAAGAGTGTGCAAAAGAGATTAGTCAGATGTTGAAATATTGTGATTTTGGATACTCAAATACCATAAACAAAACAGGAGATACTCAGTTAAAATTAGATGTTTTAAGTGATGAAATTATTAGTAAAAAATTGAGTAAATTAGATAATATAAAAGCTTTAATAAGCGAAGAAAAGGATGAGATTTTAAATTTAAACGAAAATGCAAAGTTTATCGTAGCTTACGATCCTTTGGATGGTTCTAGTTTGGTTGATGTAAATTTTAGCGTTGGATCTATTTTTGGTATATACGATAGTAAAATTTCACCTAAAAATTTGGTAGCATCTTTGTATTTTGTTTATGGACCTCGCCTTGAAATGGTGTTTTGTTTAGATAAACCGTATCTTTTTAGATTGGATGAAAATAGTGAATTTATAAAAATAAAAGAGCTAAAACTTACTCAAAAAGGCAAAATCAATGCAACTGGTGGCTCGCAATGGGAATGGAGTGATACACATAAAAGCTTAATACAAAATTTATTTAATGAAAAATACCGCCTTAGATATAGTGGAGCAATGGTTGCTGATTTGCATCAAATTTTATTAAAAGGTGGTGGATTATTTAGCTATCCATCCACAACTAACGCACCAAATGGCAAGCTTAGGGTTGTTTTTGAAATTTTACCATTTGCTTATATTTTTGAAAAAGCTGGAGGTTTTACAAGTGATGGATTTTTAGATACTTTGTTTAATTTAGAGATAAGCTCCATACATCAAACAAGCCCTTGTTTTTTTGGTTCTAAATTTGAGATCCAAAAGGTTCGTAAGTTTTATCTAGGGGAAATAAATGAATCAAATTAAAGATAAATTTGATTTAAAACTCGATGAAATGCTTTTTAGACTAAAGGATTGTCAAGAAAATTTATCTCAACAATCTTGCTTGAATTGTGAAAAATTTATAGATTGTGAGACTAGAAATGATTATGTAAAAGCAGTTTATGAGAGTATGAGTAAAGGCAAAAAAGGCGGATTTGAATTTTAATAAAGGAAGAACTATGAAAGAAAAAAAATTTATAACTACACCGATTTATTATGTAAATGATGTACCACATATAGGGCATGCTTACACGACTATAATAGCTGATTGCTTGGCTAGGCTTTATAGACTTCAAGGATATGATGTATTTTTTATGACAGGCACTGATGAGCATGGTCAAAAGATAGAAGAAGCTGCAAAATCTCGTGGATACTCGCCTAAAAAATATGCAGATGAGGTAAGTGATAAATTTAGAAATTTATGGGATGAGTTTGATATTAGCTATGATGCTTATAGTAGAACTACAAGCGATGAGCATATAAAAACAGTCCAAAAAGCTTTTGAGATAATGTATGCTAAAGGCGATATTTATAAGGGAGAGTATGAGGGGAATTATTGTGTAAGTTGTGAAAGCTTTTTTCCTGAAACTCAGTTGGTTGATGGTGAATTTTGTCCTGATTGTGGGAAGCCGACTAGAATTTTAAAAGAAGAGAGTTACTTTTTTAAGCTATCAAGATATCAAGATAAGCTTTTGAAATGGTATGAAAGTGATGACAATTGCATTTTACCAAAAAGTAAAAAAAATGAAGTTATCAATTTTGTAAAAAGTGGATTAAAAGATCTATCTATCACAAGAACTGGTTTTGATTGGGGGATAAAACTTCCTAAAAGTTTAAATGAAACAAAGCATATTATGTATGTTTGGTTAGATGCATTGCTTATTTATCCATCCACTTTAGGACTATTGAGAGATGAAGAAAATATGGCTTATTGGGAAAATACCATACATTTGGTTGGTAAAGATATTTTGAGATTTCACGCAATTTATTGGCCTGCTTTTTTGATGAGTTTGGATCTTTCATTGCCTAAGAATATTGCAGCACACGGCTGGTGGACTAGAGATGGAAAAAAAATGAGCAAGAGTCTTGGAAATGTAATTGATCCAAAAGAAGTAGCCAATACTTATGGATTGGAAGAATTTAGATATTTTTTGCTTAGAGAGGTCTCTTTTGGTCAAGATGGAGATTTTTCTCAAAGAGCTTTAATAAGTAGAATCAATGGTGATTTGAGTGATGATTTAGGGAATTTGTTAAATAGAATAATTGGAATGAGTAAAAAGTATTCAAATTATGAGATTGAATCTAAAAATGTGATGAAATTTTTTAGCGATGAGATGAATGAAAGCAAGGTATTGATCAAAAATGCTTTAGATGTTATTGATGAAATGGCCACAAATCGCTATTTGGAAGAAATCTGGAAAATTTTAAATTTAGCAAATTTTAGTATAGCAAAATACGAGCCTTGGAATTTGATAAAAAACAATCAAGAAGATAAGGCTTTAGCTCTTGTTGCGATGGTTACAAATTTACTTGCAAGAGCTACTATTTTACTTAGTCCAGTTATGCCCAAAACAGCTCAAAAAATCGCAAACGCACTAAATTTTAATATAGATGAGAAAAGTTATGAAAATTTAGTGCAAAATGGTAAGATTATTGACTTTAAGGCAAGTGATTGTGAATTATTATTTAAAAAAATTGAAGAACCACTTATGTCAAATCCAGTAGCAACAAATATAAAAGAAGAGAAAATTACAAATAATATAAGTATAGATGATTTTAAAAATATAATTATAAAAGTTGGCGAAATTCTAGAGTGTGAAAATGTAGAAGGAAGTAGCAAACTTCTTAAATTTAAAGTAGATTTAGGGGAAGAAAAGCCTAGACAAATCATATCAGGTATTGCAAAATACTATAATCCTAATGATTTAATTGGTAAGCAAATTTGCGTGTTGGTAAATTTAAAACCAGCTAAGATTTTTGGGCATTTAAGTGAGGGTATGATTTTGAGTGCTGAGGATGGGTCTTTAACCTTGCTTAGCGTTATGAATGGCGTGAAAAATGGAGCAATTGTTGGATGAAAATCCAAACTTTAGTTAGAATTTTAAATGCAAAGCTTTTAAATCAGCCTTGTATTAGTAGTGTAGTTGATTTTTCTTTTGATGCACAAAATATAAAACAAGCTAGTGCTTTTATAACTTTTGATAAAAGCGAGATTGGCTTAGCGATACAAAATGGTGCTTATGCTGTGATTTTTGAAGGCAGTATTGAGATTGTAAATGATGAGATTGCTTATATTTGTGTTGAAAATTTAAAGCAAAGTATTTTAAAGTTGATAAAATTTATATCAACTTTAAAAGATATTAAATTTATAAAGATAAATCAACTAGAATTTGATATTTTTAGGATTTTAAAATTAGATAGTAGGTTAAAAATTTTAGATGATGATCTTAAAAATGCATTTTTAGATATATATAATTCTAAAAATAATACCATTTTTATATCTAAAAATATATATATGCTAAATCAAATTAACATATCTTATGAAAATTTACTCATAAATCCTGAAATTTATCCAGATTTTGATAGTTCTATTTTTTACTTAAATTTTAGTTTTAAAGAGAAATTCTATTCTATTAAATTTCCTCAAATTTTTTTGAAAGAAATTTATTCTATTTTTGAATTTTTAGATCAAAATGGATTGGATATAAAATTAAAAGATTTAAAAGATTTTAACCATTTTGAAGAAATTTTTATAGATAATGCTTATAATGTAAAACAACAAAGTTTTAGAGCTTTAATAATTGAAAGCGATATTGAGTTATTTTTAAGAGCCAATGAATTTTTAAGGCATAAATTTAAAAATGGCATTATAAGCATATCTCCAAAAAATTTAGACATAAAAAGCGACTTGAAGTATGAAAATCTAAGTGATATAAAAATAAAAGATGATTTTAGGTATATGCTTATTTTAGGCGATAAAAAAGAAATTTTAGATATGTTAAATCTAAAAAAATATGAAAAAAATCTTTTTGATGATTGATTTTAGATGATATTTATAAAAACCGCAATATTCATTAAATTTTTTAATTAAATAGCTATTTACCAGCCTAAGCTGGTATTTTAGAATTTAAATCCCAAAGAGGTTTTTATATTTGTTTGTTTTAAATCTCCAAATTTTTGTTTTGCTGCTAGTTCTAGGAAAAATTTATTTGTTGGAATATAAATTAATCCAAGTCCAACACCGCCACTAAGTCCGTTAGATTTTATTTTGTATTTGTTAGTTGGCTGTATGACAGTAGTGCTCCTATCAAACTCGTATTCTAAATTTAGATTTAAATATGGCTTGATTTTATCTAAATTATAAATGAATTTAGAATCAAGTTCTGTTTTTTTAGATATTGCATCATCAAATCTAAGAGGAACTTTATTTTTATTTATATAACCATCCGCGTTTTTGCCATCTATTTTTGTATGACTATAGCCAAGTCTTGTGTCTATGGTGATATCTTTTAAATTTGCTATATATCCAAGACCCAACCCTAAGCCATAATATGATGATTTTAGATCGTATTTTACGTGGTTGTTTAATATATTATCGTTGTTGTATTTTGTATTAGCTTTACCAAATCTTGCATATCCATCAATATATAAATTTAAGCTAATATCATATCTACTCAATACTCCAACACCCGCTATATAAGCATCACCTTGTGCTTTTAAAATGTTTATTTTTGAGTCAAAATTAGATTTGCTGTGTTCAAAAAATCCTCCAAGCATTAAATTTTCTTTTTTAAATGCAGTTCCAACTACAATGTTATAACCTTTTAGCTTAGATTTACTTGCATTATGCTTAGAATAAAAGCCTTCAATAGAGGTAAATCCTGTTATAAAAAGTTCATCTGCAAAATACATCGACGACAAAACATCACTTGCTTGATGGCTATTTGCTACATATAAATTTTTACTTATATTTGAGTTTATTTGATGATTTAAATCTCTTGAGATATCTACTATAGAAGATCCTATTTGATTTATTGAGTCATTCATTATCAATCTAGCACTTGCTATTGTTGTTTCTAAATCTTTTTGAGTTTGGGCTAAATTTTGAATTGATGGGTTTGATGAAATTTCATTTTGTAGTTGATTTTGGTTTTTAGTTGATGAATTTTTCATGTTGTCATCATCTGCTTGAGATTCTTCTAGAGTTTGCTTAGTAGCTATTTCATCCAAAATTGCTATTATTTTATTGTCATCTTTATTTTCAACTCTAAATTTTACGGGCGTGGTGTAGCCCATCAGCGTTGCAATTTTTCCTTTTTTGATTTCAATATCAGATATTATCTTCTTTTTTGTATTGTGTATAAGTATTATTTCATCCTTATTTTTTAAATTATTTCCTTCTTGCAAAGCTAAACCAAATTTAGCACCAGTTACATTTGTATCATCACCGTTTGCTATCTCTATCATTTTATCAGTTTTTATATCAAAATCTTTTGGAATATAAAAATTATATTTTTCAAAATTTATCAAGTTTCCTACTCTTGCATTTTTAGTTTTTATATTTAAGGTGTTGCCACTAATTTTATCTCCTTGACTACTTAATCCATATCCACCATAAAGAATTCCAGTTAAAGTTTTTCCTTCTAAGTTTATTGTATTATTTATAGCATCATTACCATTTTTAGTATATCCACCAATAATACTAGTAATTATTTTAGAATCTACTATGGTAATTTTATTACCTTGTGCATTACCTTCATTGTTTGAATATCCACCATACACATTTTCAAAAATAATTGAATTTTTTATGATAACATTATTATTATTTGCATTACCCTTAAAATTTATATACCCACCATAAACATTTTGTGAAATATTAGAATCACCAGATATAGAGACAGTATTGTTAGTGGCAGTTCCATTGCTAACCCACCCTCCATAAACAGAATTAGCAATTTTGCTGTTATTGTCTATAATAATTTTATTTCCAGTTGCAATTCCTGGATCACCATTTGCATATCCGCCGTATATTTTATTTGCTATTGATTTTGATAAAGATACTTGATTGTTTGAGGCAGAAATATCCTCATTATATCCACCATAAATTTCATTTATAGGACCAGAATTATTTATAATAACACTATTATTATTTGCAGCACCACTGTTTTTCGTATAACCTCCATAAATTTTACTACTAAAGTTTTCATCCTTAATATTATTTATTTTAATAGAATTTCTTTTAGCATTGCCTTTTTGAGTATAACCACCGTAAATATTTGATTCAACCTTGCCTTTTAAAAATTCAATTTTATTATTTGATACATTGCCGTCATTGTTAAAAGCACCATAAACGTTACCACTTATTGGATTCTTTTTTGAGTCGGCATTAATAGTTATATTATTATCATTGTTGTTTCCATCTTTTGGGGCAAGGGATTTATCTATACTATCTATTGTTCTAAGTAAATTTGTTTGATTGTTATCGCTATAAGTTATATTTTCTCCAGCATATGTAAAGGTTAGCGTGAGTGAAGAGATGAGAGAGAATTTAACTAAATTTGTCGTACCCCCCCCCAATTTTTATTTGATCTGTTTTCATGTAAATCCTTTTGTGTAAAATTTTCGTATTTTACAATTTTATTAATAAATAATTAATTAATAAATTTACAATTTTTAAATATATTAAAAATAAATTTTATAAACATTACTTTGGAATTTATTAAATTTAGCTGTATTTAAAAGACTTCTTCAAATCCACCTAAATTTATATCTTTATAACTAAGAGGACAACCATATCCTAAAATTCTCTCTTTATATGAAATAGCAGCGGCTGAGCCTTCTTCCCATAACTCATCAAAATAACTTAGAAATTTTTTTCTATTATATTTAATCATAACTAGCTCTATATAAACATCTTTTAACTTAGTTCTATAAAGAGCTTTATCGTGTTTTGTAGTAGAAATTCTAGTTGCAAGTCCTGTTATAAACTCACTAAAATTTGGCATTCCAGTTGAGCCATTATTTATAAATACATTTTGACCTAAATTCATTACAACTGCTTTACAAGTGTGAGTTGTAGCAATAACGTCAAATTTAGTTTTACTAAACCAGTTTTTTATCTCTAAAATTCTCTCATCTTTAGCTAAAACTTCATGATCAAAGCCCCAGCCATTTAAAGTTTTTTCATCGCCGTGAGTTATAGCTACATTAAGCCCACAAACATTAGCAAAAAGCGTAGTTTTTCTTTTATTAAATATTGAAAAATCAGCTTTAATATTTTTTAATCTTTGATGTATAATTTCAGCATTTTTTACAATTATTTCTTCTTCCCACTCTGGATAATTACATCCACACCCAAATTCATCATCTTTTCTAGCTAATTCAAGTTCAACATTTCCATTTAATTTAATTGAGTTTTTAGTTAAATTTTCAACTTCAAAAAAACAGTTTTCATTAGCATCAAACCAGTGTAAATCTCCATTATAAACTATATCCTTATCATTTGCGATCTCATTTAATTTTTCAATAGCATAGATGTTTCCATATACTCCACCAGCTATCCAGAGCTCATCAGTTATAAGCTCTGGATTTTTAGCAAAAACTACCTTATAGCTAAGATCGCAGTTTTGCAATATATGCTCCTAAAAAATATAAAATAAAACACCCAATAAGCCCATATAAATTTACACCTAAAAGTCCAGCACTATCGCCTGAGCCTATATAAAGTGCTTTTGGAAAAAGCCCAAAAACTTCTATAAAACCACAAAATAGCCCAAAGAAAAAGCTTAAATAAAAGCTTAGTTTATTTATTTTTACAACTCCGTGAAGTAAAAATATCGGTGCCATTCCTATAACCATCGTTCCACTTATTGTAGTAGCTTTTAAGATATCTATTCCAAAAAACATAGGAAAATTTCCAACTACTGCAATAATAACCATAGAAATCATTCCAATTATAACTGATTTTGAAAGTAAATTTGGATTTATGATTTTAATCCAATCATGTGCAATTAGTTTTGAAACACTTGCAAATGTGCTATCAAGAGTTGATCCAGCTGCACTTATCATAACTATATTCATTAAAAATAACGCTGCTAAGCCCATACTTCCAGCCACACTTGCTGGTATGTTTGAGCCATTAATTCCTTCAAATCCTGCATAAACACCTATAAAGCTAAATATAAAAATAGCCATAAAGCCTGTAAGTCCAGCTATAATAAAACTTATTAGCATTCTTTTTGGAGAGCATAAAAATCCTCTATCAGTTAAAACAGGATCGTGAAATGGATAACTAAAAATTTGTAATAATGCCACTAAAAGAAGATCGACTCCGCCAACCAAACTCCACTCCCCAGTAGAAACAATCTCGCCAACTGAATATTTTGGCAATACAAAAGTTAAAACAAAACCAACCCCTATAACAAAAATAACTGCTTGAACAATATCTGTTATAACGCTACCTCTAAGCCCACCTTTTAATGAGTAAATAAGAGTGATAAATGTAAAAAGCAAAGCTGCTATTATAAAACTCATACTTCCACTTTCTCCATAGTATCCACCAACAACTGAAGTATTTGACCAAACTTCATTAAATAATCTAATTAAAATCGCTATACTAAAACAAAAACTTGCAAATTTGCCATAATTTGAATTTAAAAAACTTACTAATCCTGTAGCATTATATTTAGTTCTAAGTCTATACAAAATAATTCCAGCCACAGGGATACAAAGCCAGTAAGCTGCGTAAGCAACGCCTCCAACTATACCGTATTTTTCACCTAAATTTGCAGCATTTGTAACTGACTTTGCAAATATCCAACTTATAAAAATACTAGTTGATAAAAGCCATACATTAACTTCTCTGCCTTTTTCATCACTAGCTTTAAAAAATCCATCAAAGCTTTTAACTTTAGGACTTAAAAACCATAAAATCCCACCATAAACGAACAAAAATCCCCAAAAAGCTATACTAAAAAGTGACATATTTTTCCTTAAAAAATTTGTTTTATTTCAACCTGAAATCTAAAACGATTAATTTTATCAAACAAAACTTTAATATAAGTTTAAAGAAACTTAAGTATAATTTCACTTTAGATAACAGGTTGTTATAAGACAAATTTAAGGAAATTCGGATGAAATTTTTTAAGAATATAAGATTTACATTTTTTGTTGCCATTGCGGCTTTAGTAATTGCTGGTTGTGGAGATTCTATTGATACAAGCAAGAAGATGGATGGCGAAACTTTATCTAAAATTCAAGCTGATAATAAAGAAAAAGAAAAAATTTTACTCATTGATGTTAGAAGTAAAGAAGAGTACGATGCAGGTCACTTAAAACACGCTATAAATATCCCTTTTGCTGAACTTGAATCAAGAATGGATGAGCTAGAACCATATAAAAATAAAGATATAGTTTTTTATTGTAATACTGGAAATCAAAGCGGTAAAGCTGTAGATTTACTAAAAGATAAAGGTTTTAAAAGTTTAACAAATGCCGATGGAGTAAAAGAGTATAATTATGATCTTTATACATTTGGAAGTATAGCAGCACAGGAGTTTTTAAAACTTAATCACGACGATATCTTGATTATCGATGTTAGAGAGGCAAAAGATTTTGAAAAAGGTCATATTAAAGGAGCGATAAATATACCACATGGCGAGTCTTTAGAAAACTATAAAGATATATTAGAAGCAAATAAAAATAAAAAAATTGTAACACATTGCTACACTGGAAACAGAAGTGCAAGTTTAGCCGATAAACTATCAAAACAAGGTTTTAAAAATGTAAATAATTTGCTTGATGGCACAAAAGAGTATGATTTTAAATTAGTTAAGTAAAAAAGTGTCAAAAAGTTGTTTAATTTTTTTTACTAAATCGCCAGAATTAGGTAAATGCAAAACAAGGCTTAATGATTTTTTAAGCCTTAAAAAGGCAAGAGATTTACAAATTTATCTAATTCAAAAAAATTTTAATGTAGTTAAAAATTTTGAATTTTTTATCTATTATAGCGGGGATTTAAAAGAGCTTCAAAATACTTTTTTAAATTTAAATAGTTATATTTTTAAAAAACAGTTTGGCAAAAATATTGGCGAAAAGATGAAAAATGCTCTTTTAGAAACTTTAAATTTAGGATATGAAAAAGTTATCTTAATAGGAAGTGATTTAGATAATTTAGAAAAAGTTGATATTAAAAACGCTTTTTTAAATTTAGATAAATTTGATTTAGTTTTTTCGCCTAGCAAAGATGGTGGATATTCTCTTATTGGACTTAAAAAAATGGTTGATGAGATTTTTGATATTAAATTTAGCACAGAAAATGTTTTAATAAATACACTTAAAATTCTTGATAGCAAAAACTTAAGCTATAAGCTTGGTAAAACAATAAATGATATAGATACTAAATTTGATATCATCTCTAAATTTACAAAAAGTGATGAGATTTCTTTTTTAGCAAGTGGAGAATATAACTCAAACTATCTATTTAAAAAAGGTAAAAATGAGTATATTTTTAGAGTAAATCACGCTTCGCAAATGAATTTAGATAATCAAATTATTTATGAATTTAAAGCCTTAAAGATCCTTGAAAGCTCAGGCGTTACACCAAAAGCTTATGAAGTTTTTAAAAAAAGTTATTTTTTACCAAATGGGGCTTTAGTTATGGAGTTTTTAAAAGGAAGGGCATTAGACTACAAAAAGGATTTAGATAAAGTTGCCTTTATCTTATCTAAAATTCACACCTTAAAAATTCCTAAAAACTGCCATTTAATTGTAGCAAAAAAGCCGTTTTTAGCGATATATAATGAGTGCAAAAATATGAGCAGTATTTATTTAAACTCTAAATTTAAAGATAAAAAAGTTTGTGATTTTTTAAATTTTATTTTTGAAATTTGTGAGAATTTAGGGCTTGATGATGAAATTTCAAATAAAGCTATTGTAAATACAGAACTAAATAGTTCAAATTTTATAATTGGTAAAAACAGTTCCTATCTAATTGATTGGGAAAAGCCACTTATAAGCGATAAAGAGCAAGATTTAGGACACTTTTTAGCACCAACTACGACTTATTTTAAAAGCGATGATATTTTAAGTTTTGATAAGATTAACAGTTTTTTAGATGAATATGAAAAAAATAGCTCTATAAATAGAGATTTAGTTAAAAAATATATCAAATTTAACTGTTTAAGGGGGATAAGCTGGTGTGCTATGGCAAGTGTTGCTCACCAAAATAAAAACGCACCACAAAATCCTAAAATAAAACTATTTTTAAAAGATAGTTTTTTAGAAAAAGTAAATAATTTTTTGGAGATGAGATGAATAATAAAATAATTTTATTAATTATATTTGTTTTATGTTTAGCGGCATACTTTTTTATAACACCTATAAATACATGGGTAAATGAGTCTTTACTTGTGATAAAAAATGCCTCTGTTAATCTTGACTTAAGTCAAATGGCTGAGTATTTAAGAAGTTTTGGTTATAAAGCTTGGATAGTAAGCTTTTGTTTGATGGTGCTAAGTTGCATTTTAGCTCCTATTCCAGCATTTATTATAACTTTAACAAATGCCGCAGTTTTTGGCTTTTTAGGCGGTGCTTTTTTATCATGGAGTAGTGCTATGGTAGGGGCAATGATGTGCTTTTATATAGCTAGAATTTTAGGTAGAGACGCGGTTGAAAAAATTGTTAGCAAACAAGCTTTAGAAAAAAGCAATGAATATTTTAAAAGTTATGGAGTTCATACTATTTTAGTTTGCAGGCTTTTACCTTTTGTTAGCTTTGATTTGATTAGCTACGCAGCAGGTCTTACAAATATGAAATTTTGGAAATTTTTTATAGCAACTGGTATCGGACAGCTTCCAGCTACCCTAGTTTATAGCTATTTTGGTAAAAATTTAGATGGAACTGGAAAAGTTGTTTTTATAACTTTGATGCTTATTTTTGCACTAAGTATTTTAATATATATATTAAAAAATATCTATGAAAACAATAAAAAAAGAGAAGCTGTTTAAAATAACAGCTTTAATTTTGATTATATTAGTTTCAATTCTTGTTTATTTAAACACTAAAAAAATTGAAAATTTTATAGTGCAAAATCAAGAATTAAGCATAATTATTTATATAATAAGCTGGATGATTTTACCTATATTCTTATTTCCAGTGCCTATTTTAGCCTTTATTGGTGGGGCGATGTTTGGGCTTATTTTAGGCACAATTTATACTATGATTGGAGCTATGATAAATATAATTTTGATGTATTATATCGGTAAATTTCTTAGTTTAGAAAAACTAAAAATTAAAATTGAAGATAGCTTTATGGCGGTTTTAATTTTAAGATTTATTCCAATTGTTCCTTATAATGCCCTAAATTATGCCTGTGGTTTTTTAAAAATTGGTCTTAAAAACTATATTTTAGCTTCATTTGTAGGAATTATTCCAGGAACTATTATTTTGATAAATTTAGGTAAGAATGTACTAAATTTTGGCTCAAAAGAGTTTAATTTAGGAGTTTTTTATCTACTCTTACTAACCATTATCTCACTAGGACTTAAAAAATGGCACTCTCAATCATCATTATCACGCTAAATGATCCAAATTTACCTATCCTACTTTCACAAATTTCTAAATTTGATGGCAAATTTGAAGTTATAGTTGTCAATGCAGGAAATTCTTTAAATTTAGATGGCAAAATAAAACTCATAGAAAATACCCCTAAAAATAGAGGTTTGCAACTAAATTTAGGAGCAAAAGAGGCTAAATTTGATAAATTTTGGTTTTTACATTCTGATAGTTTAATAGATAAAAACTCATTAAATTTAATACTAAATGCTTTAAAAAATTCACAAATTGGCTGTTTTAAAATTAAATTTGATAAAAAAAGTTTGATTATGAAAATTTTAGAAATTTGCTCAAATTTAAGAGTTAAATTTAGAAATATTGCTTTTGGAGATCAAGGTATTTTTATGACAAAAGAGTTTTATAATGAGATGAATGGATTTAAAGAAATTCCTATAATGGAAGATTATGATTTTAGCATTAGAGTTAAAAATAAAGGCGTAAAATTTCATCAACTAAATAGCTCTATCATAACTAGTTCAAAACGCTTTAATAAGCCATTAAAAACTATTTTTAAGATGCAAATTTTACAGTTTAAATTTAGAAAAAAATATGATATAAAAAGCATAGAAGATGCGTATAAGAAAATTTAAATTTAAAACTGATAAAAATAACCCAAATATCTGTATTGATTGCTCTTTATGCACAAAAAGTTGCGATTTTTTAACAAAATATGATATAGATTTAAAAGATTTTTCAAAAATGTCAAATATAGCAAATGAGTGCTGTTTATGCGAGCAGTGCTACAATGTTTGCCCAAAAGATATTAGCGGTCAAGAAATTGCCTTGTCTCATAGACAAAATGCTAAATTTAAAAATCCATTTATAAAAATTCAAAAAACCCCCTATATTTATGGAAATAACTCAGATAAAATTTGCGATGATTTAATATTTTTTGGCTGTAATTTTCCAGCTGCTTATCCAAAAACTACTAAATATATTTGTGAAAATTTATGTGATACAAGAACTGATTTTAGTGTAGAGTGTTGTGGAAAACCGCTTTTAATGAGTGGATATTTAGCAGATGAGAGCGTAAAAAGTGCTAAAAAACTTTTTGATAAGAAAAAAGTTAAGAGAATTATCACTGCTTGTCCAAACTGCTACCATTTTTTAAAAAACAACCAAGATATAGAAGTTGTAAGCATTTACACAAAATTAAAAGAGTTAAATTTAATGCGTGAAATTAAAGATGAAGCACATCTATTTTTCCCCTGTAGCGAACGAAATACTAGATATATGTTTGATGAATTTAAGGATTTTTTACCAAATAAAAAGGAGAGTTTTTTAGATATCAATTGTTGCGGTGCTGGTGGAGGAGATAAAAAAATAGCTAAAAACTACCCTAAAAAATTAAAAGCAAAAGATAAGCCAAATTTATATGTGTATTGTGCAACCTGTGCTATGAGCTTTAAAAAAGGTGGAGTTACAAACATAAAGCATTTAACAACTGAGTTTTTAGGGATAAATGAAGAAGTTAGCCTAGATTTTGTCAAAAACTCACTTAAAATGAAATTTTATAAAAGGAAAAATAGTGAATATTAAATTTAATACTCCTAAAATAATGCAGTTAAATATCACAAAAAAATGCAATATGGCTTGCTACCATTGCCATGTAGAAGCAGGCCCAAAAAGAAATGAAGATATAAGCAAAGAAATAGTTGATAAAGCTTATGAGGTATTTAAAAAATTCAAGTTTAAAGCCCTTGATATAACAGGTGGAGCACCTGAGATGAGCCAAAATTTAGAGTATATTTTAAATAAATTTAGTCCTATTACTGATGAGATAAGCGTAAGATCAAATTTAACTATTTTATTAGATGAAAACTACTCTAAATTTATAGATATTTATAAGAAATTTGATATAAAGGTTATCGCTTCTGTGCCGTTTTATGAAGCTAATTTTAATGATGCGATGCGTGGAAAAGGAAGTTTTGAAAAGGAAATTAAAGCCTTAAAGCTTTTAAATAAGGCTGGAATTTATAATATAAATTTAATTTACAATCCAAACGGAGCTTATTTACCACCAAAAGAAAGCGACTTAGAGCTTGTTTATAAAGAAGAGCTTGCAAAATACGGCGTTAAATTTGATAAGCTTTTATGTATGTGTAATGTTCCGATCGGACGCTTTGAAAAGATGCTTAAAAGATTTGATGAGTATGATGATTATATAGAGCTTTTAAGAGAGAATTTAAATGAAGAGAATTTAGAAAATGTAATGTGTAGAAATTTAATAAACATTGCATATGATGGGGTTGTTTATGATTGTGATTTTAATGCTGCTTTAAATTTAAATATTGGCACTTTAGATGAAATTTTAAATTTAAATAATTTAAATAGAGACATTAAAACAAATACTCACTGCCTTGCTTGTGTAAGTGGTGAAGGCTCAGGGTGCTTTGGTGCTATCAATAAAGGATAAATATGAATACAAAAGAGTTTGTAAAAGATGGATTTAAGAGTAAAAATTGTGCTCAGATTATAATGAGCTATTTTTTTGATGATGAGAGCTTATTAGCTTTAAGTAAAGGTTATGGTGGTGGATTTGGCGTGGCTGGACTTTGTGGGAGTTATGCTGCAAGCATTGGAGTTTTGGGATTAAAATTTAAAGATAAAGATGAATTTGATAAAAAGGTAGCTGAATTTAAAGATGAATTTATAAGTAAATTTAGAAATTTTGACTGCAAGGAAATTTTAGAAGCTGATTACACAACCAAAGATGGTTTAGAAAAGATAACAAAGCACAAACTTTTTGAAACAACTTGTGTAGATTTGACGGCATATTGTATAGAAATTTTAGAAGATTTGATAAAAAGAGGGTAGATTATTGTATCGTGCAATGGTGATTTAACTAAATTTTACGTGAGATAATTTTATGTTTATTTGGCAAAAAATTTTAAAATTTAACCATTAAATTTAATAAACAAATTTTTAATATAGTCTTAAAAAACCTAATTAAAGTAAAATTTTAAATAAATTGTACTATGATGACAAAGAGTAGGGGTGATAAAATTAGCATTTTATAATAAAACACTAAAAAATTAATTTATGAATATCAAAAATCATAAACGGTATGTAAATTTTTAGATAAAATCAAGCTAATATATTTTTACTAAAAGGAGTAAAAAATTGTGATATCCTTAACGCATATAAAATCATAAAATTTAATAATGACTTTAAAAGGATATCGAAATTTAGCGGCAAAATAGATTGATTATTTGTTTTATCTATTTTGTAATTGAAACTAAAGAATTTATGGCTATAGCTGCTAAAATCAATATAGCAAAGGGTTTGGATAGGAATTTAATTTATAACTAGCAGACTCAATAAAAAATATTAAAATATTTCAAGAATAAAATTGTTAATAACCTTATTAAGCAGTATAGAAAGTTTTTAGAAAATTTAAATAAAAAGGATAAGTAAATCATATCTTTAGTCTATTTATGTAGAGAGCAAAAGCGTGATAGAATCAATACATCATACCAAAATAAGCAGTATTGTGATAAAAATTAGCCACTAAAATCCATAATCTTAAATTTTATAAGTTTTTAATATAATGAAGATTATCAAATTTGATTTTAAAGCTATTTTTAAATTTTTGATTGGTTTGATAAATTTATTTGCATATTTTAGATATTGATTTTAATTAAATAAGATTATTAATTCAAAAGTTGCATCTAAATTTAGACACAACTTTTTGATGATTAATTAAAGAAAAATCCAACAGAGCCGCCAAATGTGGTTTGATTTTGAGTATCGTAGCTAACACCACCTTTAAATACCCATTTGCCATCGCTACTCATACCTGAAGCACCAAGAGCTGCTGCACTCTCTCCTGCGTGATGACCTACACCTAAAGTTATTAATCCTTTACCAGGAGCAGTTGATTGAGTAAGCATACCAAGAGCTACAGCTGAAGCAATACCTGCTTTTGAATCTTTTTTGAGATCGTTGATTTTTTGATCTGTTGAAGCTCTTAGATTGTTGATATTTTTTGTATTTTCATTAATCTTTAATGAATTGTTTATTATAAATGTATTTTGTGCTCCAACTTTATCTTTTTTTGCGTTTTTTTGAGCTTGAATTCTAATTCTACTTTTGTTAATGTCTTGAAATTCCTTCCCTTCATATATAATATCTTCTTTTTCGCCTTTTTCATTAGCTTTGTATGGAACTAATTTTTTATATCCAGATTTATTTGCATCTTCATTAAAAACTCGTATATATACATCACCACTATATGGATCCAAGTCTCCTTCGTTTTTTGGAACAAAAACCATTATGTTGTTTGTTTCTTTTTGCGAAACAGCAGCTACCCCTCCAGCGTTTGGCAAGCTAGAATTTGGAGCACTTGTGCTATTTGAATCACTAGTAGAGCTAGGAGCAGCCAACAAATTCGAACTAAAGCAAAAAGTGGCAACTAAAGCTATAAATTTAAAATATCTAAAAGATTTTTTCATTTTTTCTCCTTTTTGAAATAAAATTTAATTGTAATTTTACCCCCCCCCCCTTAAAGTTGGCTTACAAATAGCATAAAAATAGAAGATTTTTGAAAATTTATGGCGTTTTTTTGAAAATTAGTAGAGTTTAAGAAGTATTTAATAAAATTTCATAAACTAATTTTTAGGTTTTTATTCATAGTTTTAATTTTCAAGTTAAATTTAACTATTAAATTTAAACAATTTTGATAATTTTAAAGCCTTGTATTTAAATTTAGTAAATGAAATTTTCAAACTATCATTTAAAAATTTATAAGCAACTTGTCTATTAATTTATGATTTTGAGGCTATAAATTTACCCTAAAATTAGGGTAAATTTACTTTAAAAGCGATTTAAAAATTTCAACGCTATCTAGTGCTTCCCACGGATAATTTTGATTTCCAACTTGACCATTTGCTGCGACATTTGCGTATAAAAAACTATCTTTGCTTGGCTTATCGAGGTTAAATTTATTTATAATCCATTTTGGAGTTAGAGCAAAATTTTCTATAACAAAATTTGATAAAATTTCATCATTGATTTTATCCACATGAGTCCCCATACAATCAACACTTACTGAAACTGGTTTTGCAACACCTATTGCATAACTTAGCTGAACAATACATTTTTTAGCAAGACCTGCTGCTACTATATTTTTAGATAGATATCTTGCCGCATAAAGACCGCTTCTATCGACTTTAGTGTAATCTTTGCTTGATTGAGCCCCGCCGCCTATTGGTGAGTATCCGCCAAAGCTATCAACTATAAGTTTTCTGCCTGTAAGCCCGCTATCATGAAGACTTGAGTGATTTACATAACGCCCTGTTGGATTTATATAGATGATAGTATCGTTTTTATCATATAAATTTGATGGAAGTCCTGCATCATTTATTAAATTTAGTATTAGCTTCCTAACTTTTTCTATACTCATACTATCAACGCAAGGTGCTGATACAACAATGGTGTGAATTTTTTGTGGTTTGCAATTTTCAAAATTATCTTTTGTGCCATAATCAAGAGTAACTTGAGTTTTTATATCAACTCCAAGTTCGTTTGGATGAGATTTTGCGTATTCATAGACCTTATCACACAAAATTCTTGCATAAGTTATAGCAGCTGGCATAAAATTTGAAGTTTCGCAACTTGCAAAGCCAAACATTATCCCTTGATCACCTGCACCAATTTCGCCTGAAATTTGATCAACTCCAGCACTGATATCGCTACTTTGTTTATTTAAAAGAACATGAACTTCAACATCATCTGGATGCAAACACTGCTCTTTTGTAAAATGTGTATTTGCATTATAGCCAATTTCTATAAGTGCATTTTTGACTATACTTTCATACTCGCTAAAACTAAATTCTACTTTTGATTTAACCTCGCCACCTACTACGATATGTTTTCCAGCCACAAAAACCTCACAAGCAAGTCTTGCATCTTTATCAGCCATCAAAACTGCATCAACTATACTATCAGCGATAATATCAGCACATTTATCAGGATGACCTGGACTTACAACTTCAGATGTGAATAAATACATAAATCTCCTTAAAAATAATAAATTATAGAATTTTACTCTTTAATCATTAAATTTTGTTAAATTTGTTAAGTTTTGATACGAAATTTTAAAAATATCTATAAATTTAAGTTAATTTTATATAAATTTAGATAGCATTAACTCTAATTTTAATTATTTTTAAAGGAAAAAAATGGCGTCTTTTGGAAAATTTGTAAATATGTATAAAGATAAAAATCTTATCATTAGAATTTTAATTGGTGTGGCTTTAGGTGCAGTTCTTGGGTATTGTAGTAAAAATTTTGATATAGAATTTGTCAAGACTTTAGCAAGAGGTATAGAGACTATTGGAAATTTATTTGTAGGTGCTTTAAAGGCAGTTGCTCCTATTTTAGTCTTTATTTTAATATCTGGATCATTTATTACAAAGCAATTTAGCAATACTCGTGGTTTAAAAGTTGTCGTTATATTATATATAACAAGTACTCTTTTAGCTTCTTTAATAGGCGTTATAGCTAGTTTTATGTTTCCTTTAACTCTAATTTTGCAAGAAACGTCTTTAAATCAATCCGTGCCTACTAGTTTGGTTGAAGTTTTAAATGGTATGCTATTTAAAATGGTAGATAATCCAATAAATGCACTAGCTACTGGAAATTATGTTGGAATTTTAACTTGGGCTATTGGTTTTGGTATAGCTCTTAGATTTTCAAATCAAGCAACAAAACATATATTTGATGATTTATCAAATGGAGTAACTAAAATAGTGCAATTTATAATTCAACTTGCTCCATTTGGGATTATGGGGCTTGTTACAAATAGTGTTGCAACTGCTGGAGGCGAAGCTCTTTTGGGGTATTTAAAGCTTATAATTGTTTTGGTTGTTGCAATGGGTTTTGTAGCTTTTGTAACAAATCCTTTAATAGCTGCTATTGCTATGAGAAAAAATCCCTATCCGCTTCTTCTTACTTGTTTAAAAGAGAGTGGTTTATATGCATTTTTTACGAGAAGTTCGGCTGCAAATATACCTGTAAATTTAAATTTATGTAGAAAATTAAATTTAGATGAAGAGTTGTATTCTATATCAATTCCTCTTGGAGCTACTATAAATATGACAGGAGCTGCTGTTGTGATCTCAATATTAACAATGTGTGCTGTATTTACGCTTGGGATTGAGGTAAGTTTTGGAACTGCACTTCTTTTATGTTTTGTGTCGGCTCTTGGTGCGTGTGGAGCAGGGGGCGTTGCAGGTGGGTCTTTGATGCTTATTCCTCTTGCAACATCTTTATTTAATATACCAAATAGTACAGCTATGGAAGTTATCGCAGTTGGTTTTATAATAGGAGTTATACAAGACTCTGTTGAAACTGCTATAAATAGCTCAGCTGATGTTTTATACACAGCAGTTGCTTCTGAAGTTAGTAATAAATAAATTATTAAAATTGCAAGATTAAAACTTAATCTTGCACATCTATTTTTAAATTTACACTGCAAATTTAAATTTGATATATTGCTTAATCTGTTGCAATTTATTAGTAAATTTGATTAAAATATGATGCAAATTTACACTTAAATTGAAATTTTCTCAAGATTTTTAGATGGTTTTAAATTTAACTTCAATCGCTAATAATTATAAATTTTTAATTATTATAAGTAAAGGTTAAATTTAAGGTAAAAAGATATTTTATGCCACATTAATATCGATATTTTTCAAAGAGTAGATAAGTAAAAATAGTGAGTTTAGATATCAATAAATACGACAAAAATTTATATAAATTTACTACAAGACAAATCTATTTAGACTAAAAATTTATGTAATTTACATATTTAACTCTCTAAATTTCGAGAGTTAAATTCTAAAATAAGTTTAAGAGTTATCTATATTTTTTACTTCATCTTCTGATCTATTATCATTTTTAGTTAAATACATGGTTAGATAAAGTATAAACATAATCAAAATGGTGCCGCAAAGTAGGGCATATTTTTCCATTTTTAGTATAGAAAATAGCATTGCATAAATTGCACCTAAAAATATCCCTATACTAATTCCAATTTTTTTGCTATTGGAGATTGACCACATATAAAGCCCATTTGGTATTGCGATTGCTAAAGTTGAAACTATGTAAGCATTGGTAAATCCTATATATTCTGAAAGAGATAGTAAAAGTAGATAAAAAAGCACAAGCGAAAAGCCAATTATTCCGTATTGCAAGTAGTGAGTTTTTTTATTTTTAGCTAAATCAAATATATAAACAACCATTAAACTAAGAATTATAAAAAGCATCCCATAATTTGTTGCTCTATTAATTTGAGTGTAGTAATTTACGCTATCTAATAGCTTTACATTAACAGCTCTTTCGTCGTAATTTGTATCATAAAAATAATCATCTGCACTATCGAAATTTCCGCTCATTTTATTTGTTTCAATAACTTGAGGATAATTTCTAACTAAGCTACTAATTTTCCAATTTGCATCAAATCCATTATCAATATTTTTTTTACTAACAGGTAAAATTCCTTTATATGAAGGTGAAGACCAGTTAGATTTGATGTTTATATCATTTTGTTCGCCAAATGGATGGATAAGTATACCGCCATGTCCTCTAAAATCTAGCTCTATATCAAAATCTATTTTATCATCTTCTAGTAATTGTTGATTGTTTATTTTATCACTAAAAATAGATTTTAGGTTTTGAGTTGAAAAGCCATTATGTATTATTCCGTTTGATTTTGTTCCTGGTTCGATTTTTATACTTTCTAAATTTTTAATTTTTAATTTATTTATACTAACTAGTGCTTTTGTATCTCTAAGTCCAACGCCAAGATAGATATCTTTATAATCTTTTGGAATTTTATTGATATCAAAGCTACCTTTTAATTTACCATTTGCTAAATAAACTAAAGTGCTATAAATTCCATAACTTTTATTTTCGCTTTTTAAATTTATATTTATATTTAATTGATCAGGCAAGATTAAAATAGTTTCATTTTTTACTTCATCTTTTATCTTAATTTCTTTTGATACAGCTAAATAAGGACCTGTAAGGACTTGATATTTACCCCAGTCATTTCCAATATTTCTTGAAGCTTCGCTATAATTTCTACCTCTATCTTGTATGATATCTCGTACGAAAAAAATTGGAATTTGTAAAAGTAGAGTCATAATAAAAACCACAATAATCTTGGTTGCAAATCCCTTTTTGCCTTTTGTAAAAAAACTCATTTTATTTCTCCTTAATTGCAAGATAAAATTCATAAAAATTTATTATATTGTATTTCTTTAGGATTAATGTATTATAAATAAATTTATGATTTGCTTTTAATCTGCATTATAAATTCCTTTATCCACATTTTTTTAGGAGTTATTATCTCGCTTTTGCTACCATTTACACTGTGATAAATTGTCGTGGCGTGCTTTGTGGCGTAGTATTTTATTAAAAGTCTTTGTAAATTTGGCTCAGTTGATGGCATAAACCAGCCATTATTTGAAATAGCTATTACAAAATCAGGATTATTGGCATAAATTTCAGGCCTAGTTACTTCATAACAAATAGCGTTTGTGATTTTAAAGCCATTGATTTCATATGTACTTAAATTTTTTGCACTTTTAATATCGCTAGCTCCTTTAAAAAATATTTTATTTACAAAATTTTTTATAAATGTTGGCAGAGGAATTTCTTCACCAAAAGGCACTAGAATAAATTTATCAAACCTCTTCATATCTCCATCTTTAAACAAAAAAGCTGAATTATAAATAAAATCATTTTCATAAGCTAAACCTCCTGTTAAAATTCCTATATTATGAGATTTTTCTTTTAAATACTGCATCAAATTTAATTCTAAATTTACATACGATACGATAGCATTTTCGGGCAAGATTATAAACTCATAACCATCCATTATGGCTTTGTTTATTAAATTTAAAACTTGCTTTATTTGATCGTTTCTATACTCATTTTTCCACTTAATTTCTTGATTAATGTTTGTATTTGCTAAATAAATTTTAAGTGGTAATAAATTTGGAACATTTTGTTTGAATTGAAGAGCAAAAATAAGTAAAAATATCGATATAAATTTAAATTTATTTAATGAATAATAAGCTATTATGAATGCAAATATAAAGCCAAGCCCTCTTAAATTTGGCTCAAAAATTCCTATCACCAAAGTGGCTTCTAAATTTAACCAATTAAAATTAAAAGGATAAAAATAGCTCACAGATAAGAGCATAAAAGCCCTAAAATATAAATTTTTAAACCACCCGCAAACTAAAAAAATAAGTCCGTAAATAAGTCCAAAAAATAAAATTTCAATAGGAATTAAATAGCTTAAATCATAAAACCTTAAGCTAAAACTAACCCAATAAAACCATAAAATTCCAATAAAAAATCCAGTATAGAAAAATTTAATTTTATTAAATTTAAAAAGCTTTAAAAAGCCAAATATCGTTAAAAACGGTGAGATGAAATTTAACCATAAATTATCAAAAATTGATAAAAATATAAAATTTGATATTAAAATTGCTATAAAAAAGCATTTTATAATCTCATTTATGGTAGAATAACGACTTATTATTTTTTTTGTAAAGGATGTATATGGGTAGTAACAGTATTTTTGGGACATTGTTTCCTCTTGTTATTTTTTTTCTTATTTTTTATTTTTTGGTTATTAGACCGCAACAAAAACAGGCAAAAGCACACGCCAAAATGCTAAATGAATTAGCAAAAGGTGATAAAATTTTAACAGCTGGCGGTTTTAAATGCACGGTTATAAAACCAGGAGATGATTTTATCACAGTTAAGCTTAATGATGATATAATTGTTGAACTTTCTAGAAATCATGTAGCTAGAAAATTAGAAAAGATAGAAAATGCGTAACGCAAATATAGGCTATAAATTAATAATTTTAATTATAACTTTTGTATTTTCTTTAGTTTTTTCTATTCCGTCTTTTTTACAACTTGAAAAGGGGCATAAGGTAAATTTAGGTCTTGATTTGCAAGGTGGGCTTCATATGCTTTTGGGCGTAGAGGTGGATGAGGCTATAAAATCAAAAATAAAATCAATTGCTTCAAGTGTTAGTTATTCTTTAAATAAAGATGAAATTTTTATTGATAAATTTGTAATTGAAGATAGTTATTTTGAATTTGAAGTTTTAGTGCCTGAAGAGATACAAAAAGTTGATGCCATTTTGAGTAAAATCGATGGTTTAAAAATAGAAAAAAACAGTCTTAAATATAGTGTTTATTTAACAGATGCCGAGATTATTTCTACAAAACAATATGCTATAGATCAAGCTGTTGAAACTATTAGAAATAGGCTTGATCAATTTGGTTTAAGTGAGCCAACAGTTGCGAGACAAGGAAAAGAAGATATTTTAGTTGAAATTCCTGGAGTTAAGACAAAAGCAGATGAACAAAGGGCGATGGATTTGATAGCGACTTCTGCACATTTGGAGCTTATGGCTCTTGATGATGAAAGGCAAGATAGAGTAAATTCTATGAGTAAAGAAGAGGCTAAAAAATATGGTGATTTGATATTAGAAGATGCAAAAAATTCTAGTGTAAAGTATTTGGTTAAAAAAATTCCTGTCCTAGATGGATCTATGTTAGTTGATGCAAAGGTTGCTTTTGATCAACACACAAATCAACCAATAATAAATTTTACTCTAAATTCAGAAGGTGCGGCTATTTTTGGAGATTTTACTGGTAAAAATGTTGGAAAAAGATTGGCTATTGTTTTGGATGATAAGGTATATTCTGCTCCTAGAATTAATGAAAGAATAGGCGGTGGAAGTGGTCAAATAAGTGGTGGATTTACATTAGAAGAGGCAAGGGATGTTGCTATTGCTTTGAGAAGTGGCGCTTTGCTTGCACCTGTTAAGCTTTTGGAGAAAAGAAGTATAGGTCCAAGTTTGGGAGCTGAAAGCATTAGGCAAAGCAGTATTGCTTTAATCGGTGCTAGTGTTCTTGTAGTGTTGTTTATGATTGTTTATTATGGTATGGCAGGAATTTTAGCAAATATAGCTTTAGTTGTAAATATTTTATTTTTGATTGCTATAATGGCACTTTTTGGAGCAACTCTTACTCTTCCTGGAATGGCTGGTATAGTTTTAACTGTAGGTATGGCCGTTGATGCAAATGTAATTATAAATGAGAGAATTAGAGAGATGCTGCGAGCTGGAAATAGTGTAAAAGTTAGCATACAAAAAGGCTATGAAAATGCTATGAGTGCTATAATTGACTCAAATTTAACCACTTTAATAACATCAGCAGCACTTTATGCTTATGGCACTGGTCCTGTTAAAGGCTTTGCTGTTACGATGAGTATAGGGATAATTGCGTCTATGATAACAGCCATATTAGGAACACATGGTATGTTTGATGCATTGGCTGATAGAATTGAAAAAAGCAAAAATATATTATTTTGGTTTGGCTATAAGATAAAGAGGAGTTGATATGCAGATATTTGATAAAGATAAAATTTATAATTTTATGGGCGTTAGATATATTTTTTTAGGTATTTCTATATTTTTAATGATCGCCTCTGTTGTTTTATTATGCACAAATGGAGTTAAATATGGCATTGACTTTTCTGGTGGCACTTTAATACAAATAAAATATGAAGAAAAAGCCCCTATTGAAAATATTAGAACTTTGCTTGAAGAAGTAGAGCATTTAAAAGGTGTGAGTGTTACTGAATTTGGAAGCGATGAAGAGATAACTATAAGATACGCTGGCAGTAGTGATTCTTTAGGGCAAGATCCTGGTGCTAATATAGCAAAAATGCTTCAAAGCACTGGTAAATTTGAGGTAAGAAGAGTTGATATTGTAGGACCAAAAGTAGGGAATGAGCTAAGACAGAGTGGATTAATGGCTATTGTTGTTTCTTTTGTGCTAATTTTAATCTATATAGCTTTTAGATTTGAGTGGCGATTTGCACTGGCTGCAATTATTTCTGAAATACATGACGTTTTGATAACAATTGGCATTATTGCACTGCTTGGAATCAATGTAAATTTAGACACTTTGGCTGCAATTTTAACTGTTATAGGATACTCATTAAATGATACAATTATTGTATTTGATAGAATAAGAGAAGGCGTGCAAGAGAGCAAGGAAAATGAAATTTCAAAAGTCATTAATGAATCTGTTTCAAAAACACTTTCAAGAACCATACTTACATCTTTTACAACCTTAATAAGCGTAGTTGTGCTTTATTTATTTGGTGGAGATATGATAAAAGATTTTTCATTTATCATGATGGTTGGTGTTATTGTTGGGACATTTAGCTCTGTATTTATAGCAGCACAAACTCTTATTATTTTAAAATTTAATGTGGTTGATTATAGGGCACTATTAGCTGAAAAATTAAAAAGAAAAAAAGATAAAGAAAAAATGCGTGCAATGTATGAAAAGGGTATTGTTTAAAGGAGAGTTATGAATTGGGGACGAGTTGTACATATCTTTTTTACTTTAATGAGTTTAACTACTATTGCAGGATATTTATATATGCACAGTGGGATAGCACTTTTTGTGGCTGCTAGCGTAAATTTAATCTCAACACTACTTAAAATCGGTGTTAGAAATATACTATCAGCAGAGCTTTTTGCTAGCTCTTTGGTTGCTGATTTGCACTTGATTCCAGCTTTTATACTTTATGTGGTAGGGCATAATAAAGAAGTAATTTATGCTTTAGTGATAGGTGCAGGACTTGCAAATCTTTTTTCAATGATTATAACAGTTGTTGAAGCAGTTAAAGATAGAGATGAATTTTAGGAGATATTATGGCTTATGATGCTAAAAATATAGAAAAAAAGTGGCAAAAAATTTGGCAAGAAAATGGTGAATTTGAGCCTAAAGATAATTATAATTTACCAAAAAAGTATATTTTAAGTATGTTTCCATATCCAAGTGGTAGAATTCATATGGGGCATGTTAGAAATTACTCTATAGGTGATGCAATTGCAAGATATTATAGGCAACAAGGTTTTAATGTTTTGCATCCAATAGGATTTGATAGCTTTGGAATGCCAGCTGAAAATGCTGCAATAAAGCATAAAATTCATCCTAGAATTTGGACTTACGAAAATATTGATTATATGATAAAAGAGCTAGATAGCTTAGGTCTTAGTTTTTCTAAAAAACGACTACTTGCTACATCTGATCCACTATATACAAAATGGGAACAAGAATTTTTTATAAAAATGTATGAAAAAGGCTTGATCTATAGAAAAAATTCTATTGTTAATTGGTGTGAAAATGATCAAACTGTTTTAGCAAATGAGCAGGTTGAAGATGGTAAGTGTTGGCGTTGTGGTCATGAAGTTGTTCAAAGAGATATGCCAGGATATTATTTAAAAATCACTCATTATGGCGATGAATTGTTAAAAGATTTAGAAAATTTAAAAGGTAAATGGCCATCTCAAGTTTTGACTATGCAAGAAAATTGGATTGGTAAAAGCAGTGGTCTTGAGTTTAGTTTTAAATTTGATGAAAAGAGCAAAGAATTATTAGATGGAATTTCGCATTTTAAAGTCTTTACAACTAGACCTGATACCATTTATGGAGTTAGTTATACAGCTTTAGCACCAGAACATAATGTAGTTAAAAAACTTATAGAAAAAGGCGTTTTAAGCAAAGATGTTGAAGAGAAAATAAAATTTATACTCAATCAAAGTCCAAGAGAGAGACAAATCAAAGAAAAAGATGGCGTATTTTTGGGACTTTATGTTATACATCCTTTAACAAATGAAAAAATTCCTGTTTGGATGGCAAATTTTGTATTAGCTGAGTATGGAAGCGGTGCTGTTATGGCGGTTCCTGCTCATGATGAGAGGGATTTTGAATTTGCAAGTAAATTTAATCTTGATATTAAACAAGTAATTAAGCCAAAAAATTCTCAGTGGGATTTTAAAAATGGAGCTTTTATTGATGATGGGATTTTAATCAACTCTGGCGATTTTAGTGAAATTTCAAGCTATGAAGCTAGAGATAATATAATTTCTAAATTTGAAAAAGATGGTATTGGTAAGAGAGTTGTGAATTTTAAACTACGAGATTGGGGCGTTAGTCGTCAAAGATATTGGGGAGCACCTATTCCTATGATTCATTGTCAAAAATGCGGTCTTGTGCCAGAAAGAATTGAAAATTTACCAGTAACTTTACCTGATGATGTTGAGATAACAGGAGAGGGAAATCCTCTTGATAAAAATCTTGATTGGAAGACCTGCACCTGCCCAAAATGTGGTTCTCATGCAAAAAGAGAGAGTGATACTTTAGACACTTTTTTTGAAAGCAGTTGGTATTTTGCTAGATTTGCAAGCGATGAAAAGACGTGGCAAGATAGAGCTTTTGATGAAAAAAGTGTAGATTATTGGATGAGTGTTGATGAGTATATTGGTGGTATCGAGCACGCAATTTTACATCTTTTATATGCAAGATTTTTTCAAAAAGCTTTAAGAGATTTAGGATATTTAAAAGATGATGAGCCATTTTCAAATCTTTTAACTCAAGGAATGGTATTAAAAGATGGCTCTAAAATGAGTAAAAGTAAAGGAAATACCGTTGATCCAGATGAGATTATAAAAAAATACGGTGCTGATACGGCTAGACTTTTTATTTTGTTTGCTGCACCACCTCAAAAAGAGCTTGAATGGAATGATAGTGCAGTTGAAGGAGCGTATAAATTTTTAAATAGATTAAATGACAGAAGCAAAAGCTGTATTAAAACAGATACTATTCCATTAATTAAACATGAAAATTTAAATAAAGAAGAAAAATATGCAAGATTGAAAGTTTATGAAGCTCTTCAAAAAGCAAATGAAGTATATACAAAAACTTTTGCATTTAATACCCTAATAGCTGCTTGTATGGAGTCTTTAAATGCATTAAATTTACAAGAAAATCAAGAAGTTTGGACAGAGGGATTTTGGATTATACTTAATCTATTAGAACCAATTATTCCGCACCTTGCAAATGAGTTAAGCCATAATTTATTCAATAGAAAAAATTTTGGAAAAATTGATGTTAGAAGCGAAGTTTTTGTAAAAGATACCTTAAATTTAGCAGTTACTATAAATGGTAAAAGAAGATCTGAGATTGAAATTCAAACGAATTTAGATGATAGCGAGATTTTAAATTTAGCTAAAAAAAGTGTTGCAAAATGGATTGAAAACAAAACTATAATAAAAGAAATTTACATTAAAGAAAAATTAGTAAATTTAGTTGTAAAGTAGGTATGATGAAAAAGTTTATTTTGGGAATTTTATCTTTTTTGATTGTTGGTTGTGGATATGCTCCTATTGGAAGGATAAGCGACAACATCCTTGAAGATAAAATTTTTGTGGATGTTTTTATGAATAAAATAGATCCACAAAATACAGTTGCTATAAAAGATGCTGTAAAAGATGGTATTATTTATAGGCTTCATAAAGAGTTATCTGATAAAAAAAATGCTAATAATTTTATAATTGCAAGCATAAATCATCTTAGTTTTTCTCCTTTGACTTATGATCAATATGGCTACGCTACAAGTTATAGAGTAAATTTAGTTTTAGCTTTTGAAGCTAGATTGAAAGATGGTAGAGTTGTAAGATTTAGTGGCAGTGGCGATCATGATTTTAGAGTTACAAGACTTTTGAAAAATGCCAGAGACACTAGCTCTATTATAAGCGATCAAGAGCGATATGAGGCTATAAAAAATGCATCCACACAAGCATTTGATGAATTTATAGCTGTACTTGGAATAGAGAGTTTAAAATCTAGTGAATTTAAATGAGTATTTAAAAAACAAACCAATTTTTTATAAAAAAATTGATTATGATAGAATGCCAAGAGCTTTTAAAAGCATTAAAAATAGCTTAAATTTACCACCAATCATCCATATAGTCGGCACGAATGGTAAAGGCTCAACGGGAAGATTTTTAGCTCAAATTTGTGAGAGTTTGGGCTATTTGGTTGGTCATTATACAAGCCCTCATATTTTTAAATTTAATGAGAGATTTTATAAAAATGGTCAAATTATAAGTGATGATGAGTTGGAAAATGCTCATCAAATTTTACAAAATTTATTAAATGATGAGTTTAAAAACACATTAAGCTATTTTGAATACGCCACATTTTTAGCGGCAATTTTATTTGAAAAATGCGATTTTGTCATTTTTGAAGCGGGGATGGGTGGTGAATTTGATGCTACTAATCTGTTTGAAAAAAGATTATCACTTTTTACTCCAATAGGGTTAGATCATACTGAAATTTTAGGTGATAGTTTAGAAAAAATTAGTTACACAAAATTAATTAGTATGGATAAATTTGCAATTTTAAATGATGATATGAGTGAAATTTCTATTGATATTGCTAAGAAAATAGCTATCAAAAAAAATGCTAAAATCCATTTATCTAGCGAGATTTTAGATGAATTTGATAAGAGAGAGATTTTAAAATATGCCAATAATTTTAAACTTGCAAAATTTCAAATTTCAAATTTAAGTTTGAGTTTTGCTGCGACTAAGTTTTTAAAATTAAAACCAAATTTAAATATTTTAGGGGCTTTAAATTTAAAGGGTCGTTTAGAGAGAGTTTTATCGAATTTAATAGTTGATGTCGGACACAATCCTTTAGGTGCGAAAGCTATATTGCAATCACTATATCCAAATAAATTTAAATTAATTTACAACTCATTTTTAGATAAAGATTATAAGAGCGTTTTAGAAATTTTAAAGCCTATTGTAAAAGAAGTGTGTATTTATGATTATCAAAGTAATAATAGAGAACTCGCTACTAAATTTTTGCCTAAAGTTTGTGAAAATTTAGGTCTAAAATACTCAAATTTTACTCAAATATCTAAGGATGAAAATTATCTTTTGTTTGGCTCTTTTATGTTGGTTGAGGAATTTTTAAATAAAGAGTTGAAGTAAATATGAAGATTTATAGTCTATATTAAAAAATTTAGTGTCTAAATAATGGAGTTTTAATGCAAGATAGAGTTTATGAATATTTTTTAAACAATCATAAAGATATTTTAATTTGTGAAAATACAAAAGAAGCTATGATTTGTAGTGAGGTTGCTAAATTTATAGGGTATGAAACATTTGTTTTGCCTGATTTTAGAGCAGTTTATGGGGATGATTTAAGATCTTTTAATGATGAAATTATGTCTTTAAGTTTTGAACTTAGTAAATTTTATAAAAGCAAAGCCTTAAAAAAATTAATAATCACCCCTTTTAAAACTATTTTAAATAAGCTTCCATCAAAAAAACATCTTCAAAATAAAAGTATAAATTTAGGCGATAAGATTAATATAAATGAGCTAAAAGATGAGTTGGTTAGATTTGGCTATGAGTTAGTTGATATTGTTGAAGCTAATGCAGAAGCAAGTATCAGGGGAGAAGTGATTGATATTTTTCCAGTTGGTGCTAGATATCCTTTTAGAGTGCTTTTGGATCTTGATGAGGTTGAGAGCATTAAAAAATTTGATGTTGATACGCAACTTAGTCAAAAAGATGAGTTGTTGAGTGTTGAAATAACACCTTTTATGGCTTTTTTGCAAAAAGACGAATACGATAAAACTCAAAATTTAGTAAATAATTTTAAATCAAATTCTCTAATCAACGATATAAAAACTCTTGGTTTTTGGGCGATTGATGATTTTATTTATTATTTAGATAATTTTAGTGCTATTTTACTTCATGAAATTGATGATTTAATTTTAGATAAAAAGCTAGAAATCTTACCACAAGCTAAAAATTTTAAAGATTTAAATATTAGTTTTAGTGGAGAATTTTTAGAGTTTCATAAGGATAAAAAAATCACAATTTTAGCTAGAAATGAGGCTTTATTTGATAGTTTTGATTTAAAAGAAGATGTAAATTTATCTCTCAAAATCAGCCCTTTGATTGTAAATTTAATAAGCAAAGACTCAGCCATAATCTCTTTAAATAAACCGATTTCAAAAAAACGATCAAAAAAAGCCAGTATTGTTATTGATGAGTTAAAAATTGGTGATTATGTTGTTCATAGTGATTATGGTGTTGGTAAATTTATAGGGCTTCAAAAAGCAAAAATTATGGGTGCTTTAAGGGAATTTGTAACTATTATTTATCAAAATGATGATAAAGTCTTGCTTCCTGTTGAAAATTTAAATATGATAGATAGATATATTGCAAGTTTAGGAGTGCCTATACTTGATCGCTTAGGAAAGGCTAATTTTGCAAAACTTAAAGAAAAAGTAAGACAAAAACTTTTTGTTATAGCTTCAAAAATTATAGAATTAGCAGCCAAAAGAGAGTTGATAAAAGGTAAGATTATATCGCCAAATACCGATGAATACGCTAAATTTATAAGCAGTGCAGGTTTTTACTATACAAAAGATCAACAAATTGCTATTGATGAGATTTTAAATGATCTTAAAAGCGGTAAAGTTATGGATAGATTAATAAGTGGCGATGTTGGATTTGGTAAAACAGAAGTTGCTATGAATGCTATATTTTTAGCGGTTAAAGCAGGTTATCAAGTATTATTTTTTGTGCCAACAACCCTTCTTAGCTCCCAGCACTATAAAACACTACAAGATAGATTTAAAGAATTTAATATACCTATTTTTCGATATGATAGATTTAGTAGTGCAGCAAATAAAAAAGCCTTAAAAGAAGCTCTTTTTCAGAAAACACCTTTAGTTTGTGTAGGTACTCACGCGCTTTTAGGGTTGGAGAGTCAAAATTTGGGTCTTATTATTATTGATGAGGAGCATAAATTTGGAGTTAAGCAAAAAGAAAAATTAAAAGAGATTTCAAGTAATTCTCATATTCTAAGTATGAGTGCAACGCCCATTCCAAGAAGTTTAAATATGGCACTTAGTTCAATAAAAAGCTACTCATCTATAAAAACACCGCCACTTGATAGACAAGATATTAGAACTATAGTTAAAGAAAATGATGATATTATCATAAAAGAAGCGATTTTAAGAGAGTTAAGAAGAGGAGGGCAAATTTTTTATGTGCATAATCACATAGCTAGCATAAATGGTATAAAAACTAAGCTTTTAGAAATTTTACCAAATCTTAAAATTTTAACTCTTCATTCTAAAATTGAGCAAAAATTAGCAGAGGATGAGATTATAAAATTTTTAAACAAAGAGTATGATTTAATGCTTTGCACAAGTATAGTTGAAAGTGGTATTCATATGCCAAATGCAAACACAATAATAGTAAATGATGCAAATAAATTTGGTATTGCAGATCTCCATCAACTTCGCGGTCGTGTCGGTAGAAGTGATAAGCAAGGATACTGCTACTTTTTAATACAAGATAAAAATTTATTAAGCGAAGATGCTTTAAAAAGGTTAGTTGCTTTGGAGAGTAATTCGTTTTTAGGAAGTGGTGGAGTGTTAGCTTATCATGATTTAGAGATTAGAGGAGGCGGAAATTTAATAGGAGAGGCACAAAGTGGGCATATTGAAGGGATTGGATATTCGCTTTATTTAAGAATGCTTGAAGATGAGATAAATGCACTTTTAAATAAAAAATCAAAAGATTTGAATAAGATTGATTTAAAATTAAATATAACAGCATTTTTAAATAGTGATTACATAAAAGAAGATAGGCTTAGACTTGAGTTGTATCGTCGCTTAAGTAAAACAAAATATATTAGTGAAATTTATGAAATTAGATCAGAGATGGAGGATAGGTTTGGCAAGATTGATATTTATACTAAGCAGTTTTTGGAATTGATGATAATAAAAATTTTAGCCTTAAATCTTGATTTTAAAAGCATTTCTAATTATGAAAACAATATAACTTTAATAAAAAATGATAACTCAAAAATATCTCTAAAATCAAGAAGTAAAGATGATGATGATATTTTAAATGAAATTTTAAGTTATCTAAGAACAAAGGCAAAAAATGGATTTTAAAACTACAAAAGCAGCCATTTATAGATCATATCTAGGCGGTTTAAGAGGTGTTGATGAGATTGATTTTGTGGATATCAACTCTCTTATTGGAATTGATTTTCAAAAAAACTCTCTTTTAGAAAATACAAAAAATTTCTTAGAAGATAAGCTTGCATTTCATACTTTATTATGGGGTGAGAGAGGTTGTGGTAAAAGCAGTCTTTGCAAGGCTGTTTTTTGTAAATTTTTTGATCAAAATTTAAGAGTTATAGAGTTTTTAAAAGATGATTTGATAAATTTAGTTCAAATTTTAGATGAAATTAGATATCAAAAATCTTATAAATTTATCATTTATCTTGATGATTTGAGTTTTGAAAATGGCGATGATAGCTATAAATATTTAAAACCATTGATGGAGGGAAGTATTGAAAAAGTTCCAAGTAACGTGCTTTTATATGTTACATCAAATAGAAGGCATTTAGTAAAAGAAAATTTTAGCGATAATGAAAATATAGTTGTTAAAAATGGTGAAATTCATATGATGGATGGTGTTAATGAAAGATTGTCTTTAAGCGATAGATTTGGACTTTGGCTTAGTTTTTATCAAGGCTCATTTAAAGAGTATTTAGATATAGTTGATGAGTATTTTAAAAATTTTAATTTAGATAGGGAAAAAATGCACGAAGAAGCTAAAAAATTTGCTATGTTAAGAACTAGTAGAAGCGGAAGGGTTGCTAGGCAATTTTATGAAATTTATAAGAGTGCTTTATGAATTCAGCAGATATTTTTAATGCACTTTATAAAAATATAAAATTTGATGATTATTTTTTGCAAATCTTAGGTAAATTTGAGGCTTTGATTTTAGTTTTTTTATTAAAAGATAGAAGTTTAAGTCTATCAAAACAGGCTCTTTTAGACTTAAAGCCTTTTTTAAATTTAGAAGATTTTATAAATTTAAATCCTTTAAAATTATCTAAAATTTTAAAGTCAAAATCTATAAAAAAATCAGAAATTATAATTAATTTTTGTCAAAATTTGATTAGTGAATTTGGAGATTTTGAGTATTTTAAAAGTAATGCAGATAGAGATTGGTTGATCCAAAATAGGGGTGTTAGTTTGGTTAGTGTTGATGAAATTTTTTCTTTTGTTTTATGCAAAAAAAATATGGCAGTTAGTTCATCTATGCTTAAGATATTAAAATGTTTAAATTTCGAATTTGATAGCTATTTTGAAGCAAAAGAGTGGATAGAATGCTTTAGATTTGATAAAAATTTTTACGATTTTAAAAGCGAAAATGAGTTTTTTTGTGCGTATCAAATTTTAGCTTATGAGTTTGCAAATTTGCATTTTAAGGGTCTAAATTTAAGCTCAGAAGGAAGAGAAATTTTATCTAAAATTAAATTCATTTAAATTTCATTTTATAAATAATTTTTAAATTAAAAAGAATATTTAAAATTTTAATTTATTGATAATTTATAGCTTTTAAAATACAATCATTTTAAAATTTTATGAAAGGTTTAAAAATGATTAAAGATAAAAAATATTATCAAAAAAGAAGAAGTTTTTTAAAAAATACATCTCTTATGGCTTTTGCTTCAATAATAGGTACTAAGGTTCCTTTTGGCGATAATTTTCCAAATTTTTTAGTTCCAGCAGCAGCTGAAAAATTAGAAAATTTTCAATTAGAAGGAAAATCGGATCTTATTTTTCATAATGATAGACCAATAACAGGCGAAACGCCAGCACATTTGCTTGATGATGATTTTACAAAACCTGAGTATGTTTTTGTAAGAAATAATGGACTTCCACCTGAAAAAAGCGTACTTGATCCAAAAAAATGGACTTTAGAAATTACAGGAGAGAGCTGTTTAAATCCAAAAATTTTTACTCTTGATGAGTTAAAAACCAAATTTAAACACTACACTTATGCATTAACTCTTGAATGTGGTGGCAATGGAAGAGGAGAAGTTGTGCCAGGTACTATGGGGACTCAGTGGGGCGTTGGTGCTGTTTATTGTGGTCGCTGGACTGGCGTTAGACTTGGCGATATCTTAAAAAGTTGCGGGATAAAAGATGATGCAATTTATGTTGGATATTATGGCGTTGATATACCTTTAAATGGTGATACATCGAAAAATCCAATAAGTCGCGGTGTTCCGATTTCTAAAGCGATGAGTGATGAGACTTTGGTAGCTTTTGCATACGAAGGAAAAGATATTCCTTTAATGAATGGCTATCCTCTTAGATTGGTTTGTGGTGGATATCCAGCATCTGCTTCTGGAAAATGGCTTAAAAAAATTAGCATTAGAAATAAAATTCACGATGGAGAAAAGATGATGGGTTCATATCAAGTACCTTGCCATCCAGTAGCTCCAGGAAGCGATGCAAAAGGTGTTGATATGTGCATAATAGAATCAATGCCAATAAAATCTGTAATAACTTATCCACAAAACAAAATAAAAATCTCTAAGAATGATAAACTAGAAATTCGTGGAAAAGCGTGGGCAGGTGAGCTAGAAGTAAGTAAAGTTGAGATAAGCATTGATTTTGGTGCTACTTGGATAAAAGCAAAATTAGAAAAACCGCTAAATCGCCTTGCATGGCAAAAATTTGTCGGCGAGATAAAATTTAAAGAAGAGGGCTATTATGAAGTTTGGGCTAGAGCAACCGATAATAACGGCGTATCTCAACCGATGGTCTTAGGAGCGTGGAATCCAAAAGGATATTTAAATAACTCTTGTCATAGAGTTGCTGTTTTTGTTAGTTAGGCTCTAAATTTATAGTTAGCGAAATTTGTATAAACGGAGATTATATGAAAAAAATATTTTTTATGTTTGCTATTTTTAGTGTTATTTTTGCAAACGAAATAGATTTAGAAAGCGGATTAAAGATTGATGATGGCTGGGATATAGTAGCAGCAAATTGTATAGCGTGCCATAGTGCAAATTTAATAACAAATCAAAAAGCAACAAAACAAGGATGGTTAGATATCATAAGATGGATGCAAAGAAGTGAAGGGCTTTGGGAGTTAGATCCAGAGATGGAAAATACAATAATAAGCTATCTTGCTAAAAATTACGGTAATAAATTTGAAACCAGAAAACGCTTACCTCTTTTAATATCAGACTAGTTATAAATTTAGAGATTTAAATCTCTAAATTTATCTAAAACATAAAAATTTAAGCTTGCATTAAAGCCCTATAAAATAGTCGATAAAAATTTATTTACTCGATTATAATTTAAAATGGACACTTTATGCATTTGCAAATAAATCATTTAGTGCTTCACTTATGCTAGGATGTGTGAAAATTTGATTTTTAAAAATACTTATATCTGCATCTAGTTGCATAATAAGAGCTATTTCGTTTATAAGTTCATGGGCATCTATGCAATGAAAAGTAGCACCTAAGATTTTTTTGTTTTTTGTATCAACTATAGCTTTTAAAAATCCACTCTCTTTTCCTAAAATTTTTGCATTTGGAATGTTGGCAAGAGGGAGTTTTAAGATATTTATAGAGTCATTATCCAATACATCTTTTTCTTTTAAACCAATTTTTGCTAGAGGCGTATTTGTAAATAATACATTTGCATGAATTGGGCGATTATTTGTAGTTCTTTTTTTATCTCCAAAGAGATGTGAAAAAATTATTCTATAATCATCAAGAGATATATATGTGAAAAACTCACCGCCTTTTGCATCACCAACTGCGTAAATATTTGGATTTGTAGTCTGTAAAAATTCATTTACAACTATACTTTCATCGCTATTTAGTTTTACATTTGCAGATTCTAAATTTAGTGATTTTGTATTTGCAACTCTTCCTGTTGCAAGCAAAAATGCATCTGCTTTTAAAGAGATTTCACTATCTTTGCTTTTATAAATAATTGTGTCATTATTGATTGATAGAGGTTTTGCTTCAAGCAAAATTTCTATACCTTGAGCTTCTAATTCATTTTTTACGCTGTTTTTTACATCTTCATCCTCATTTGGAAGAAATTCATCTTTTCTTATTAATATACTAACTTTTGAGCCAAAATTTGCAAACATCGAGGCAAATTCAAGACCTATAAAACCGCTACCTATAACCACTAAATGATCAGGTAAATTTTCTATATCTAAAATCTCTTTGCTAGTATAAACTTGATTAGAATCTATCTTTATAGATGGAATTTTATCATAAGAGCCAGTATTTATGATAAATTTATTGGCACTTATGGTTATATTTTTACCATTATCTTGTGCTATATTTATGTGATTTTCATCTAAAAAATTTGCAACGCCATCTATAATATCTATATTTTTATTATCATTTAGCATTGCATAATTTTTTGCTCTTAAAGTAGTTATTAGCTCATTTTTTTGTTTCATAGCACTTTTAAAATACTCTTTTTTATCTTCATAAAATCTTGCTTCTTTTGATAAATTTAATAATTTTTTTGTAGGAATGCAGCCGATATTTATGCAAGTTCCGCCATACATATTTTTAGATTTTTCAATCAAAGCAACCTTTTTTCCGATATTTGCCATTTTAATTGCTAAAGTTTTTCCAGCCTTTCCAAAACCAATTATTGCAAAATCGTAGTTCATTTTTGTCTCCAATATTTAAAATGAGGTATTTTATATTTTTTCTAAAAATACACTATAAATAAATTAAAAATATTATTTAAAACTATCTTTTAAATTTGCAAATTAAATATCTAAATAGTTTATTTTTTCTATGATTTTATCATTTTTTACATAAACTCTAGGAATTCTTCTTTGCATCGAACAAAGCACTTCATAGCTTATGGTATTTGATCTTTTTGCCACTTCATCTGCTGTTAAATTTTCATCAAAAATAGTAGCAAATTCTCCTATCTTAACATCCATATTAAGTGGTATTTTTACCATACATTGATCCATACAAATTCTACCTACAACAGGACATTTAACGCCTTTTATTAAAATTTCAGGTGAGTTTTGAATCCTTGCAAAACCATCTGCGTATCCGATATTTACAGTAGCAATTTTTTCTAAATTTTTAGTTTTGTAAGTTAGTGAGTAGCTTATAAATTTATCTTTTGGTAGAATTTTTATATTTATTATTTTTGCTTTTAGACTCATAACGGGCTTTAAATTTAGTTTATGGCGTGTATGGTTTGATGGATAATAGCCGTAATTTGCCAATCCAACCCTTACCATATTAAATTGAAAATTTTTAAAATTTATAGTAGCTGCTGAGTTTGATATATGTTTTAAATTTATAAAAAGTGAGTTTTGTTCTAATAAATTTATGATTTGAGTAAATTTTTCATTTTGCAAGTTCGTAAATTTATGATCGCTTGAATCTGAATTTGAAAAGTGGCTAAAAATACCCAAAATCTCTAAATTTGAAAGCTTTGAAATCTCTAAAATTTCATCTTTTGTTTTTAAGATATCATCTAGTAAAAACCCAATTCTTGACATTCCTGTATCAATTGCAATATGAATTTTTAAAATTTTTGAGTTTTTTTTTGCGATTTTATTTGCTACTTTTGCCATTTCTAAATTATAAATAGGAAGTTCTAAATTGTATTTTAAACAAGCCTTTATATTTTCACAAAATCCAAGAAGCAAAATTGGAAGTTTTATTCCATTTTTTCTCAATTCAACACCTTCATTGAGTCTTGAAACTGCTAAATAATCAGCCCCCAATTTTTCATAAAATTTAGAAATCATAACGCTTCCATGCCCATAAGCATCAGCTTTTACTACGCCACAAAATTTAACACCATCATTTAATAAAGATTTAATGTTTTTAAAATTATGCTCAAAATTATCTAAATTTATTAAAGTATAAATATTTTCCATTTTTATCCTTATAATGTCGATATTTTAAGATTTTTTGCAGTTTTTGAAAATTTTATTAAATTTTCAGTTGTTTTTATATTTGGAGGAATTTTGTTTAAACAGTATTTAAAAATTTCAAATGCACTTATGGCATCACTTAAAGCTCTATGATGAGTATTTTGTATATAAAGTAACTCTTTTAAAAACTCAAGACCATATTTTTGTGATGGTATTGTTTTTCTAGCTAAATCAATAGTGCAAATATGCCTATTTAAAAGCATCCCATAACCTAAATTTTCTAAACTTTTACTGATAAAATTGTAATCAAATTTAACATTATGTGCCACAAAAACACTACTTCCTAAAAAGATTTTAAATTTTTCTAATACATTCTTAAGCGTTGGTGCTTTTTCTAAATTTTCAATAGTTATGCCTGTTAATTCTTGAATACTTTGTGGGATTTCGTTTGCTTTTATAAAACTTTCGAATCTATCTAAAATGACTCCATTTTGGCACTTTATAGCTCCTATTTCTATAATTTGTCCGCTATTTATACCGCCATTTGTTTCTATATCAACTACACAAAAAATCTCATTTTGAATTTTTGTATTGGCTGTTTTTAATGTAACTTTTCCATTTTTGAGTTTTAAAATTTCAAGCCCAAGAGTTTTCCACATATCTAAATTTTTTGGTTCAAAAAGTTCAGTAATTTGTAAAATTTGATTTGAAATTTTTATAAAATCATAGTAATTTATCGATTTATTTGCCAATAAATTTATTAAATAATCTAAATTTTTATCTTTTTGTTGCACTATCAAACTTTTAAAGAATTTATAGAAGCTTTATAATCATTTGATGAAAATATATAGCTACCAGCTACCACAATATCAGCACCAGCACTATCTAAATCACGCACATTTAACCCATTTACACCGCCATCTACTTCTATCATACAGATTGAATTTGTTTTGTATATCAGCTCTTTTAATTCTTTGATTTTATCTAATACGCTAGGAATAAATTTTTGCCCACCAAAACCAGGATTTACACTCATCAAAAGCACCATATCTACGCTATTTATTATGTGTTTTATTGAATTTATAGGTGTATGAGGATTTAGCACCACAGCAGGACTTACGCCATTGTTTCTAATGTGATCTATTAATCTTAAAGGATGTTTTTCTTCTTCTATATGAAAACTTATAAATTTAGGTTTTATGGGTAAAAACATATCCACAAAAAATCCAACATTTTCTACCATCAAATGTATATCAAGAGGTATGGTGCTAGCTTTTTTTGCAACTTCTACGACAATAGGACCAATTGTTAAATTTGGAACAAAATGTCCATCCATTACATCTATATGAAGCAAATCAGCTCCACATTCACATACCTTTTTTATTTCACTACTTAAATTCCCAAAATCAGCCGATAAAATACTGGGTGCTACATACATATTTTTCCTTTATTTTTAATCCCGACATTTTATCAATTTTTACCATAAAAATATATAAATTTAAAAATATATGTTTTTTAAGAGAAATTTGAAGTTTTTTTGGTATAATTGCTCTTTAATTTTTTTAAAAAGGATAGAAAATGGCAAGAAGATGTGCGATAACAGGCAAAGGTGCTTTAGTAGGAAATAATGTTAGCCATGCAAACAATAAAACAAAAAAGAGATTTTTACCGAATTTAAGAAGTGTTCGTGTAGTATTGGAAGATGGCACAACAAAAAGAATAAAAGTTGCAGCTTCTACTTTAAGAACTATGAAAAAAGTTTCTAAATAGTATTTTTACGGATAGAGGAATGAGCCTTTCTCTCGATAAAGCTAAAAAATTCCTCAATTGGACTAAAACTTCAAAACCAGATATAGATATCAATACTGAGCTTTATGAACAACTAAAACCATTTCGTTTACCGCTTATTTTAGTGGTTTTTATGATGTTAATTGGCACTTTAGGGTTTATATTTTTTAGTGATTTTTCATTAATTGATGGATTTTATCAAGCTGGTATGACTTTTACAACTGTGGGTTTTACTGAAGCTTCTAATGTTACGCCTGCTGGTAGAATTTTTGCTGTTGTTTTTATGTTTGCTGGTTTTGGAGTTTGTATGTTTTCTTTTGGTGTTTTTATAGAAATTTTAAAAAAAGGCACCCTACTTAATATCATAAGAGAGAGAAATATGATTTATAAAATAGCAAGATTAAAAAATCATTTTGTTATATGTTATCATAATGATTTTACGATAGAATTAGTAAAACAATTTAGAGAAAATCACATCCCTTTTGTAGTTATAGATCCTCAGCCAAATTTAATAGATATAGCAAAAAAAGAGAGATATCCTTATTTTATAGTTGGCGAACCTCACACTGAGTCCTCTTTATTAAAATCACATCTATCAAGTGCTAAAGGCATTATAGCTCTTAGTCCAAATATAGCAGATAATATCGCCATAATAGCCACTGCAAGACTTTATGAAAAAGAATTAGAGCTTATTAAACCATATTTTATAATGACAACAGCTGCCAATGATAGCGACTCAGATAAGCTTAAAAAATTAGGTGCTGATTCTGTAGTGCTTCCTTCAAAATTAGCCGCACAAAGATTAAGTGCTGTTAGTGTTAGACCAGATATGGAAAATATTTTAGATAGATTTTTATATCAAAAAGATTCTTTAATTGATATAGAGGAGATTATTGTTCCAGAATATTCTTGGGTAAGGTTTAAGAGATTAAAAGAGACTCGTTTAAGGGAAATCACAAGTGCTGATATTGTAGGAATACGTGATGAAAATGATAAGTTTATACCTATGCCTAGCGGTGATGCATTGATAGGAACGGGTTCTAAATTATTAGTTATAGGCACTGCAGAGGGTATAAATTTTACAAGAAAATTGATAAATGGCAAATATAAACCTCAAGATTTAAGATATGTCTAAAAAAGATACAATTAAATAGTAATTTAAGCAAAATTTGAGTAGAATTTTGCATATTTTTATTAAGGAGTGCAAATGTTTCACGAGTATAGAGATCTTATGTCTGAGTTAAAGGGTAAAAATGCAAGATTTGATTCTCTTATGGCAAAGCATGATGAGCTAGATCACAAAGTTGTAAATCTTCAAAATTCTTATGCTAAAGATGAGGAAATTCATTCTGTAAAACAAGAAAAATTAAAAATAAAAGATGAAATTTACGCTTTCTTAAAAGCATATCAAGAAGAAGATAGATAAAATTCGATGAGAAATTAAAATTTCTCATCGCCTAATGCATGTAGTCTAAAAAGTGCTGTTTCGCATTGGCTTTTTAATTTGTCATTTAAAACAACTAAATCATCATAAAAACATCCAACTATATCTAAATCCATTTCAGTCACTTTATTAAATTTTACTTTCTTTTTATTAGAAATATCTTTTACATACACCGAAAAAATTCTTTGACAATGAAGCTTCCAGTCATTATAATATGTAGATATACCATTATATAAAATGGTTCCTAATAACTCTTCAAATTTGAAGCTTTTATCAAAAAACATCTCTGCAAATTTATCCTCTTGCCCTAATAAATCAGCTATTTCTTTTTCTCTGCCTTTGATTAATGAGTTTTTAATTCTCATCATAATAAATGACTGTACATCAATGCATTTTTTCAGTCTATCGATAGTTTTGGTTTTGCTCACAACTCTTCCTTGATATTAAAATATTGAGTAATTATATCATAAAAATTAACAAAAAATATCTTTGTATAAAATTTTAAGTTGTTTTATGCTAAAATCCGCAAAGATTTTATTACTTAGGAGATTAATATGCAAAAACCTCAACCATTAAATAGAGAGATACAATTAGATTCCAAAAGATATATTGTATCAAAAACGGATCCGAGAGGCGTAATAACTTTTGCAAATGACTATTTTATGGAAGTTTGTGGATATTCTAAAGAAGAGCTTATCGGTCAGCCTCATAATATAGTTCGTCATCCAGATATGCCAAAAATAGTTTTTAAAGTTATGTGGGATAGGATAAATCAGGGCAAAAATATTAAAGCTATTGTTAAAAATTTAGCTAAAGATGGTAGATATTATTGGGTTATGACTGATTTTGAACCAACTTATGATGCGCTAACTCATAGAATCACCGCACACACTGCATATAGAAGAGCAGCACCAAGAAAAGCTATAGAACAGATTGAGCCTATTTATCAAAAATTAATTGAGATAGAAAAAGATGGCGGCATTAGAGCTAGTGGTGAATTTTTAGAGAATTTTTTAGAGCTAAATCATACATCATATAATGATTATATAGATAAAATTTCAGAATACAAAGGTTTGACTAAGCTATTTTTTGAAGCGATGAAGAAAATTTTTGGAAGTAAAAATTAATTTAATTTCCACTTTAATGTGGAAATTAATACCCTCAAATCCCAAATTTAAAAACTCAATAATAATTAACCAAAATTTAACAAAAAATATTTATAATTTTAGAAGTTATAAATTTATAGCGTAAAAAACAGAAAGTAAAAGGATTAAATTTAAAAAACTTGTAGCATATCTCAAAGAAAAAGAGATATTATGGCTATCTTTATACGTATTGGCTTATGTGTTTAGTATATTTATAAATCCTGGCAATATCTTTGAAATTTTACCCTTTTTTTGGAAACCTTTTAAAGATATTCCACTTTTAGAAATCTTAAGAGCAAACCCTATATATCCAGAGAATATTGTATTTTATGTATGTTTGATGAGTATTATAAGCATTATCTCTATCTCTGGAATAGCATACAACCATTTTTATTATAGAGTTTATGAGTTTGGGATGTTTAATATATCCAAATCACGGTGGAATTTAATCAAAAACAAAAAAAATACAAAAAAGCTTGATACTATTCTTAGCGTTTTTGTTTTAATGTCGCTTTTAATTGGATATATGATTTATGGCTTATACTTTTATAATGACTCTTTAGCCAGTGGGCTTTTTCATATAAATATATCAAATCTTTTTTAAGCTAGATTTGGATCATTTATAATTATGCTTATTTGGCAAGTATTTTTAGCGTTTGTCTTAGCAGAATTACCATTTATATGGATTGATTATGCATATGATATTTTTAAAAAGAATAAAAAATGAATGATTATATAGTTTTAATAAATAAAACAAAAAATAATCTAAATGAAATTAAATTAACAGAAATTATTTTGTGTAAAAAATGGGATAAATACACAATATATGCTAAAATAACAAAAATATTTAAGGATAATATTACCAATATAATAGAAGAAATAAAACTATCCAATCATGATATCAATAAATACTCTGCAGAAAAAAATAAAAAATAGCAAAAATGAATACTTTACTCTTAATAATGGTGCTGGCATAGGACTAGATGCATATAACACAACTTTGGATAAAACTATAGATGGTATTGACTATTTAGATGATGCTAGTAAGAGTTTTGCAAAAGCAACTGGCGGTGCAAATAAACCCCTTATGCTTATCGATGCAATAAAAGCAGTAAATTTAGATAATACCGCAAAAGAACTTTTAAAATTTGAAGTTGAAGAAGTTTTTAGTTGGGTTGGAGCTTTAGCTGGTGGTAAAGTTGGTTTAAAATTAGGATTTTCTGGCGGAATAATGGTGTTATTAGCGGTGGTTTATTGTGCGGAAAATTTGGCGAATACATTACCGGAAACATTCTGCCAAATTATACACTAGATTTACTTTCTTATTTTTTAAATCCCTTTGACTCTCATTGGTAAGACAAAGACTCAAAGTGGCTATAAGAGATAAAAGGCTTTTGGTTACCTTACCTCAACCATCCCTTTGCTATCATCTACGATCTATTTATCTTAGATAGTGATGGCATAAAAACAACTACTTTAAATAATTGAGTATATTTTGACCACAACTTAGATAAAATTTCATTTAAATCTTTGATAGGTAGAGATGATGAAATGCTAGTATTTGATAGAAATTTAAACGGAAATATCGACAACAGAAGCGAACTATTTGGCAATTTTACTCCACTTTCAAATAACACAACAAATTCAAATCTAGCAAAAGATGGCTTTAACGCTTTGAGCAAATTTGATAGCAATAATGACGAAATTATCTCAAATTTAGATAAAAACTTAGACAAACTCCAAATCTGGCAAGACATAAACTCAAATGGAATTTTAAAAAAGCAATAAACTAAAAACTTTAAATGAATTTGACATTGAAAGCCTAAATTTAAACGCAACCCAAATCAACAAAGATTTAGGAAATAGAAATTCTCAAATCCTACAAAGCACCTTTACAAAAAACAGACGGCACTTTAAATTTAATGGTTGATTTAAATTTTAGTGTCGATACAATAAATCGAAAATTCAAAGATGAAAGTAAGATAAATCTCACAGCCGATGATCTAAAGTGACCAAATACAAAAGGCACAGAATTTTTAATAGATTTACAAATAGCAGCTACAAATAAAAATTTGGCAAATTTAATTGATAAATATTCAGTCTCCTAAACCAAACTTAGGGTTAAATTTGCTAGGTAACATTATATCAAGTTGGACTGAAACTAACCAAAATATAAATTTGCTACATTAAACTATGAGAAATTTGAAATGTGATATAAATTTAATAAATTAAATTTCTTAAGTTTTTTGTAATTTATTAGCTTTAGTTAATAGCCATAATATCTAAATTCAACTACCGTAAAATTGGTATTTTATTTTTATTCAACCAATTTTTATTATAAAAGTTAGTGTAAATTTAAATATATTGCTAGACATAAGGAAGATTTTTTAAATTTAAATATTATTTAGCAACAACTTTATCATCTTATTTAAGGCTACTAAATTTTGATAAAATTTCAGAATTTATTAGTTGCTAAATTTAAGATTATTATGATTTATTAAAACTCATCTTTTGCATTGTGTCCAGCTGCATGCTCCCAAGGAAGTTTTGTGCCACCAAGCATATGAAAATGTAAATGCATTACCTCTTGCCCTCCATCTTCACCACAATTATTAATAAGTCTATAGCCCTTTTTGTCAAGTCCCATTTTAATAGCAACTTGTTTTATAAATTTAGTCATTTGTTCCATAATGCCAGCATCTACTTCTTGAAAATTTTTATAGCATTTTTTTGGTATGATTAAAATGTGGATTGGTGCTTTTGGATTGATATCGTGAAATGCTAAAAAATTCTCATTTTCTAAGACTTTATTTGATGGAATTTCGCCATCGACAATTCTTTCAAACACATTTTTCATAAAATACTCCTTCAATTTTGGTAATTATACCCAAAGTTGATTTAAAAATTTACATAAATTTAAAATTTGTATTTATTTTACAAAAAAATGAAAATTTTACTCAAACTTTACCTTATTTTTATCATTTTTTTTATAGAATGTTAAAAATTTTTTTCAAGGATAATAAGTGGATGAATTAATTTCTAGAATAAATAAAGCCGATAATTTAGAATCTCTTGATAAAATCAGAGTTGAAATTTTTGGAAAAAAGGGCTTAATTACTGCAGAATTTGCAAAATTAAAAGATATAGCAAATGAAGAAAAAAAGGAATTTGCAAATAATTTAAACAAAAAAAAAGATGCTTTTAATAATGCTATTTCTTTAAAAAAAACAGAGCTTGAGAATTTAGAGCTTCTCCAAAGAATGAAAGATGAAGCAATTGATGTAACTATGTTTGATGAAATACCAAGTGTTGGTGCTTTACATCCAGTAACCATAACTATGGATAGGATTATAGATTATTTTATAGCTCAAAATTTTAGTATTGAAAATGGCCCTTTGATAGAAGATGATTTTCATAACTTTGAAGCCTTAAATTTACCAAAATATCATCCAGCACGCGATATGCAAGATACATTTTATATGAATGATAAAAGGCTTCTTAGAACTCACACAAGCCCAGTTCAAATAAGAACTATGCAAAATTTCAAGCCACCTATTAGAATGATTGCTCCAGGGGCTGTTTTTAGAAGGGATTTTGATTTAACTCACACTCCTATGTTTCATCAAGTTGAGGGACTTGTTGTAGAAGAGGAGGATAAAGTAAGTTTTGCAAATTTAAAGTATATTTTAGAAGATTTTTTAAGATATATGTTTGGAGATGTAAAAGTAAGATTTAGACCAAGCTTTTTTCCTTTTACGGAACCTTCAACTGAAGTTGATATAAGTTGTATATTTTGTAAAAGTAGTGGTTGTAGAATTTGTTCTCACACGGGTTGGCTTGAGGTTTTAGGAAGCGGGGTAGTTGATCCAAATGTATTTAAATTTGTAAATTATAAAAATGTTAGTGGATATGCTTTTGGGCTAGGGGTTGAAAGATTTGCTATGCTTTTACATGGCGTTCCTGATTTAAGAAGTTTATTTGAGGGAGATTTAAGATTATTGGAGCAGTTTAAATGATAGTAACTAGAAATTGGTTAAATGAGTGGATAGATATTTCAAAAATTAATTTAGAAGAGATTGTGAAAACTTTAAATTCTATAGGACTTGAAGTTGATAGCTATAAAGAGATTAGAATTCCAAAAGGCGTGGTAATTGGCTATGTAAAAAGCAAGACAAAACACGAAGACTCCGATAAATTAAGTATTTGCGAAGTGGATGTTGGGACTGAAATTTTACAAATAGTTTGTGGTGCTAAAAATGTAGAAGCTGGTCAATATGTGCCAGTAAGTTTAATTGGATCAAAATTACCAAATGGACTTATTATAAAGCCAACAAAATTAAGAGATATAGAAAGCAACGGGATGATTTGTTCTAGCGTTGAACTTGGGCTTCCTAAAATAAATGATGGAATTTGGATCTTAGATGATAGCATTGGTGAGCTTGTTTTGGGTAAAGAATTGCTAGAATATCAATCAATAAATGATGATATAATAGAAATAGAATTAACACCAAACAGAGGGGATTGTTTGAGTGTTTATGGTGTAGCAAGAGATCTTAGTGTGGCACTAAATTTAAATTTAAAACCTTTGATTTATTCAGAAAAAGATGGTCTTTTAGGGATTGGTAGGCTTATTGGAATTCATACTAGCGATAAAATAAAAAGTACTTTTCAATATAAAGCTTTTAGCATTGAAAATCCTATATTTTTAGATAGTATTAAAAATTTGAGAGTTAAATTTGCTGAGATAGAAAAAAAATCTTGTATTGAAAGCATTTTATCGTATGTAACACACACTACTGGAGTTTTATTAAGAGCTTATGATGCCCAAAAACTTTTAGGAGATAAAGAAAAAATCACTATAGATATAAAAGATGATGCTTTTGGTTATAGTTGTGTTTATTTAGATGATAAGTGTTTATCTAAAACAGGGATTTCTCAGATGGATTTTGCTAAAATTTCAGATGAAACTAAAATTATTATTGTAGAAGCAAATTATACAGATCCAAAAATCATATCATTAGCTATAAATGAAGATAAAAATTTAACACCAGATGAACACTCTTATAGATCCACAAGAGGAAGTGAGCCAAAACTTGAACTAGGACAAAGCTATCTATTTAATATTTTATCAAAAATGCAAGGAGTTGCTATTTATAGTGGCTCTCAACAAATAGTTCAAAATTTTGAGCCAAAAATAATAAGTTTTGATATTGATAGCATAAATTCTATTATCGGAAAGGAGATAATTAGAAATGATGCTGTTAAAATTTTAAAAAAATTAGGTTTTGAAATTGTGGTAGAGCAAGAATTTATTAGTGCAAAAGTGCCATCTTATAGACATGATATAGAAAATATATATGATATTGCTGAAGAGATAGTTAGGATAGTTAGTATTGAAAATATAGAATCAAAGCCATTAAATTTTAGTGAGAAAAATAGATTAAATAAATCATATTTTGATTACAAAAATAAACAACAAATTAAGATAAAATCAGTATCTGCTGGATTTTTTGAGTGCATATCTTATATTTTTGATAATGAAATAGAGCTTTTAAATTTAGGATTTAAAAAATGTAAAGTATATTTAGAAAATCCTATAAATAGTGAGTTAAATATGCTTAGACCCACTCTTTTAAATCATTTATTAAAAGCATGTGAAAGAAATCTTAAAAATTCTAAAAAATCAATAAAACTTTTTGAAATAGGTGCTGTATTTGATGTAAATGCTAATCAAAGTGATAATATTGCATTTTTAGCAAGCGGCTTGCAAAATGAACCTAGTTTGTTAAATTCATCTAAGCCAAAAGAGTTTGATTTTATATCTTTTGCTAGTAAAATTAGCAGTGTTATAGGTAAATTTAGTTGTAAAGTTAGAGATGAAAAAATTCCATATTTAAGTGAATTTGAACAAGCAGATATTGTAATTGATGGTGTTATTGTTGGATATATAGGAAGGTTAAATTTAAATATTGAAAAAGAAAAAGATTTAGGAAAAACTTATGTTTGTGAGATTAAATTTAATAAACTTAAATTTAATAAAATAGTTGCCAAGCCTTATTCAAAATTTCCTAGCATAAGTAGAGATTTAAGTATTATCTCTCCAAAAAATATGCGTTTTGATGAGATTAAAAAGTGTATTTTAGATTTAAAAATATCAAATTTAAAATCATTTAATCTAGTTGATATTTATAGTGATGAGAAATTAAAAGAAAATCAAAGTATTACTATAAATTTTATTTTTCAAGATATGAACAAAACTTTAGAAGATGGAGATATATCATCTCAGATTGATATTATTTTATCGTCTTTAAAAGAAAATTTAAATATAGGACTTAGATGAAAATTTATGCTTTAAAAAAGAAATTTGATGTTAGTATTTGCGAGATTGCATCTGATAAGTCAATATCTCACAGAAGTGCTATTTTTTCTCTTTTTAGCGATAGGACTTCTATTATAAAAAACTATCTTTTAGCTCAAGATACTATACATACTTTACAAATAATAGAAAATTTAGGAGCAAAAGTTATTAGAAATGGGAGTGAAATTTTAATCACTCCTCCAAGTTCAATTCAAGAATCTAGTCAAATTTTAGATTGTGGAAATTCAGGCACTGCAATGAGAATTTTTATGGGACTTTTGGCTGGAACAGAGGGATTTTTTGTTTTAAATGGTGATAAATATTTAAATCAAAGACCGATGAGAAGAGTATCAAAACCTTTAAGTAAAGTCGGTGCTAAATTTGATGGTAGAGAAAATGGAGATAAAGCTCCTATTTGTATTAGAGGCAAAAAGCTTGATTATTTTGAATATAATAGCAAAATCGCATCCGCTCAGGTAAAAACAGCTCTTATTTTGGCGGCTTTAAAAGGCAATGGTTGTAAATTTAGCGAACCTGAATTAAGCAGAGATCATAGCGAAAAAATGCTTTTAGCGATGGGTGCAAACATAAAAAAAGATGGTTTAAATTTAGAGATAAAGCCTTTACAAGAGCCTTTAAATCCTCTTGAAATCGAAATTCCAAACGATCCAAGTTCTGCATTTTATTTTGCTGTAGCAGCTTCAATTACACCAAATTCAAAAGTTATTTTGAAAAATGTGATTTTAAATAAAACTCGTATTGAAGCTTATAAAATTTTAAAACAAATGGGTGCAAAAATCGAGTTTAAACAAACTTCAAATAAATATGAAGAAGTTGGAGATATCATTGTAGAATATGCACATTTAAACGGAGTAGAAGTTAGTCAAAATATTTCGTGGATGATAGACGAAGCACCGGCTTTAGCGGTTGCTTTTGCTTGTGCAAAAGGAAAAAGTAGCTTAAGAAATGCTAAAGAATTGAGAGTAAAAGAGTGTGATAGGATTTCAGTAACTGTTGCAGCTCTTAAGGCATGCGGGGTTTTTGTAGAGGAATTTGAAGATGGATTTGAAGTTGTTGGAACAAATAATCTAAAACCAGCCATCATTGACTCATTTGGAGATCATAGAATTGCTATGAGTTTTGCTATTTTAGGTTTAAAAAATGGAATGATAATAGAAGATGATGAGTGTATAAATACATCTTTTCCAAATTTTAAAAACATTTTAAAAATGCTTGGAGTTATAGTTGAAGATTGAGCTTGCTAGTAGTTATGGATTTTGTTTTGGTGTAAAAAGAGCTATAAAAATAGCCGAAAATTCAAAAGATGGTGTTACTTATGGAGAGCTTATCCATAATAGCGAAGAAATAAGAAGATTAAAAGAAAATTTTAATGTCAAAACCTTAAATACTATTGATGAGATGAAAAATGAAAATAAAGTTATTATAAGAACCCATGGAATAACAAAAAGTGATCTTAAAATTTTAAAAGATCAAAATAAAAATATCATAGATGCAACTTGCCCTTTTGTAACAAAGCCTCAAAGTATTGTTGAAAATATGAGTGAAAAAGGATATGATGTAGTAATTTTTGGAGATATAAATCATCCAGAAGTAAAAGGAGTAATGAGCTATTCTGTCGGAAATGTTTTTGTTGTTTTAAGTGCTGCAGAGTTAGAAAATAAAAAATTAGGTAAAAAAGTAGCAGTTATTTCTCAAACTACCAAAAAGATTGAAGATTATATAAATTTAGTTGGCTATTTGATGACAAGAGTAAAAGAGGTTAGAATTTTTAATACTATTTGTAATGCCACTTTAGAAAATCAAGAAGCAGTTAGAGAACTTTCAAATAGGGCTGATGTTATGATAATAGTTGGCGGAAAAAACTCATCCAATACAAAACAACTCCACATAATATCTAAAATTTTATGTAAAGACAGCTACCATATAGAAAATGAAAATGAATTAAAAAAAGAGTGGTTTTTGGATAAAAATTTGTGCGGAATTAGTGCAGGAGCAAGTACTCCTGATTGGATTATAAAAAAAATTATAGAAAAAATAAAAAAAATAGTTTAAAATATGATTCAAATTTTGCAAATTTATAAAACAATTTCTAAAATTTTTTAAATTTAATAAAATATAAAGCAAATTTTAAATAAAATCTACTCTAAATTTATTCATAGAATAAAAATAATATGTAAAAGGGAAAACAATGGCTGAGGTGAACGAAAAAGTTCAAAAAGATCAAGAACTTGAAGGTATGGATTTTGCAACTATTTTAGAAGAGTACTCTAATGAAAAAGAACAAAAAGAAAATGGTGGCATAATAAAAGGCAAGATAATGGCTATTAGTGATGATCAGGTTTTTGTTGATGTTGGTAAAAAAATAGAAGGCGTTTTAAATATTGAAGAAGTAAAAGATGAGAATGGAAATATCATCTTTAAAGAGGGTGATGATATAGAGGTTTTAATGACAGGCAGTGCTAGAGGAAAACCTAGTTTGTCTTTTAAACAAGTTAAAAAAATGCAAAAAGTTGCTGAATTTATTGAAAATTATAACGAAAATGATCAAAATATTATAGAAGTTAAAATAAAATCTAAAAATAAAGGTGGTTATGTTTGTTTAAATAGCGATGGTGTTGAATTTTTTATGCCTAAATCTCAAAGTGCATTAAAAGATTCTAATTCTTTCATTGGTAAAACTTATAAAGTCAAAGTATTCAAAGTAGATAGTGGCAGTATTTTGGTATCTAGAAAAAAACTTTTAGACGAAGATAGAAAGGCTAAAAGAGATATTATTAATCAAATAGTTAAAAATGATGACATTATAGAAGGTACGATTAAGAAAATAACTACTTATGGTATGTTTGTAGATGTTGGCGGTGTTGATGGACTTGTTCATTATAGTGAAATCAGCTATAAAGGACCTGTAAATCCTGGCTCTATTTACAACGAAGGCGATAAAGTTCCGGTAAAAGTTATAAAATATGATGATAAAAAACATCTTTCTTTATCTATTAAGTCAGCTATGCCAGATCCTTGGGATGAGATTTTAGAAAATGGTTTAGAGGTTGGTGATGTAATAAATGTAACCGTAAATAATATTGAAAAATACGGTGCTTTTGTTGATTTAGGAAATGATATAGAAGGATTTTTGCATATTAGTGAAATTTCTTGGGATAAAAACATAAAAAGTCCATCCGATTTTATAAAAGAGGGTCAAAATATAGATGTTGAAATTATAGAAATAGATATAAAAGATAGAAGACTGAGAGTAAGTCTTAAAAAATTATTAGAAAAACCTTTTGAAATATTTTTGAAAAAATATAAAGAAGGTGATGTGGTGACTGGAAAAATTACATCTATAACTGATTTTGGTGCTTTTGTTAGAATAGGTGGTATTGAGGGTCTTTTACATAACGAAGATGCATCTTGGGATAGAAATTCAAAATGTAGCAATTTATTTAAAAAAGATACTGAAATAGAAGTAAAAATCATCAAAATAGATTCCCAACAAGAAAAAGTTTCACTAAGCCATAAAGAGCTTACTGATGGACCTATTGCTTTATATGTTACAGATAAAAAAGAAGGCGATATCGTTAAAGGTAAGGTAAAAGATAAAAAAGATTTTGGTGTTTTTGTTGAGCTTGATAGCGGCGTTGATGCTTTAATTAAAAAAGAAGATTGTGGAAATTTAGATGTAGAATCTTTAAATGTTGGAGATGAAGTTGAAGCAGCTATTGACAATATTGATGTAAAAAGAAATAAAATTAGATTAAGTGTAAAAAGGCTCGCTAGACAAAAAGAAAGAGCTGTTTTAAATGAAATCAATAAAGAAAATAGTGACAAGCTAACTATAGGCGACATCATAAAAGAACAACTTTCTTAAAAATTCTAAAGCCCCATTGGGGCTAAATTCTTTTAAAGGATATATCATGAAAAGAATTATAATATGCGATGCCATAAACGAAGTTGGCTTTGAAATTTTAAAAAAAGAAAAAGGTTTTGAAATCATAGATGCATCTTCTACGCCTAAAGATCAACTATTAGAAAAATTAGAATCTGCTGATATTGCTATAACCAGAAGTCCTACAGAAATCAATGAGAATTTTTTAAATGCAGGAAAAAAGCTAAAAGCTATAGTAAGAGCTGGTGTTGGTGTTGATAATGTTGATATAAAAAGTTGTTCAAAAAGAGGAATAGTTGTTATGAATGTTCCTACTGCAAACACTATAGCAGCAGTTGAAATGACTATGTGCCATTTACTAAATTCAGCAAGAAAATATGTAAATTCTTGTAATGATCTTAAAATAGATAGAATTTGGAAAAGAGAAAAGTGGTACGGTTGCGAGCTTTATGGTAAAACTCTTGGTGTAATTGGTTTTGGAAATATAGGTTCAAGGGTTGGTATTAGGGCGTTATCTTTTGGTATGAAAGTAATTGCTTATGATCCTTATATTGAGCCATCAAAAGTTGTTGATTTAGGAGCTTTATATACTTCTAATTTGGATGAAATTTTAAAATGCGATTTTATCACTATTCACACCCCAAAAACAAAAGAAACAACAGATATTATTAGCGATAATGAAATATCTAAAATGAAAGATGGTGTTAGATTGATAAATTGTGCTAGAGGCGGTTTGATGAATGAAGACGCTTTAATATTTGGTTTAAAAAGTGGAAAGATAGCATATTTGGGCATAGATGTTTTTATGAAAGAGCCAGCCACAAATCATGAATTATTAAATTTTGAAAATGTTTGTGCTACTCCACATCTTGGTGCAAATACTATTGAATCTCAGCAAAATATTGCAAGACAAGCCGCTGAAGCAGCTATTAGCTCTTTACGTGGAATCTATTATCCAAATGCTTTAAATTTACCTATTAATACAGAAAATTTACCGTTCAAGGTAAAAAAATATTTAGATTTGATTTCAAAAATATCATATCTTGCTAGTCAAATTAATAAATCTCAAATAAAAGCCATTAAAGTGGAAGCTGCAGGTAGTATAAGTGAGCATTTAAAGCCGCTTTTAACTTTTGCTTTGGTTGGATGTTTAAGGGATCAATTAGGTGATGTGATTAATTATGTAAATGCCAAATTTGTGGCCGATGAAAGAGGTATTAAAACTGATGCTATTGCTGTTAGTGGCACTGGTTATAAAAGCAAAGTAACTGTTAAAATCATCACTGATAGTGAAATTTCAGAAGTTAGCGGAACTGTTTTTGGCGAAAGCGAAGAGAGAATTATAGAAATTAATGGATTTAAAACAGACTTTAAACCAAAAGGTAAAATGATATTTTTAAAAAATAGAGATGTGCCGGGTTTTATACGAGATATTAGTGCTATTTTGGCTGATTCTAAAATAAATATAGCAGATTTTAGACTAGGTCGTGGAAAAGAAGGCAATGCTTTGGCGGTTGTTCTTGTTGATGAATATGTCGATAAAGATATTATTGAAAAATTAAATTCAGTAGAAGCTTGCATTTGGGCAAGATATGCTACTATCTGATTTATGGTTATAGGAATTGATTTAGGCTCAAATACTCTACGCATTGCCTTAATGGATAAAAATTACAAGATATTACTATCAAAGGAATTTATCGTAGGCAGTGCTAGAAATTTAAAGCAAGGTTCAAAGCTGGATTTATTTGCAAAAAAACGAATTTTAAAAGCTCTAAAGGCATCAACTAAAATTTTTGATTATTCTAAATTTGAAGTGGTAGCAGTGGCTACTGAAGCTTTTAGAATGGCCAGCGATAGCGATTTGTTTTTTAATGCAATTTACTCTAAATTTGGTATAAAATTTTATATTATAAGTGGTATAAGTGAGGCTAAATTTGTAGAAATTGCCATTAAAAATCGTCTTAAAATTTTAGGTTTTAGTACTTCAAATTTGCTTTGCATAGATCTTGGCGGAGCAAGTACTGAAATATCATTTAATTATAATTATAAGAGTTTTAAATTTGGTATAATAAGATTTTTTAATGAGTATAAAGATATATCTTTAATGCAAAAACAAGCTAATTTTGTTACAAAAAATGCAAGGAAATTTATAAATAATTTATCATTTTCAAATTTAGTTTTAACTTCTGGAGTTCCAACGACAATAGCAGCTTTAAAAATGGGGTTAAATTATAATGAATATAATTCAAATTTAGTAAATGGAAATTTTATTAATTTTATTGATTTTGATAATATTATGAAATTGCTAATAAATTTAGATGATCAAAAATCAGATGAGTTGGTCGGCAAAAATAGATCATTTTTGGTGATTAGCGGAATAATTTTATTAAAATCTTTATTGAAAAATTTTGAAAATAGTGATTTTTTAGTTATTGATGATGGTCTTAGAGAAGGCATTATAATAGCTAAATTTGAAGGTATATTTGATAAAATAGTTAATTTTTAACTACATTACAAATTTTATAGATAAAAAATTATCAAGGATGAAATAATGAGAAGTATATTTATTTTATGTTTTGTTTTTTTAAGTATTTGTTTTGGGCTTAATATAGATAAGAATTTAACAATAGGCAAATTGGATAATGGTATAACTTATTATCTTTATAAAAACGAAATTCCAAAAAATAGCATAAATATGATAATGCATATCAAAGCAGGTTCTAGTGATGAAAGAGACGATGAACAAGGAATAGCACATTTTGTGGAACATATGGCATTTAATGGAACTAGAGATTTTGAAAAAAATGATCTCATAAAAGCACTTGAAAGTTTGGGTGTTAAATTTGGTGCCGATTTAAATGCTGCTACAAGTTTCAATGAGACAACATATAAATTAAATATTAAAAATAGTGATGAAAATATACAAAAAGCTTTAAAAGTTTTAGCGAATATGGGCTTCTTGGCTAAATTTACAGAAGATGAAGTTGAAGCTGAAAAAGGAGTTATAGCACAAGAAGAAAAAAATAGACGAAATGCTTACACTAGAATATCTGAACAAAATTTAAAATATTATTTTAAAGATAGCATCTATAAAGATCGCCTTCCTATTGGTAAAATGGATGTTGTTTTAAATGCAACACCTAAGCTTTTAAGGGGATTTTATGATAGATATTATCAACCACAAAATACAAGCCTTGTTGTTGTTGGTGATTTTGATAAGGATATGATGATTAAGTATATAAAAGAGAATTTTAATGAATTTAAAAATAAAAGCGAGATAAATTTTGTTGATAAAAAAATTGGTTTTTTTAATGATTTGGTAATTTTTAATGCACATGATAAAGAAATCAACAATAACTCTGTTAGCTTGATGTTTGAAAGCGAGTCTAAGCCTTTAAATTCATTAGAAAATTTAAAAGAGAGTTTTATTTATGATTTTATTTCAAGACTTATTTTTATGAGAAATGAAGCACAAAAATTTAATGCAAATAGCGTTATTGATATAAATTTTTATCCATCTGAATTTTATAATCAAAAAACTCTTTTCACCTTTAGCGCTTCTGTCTTAGGGAATGATTTTAACGCCAGTATAGATAAAATTTCATCTTTAATTAAAGATATAAAAGAAAATGGTTTTAATAAAAATGATTTTTTAACTATCAAAAAACAGCTTTTAGAAGAGAATTTAAATATCCTAAATCAAACGTTAGTAAGCGATGAAATAGTATTTAATATTTTAAATTTAATTGAAAATAAAACTATTTTTTTGAGCAAAAAAGATAGATATTTGATAAATGATAAATTTATTAAGAATGTAACTTTAAATGAGCTTGAAGAGAAATTTAGAAATTTGATAAAATCAGATGGTGTTTTGATCAGCTTAATTTCTAAAAATCCAGTTTTTTTAAGTAAAGATGATTTTAGGAAAATTATTTCAAATTCTAAAATTAATAATCAATTCTCAAAAAATCTTCCTAATTCACTTCTTGATAAAGAGCTTAAAAATGTAGATATTAAGAGCAGTTTTTATGATGATAAAAATCAAATATATTTTTATGAATTTGAAAATGGTGCAAAACTTGTTTTTAAAGAGGTAGCAACTAAAAAAGATGAGATATTTTTTAAAGCTTTTAAAAAGGGTGGTTTGACAAATTTCCAAGATATAAAAAATCCAAATTTTGCCGTTGATATCTCAAATGGAAGCGGTATTGGTGAATTTAATAATTATGAAGTTGGAGTTATAACAGCTGGCGAAATTTTTAATTTTTCTAAATTTATAAATAGAATTTCTCTTGGATATTTTGGCAGTGTTAGAAGCTCGGATTTAGAAAATTTTTTTAAAGCTTTTTATGTTGATTTTGAAAATCCAAAAATAGATGAAAATTATCTTAAGAATTATCAAACTTTATCTCTTGATGCATTGAAAAAAAATGAAGAGAATCCAGATTATAAATTTGCTAAAGAATTTAATGAGTTTTACTATAAAAATAGTTTAAAGATGAAATTTACATCACAAGATGATATTAAAAATATAGAAATTTCTAAATTAAGAAATTTTTTAAGTGAAAATTTTAAGAATGCAGGAGAGTATTATTTTGTTTTTGTGGGCGATATGAAAGCACAAGATTTTATAAAAATAGCTAAAAATTATATTGGAAATTTAAAAGGCTTTAAAAACTCAACCAAAATTTTAGATGACAATATTAGAGGATTGAATAAAAATGCTACTTTTAAAAGATTTTATTTGAGTGAAAATGTAGCAAAATCTTCAATCTTTATAAAAGGGCAAAATCTGGATTTTACACCAAAAAATTATATGAGCTTAAGTATTGCTACTGAAATTTTAAATGTTTTAATGAGAGAGGAGATTAGAGAAAAACACTCTTTAACTTATGGAATTTATGCCTATTCAAATTTAGAAAAACTACCTTTTAATCAAAATTATACAAAAATTTCTTGGACTTGCGAGCCAAAAGATAGCGATAAAATAGTAGAGATGGTCAAAGATAGAATTTCGTTTTTAAAAACTAAATTTAAAGATGAAAAAGAGTTAAATAATATAAAACTTATAAAAAAAGTAGCTCTTGAAAAAGCATATGAAGAGCCATCGTTTTGGCTAAGTGAAATTACTGGTGCTTTGCTTTTTGATACAGAAATTTATAATAAACAAAGGGCTTTAAATTTACTCAATGGCATTACTTTAAAAGATGTAATTGATGTTTCAAATATAGCTTTTGATTTAGAAAATTTAATATACTCATCAAATTCTTTTAAAGAATTAAATAAGCATCAATAGATGCTTATTTTTTAATATATTTATTTCTAAAATTTTTTCTTCTAGTCATTGTAAAAGATTTTTCATAAAACACTAAAAGTGCTACAGAAATTCCAATAGCTAGCGCAAACATTGTAGAAATTGTCGTAAATCCATAATCAAAAATTTCTACTAAATAGTGGATCTTTTTAGCTTCATCTTCGCTTTTTATAAACATAAAAACAGCCAGAACTGTCTTGTATGCAAAAAGCCCAGGAATCATCGGTAGAAGCGATGGAAAAGCTAAAATTTCTATTGGCGTTTTTAATTTTTGTGCTACAAAAACACACACAAGACCAACACATAAAGCACTTAGAAATGTAGCAAGTGCGTAATTAATTGTATTTGCTAAAATCAAAACTCTAAGCATAAATCCGCAACCGCCAAACAAGGCACAAAAGATTAAAATTTGCTTAGGTGGTTTATTTGCATAAGAAAAACCAAGTCCGGCAATAGCTGCAAATATACCGTTTATTAAAAATTCACTCATTGTATAAAACCAAAATTTACAATAGTAAGAGTGATATAGATTCCAATACTCATACAAAGAACTAAAATTGCTGTATTTACTATCCTACTTAAGCCAATCAAAACATTTCCATCAAGTATATCAAACATTGAATTTAATAAAATTATCCCAGGAAATAGATATAAAATGCTAGCACTAATGGATGCAGATGGTGTGCTACTGAGGTTAAATTCATAAGATAAAAAAGCTATAAAAGATGATATAAAAGCAGATATTATATATATAATTCTTAAATCAACATTGTGTTTAGTTAGAAAATTTTTAAGTAAAATTCCCATAAAAGTACCAATTATCACAAAACAAATTGCCCAAAAATCACCATGAAAAAGTCCGCAAAAAGCCCCAAAGCTAAAACTTATTAAAATATTTGCAAAGAGTTGATTTTGTTTTTTAGGCTTTATGATTGCATTATAAATTTTTATAGCTTCTTCAAGGCTTAATTTCTCGTCTTTAATAGCCCAACTCAGTGCACTAAGTTCAGAAACGACTTCTAAATTTATATTTAAATTTTTAGCGTCTTTTATGAGAGTTGTTTTGTTGTGTGGATTTGAAATATCATTTAGACTGATATTTATAAATTTTAAAAGCACAAAAATAGATGCTTCATAGCCATAGCTTAGAGCTATTCTTTTTATGCATCTTATTACTCTGCTATTGTGAGCACCCATTCCAATCAAAGAGTCAGCATAATCTGCTAAAAAATTTGTTAGTTCAAAAATATCAACTCTTTTCATTATAACCTTTATAAAATTAATTATTTTTCTAATTTAGTCTTAAAATATTTATTAATTAAAATAAAAATTTGAGGCTAAAGCCCCAAATTTAACAAGAATAGCAAGTTTTAAATTCAAACGCAGTTGGTCTAGCTTCATATGGCCAAACTTGAGTTTCAAATTTAAATCTTTGATATGCCTGTATAAACTCATCACTCATTACAGGTTTTAGATATTGATTATCTCTAATTAAAGCTTCTAAGCCCCCTCTTAATGTGTGAGGAAATTGTTCTATGCCTTTCTCGCGAATTTCATCTAAAGTTAGCTCAAATAAATTTATATCCATTGGTCCAACTGGTTCATATTTATTTTTAATGCCATCAATTCCAGCTAGCAACATAGCAGAAAAAGCCAAATAAGGACAAGCAGTAGAGTCAGGAAATCTCATTTCAGCTCTAGTGCTTTTTTCGTTACTTCCATAAGGAATTCTAATCGAAGCAGAGCGGTTTTGACAAGAGTAGGTTAAAATGCTCGGAGCTTCAAAACCAGGAATTAATCTTTTAAATGAATTTGTGCTAGGATTTGTAAAGGCCGTTAAGCTTCTAGCGTGCTTCAAAACTCCGCCAATATAGTGTCTTGCTGTATCGCTTAAATTTCCATATGTTCCGTTTTTGTAAAATAAATTTACACCATCTTTCCATATGCTTTGATGTACATGCATTCCACTTCCATTATCACCATAGAGCGGTTTTGGCATAAAAGTTGCGGTTTTTCCGTTTAAATGAGCAACCATTTTTACTACGTATTTATATTTTTGCACGTTGTCAGCAGCTTCTACTAAAGTCCCAAATTTAACTCCTATTTCGCCTTGACCTTGCGCTACTTCGTGATGAGCTATAAAAACCTCAAGTCCTATTTGCTCTAAAACCTGCACCATTTCAGCCCTTAAATCTACCATACTATCAATCGGTGCAATCGGTGCATAACAGCCCTTAGCTCCTCCTCGATGACCTGTATTATAGCCATCTTTATACTCTTTTGCACTATTCCAATCGCCTTCTTCGCTATCAATTTTATACATAGCACAATCCATAGAATCTATTATTTTAACGTCATCAAATACAAAAAACTCATTCTCAGGTCCAAAATAACAAACATCGCCAACTCCACTTTTTTGAAGAAATTCTTCAGCTTTTTTAGCAATTGAGCGAGGACATTTTTCGTACATTTGACCTTTATAAATATCATAAACATCACAAATTACAATTACAGTAACATCGGCCGTAAATGGATCTAAAAATGCTGTTTGAAGGTCTGGTTTTAAAATCATATCTGACTTATTTATAGGTTGCCACGCTTCAACACTGCTTCCATCAAAAGGAATTCCATCTATAAAATTTTTATCAAGTCTTTTATAATTGTAAGTCATATGATGCCAAGTGCCTTTTAAATCAGTAAATCTAAAATCTACAAATGCTACCTCATTTTCATCGCAAAATTTAAAAAAATCATCGCTATTTTTTACAAATTTACCCATTATCTCTCCTTAAAAATTTAAGTGTTGATTTTACCATATTTAAATTTATAATTTTATAAATTTTTTAATTTTTGTGTTTATTTTGAAATTATTTAAGATATGGTTATACTAAACAAATCATATAAAAATTTGTTAAATTTAGTAATTTTTTATAAAAATTTAACCAAAAAAGTATCTTTTAAGAAAAACTGATATAAAATTAGAAATTTCATTTATAAATTTAATTAAGGAAAAGATTTGAACAAACCTGAACTTTTATCTCCAGCTGGAAATTTAACTAAGCTTAAAATCGCTCTAAATTACGGAGCAGATGCTGTTTATGCAAGTATGGGATCGTTTTCTTTAAGGCAAAGAAGTGCAAAGGAATTTAATCCGCAAAGTTTTGAAGAAGGTGTTAGTTTAACTCATAAATTTGGTAAGAAATTTTATGCCACCATAAATGGTTTTCCATCAAATGCACAGCTTGAAAATTTAAAAAAACACATCGAATTTTTAGGAAGCATAGGAGTTGATGCTTTTATAATTGCAAGTCCAAGTGTTATAAATTTGGCTAAAAATATAGCACCAGATATCGAAATTCATCTTTCAACTCAAGCAAATGTGATGAATTATTTAGATGCTAAGGTTTTTTATGATATGGGCGTGAAAAGAGTTGTAGTGGCCCGAGAAATAGGGCTAAAAGATGTTATTAAGATAAAAGAAGAATTGCCAAATTTAGAAATAGAAATTTTTATTCACGGCTCAATGTGTTTTGCTTATAGTGGAAGATGTTTAATAAGTGCCCTTCAAAGTGGGCGTTTTAGCAATCGTGGAAGCTGTGCTAATGATTGCAGGTTTAATTATGAAATTTATGCTAAAAATGATGAAAGCGGAGCTTTATTTAGACTAAATGAAGATGAAAATGGCACTTATATAATGAATTCAAAAGATCTAAATTTAGCCTCTCATATTGAAAAAATCATTAAAAGCGGAGCAGTTGATAGCTTTAAGATTGAGGGTAGAACAAAAAGCGAGTATTACGTAGCCTGTGCTACAAATGCTTATAGAATGGCAATTGATGATACTATAAATAATAAATTTAATCCTGAAATTTATCAAAAAGAGCTTCATACGTTAAAAAACAGAGGTTTTACAGATGGATATTTGGTTAGTCGCCCTTTTGAAAAAAAAGATACTCAAAATTTCGATTCAACTCTCGAAGAAGGAACTCATCAAGTATGTGCTATTAGCGAAGATGGAGTAAGTTTTAAAACTAAATTTAAAATAATTTTAAATGAAAGTTATGAAATTTTTACACCAATGGATGGTGTAATTAATGAAATAAATAACGAAATAGGTAAAATTTATAAAAAAGATGGTAAATTTTTTGTTAAATTTAAAACTTTAAAAGCAAAAAACAATAAAGAATTTAGTGAAATTCATAGTGGGAATATTAATGAAATTTTACTTCCTACAAAATTACCTAAATTTAGCTTTTTAAGAAAGGAAATATAATGGAATTTGTATCTATAATAATGGGCAGTTCTAGCGATTATGATGTAGCAAATGAGGCTGTTAAAGTGTTGGAGAAATTTGGTGTTTTGTTTGAAATGATAGTTAGCTCAGCTCATCGAAGTCCGCAAAGAACTGTTGACTATATTAAAGAAGCGGAGCAAAAAGGTGCTTGTGTATTCATATGTGTAGCTGGCATGGCAGCACATTTGGCTGGAGTTGTGGCTTCTAAGACTATCAAACCTGTGCTTGGAATTCCTGCAGGAGGTGGGGCTTTAAATGGAGTTGATGCTCTTTACTCAACCGTTCAAATGCCTGGAGGAATTCCTGTTGGAACCTTAGCAATTGGCAAAGCGGGTGCAAAAAATGCAGCATATTTGGCGATAGAAATTTTAGCTTTAAGCAATACAGAACTTGCATCTAAATTAAAAATGGATAGAGAAGATATGCAAAAGGCTGTTTTAATGGATTCTGCAAAAATAGAAGTTTTATTAAAGGGACAAAAATGACATTTTCAAAGATTATTTTAACACTTCAAGAGTATTGGAAAGAACATGGTTGCTTGGTAGTTCAGCCTTATGATATGCCCGCTGGTGCAGGTACTTATCATAATGCTACTTTTTTAAGAAGTTTAGGCAAAGATCCGTGGAGAGCTGCTTATGTTGCACCATCAAGGCGTCCAACAGATGGCAGATACGCAGAAAATCCAAATAGATTAGGGGCATATTATCAATTTCAAGTAATCTTAAAGCCAAGTCCTGATAATATACAAGAATTATATTTAAAAAGTCTTGAGAGATTAGGTCTTGATCTTAAAAATCACGATATTAGATTTGTAGAAGATAATTGGGAGAGTCCTACTCTAGGTGCTTGGGGGTTAGGTTGGGAAGTTTGGCTTGATGGTATGGAGGTAACTCAATTTACATATTTTCAGCAAGTTGGCGGTATAGTTTGTGAGCTAATAAGTGGAGAGATAACTTATGGGCTAGAGCGACTTGCTATGTATTTACAAAATAAAGATAATGTGTATGATATAGTTTGGGATGATTTTAATGGACATATTGTAACATATGGTGATGTTCATAAAAGAAGTGAGTATGAATTCTCTAAATACAACTTTGAATTTGCAGATACAAATATGCTTTTTGATATTTTTGATAAATTTTCTAATGAATGCAAAAGTATTCTTGAGAAAAATTTAGCACTTCCTGCGTATGATTATTGTATGTTAGCAGCACATATTTTTAATGTTTTAGATGCAAGGGGCGTTATAAGTGTAACTCAAAGACAAGAATATATCCTAAAAATAAGAGAGCTAGCTAAGGGTTGTGCTTTAGTTTATAGTGGTGGTTTAGATGAAAATATCTGAAATTTATAAAATTTTGGATGAAATAGCTCCTTTTGAATTTCAAGAATCGTGGGATAATTCTGGAATTTTATTAGGAAGTATGCAAAGCGAATTTGATAAAATTTATTTAAGTTTAGATATAGATAGTGATATGCTTGACAAGGTAGATGAAAATTCTTTAGTCATAACTCACCATCCGCTGATTTTTAAAGGATTAAAAAATATAGATTTTACCAAATATCCATCAAATTTAATCTATAAAATGATAAAAAAAGATATAAAACTTATCTCTATGCATACAAATTTTGATAAATGCATTTTAAATAGATATGTTGCAACTGAAATTTTAAAGTATAAAATAGTAGATGAGCAAGATTTTTTGATTTTTATGGAGGTTAATATGGAATTTGATAAGCTTTGTTTTGATATAAAAACTAAGTTGAACATAAAAAATTTAAGGGTTGTGAAATCAAAAAATTATATAAAAAATATAGCACTTTGCACTGGAAGCGGGTCTGATTTGATAGGAAAAATTGAAGTTGATTGTTTTTTGACTGGAGATTTGAAATATCATACTGCATTAGAAAATTTAGAAAATAAACTATCTTTGATAGATATTAATCATTACGAGAGCGAGTGCTATTTTGCAGAGTCTTTGGCTAAAAATTTGCAAAAAAATAAAATAAAAGCTATAATTACAAACTCAGTTAATCCATTTAGTTATATTTAAGGACAGTTTATGAACAAAAATTTAGAGCAATTAGTAGAACTTTCAGATTTTGATAAAAAAATAGATGAATTTTTTCCAAAAATCGAGAATTTAGACAGAAAGATAAATTTAAAATTGGAAGAAATTTCAGATTTTGAAAAGAAAAAGTGTAATTTTGAAATAGAAATTGATGCTTTAAAGACACAAATTTCTAAAACAAATATAAGAATTTCTGAATTTTCAACTAAACTTCAAAATATCCAAATAAAAAGAAATAATATCAAAACAGATAAAGAGTTAAAAGCACTTGATGTAGAAGAAGATTTAGCAAAAGATAGCTTAGAAGCCTTAAACGAAGAGATAAATAAACTAGAAAAGTTAAACTCTCAAAAATCAGATGAGCTTATAGAGATAAATGAGAATCTAAAAAAATTGCAAACACAACTAGATAATATTAGCGAAGATGCTAAAAAGAATAAAGATATTTTGCAAAATCAAAGAGATGAAATTTGCATTAAAAAAGATAATTTAATTAAAAATATGGATCAAAAACTGATATCTTTTTATCAAAAAATTAGAAAATGGGCTAAGAACTCAACTGTTGTTCCTGTTAAAAAACAGGCTTGTTATGGTTGTTTTATGCACATAAATGATAAAACATATGGTTCTGTTATAAAAGGTGAAGAGATAATAACTTGTCCTCATTGTGGAAGAATTTTATATAAAGCTGCTGAGTGATATATAATATTTTTTGCTTTTTGGTATGGCTTTTTTGTGTGCCATTTTTAATGTTTTTTAGCGTTAAAAAGAAGTATAGATTAAGCATACCATCTAGATTTTTTTTGTATAAAAACTCGCCATTAAAACAGAGTGATGTTCATTTTCATGCTTGTAGTTTTGGCGAGATCAATAGTTTGGAGATTTTATCTAAAAATTTTAATTCATCTTTTTCAGTTATCACTCAAACAGGTCTTGAAAAAGCATTAAAATTCAATAATAACTCTAAATTCTTACCATTTGAGTTGTTTTTACCATTTTGGCTTTCAAAAAGCAAAGTTTTAGTGATTTTTGAAGCTGAACTTTGGCTAAATTTAGTGAAATATGCAAAAAAAAATGGAGCTTTTGTAATTCTTTTAAATGCTAGAATAAGCGATAAATCATATAAAAAATATTTGAAATTTAAATTTTATTATAAACAAATTTTTAATAATATCGATTTAGTGTTAGCTCAAAGCAATATTGATGAGATAAGGTTAAAAGAACTTGGTGCTAAAAATATAAAAGTAGTTGGAAATATAAAAAGTGCAAATTTAAAGCAAGTTTCTAAAATTTATCCTAAATTTAAGGAAAAATTGATTATTGTGGCAAGCTCTCATGATGGAGAAGAAGAGTTAATTTTAAAATCTATAAAACCAAAATTAAATCAAAAATTTTTGATTGCACCCAGACACCCTGAGAGGTTTAAAAGAGTATCTAAGATATGTGAAGATTTTGCAAAAAGAAATTCTTTAAAATTTGAAAAATTTTCATCAAATTTAGGTCTAAAATCTGATATTATTTTGCTTGATACAATGAATGAGCTTATAAATTTTTACAAAATTTGCGATGTTGTTATTTTGTGCGGAAGTTTTATTGATGGTATAGGAGGACACAATCCAATAGAAATAGCACAGTTTAATAAACCAATAATAAGTGGTAAATTTTTTTACAATCAAAAAACACTATATGATTTAGTTGGCGGTATTAAATTTACTGATTTATCTAATATAAATGATATTTTAAGTCTAAATTTAGAGAGAAGTTATATTAAAAATAGTTGTAATTTTGATGAGATTGTAAATTTGATTAAGGAACAAATATGATGCTAGAAAAGGCGTATAAAATTTTGGCTTTGCAAGAAAATATTTCCAACAACGAAGCAAAAAAGTTAATAGACAATAATTTAGTATTTATTGGAAATAAACGTTTAAACATTGCCAGACAAGAGCTTAATAGTAATACTAAATTTAGAGTTTTAAAGATCAAAAAACCAAGCATTATTTTTGAAGATAAGAACATAATAGCCGTTAATAAGCCAAATTTTATAATTAGTGAAAGTTTAGAAAAAATATATAAAGCTAGGCTTTTAAACAGGCTCGATAGGGAAACAAGCGGAGTTGTTTTGCTAAGTAAGAGTGATGAATTTAGAAAAACAGCTATAAATGAGTTTAAAAATTTAAGAGTAAAAAAGAGTTATATTGCTATTGTGAGTGGTATTATAAGTGAAGATATTGAAATAAATGAGCCAATTTTAACTATAAAGGGCAAAAATGGAGCATTTTCTAAAATTTCATCACAAGGAAAACAAGCCGTAAGTTTTGTAACTCCACTTATGATAAGTGGTAAGAAATCTTTAATAAAAATAGACATTAAAACAGGACGCACTCATCAAATTAGAGTGCATTTATCAAGCATAGATCATCATATAATTGGCGATGAAAAATATTCAAAAAAATCAGCAAATAGAATGTATTTACACTCATACAAAACAGAGTTGCTGGATTATAAATTTATTGCTAATCTTGATGAAAGTTTTAATAATTTTGGTTTTGAAATTACAAAAAATATGAAATTTTAATCAAATTTAAGAATAAATATAGTAAAATAAACCCTTTAATTATGAAAATAAGAGAGGTAAAACGTGTTTGAACAAATAAGTGAGTCTTTTAGAACCGCTGTTAATAAGCTTAGAATTGTTGATGATGACAAAGCATTAAAAAATGCTATTGATACTCTAAAAAAGGCACTTTTAAAAGCCGATGTTCATCACAAAGTTACCAAAGAGTTGCTGAGATTGATTGAAAGTGATGTGAGGATTAATGGCGTAGGTCAAAAGCAGTTTTTGGATGCTATTAAAAATAATCTAACTTCTATATTGACTGCTCCTGGAAATCAAGGTTTTGTGTTTGCTAGCAAACCGCCAACTACTGTTTTAATGGCTGGGCTTCAAGGAAGCGGAAAAACAACAACAACGGTAAAACTTGCAAATTATTTAAAGTTAAGAAAAAGAAAAGTTTTGATAGCAGCTTGCGACTTACAAAGACTTGCAGCGGTAGAGCAACTTAGACAACTTTGTGTGTCTAGTGAGCTTGATTTATTTTTTATAGATGGTGAAAAAAATGCTATAGAGGTTGCAAAAAAGGCTTTAAATAAGGCAAAAGCAGAACTTTATGATGTCCTTTTGGTAGATACTGCTGGAAGGCTTGCTATAGATGAAAATTTAATGTCCGAGCTAAAAGATATAAAAAATTTACTTCAACCAGATGAAATTTTTTATGTAGCTGATGCTATGAGTGGTCAAGATGGAGTTAGAAGCGCTGCTACTTTTAATGAGAATTTAGGAATTACTGGAGTGATTTTAAGTAAATTTGATGCAGACACTAAGGGTGGAGTAGCTATTGGCATAGCACAGCAAATTTCGATTCCGTTAAGATTTATAGGCACTGGTGAGAAGGTTGCAGATATTGAAAGTTTTATCCCAGATAGAATTGTAGGTAGAATCATGGGTGAAGGCGATTTAGCAACTTTAGTTGAAAAAACTAGTGTTATTTTTGATGAAAAAAATGTAAAAGAGATAAGTAAAAAGATTAAAAAAGGTCATTTTACTTTTAATGATTTTATCAATCAGCTTGAAAGCGTTAAAAAACTAGGAAATATGAAAAATTTAATATCTATGCTTCCTGGAATGGGCAAAATTTCAGATCAGATTAAAGATATAGATTTAGAAAATTCAAAAGAAATAATACACATTAAAGCAATGATTAGTTCAATGACACCAAAAGAGAGAGAAAATCCTGATTTATTAAACAATTCCAGAAAGCGTCGCTTGGCTCTTGGATCAGGGCTTAGTCAAAATGAGGTTAATAAATTTTTAAAGCAATTTAGTAATGCATCTAAAATAGCTAAAAAGTTATCAAATAAAGGCAGTATGAGAAATATAGCATCTATGATGCAAAATCCAAATTTTCCTAGATAGGAAATTTGGGTAAAATTTTATTATGAGTAAAATTTTTTATTTTTAATAAAGTTTTATATTAAATTTAAGGAGAAAAAAATGGCAACAGTTATAAGATTAACAAGATTGGGTAGAAAGAAACAACCTTTTTATAGAATCGTAGTTACAGATAGTAGAAAAAGAAGAGATGGTGGTTTTATTGAAAGTATTGGTTATTATAATCCTATGGTTGAACCAGAAGTTATTAAATTTGATGCAGAGAGACTTGCTTACTGGAAAGGCGTAGGTGCTAAGCTTAGTGATAGAGTAGCTAGAATTACAAAATAGATGGTAGAAGAATTTTTAAAACAATACGCGATTTTGATCGCCGAAAAGCCAGAAAAAATTAGTGTAAAAAAGCTAAGTTTAAAAGATAGTGTGGTGGAATTAATTATTTATGCCGACAAGGTTGATATTGGAAAGCTGATTGGAAAAGATGGTAGAATTATTAATGCCATCAAAACAGTTATTTTAGGTTCAAAATCGAAGTCCAATTTTTCATATAAAGTTAATGTTAAGGCTATTGAAGATAATGAATAGTCTTTTAGAAGTGGCTATTTTAGGAAAAACTGTAGGCTTAAAAGGTGCATTAAAATTGCACAATAAAAGTGATTTTCCATCCCAATTCAAAAAAGGTGCTAAGTTTTTTTTAAAAAATGGAAACGTTATTGAAATTTTGAAATTTAAAGAAAATTTAGTAGTTTTTAAGGATTATGAAGATATAGATTTAGCTAAAAATTTAGTTAATGAAAAACTTTTTCAAAGCATTGAAAACACCAAAAAAATTTGTAAATTAAAAAAAGATGAATTTTTTTATTTTGATATAATTGGTATGAAAATTATTGAAAATGGCAAAATTTTAGGAAAAGTTAGTGATATTTTTGAAGTTGGAAGTAGCTATTTGTTTGAAATCAAGACGGATGAAAATTTAGTAAAAGATGGTTTTAATAAAGTCTTTTATGTGCCATATGTGGATAAATACGTAAAAAAAATTTGTCTCGAAGATAAAAAAATAGAAAGTAATCACGCTTTTTTAATACTGCAAGAATCATGAAATTTAGCTTTATTACACTTTTTGAAACTTTAGTTAAACCATATTTTGATGACTCTATTTTAAAAAGAGCTTTTGAAAATGGCTTGATTGATATAAATTTTATAAATCCAAGAGATTTTAGTAAAAATAAATATAAAAAAGTAGATGACTATATTATAGGTGGCGGTGCTGGGCTTTTAATGAGTGTTGAGCCGCTATCAGAAGCGATAAAATATATTGCAAATCAAGACAAGGATACACATTTTGTTTTTATTAGTCCTGCCGGAAAGAGATTTAAACAAAAAGATGCAAAAAGATTAGCTAAATTTAATCATATAGCCTTTATTTGTGGAAGATATGAAGGCATTGATGAAAGAGTGGTTGAGAATTATGCAAATGAAGTTTTTTGTATAGGTGATTTTATTTTAACTGGCGGAGAACTTCCTGCTTTGTGTATTTGTGATGCTATAAGTAGGAATATAAAGGGCGTTTTGGGAAATGATAAATCACTAGAAATAGAGAGTTTTGAGTGTGGAATGCTAGAAGCTCCAGCTTTTACAAAGCCAAATATTTTTAGAAATTCTTTTGTAATTTCAGAGTTTTTAAAGGGAAATCATGCTAAAATATCGGTTTTAAAAAATGAGATGGCGAAATTAAAAACTAGGTATTTTCGCCCTGATTTGTACATTTTAAAGGAAAAATATGAGAAATAAATACATAGAAGCATTTGAAAATGCTGAAATCAACAGCAAAAGCATTCCTGAATTTCGTGCTGGAGATACTTTAAGGGTTGCTGTTAGAATTACAGAGGGTGATAAAACAAGAGTTCAGTATTTTGAAGGAATTTGTATAGCTAGAAGAGGAAGTGGGACTGGAGAAACTTTCATTATTAGAAAAATAGGTGCTAATAGCGTTGGTGTTGAGAGAATTTTTCCTATTTATAGCGAAAGCATAGAGGAGATTAAAGTTCTTAGATATGGTAGAGTTAGGAGGGCAAAACTATTCTATTTAAGAGATAGAAGAGGTAAGGCCGCAAAAATAAAAGAACTTAGAAAATAAAAGAGTTTTATACTCTTTTATATTTTGTTTATCCAATAATTGACATTTGTAATATTTGTAAAATTCATTTGAGAATTTTGAAAATTTTTATGTTAGATAAATATGATTTATAAAATTATTTGTTTGATTTTATAAATAAAATATTAAGATATTAGTAGTAAATTTTCTTTTTATATTGATTGTTTTGTATTTTATTGGCTGAAATTTGTATTTTTTAGACAATTATTTTTTATACATAAATAATTGTGATATTTTAATTAGCTTCAGTCAATTTTTGTAAAAATATAAAAATAATAAATATTATATTGTATTTAAAAAATAATAGGATTTTTGAACGAATAAAATTTAACAACAAATATCTAGCAAATAAAATAATTAAAATTTATTAAATTAAAATACGATTTTATTTTGATAAAAATTTTCAATTAAAAATTACTAGAAGAATATGTTATAAAATAAGCCTTTTTATAATTAAACAATAAATGTTTATCAAGATTGTTTATATATGAGAATAACTCTAATAAATATTTTTTTTATAATTTGTGACAAACCTATAAATATTTAAACTTAACAAACCTAAACTGCAACAAATTAGCCCCAAGTTATAATTTTACTTAGGAAAATAAGTGTATTTTGTCTCTAGTAAATTTATAAAAAAATTTTCTGTTTTCATTTGGAAGCCATAAATTTGCTAAAAATTTAGAAAAATAATCTATAAAATTTTTAAACAAATTCAAATTCTAATGCTAAAAGAGTGTAAAATTTAGTGCTAAAAATAGATGAGAGTTATTTTATAAAAATCTAAATTTTTGCTTTTTGCGTAAAAAGGTCGTAGTAAAACTTGTTAAATTTAATAAAATGCTCTGACTTTAAAAATTAACTATAAGGCAATAATCTTTTTTGGTGGTTTTAAAAGTAAAAATTAGTTTGTAAATAAAATATTATTTTAGAGATATCATAAGGCTAGAATGACTAAATTTAGAGGAATAAAGAGGAAAAATTTTTGTATTTTAAAGTGTTAATTTGGTATTATACTAGATGGCAAATAAAAAATTATATCAAATTCTATAAAAATTAATTTTTGTTTTGTTAAGCCAAATAAAATATCAAAATTTATCAAAAATTTTTTAAGAAATTAAATTTGATGGCAAATTTTCATTTACCGAACAAACATACATTTGTACTTTTAAAAAAAGTTGATAAAACTACTCATTGATTGAATTTTTTGATTTAGAAAATTTAAAGAATAAAGATTGGCCATTTATAATATTATAGACCAAATTAATTGTTGATATATTCTTAGGCTAACCAATTAATTAAAATATTTTTGATCATATTTTAGAATGAAATTAGCTTAGTTATATTTAAAAAAGACTTTTACAGATTGACTATTTTATTAAAATTTTAAGTGTTTTAAAAAAGAATTTTCTATTTTTATTTAAAAACAAATTTACAGTAATGCAAAAATAGGTAATAAATTTTAATAAGAAAAACTAAATTTAAGTCTTTTGATATTAAATTTATAACTAAATTTAATAAAATGATTACTTCATATTCTTAAATTCATAGCAACTCGTTTGCAATACTTTTCATCCACTTTTACCGCTAAATTTAATTTAATAAATTTTTCAAACTTTCATCAATAAAATTACGATCTAACATTTTCATAAATTTAGCCAAATAGCCCATGCTTGCGAAATACTTAATTTAAAAAACATTTATAAACAAATAAAAATTTGTATATTAAAAGCTAAATTTAAGAGTGCAAATCACACACTTAAATTTTACTCCACCTTTTTACCTATTACTCTTAAAATCACAAAAATGCTTACTATTGCTACAGTAAGACTTAGCCAAACATTGAAACCAAATGCTACAGGAATATAACCAAAAATCACACTTATAAAACCTATTAAAAGTGCATAAGGCATCTGAGTAGAAACGTGATCCATATGATTACATCCAGAACCCATTGATGAAAGGATTGTTGTATCAGAAATTGGAGAGCAATGATCTCCAAAAATTGCACCAGTTAAAACAGCTCCGATATTCATAATCACATAAGAATGAAGCATTTGAGTGTCAAATCCACTATTATTTCCTATAGCAAAAGCAAGCGGAATGGTTAGTGGCATTAAAATTCCCATAGTTCCATAACTAGTACCAGTGGAAAAAGAAATAAATGAGCCAAAAATAAAAATCACAGTAGGAAGCACCCAATAGCTTATGTTATTTGATAACATTTTTACCAAATACTTAGATGTGCCAAGATCTTTAATAACAGAACTCAAAGACCAAGCAAGAAGCAAAATCACTATAGTTATAATCATAGTTTTCCAACCTTTCAACCATACGTTAATTGCTTCACTTATGCTAAATATTTTTCTATATGCACCCATAAAAATCGCTATAATTGTTGCAAACAATGCAGCTTGAAAAAGTACAACAGAAGCATCTGCATTGCCAAAAGTCTCCCTAAGTGCTAAAAGCGAAAAAGGAGCATTTTTTACATTTTCTAAAATTTCACCTTCTAAAGCATTATAGCCATTTATATAAAAGCCCATAATAGAGCTTATCATTAATGCTAAAATAGGTATTAAAGCATTTGATACTAATAACTTTACTCCTTCTTTTGGAAGCAGAGATTTATCTTCTATATCATCCATTTTTATTTCGTTTTTAGATATAGTAACGCCAGTTGTTCTAGCTCTGATTTCTGCTTTATACATTGGTCCAAATTCTCTTGACATTATAGCGGTAGCAAAAACAAAAATAATCATCAAAATATTGTAAAACCTGTATGGAATTGTCTCCAAAAATATTGCAAAAGCATTTACATCTGTCATTCCTATAATTTCATATGATGATTTGATTACAGAAAGTTCATATCCTATCCAAGTAGAAATTATGGCTATACCAGAAATAGGAGCTGCTGTTGCATCTATAATAAATGCCAACTTCTCTCTAGAAACTTTAAATTTATCAGTTACAGGACGCATTACAGGACCTACTATTAGAGCATTTGCATAGTCATCAAAAAATACGAAAAGCCCCATAAACCAAGTAGAAATTTGAGCTGATTTATGGCTTTTTGCTTTTTTTGAAAGCCACTTTGCTACTGCTTTTGTTCCACCCATTCTTGTTACAAGTGCAACCACGCCACCAATAGCTAAAACTTGTAGTATGATTCCTGCATTCCAAGGATCTGCCATTGATTTTACTATCCTATTGCTTAACTCTACAAAACCTTTTAAAAATGAAGCAAAAAAACTATGATTTGCAATACAAATCATAAAAGTTCCACTAAAAACTCCTATAAAAAGAGAAAAAATAACATCTTTTGTTATAAAAGCTAAAGCAATAGCAACAATTGGTGGTATGAGAGTTAAAATTCCAAATTTTTCAGAATTTATAGTAGCTAAATCATTGCCAAAAAGAAGCATCGGCAACAAACATAAAAATAAAAAAGCAATTTTTTTCATCAGCAACCTAACTTTTATTAAAATTAAAACCTTAAGTATATCATCACAAAACTTATATTTAAATTTAATTTTATTAAATTTTGATATGTATTGGCTTAGTTAATCAAATTTTAAACTAAATTTGTATAAAATCAAGAAATTTTTAGGAGAATTATTATGTTGATAATTTTGATATCTTTTTTTGTAGTTTACGCAGGGATAAAAGTAACTTTAGAACTTATTGAGATAAAATTTATAAACTCAGAGCTTTTAAAAGAGCCTGTAATTTTGGAAAAAGACGCCTTTATAAGGGCTGGAGAAATATCTATAATAAACAGAAAATTTGAAATTTTTTCTCTTTTGTATGAGCTTATTTTTATTATTATTTGGCTTAGTTTTGGGCTTAAATTTTTATATGAATATATCGTAAAAAACGGCAGTATTTTGGAAAATTTAACTTTTGTGATGAGTTTTGTTATCATCTCTTCTTTCATAAATTTACCACTTGAAATTTATTCTAAATTTGTAAAAGATAAGAAATTTGGATTTTCAAATTTAGATTTTAAAACTTTTTTACTCGATACTTTAAAAAGTTTATTTTTGATGCTTGTATTTGGTTCATTATTTGTTTATTTGCTGTTGGTTATCATTAATTTTTTAGGTAATTTATGGTGGTTTTGGGCTTCTATTATATCTTTTATGATTATTTTATTTATGAATTTTATATATCCAACGATAATTGCACCTATTTTTAATAAAATTACAAAACTTGAAGATGTTGAATTAAACGGATCGATTTGCGAATTATTGCAAAAGTGCGGATTTAAAAGCAATGGCGTTTTTGTGGTAGATGCTAGTAAGCGCGATAATCGCTTAAATGCCTATTTTGGCGGCTTAGGAAGTGCAAAAAGGGTAGTGCTTTTTGATACCATTATACAAAAATTAACTAAAGATGAAATTTTAGCAGTTTTGGGGCATGAGCTTGGTCATTTTAAAAATAAAGATATTATCAAAATCTTAATTTTTGCATTTATTATTATTTTTTTAGTTTTTTTAATTTTAGGAAATTTGCCATTAAGTGTTTTTGAAGCTGTTGGAATTGACAAAAATGGCGGAAGTATTATAGTGATGATATCAATTTTATCTAGTTTGATATCTTTTATCATAACGCCTATACAATCATTTTTAAGCAGAAAAAGAGAATTTGCGGCTGATAAATTTGGAGCTTTAGTAAAAGATAAAATTTCAATGTCAAATGCTCTTATAAAGCTTGGTCATGAAAATAAAGCTTTTCCAAAATCAAGTAAAATTTATTCGTCTTTTTATCACTCTCATCCAAGTCTATATGAGAGAATTTGTGAGCTTAAATGAAGGTATTTGAGGCATTTAAATTTGCTATAAATTTTTTAGATTCTAAGATAATAGCAAAAGAGCTTTTGAAATTTCATCTTAAATTAGATGATAATAATTTTTTGCTAAATTTTGACGAAAAATTGAGCTTTAAAGATGATTTTATAGAGCTTTTGAAGAGATATAAAAATGGCGAACCGCTTGAATATATTACTAAAAGATGTGAATTTTTTGGAGATGAATTTTATATAGAAAAAGGTGTTTTAATACCAAGATTTGAAACAGAAATTTTAGTTGAAAATGTTTTAGAAATAGCACAAAATTTTCAAAATCCAAAAATTTGCGAGATAGGATTTGGAAGCGGTATCATCTCTCTTACTTTAAAAAAACATCTTAAAAATTGTGAAATTTTAGCTACTGATATATCTAAAAAAGCTTTAAAAATAGCAAAAAAAAATGCTTTAAATTTTGACTTAGAGGTTGAATTTTTAAATACTTCATTAATGGATGGAGTGTGTGGAAATTTTGATATTATAGTTTCAAATCCTCCATATATTAAAAATTCTTACAAAATTGATAAATGGGTAGCAAATGAACCAAAAGAGGCTTTATTTGGCGGAGAAAATGGTGATGAAATTTTAAAGGATATTATAAAATTAGCTAAAAATAGAGCTAAATTTTTAGCTTGCGAAATAGGATACGATCAAAAAAATTCAATGCAAAATGAGTTGATAAATAGTAATTTTGAAGCGATTTTTTATAAAGATTTAGCTGGTTTTGATAGAGGTTTTATAGCTAAAAATAGGACTTTTGATGACTAAATTTCAACAACTTTTAGCTTATAAGGCATTTGGATATGAATTTGTTGATGATGAGTTGTTGAATTTAGAAAAAAAAAGTTATTTTCAAAGCTTAGATGATTTAAGATTAAATTTAAAAACTTGCGAATTATGTAATTTATCAAAAAGCAGAACCAATACCGTCTTTTCTAAACAGTTAAATGCAAAATTGATGATTATTAGGCTGTATCCAAATAAATTTGAAGATAAAAGCGGAAAAGTTGCAGATATAAATAGTAAATTTAAGGAAAAATTGCTACAATACACTTGTTTAGGTGAGGATGAAATCTATGTTAGTTATTTAGTTAAATGCTTATGTACTAGCAAAGTAGTTGATGATTTTATTTATAAATGTAGCCCTTATGCTTTTGATGAGATTGAAAAAATTAATCCCAAAATCATCATAACAATGGGAGATATTTGCTCTAAAACTATTTTAAAGGATAAAAATTTGCCAAATTTAGAAATTTCTCATGGCTCTATTTTTAGAGAAAATAAGCGTTTTATACTGCCTTTTTTTGATGTTGATTTTATCTTGTCAAATCCTAGTAAAATTGAAATATTTAATGAAGATTTAAAAAAAATAAAAGAGTTGCTATGAGAAAAATTATATTGTTTTTAGTTTTTAGTTTTCTTATTTTAGATGCAAAAGTTCAAAAATTATCTAACATTATGCCTGCTAAATGCGAGTATTTAAATTTTGAGCCAGGAATTTGTGATAATGCTTGTTTAGTAAATTTAGTTAATGAAAATAAAATTTTTAGTTTTTTGTCTATGTATAAAGATGAATTTAGTGATGAAAATTTAAGAAAAATTTATGCTATAGCCAATAATGAAACTGCTACACTAAGTGCTATTAATAATTTATCTTCATCTGATAAAATAGGCGTTTTGCTTCCACAAAATGTAATTGGAAATTATGCAAAAGTTGTAAGCAATGCTATTTTTTCTTATATAACATCGCAAAATTTAGAAATAGAAGTTAAATTTTATCTAAGCGGAAATGAAAGTAGATACTCTTTAGAAAATGTTTTAAATAATATTAAAAATGATGGAATCTCTGTTGTTATAGCACCAGTTACTGTCGCTGGAGCAAAATTTATCGCTAATAATGCTGATGAAAATATACTGTTTTTCATACCAACTTTAAGTTATGAAATGGTTGGAATCAGTAAAGGAAATATATTTTTTGGCGGAATTAATTATCAAGAGCAAATTTTAAAATTATTAAATACCTCATCAAATAAGATTGTTATTTTTTCAGATAATTCAGAATTAGCAAAAACATTAAATAGGTATATTTCTCAATACAATTTAGATCTTTTTTCTACCATCTTTATTTCGGATGAAAAAACAACTCTTTTAGGTATGGTGGATAATAGTTTAGATGATAGCTTGATTTTTTTAAATTTGCCACTTCAAAAAACATCTCTTGTTATAAATGAGCTTGCGTTAAATGACATCAAACCAGCTTCTCTTCTTAGTACTCAAATAAATTATTCTCCAAAGCTTTTATCATCAACAAAATATGATTATAGAAAAAATTTATATATAGCAAATATTATAAATGAAATTCCTCAAAATGTATTGTTAAATTCCTTTTTGTTTGGCGTTGATATGAATTATGATTGGGTTGCATACTCAACTGCAATAGGTCTTGATTACTTATATTCTGTTTTTGTAAATACAAATCATACTAGAATTTTTAAGGAGAATATAATTGGCTCTAGCATTGATTATGAATCTAAAATTTATCAGACGAATAGATATAAATTTATAAAATATAATCCAAATTAAACTATTTTTGAATAAAATTATTTAAAATTTCAATTAACTTTTTATCCATTCTTGCAGGTTTTTTATCTACTAAAAAACCTACTTTAATGTCTGCTTGAAATATCAACTCATCATCTTTAAAAATCTCTTGTTTTAGTGTAAGACTAGTTTTTTTAAGTTCTAAAATTTTACTCTTTACCTCCAACAAATCCCCAATAAAAGATGGTTTTATAAATTTAGCTTCTATTTTTGTAACTACAAAATGTCTGTTTTGAGTAAATTTATAACCTTGATTGAAAAAAATCTCACTTCTTGCTCTTTCACAATATTTTATATAGTTTGCATGGTATGTTATTCCAGCAGCATCGCTATCTTCGTAATAAATTCTAATTTTCATTTTATACATCTTTTATAATTATAAAATTTTAAAAAGAACAAAATACTTTGCGAAAAAATCATAAGCTTCATACACCATTCACTTGCTAAATGATATTGTGCAAAAGTTTTTGTTTTTGTTATCTCTTCACCTAAACTTTGAGCTTCTAAAATATAATCTGTAAAATAAAATACAAAAGCAAGAGCTAAAGCAAAACCTATGAATGCGAGCATAAAATTAGAAAATTTTAAATTAAAACTTTCGTTTTTGTTTTTTAGATTGAAAATTTCAACAACAAAACTTATAAACATTACAAATATTAAAAATTTATTGTATTTTATAAAAATATTTGTCATTAATTGTCCGCTTTGAAAATGCGTTAAAATCTCGTTTCCTATAATGTTTTGTGGATAAAAAATAGTAGGAGCAACTAAAATTCCTATACTTAATTCAATTCCAACTAAAACTGCAATTAAAAAAAGATAAATACCTTTTAACATAATACAAATCCTTAAAATTTAAATTATTGTATAATTTTATACTCGTATGATAAATATTTGGCTATTTTTTAAATTTTAAATCTATTTTTAAGATAATTTTAGCTAAAATCCTACTTTACAAAAAATTTAAAAGGAAGATTATGAAAAGAACATACCAACCACATAAAACTCCAAGAGCTAGAACTCACGGCTTTAGAGTTAGAATGAAGACTAAAAATGGTCGTAAAGTAATTAATGCAAGACGTGCAAAAGGTAGAAAAAGATTGGCAGTTTAAGGGGTTTAATTTCATTAAAACATCAAAATGATTTTAATGAAATTTACCAAAAGGCGAATAAATGGCATTGCGAATGTGCTGTGATTTACTTTTTGGAAGATCGAAAATGCAGGTTTGCTGTTGTTGCAAGTAAAAAGGTAGGTAATGCAGTTAAAAGAAATAGAGCAAAAAGAGTTATGCGAGAGATTCTCTTGAAAATGGAAGATGATTTGAAATTTGGTAGTTTTGTGTTTATAGCCAAAAAAGATATAAATAGCATGAAATTTATTGATATTTATAGAAATTTTAAGTGGTCTTTTAAAAAATTAAAAGCTTTAAAATGAAAAAAATCTGCTTAAAAGTGATAAAATTTTATCAGCTCTTTATATCTCCGCTTTTGCCAAAAAGTTGCAGGTATTATCCAACCTGTTCAGAATATGCTATTTGGCAGTTTAAAAATAATACTTTTTTAAAAGCTTTTGCGTTTTCTTTTTTAAGAATTTTAAGATGCAATAAGCTTTTTAATGGTGGTATAGACTATCCAATTGTTAGTAAAAATTTTATAATAAGCTATAAAAATAGCCAAATTTTTGCACCTGTTTTTTGGTTTATACCTTATAAAGATGGAAAATTTTATGTTATAAAAGATTTAAAAAGGAAGCAGCAGTGTTAGATGAAAAATCCATACAAAAAAGAGCAGTCGTAGCTATACTCTTAGCTTTTATATTTTTTTTAGGATATGATCATTTTTATTTATCCAAATTTAGAGATACAAATCAAACTATTCAAACGAATAAGGCTCCATCGGTTGAGGCTTCACAAACTAAGCCTATTATAGAAGATAGATTAAAAGAAAGAAGTAATATAACTATAGCTAATGTAAAATCAGATATTTTTGATTTAAAAATAGATGAATTTGGAAGAATTAGTTCTTTTATGCTTAAAGAAAATATATATAAAAACGAAGATGGTGAATTTACAAATTTAATAGATCCTACACTTAATTTAATGCCACTTGAGATTCGTTTTAGTGATCCAAAGTTAAATGATTTGGCTTTTAAGACCAAGTATGAAGCTAGTGTTGATGAGTTAGACGTTACGAGCAAGCCAAAAACTATCACTTTAACTCAAAATTTAGGTGAGCTAACAATTACTAAAATAATTAAATTTTATCCAACTGGAAATTATGAGCTAGATGTGAAATTAAGTAAGCCAGTGAGTTATTTTATAACTCCTGGTGCTAGATCTAATGTAGCAGTGGATGGATATACAGTTCATGGTGTTTTGCTTAGAGATTTTAATGATAAAAGTTTAGAAATTATAGAAGATTCTGATTTGAAAAACGAAACTAAAAGGTATCATAATGTAGATATAGCATCAGCTTTTGATAGATATTATGCAACATTATTTTATAATTTTGAAAAGCCTTTTAATGTAGTTTTAACATCACAAAATAAAACTATAAATCAAACTTTTATTGAAGCAAATGGAGATTTTAAAATTTATGGCTATATTGGACCAAAAAATCATAAAATTCTTAATGACATAAATAAAGAGTTGATAGATATAATAGAATACGGATGGTTTACATTTATAGCTAAACCTATTTTTTGGCTTTTGAGTGCTATTTATAATTATGTTGGCAATTGGGGTTGGGCGATTGTTTTACTCACGATATTGATAAAAATTATTTTAGCATATCCAACATATAAAGGTATGGTATCTATGAATAGACTCAAAGATTTAGCACCAAAAATGAAAGAAATTCAGCAAAAATACAAAGACGATAAAGCCAAAATGCAAATTCATATCATGGAACTTTATAAAAAACATGGAGCAAATCCTATGGGTGGATGTTTGCCAATTTTAATGCAAATTCCAATATTTTTTGCGATGTATAGAGTGCTTTTAAATGCTATAGAGCTTCAGGGTGCTGCTTGGATTTTATGGATAGATAATCTTGCTATTAAAGATCCATATTTTATTTTACCAGCAATTATGGGGCTTTCTATGTTTATTCAGCAAAAAATTACCCCTACAACATTTGCAGATCCTATGCAAGAAAAAATTATGAAATTCTTACCTTTGATTTTTGTATTTTTCTTCGTAACCTTTCCAGCTGGACTTACTTTGTATTGGTGTGTTAATAATATAATTTCAGTGATACAGCAATATATCGTAAATAGAATTTTTAAAAGCAAAAAAGCGTTAAATGAAGGCAATAAGCAATGAAAATTATAGCAAAAACTCTTGAAGAGGCTTATCTTAAAGCCTCAAGAGAGCTTAATCGTTCCGTTGTTGAATTAAATATAAAAGTTATTCAAAATCCAAAAAATGGATTTTTAGGTTTTTTTAAAAAAGATGCAATTATAGAAATTTTAGATTTACCAAATTTATCCCCAAACAAACAAGAAAATCAAGCTAAAAAAGAAATATCAATTAGTCAAAAGGTGAAAAATAAAAGCAATAGCAAAAAAAGTGAGTTGAAAATAGAGAATTTTAGCAATATTTTATATCAAGTAGAGACTGGATTAAAGAATTTGCTTGCATCTAATTTTTTTGAAATAGATATCGTCGAGATTAGTAAATTTAATAGTGATACGATTTATATTAAATTAGATGGAAAAGATTCTGCATTATTGATAGGAAAAGAAGGGCATAGATATAAAGCTTTTTTATGTTTGCTTCATAATTGGATTAGTATAAAATATGGCTTAAACATTCGACTTGAGATAGCTGAATTTTTAAAAAATCAAGAGAATATGATTAAAAATTATCTAAATGACTACATAATTCCTCGCGTTAAAGAGCATTCTAGAGCTCAAACCAAGTTACTTGATGGAATTTTAATTAATATTGCACTTGAGCAACTAAAAGCAGAATTTCCTAATAAATATATAGGGGTTAAATCATCAAAAAATGGTAAATTTATAGTTATAAAAGAATGTAAGAAAAATGATTGATACTATAGTAGCCATAGCAACCCCTAATGGAATAGGCTCTATTAGTGTTGTTAGAATGAGTGGTAAAAAGGCTTTAGGTATAGCTTTAAAACTTTTAAAAATTAAAATTTTAAATCCAAAAGAGGCAAAATTTGCTAAAATTTACTCTCAAAAAGGAGAGTTTATTGATGAAGGAATTATTATTTATTTTAAATCACCTAGTAGTTTTACAGGCGAAGATATAGTCGAATTTCAAACCCATGGTGGTTTTTTGATTTCAAATTTAATCTTAAAAGAATTAATTAATTTAGGTGCTAGACTTGCAAATCCAGGCGAATTTAGCAAAAGAGCATTTTTAAATGGTAAAATGGATCTTTCAAAAGCATTAGCTATTCAAAATTTAATAACTTCAAGATCTATTGATTCTCATAGAATTTTATCTAGGCAAATGTGTGGTGAGTTAAGTGAATTTGTTTTAAATTTAAGGCAATCTTTGATAAAAACTTTAGCTTATGTAGAAACGTGCATTGATTACGCAGAAGATGATTTGCCTAGTGAAATTTTAGATGATACAAAAAAAATGTTAAATCAAAACCATAAAGAATTAAGCGATATTGTAGAGATTAGCGAGCAAAGAAGAGGGTTGATAGATGGTTTTAAAGTAGCCATTATTGGAAAACCAAATGTTGGAAAAAGCTCTATTTTAAATACATTGCTTAGATATGATAGGGCAATTATAAGCGATGAGGCTGGCACAACTAGAGATAGTATAGAAGAAAGTTTGGCTATAGGTACACATTTGGTAAAAATAATTGATACTGCCGGAATTAGACAAGGCACTTCAAAAATAGAAAATATAGGCATACAAAATTCTATAAAAATAGCAAAAGAGGCTGATATTATTTTAGCTGTTTTTGATGGATCTAGAAAATTTGATGAAGAAGATGCTAAAATTTTAGAAATTTGCAATCAAAATAAAGATAAGCATATTATTTATATTTTAAATAAAAGCGATTTGAGACAGAAATTTGACTTTGATACAAAAAAATGGTTAAAAATTTCTGTAAAAACTAGTTTAAAAGAGCTTTTACAAGAACTTGAAAAATATTTAGATTCTAAAAATTATGCTGGATTGATGCTTAGTTGCGATACTCAAATTTTTGCTGTAAATAGTGCAAAAGATAGTATTTTAAGAGCTTTAAATTTATTAAATGAAAGCGAGCTTGAATTATTTGCTTATGAATTAAATTTAGCCATAAATGAAATTTCAAGCATAACAAGACCTTTTGAAAGAGCAGAAATTTTAGATGCAATGTTTTCATCGTTTTGTCTAGGAAAATAAATTTATAGTTATTTAATCTAAATTTGTATAATAAAAATATGAAAAATTATATAAAAAGAGCTATTTTTTTGGATAGAGATGGCGTTATAAATGAAGATTTTGGTTATGTTTATGAAATTTCAAAATTTAAATTTAAAGATGGTATTTTTGAAACATTAAAAGAGCTTCAAAATTTAGGATTTTTACTTATAATAATTACCAATCAATCAGGAATTTCAAGAGGTTATTACACTAAAAAAGATTTTGAAAAACTCACAAATTTTATGTTAGATGAATTTTTAAAAAATAGTGTTGTTATTAATCGCGTCTATTTTTGTCCTCATATTGATAATGAAAAATGCAGTTGCAGAAAACCAAATCCTGGTATGATTTTAAAAGCAAAAGATGATTTTGATTTAGATTTAAAAAATTCATTTTTGATAGGTGATAAGGTTAGCGATATGCAAGCAGGAAAAAATGCTGGGATTAAAAATTTATTTTTATTAAGCAAAAATCAAAATTTAGAGTATAATACAATAAAAAACATTAAAGAAATTCTAAAATTTGTAAAGGAAAATTAATGCAAAGCATAGAAGGTAAAAATATTGTCGTAACTGGCGGAGCAGGCTTTATAGGCTCAAATTTAGCACTTTTTTTTGAAGAAATGGGTGCAAATGTGTTGGTTATAGATATTTTTAGGAGTGGAGATAGGTTTGAAAATGGAAATTTAAAAAGCTTTGGGCATTATAAAAATTTACTTGATTTTAACGGCTTTATTTTAGAAGGCGATATAAATGATAAAAAAGTTTTAAAAAACATTAAAAAATTTAAACCTTATGCTATTTTTCACGAGGCTGCAATTTCAGATACAACAGCTAGCAATCAAAGTTTAATGATAAAAACCAATTTAAACTCTTTTATAAATTTGCTAGAAATTTCTAAAGATATAAACTCAAAAATGATTTATGCAAGCTCAGGTGCAACATATGGTAATGCAAAAAGCCCACAAAAAGTTTGGGAGTGTGAAGAACCTAGAAATGTTTATGGTTTTTCAAAGCTTATGATGGATAGAGTTGCAAAAAAATACTATGATAGTGTGCATTGTATAGGACTTAGATACTTTAATGTTTATGGTAAAAATGAGTTTTTTAAAGAAAAAACCGCTTCTATGGTTCTTCAGTTTGGACTTCAAATTTTAAGCGGAAATTCTCCAAAGCTATTTGAGGGAAGTAAAGAGATTAAAAGAGATTTTGTCTATATAAAAGATGTTATTAATGCAAACTATTTAGCACTTTTTTCTAAAAAAAGCGGAGTTTATAATGCAGCTACAGGCAAAGCTAGAAGTTTTCAAGATATAGCTGATATTTTACAAAAAGAGTTAAATACAGATTATAAAAATATTTATATAAAAAATCCTTTTGCAAATCAGTATCAATACTTCACTCAAGCTGATATCTCTCAAACACAAAAAGATTTAGGATATGAGCCAAAATTTAGCTTAGAAGAAGGTATTAGAGATTATCTACCTGAGATAAAAAGAGTTTATGAGAGTGAATTTAATGCGTAAAAATCCTAATATTTTAGTCATTGGTGATTTGATGATAGATCACTATTTATGGGGAGAGTGTGATAGAATTTCGCCTGAAGCACCTGTTCAAGTAGTTGATATTAAAGAAGAAACAAAGCGTCTTGGTGGGGCTGGAAATGTTATAGCAAATTTAAAAACACTTGGTGCAGAAGTTGGAGTTATGAGTGTTTTAGGCGATGATTTGATAGCAGATGAGATCTCTTTTTTACTTAGCAAAGATAAAATAAAAATAGAAAAATTAATTCGTGAAGTAGGTAGAAAAAGTGCTCAAAAATCTCGCCTTATGGCAGTTCATCAGCAAATCATCCGCTTTGATAAAGAGAGCAAGGAAGAGATAAAATCAAAAAGCGAAGAAGAGTTGGTTTTAAAGCTAGAAGAGATTATAAAAAACTATGACGCTGTTTTATTAAGTGATTATGCAAAAGGAGTTTTAACGCCTAGCTTTTGCTCTTCAATCATTAAAATAGCAAATCAAAACTCTAAATTTGTTTTAGTAGATCCAAAAGGAAAAAATTTTTTAAAATATAAAGGAGCAACTCTTTTAACACCAAATTTAAAAGAGGCATCATTGGCAACAGGTATTGAAATAAATGATCAAAACTCTTTAAAAAAAGCAATCTTAAAGCTAAAAGATGAAGTTTTACTAAAGTACTCTATCATAACTCTTTCAGATAAAGGAATGGCTCTATACGATGATAAGCTAGAGATAGTTCCAGCTATCGCAAAAGAAGTTTATGATGTAACAGGTGCTGGAGATACGGTGTTAGCGACTTTAGGATATGCTTTATCAATAGGGCTTAATATAAAAGATGCAGTTATCTTAGCAAATAAAGCAGCTGCTGTGGTTGTAGGAAAAGTAGGAAGTGCAACTGCTAGTTTAGAAGAGATTGAAAAATACATCCATTTAAATGATGAATTAGAGTGCAAGATAAAAACCTCTAATGAATTAAGTCAAATTTTGCAAAATGGCGATAAAAAAGTAGTTTTTACAAATGGCTGCTTTGATATTTTACATATCGGACATATTAAGTATCTAAAAAAATCTAGAAATTTAGGCGATATCTTAGTTGTGGGGTTAAATAGCGATGATTCGGTTAAACGCTTAAAAGGCAAAAGCCGCCCTATAAATTCACAAATTAATAGAGCTTTAATGCTAAGTGCTTTAAGTTTTGTTGATTTTGTAGTTATTTTTGATGAAGATACACCTTATGAATTAATTAAAAAAATAAATCCTGATATTTTGGTAAAAGGGGCCGATTATTTAGGTAAAGATGTCGTTGGAAGCGATGTTGTAAAAGATGTTAGATTGATAGAGTTTGAAGATGGATTTAGCACAACAAATTTAATAGATAAAATTAAGGAATCAAAATGAAAAATATGATAGAAAATGAGATAAATGAACATTTAAAAACAGTTTTAAAAGTTCAAAATGAGTTGGTTGATGATATAAAAACAGCTTGCGAAATGGTAGTTGAGTGCTTAAAAAATGGTAAAACTGTTTTTTTATGTGGAAATGGTGGAAGTGCAGCTGATGCTCAGCACGTTGCAGCTGAACTAACGGGTAGATATAAAACTGAAAGAAAGCCACTTGCTGGAATTGCACTTACAACTGATACTTCAGCCTTAACAGCTATTGGTAATGACTATGGGTATGAGTATGTTTTTGTTAGGCAACTTGAGGGTCTTGCTAAAAAAGGCGATCTTTTAATAGCCATTTCAACTAGTGGAAATAGTAAAAATGTTTTAAAAGCTTTAGAATATGCTAAAGCTGCTAAGATAAAAACTCTTGGACTAAGTGGAAAAGGAGGTGGAGCGATGAATGAGATGTGTGATTTTAATTTAGTTGTTCCATCAAATGATACAGCTAGGATTCAAGAGATGCATATTTTAATAGAACACACGCTTTGTCAAGCAGTTGATAATGCGTTTAAGGAATAAAATTACACAAAAGCATTTTTTGTAAGCTATCTTAGTCTTAAATACATCCGTAAGATTATTTTATTATTATAGAAACTGCATTTTTGTTAAAGCAGAGAGTATTTTATTAAAATTTTTATGATTGATAAGTATAATAATACCAGTAAAACAGTTTTTAATTTATTTATTCTCTATTTATGACTAAAAAACTAAATTTAAATGAGATTGAAGTATAAAATTAGAATAGTGAAATTTTATTTAATGTAAGAAAAATAGTTTATAAAATTTAATGTTGGATTAAACCATATATTTGCTTTTATGAAATTAGTCAGAACGTAAGATTATTTTATAAAGCTTGTTGATGTTATATAATTTTGGCAGTTAGAATAAATTTTTAACTTCATTAAATATCTTACGTTTAGGTAAAAGATGATAAATTTTTATAGAAAAATTTTTAAAATAATAATAAAAAGTAGATTTACAAAAAATCCACTTTATCCAACCC
>NZ_VWSJ01000060.1 GCF_009690845.1 Campylobacter portucalensis
AATTTATCACAAACAAATGGAACAAAATAACATACAACGACTTATGTGATAAATTTGAAACAAATGTTATAGAGAGTGTAGGAGAAAGTTTAAACAAAATTGCAAATGATTTAGCATTTAGATTTGGCAAAGAAACAGCGATAAATTCGAACGAATTTGCAAATTCTAATAAAGATGCAAATAATTTAAACTCCCCTTTCATCACTCAAAACCAAATAGATAAAATCATTGAACAAATCAACACCTACTCAGATAACAAAGGCTTAGGAAACTTCGCATTTAATGACTTAGCAAATTCACAGAATTTACAGCTTTATGGAGTGTAAATCAAATTCACATATAAAATTTGTCGTAGTTTGATTATGGTAAATTTAAATGTGATATAAATTTACAAATTCAGTATAAACGATACTAACAGAGATTGAATTTTCTAAAATAATAATTTATACTAATTTAGTAATTTATTAAAAATAGAAATAAAAGTAATTAATATATATAGTATTTTTATATTTGGTTAAAGTTAAATTTTATATAATTTCAAAGTTTATTTGAAATTTGGAAAGGTTGCCAGTTGAGCTTATATAATCGTTGGCTAAATAGCTATATTTATTTGATTTTTTATTATCAAATTGCATAATATTATACGGATTGGAAAAATAAAATGATTTATAAAAGATGCGAAGTTTGCGATGAAAGAATAAATAAATTACAAAACTTATTTATTTTTAAATTCGATGATTGTATAAAATGTAAAAACTGTGGAACAATATATGAAATATCCAATATAAAATTTTGCAATTTTTTATCAAATATAATCGAAACCTTTTATGCTATTTTTTGCTTATTTATTTCCATCGGATTTGGAATATACATAGATGAAAATTTTGATCTTCATTGGTCGGTATCGGTTTTGGCTTTTGTTCTTGCTTGGTTTTTATCAGCATTTATTTGTATGTTTTTAGAGTGGCTAATTTTATTGTTATTTGTCGCTAAAATGAAAATTTCAAAAGATAATAAAATATATAAAAAACAAAATACACTTGTTAATTTGTTTAGCAAACTATTAAGTAACTTTAAAAAATAGAAAGGAAAAATTATGGATTCAGTAAATGAAACTATAAAATTTGGTAAAGATGTTATCAAAGGTGCTTTTGATACACTCGTTGTTGCACCATTTGACTTTGGTATGTTTTTGGGCAACTTATCTGGTCTTGCTGGAAAAGAACAACAATTAAAAGCACAGGCAGAACTACTAGTTGCCAAAGAAGCTATTTCTGCTATATATAATAATACTGGTGGGGCTAGGGATTATTTTGCAAAAGAAATAGGGAAAGATTTATCAGAAAGACCGGGATATTATATTGGTGCATTTGGAAGTGGTTTTTTAATCAAAGCTCCTGCAATTGCTACAACATTTGGCGGTGAAACAATAGCATTAAATAAAGCTGAGCAAATATTAAATAAGCTTTCTGGAACAGCTATGACAACTGGCGGAAAAATAGATATGCTTTTAAATGATATGTATGATAAATTTTTAGATTATACTGGGCAAATATTTGATACTGGTTCGTATTCCTTTTACGATTTAATCGACGATTTAGGCGATTGGCTTGATAATTTTGGCGACTTTTTAGACGGCTTCATAAATCCACTTCTTTACGACCCGCTCGCTCTTGATTTAGACGGAG
>NZ_VWSJ01000061.1 GCF_009690845.1 Campylobacter portucalensis
ATTTCTATCTTAGCATTGCCATTATTATCTTTAGTGTAATTAGTGATTAGGTTACTACCATTATAATCTTTAATATTTTCTGATCCATTGGCTAATTTTACGATATCAATTCTTGAGCCAAGATAGTGAGGGATATTTGTACTTGTATTGTTATCAGCACCAAATTTAAAGCCTTGATTGATTTTTGAGGTAACATTTTTTAAACCTTCAACTACGTTTTTTGGTTCTTTTCCATCTGTTCCATTTACTTCTTTTAGTTTAAACTCGCTAAGTGTTAGAGTTTTAAATTTGGTCTTATTTGTTTCATTTACATCAATTCCTAATTTACTAGCTAAATCATATAATTGTTTGGCACTAATGGCTTCATTTGAAGTGGCATTGATTTCACCTTCTAAAAGCTCTTTTAGTTTTGAATTATTAAAGCTAATCTCTGTTTTATTTGCATCTAAAGTAATTTTAGTACCTCTAGAATCACTACCGCCACTGATGCTATCTATATTTTTAAGATTATTATTAAGTGCATGTGTAATGTTTCCGTCATCTGCTATAGTTACTGATATGTTTTCAGACTTTATAAAATTTAATCCATCAGTTAATTTTACAGTTTTATTTTTATCTTTTGAACCATTTGCCATATATGTTAATTTTAATTCATCTACATATTTTTTATTAACTGCATCAAATTTATCTTGCGGATCTGCTACATAAATTATCCTTCTTTGCTTAGAATTGCTTCCTACTGATACTGTATTTGATTTTCCTTCTGATTGGTTTCCTAATACTATTGCATCTGTGATACTAGAGTTTGTGTTTACGTTTGAGCCTAGCACATAAGTATGGTTACCTTCTATTTTATTGTAAGCTCCTATAGAAAATGAATGCTCGCCAGTTATATTATTGCCTCTTCCTAAAGCAGCGGATATCTTTCCTGATACGTTATTATCTGAGCCAATAGATATAGACTGCTCGCCGCTAGCTGTATTTTCGCTTCCTATTGCTATAGATTGTCTATTTGTTGAGCTTGTTTTATGTCCGATGGCTATAGAATAAGAATTTTCTGTTTTAGCATCAGATCCTATGCTTACTGAGTGATCGCCTTTTGCTGTCGTTTTTAATGAGTCAGAAATTTTAACAGAATGATTTCCTTCTCCTTTTAAATAATTGATCAAAGCTTGTGCTTGTACTAACTCAGTTGTGCTTTTGTTTGAGTCGCTAAGTTCGATTTTTTCAATGCCTACATTTTTGCCAAATTCAATTTTTTTATTATCAATATTAGAGCCATCTTTTTTCAAAAACTCATTACCTAACTCAGATGTTTTAGTATAGTTTTTAAATTCATTAAATACTGCTTGTGATGTTATTACTCTGCTATCATTTTCATCTACACTTGTAGCTTTATTTAATGTAAATTTAATCTCTTTACCAGAAATAGTAGAGTTTAAATC
>NZ_VWSJ01000062.1 GCF_009690845.1 Campylobacter portucalensis
GATTTAAACTCTACTATTTCTGATAAAGAGATTAAATTTACATTAAATAAAGCTACAAGTGTAGATGAAAATGATAGTAGAGTAATAACATCACAAGCAGTATTTAATGAATTTAAAAACTATACTAAAACATCTGAGTTAGGTAATGAATTTTTGAAAAAAGATGGCTCTAATATCGGTAAAGATGATAAAGATAAAAAAGAAGGAAGAACTAAATTTGGCAAAAATGTAGGCATTGAAAAAATCGAACTCAACGACTCAAACAAAAGCACAACTGAGTTAGTACAAGCACAAGCTTTGATAAATTATTTAAAAGGAGAAGGAAATCATTCTGTTAAAATTTCTGACTCATTAAAAACGACAGCAAAAGGCGATCACTCAATAAGCATAGGATCTGAAGCTATATCAGAAAATAAAGGATCAATTGCCTTAGGTTATAATGCACAAGCAAAAAATAAAGCATCAATTTCTATAGGGCAAAATTCAAATGTTACTGGAGAAAAGTCTATATCTATTGGTGCACAAAATAGTGTTTTAGGAAACTTTTCATTTGTATTGGGTGAAAATAATACACTCAACAAAGAACAAACCTATGTAATTGGTTCTGATAATAATATAACTGGCAAGAAAAATATCTCTATTGGCTCAAGAAATAAAATACTAGGAGATGATAATATATTATTAGGATCTAACATAAAAATTGAAGATTCTAATATAACAGATGCAATCGTGTTAGGAAATGACTCTACAGCAGAAAAAACAGCACTATCTATAGGCAATGAAAGCATAAAAAGAAGAATAGCCAATGTTGCAGAACCAATAAAAGAATACGACGCTGCAAATAAAAAATATGTTGATGCAAGAGGTATTAAATTTAAAGGATCTAAAAATGGGGAACAATTAGTAAAATTAGATAAAACTTTAACCATAGATAGTTCAGACGCAAAATACAAAAAAGATTCAAACGATACAAGCATTAAAGATATAGAGACAAGTGTTTCAACTGACACAAATGGGACAAAATTAACTTTAACATTAAACAAATCAGATCAAGTTAATAAAGATGATGAAAGAGCAATCACCTCAAAAGCTGTTGCAACTGCAATCGAAACAGTAAAATCTCAAATAGATAACTTAGATGAAGATGTAGTAAAGTATGATAAAGATTCTAATAAATCCAATATAAGATTAGGCGGCGTAAGTGCAGATGGAGTCTTTACAAAACCTGTGAGAATACAAAATTTAAAATCTGCACTAGATATTATGGATGATTCAAACGACAAAAAATATGCTGAATTAAATAAAACAAAAGCAGATAAAGCTTTAACTACGTTGTTAAATAATAAAAATGCCGATAGTTTGCATCAAGCAACAAATGTAACTGATTTGCAAGCTCTAGCAATATCAGGATTAAATTTTAAAGGCAATGATGGTAAAAATATACATAAAAAATTATCACAAACTTTAGAAATAGTTGGTAAGGGTATAGATAAAAAACAAGCAGGTAAATTTAATGGAACAAACGGAAATATCGCAGTGAAAGAAAATAATCAAAAATTAGAAATATCTCTTAGTAAAAATTTATCAAGTATTAAAAAAATAAAAAATGATAAATTTGGTTCAATAGAATTTAATGCAAACGATAAAAATGGGCCTAGTAAAACAATTAAAAATTTAATACTTACAGGAAATGGAACAAAAATTATTCTTTCTCATAAAGGAATGCATTTAAATGAAAAACAACTTATTGGACTAAAAAGCGGATTAGATAATAATGATTTAGAAAAACTAATAAATAGTTCTAATAATTTAGAAAATAAAGCAGTGAATGTTAAAGACTTGGCTAAAATTTCTAAAGAAATAGTTGAAAAAGGATATAAATACAATGCAGATGTTTTAGAAAGTGATGATAATAAAAATATAAAATTAGGCTCAACAATATCATTTAATAAACTATCAAGCAAAACTCAAACATCAGCAAATCCTAATATAAGTGACTTTGTAGGAGAAAATTTAATAACCAAATATACTTATAACAAAGATGGCAATGCTAAGATAGAAATTGGTTTTAAAAACTCACCAACGTTTGAAAAAGTTACTCTCTCTACACCTCAAAAATATGGTGAAGGCAGCATTAATAATAATGATTTAATCACTAAATCTTACCTTGAAGAAGCATTAAATAGCTTTAAATTTAAGGTAGCTGATGGAAATAAAACATTTGATATTGGTCGAGGTGATACATTGAAATTTAATACAGGATTAAATATCGGTATAAAATTAGATAGTAATAAAACACCATCATCTACTCCAGTTACAACAGGCACAGTTCCGCCAACTAGTACAACTACTTTAACTCCGCCAACTAGCACAACAACACCAACAAATACTACCGTAGGTGTTACTATTGGTACGACTGATGAATTAAAAGATATAAAATCGATCTCTTCTCCTTCTGATAGCAATAATCAAACCACTAAACTTACATTAAGTTCAGATAGTGCTACACTTCAAACAGGAGATAAAGGCGCTAAAGTAGAGGTTAATAAAGATGGCATTATCTTTAAACCACAAAAAGAAAATAACGCCACAAATCCATCTGCTGATCAACCATCTATAACCATCAATGCAGGCACGGCATCTAGTGGAATAGATTCATTTGAACCAGGCAAAGGACCATCTATTGCTTTCTCTGCGAAAAAAAAGGACAATAACACTGTAGGATTTGGTGAAATTACTGGCTTGAGAGATTTAAATGCAAGTTCTGATGGCACAAGTGCTGCAAACAAAAACTATGTAGATAGTCAAGTAAAAGCTATAAATAATAATCGCCCATTTGAATACTATTTGGATAATGATAAGATAGCGAAAAATGAAAAAGGTAAATTTGAAAAAGATGGTAAAGAACTTTCTGAAGAAGAAGCAAAAAAAGTTGTTATTAAAGCAGAGCCTAATTCTTCTCCTATTGGTATCAGCAACGTAGCAAGTGGGCTGGGATTAACTGCACCTGAAACAAATTCAACAAAAGCCAAAGAAATAAAAAAAGAAATTGATAAATTAGCAAAAGCAGTAGAGGATGGCGTTAAAAAAGTAGGCGAGGAAGCAAATAAACTTTTAACCAACGCTCAAAAAGTAACAGATTTGACTTTAGCGGTTAGTGGCTTAGAGATGGCTTATAATGCTATGCCTGATGGAAATGCTAAAACAGAAGCAAAAGATAAATTAGACAAAAGTAAAAAAGAGCTAGAAGATGCTAAAAAAGAACTAGATAATGCAAAAACTGCTTTAAATAATGCTCAAAAAGATTTAAAGCAAGCAAATAAAAACTATGAAAATAAATACGACGGCTATAATAAAGTCGCAGGATTATTAGAACTAAATGGTGATACAAATTTAACTAAAGTTGCAACCGTTGGCGATTTAAAAGCTGTAG
>NZ_VWSJ01000063.1 GCF_009690845.1 Campylobacter portucalensis
CTAAATGAACCTCTTTCGATATCAACTCCAGTTATGAAGCTTGGATCTATTAAACCACCAAATGAAGATGTTCCTCCATTTCCTGTACCATCATCTGAAGATGCTGCGTAAAATGTCTGAGAAACTCCATCTACCATCATATTTACCCTACCAAATCCACTCATACCACGGATATTGACATTTATAGTGCCTTGAGATTTATCAACATTTGTAAAAGCTCCTGGAACGGATCTTACGATATCATCTAGACTTTGTGTGTTTGAAGCATCTATTTCTCTTGTGCTTATGGCTTTTGTTTTTTCAAACGATTCATCTTTTTTACTTATGGTTTCGCTAACTTCTACTTTTTCTAACTCGACATTTTCATTAGCATTTAGCATTGAAAACAAAAAAGCACACAAATAAATTCTCTTGTTCAAT
>NZ_VWSJ01000064.1 GCF_009690845.1 Campylobacter portucalensis
CTTTGGTATTTACTATATAGTCTTTGATTTTAGTTTTATAAGTTAAAAACTTAAATCTAAATTTATCATCATCACTAAAAAGCCCATCTTTGTATGAGTTAAAGCCTACTTGCCAAGTTTTAGCAACTTCTGGCTTTAAGTTATTATTTACACCCCATTTTCCAAACTCGCTAAAATATGCCTCTTTGATATTTGGTGCACGGTGAGTTTTTGAGTGATTTACAAAAGGAGTAAATAGATCGTGTATGTAGGCTGAGAGTCCAAAAGCGTAGTTTAGATATTTGTTTTCATTTTCTGGTTTAAATTTTACTGGGGTTCTTGTGCCGTTTTTAGGACAATAATCTTCTTGACACTCCCTATCGCTCCCGTTATTGCTTTCATCATCTTCGTCTTCGCTTTGTGGTTCATATTTAAAATATTTATCCCTAAGTGCTTTATGTTCCTCGCTTAATTCACCATCTGCGACAAAAAATTCTGCATTTAAAGACGAAAAATAATCAACCTTATATGTTTGTTTTTTACCTCTACGATCAATAAAAGATTTTTCAATATTTTTTTGTAACAACTGATGAAGCGTATAAAACTGCTCCCCCTCTTGATGATACCTTGTCCAGTTTAAATTTGTATTAAAGGTAAAAATGCCGTAATTTATGGTATTATCTAAATAAATAGATCTAAACTCATGCCCACCTGCTGGATAGACTGTATTTGCTGGCCAACCCTCTTTTAATGCACCATTTGCTGAAGTGCCATATCTTCCTGATGTTGTGTTATTAGCCACTTTTTTATCTTCATAATTTACTTCATGTGTATCTCTGCTTCTATAGTAGTGGTTTTTAAGCAAACTAAAACCAACTCTTGTTTCTACAAATCCATTCTCAAATGTAGTTAGAAATTTATTGTTTATATCAAAAGTTTTTGAAGTGTTTTTTGTAGTTAAACTATCTTTTAGGATACTTGATGTAAATAATGCCCCTTTTTCATAATTTTGAGTGCCTTTTGTCTGTGCAATGAGAACATTTAAATCAATATTATCATTATTTGGATCTTTTAAATTATAATTAGCTTGATAAGTATCTTGCTTAGTTTTTCTTTGTGCTATTTTGGTGTGATAATTTCTGTATTGTAAAGATAGGGTATTGTAGTTATCTCCATACTCTATTTTTGCAATATGATTTTGTGGTTCGTGATTGAAAGCATCTACGTTATATGGTGGGCGACCTGAGGTGTATCTTCTACTCCATTTATCATTTGGATCTTCCCAGTATAAATCACCGCTACGATCTTTCTTAGGACCTATATACTTTATCCCTTCAACTTCGCCTTTCCCCCCCCNNTTTGCAATATGATTTTGTGGTTTGTAATTTAGTCTGTCTGTATTGTATGGTGGATTATATGGCTTATCTCCATAATAACGTGTTCCATCCGAACACTTATAATATTTTTTACGTGTTTTTGGATCAAATACTTCTTCATTACAATATTTGTTGCCTATGCTGCCTTTCCCCCCCCAACTTCATATTTTT
>NZ_VWSJ01000065.1 GCF_009690845.1 Campylobacter portucalensis
CGGATTTGGAAGTGCCTAGATTGCTTAGTTCAAACAGAGCATCTTCTAATTCACTTAGTGAATTTGGTTGAAAAAAGCTTCCGCCTGTTTGGTCGCTTAGTTCTTTGAAATGGTTTAAATTTGAATTTATTGAGATTATGTTTATTTTCACAGAGTTATCATCGCTTTGACTTAAATCAGCACTTCTAGCCATTTTAGCTATACCCATTTTTAAATCTCTTGCTCTTGCTAGGACTTCACTTTTTCTATGATTATCATCGCCTGGCTCATCAGTCATTAGATAAATTTCTTTGCTTAGTCCGTTATCAGGGGTAAAGTTACTCATACCCTCTAATAGTGCAGCCATTGCGTATTCTTGTGAGCCATTTTCAATAAAGACGGAATTTATTCCTGATTGAAATGCAGATATGGTTGTGTAAGTTCCTATGGTTTTTATGCTATTGTCGCTAAAAGTTACGATTGAAATTTTTGAGTATTGGGTTTGATTAGAATTTGTTCTAAAAATATTTTCCGCAATCACTCTTGCTGTTTGTTTGGCTGTGTCTATGTCATCTTGCATAGAACCAGTTGTATCGATGACGATAGCTATTTCTTTGCCTTTTTGTTCAGCTAAATTTATATTTAGGGATTGTTTTTCTTTGGAGTAGTTGTTGATGGTTAGGGTTTTGTCGCCAAATTTAACTGTGAGTGTGCCTTGTGAATCATTACCGTTCAAAGTATATTTTATGTTTTTATTATTGTCATCGATATAGCATTGTTCTTTTTCGTTCCAAGTGCCACCTACTAAGAGATTGCCGTCAAACTCTACACTACCAATTCCGTCATCATCATCTTGTATAATATCTTTATCTCCTGCTTTGTAGGTGTCATTACCTGCTCCACCATACATAATGTCTTTGCCACTTGAACCTATGATTATATCATCTCCGCTGTCTTTATCATCTTTACTGTCTTTTATATCGGCGTATATTGTATTTACTGAATTTGTATCTTTTATACCACTTAAATCTATCGTGTCATTTCCACTTCCAGCTTCAATATAGTTTGAACCACCAGTTAGTTTTATAGTGTCATCTCCTGCTAGGGTGTAAATTCTATTGGCTTTTCCTACCGAAGCAGTTACTATATCATTTTTGTTTGTGCCAAATATATAAGCTGTATCAGTGAGATTGTATTCATCTGTATTATCGGGGTCTGTAACAGAAGTATAATATGAAATTTTCTTACCTGTTTCATAATCATCATAATATGAGCCTACTTTTGGTGTATCCATAAGAGCCTTAAACATTTTTGCCTTATCGCTTACATAGTTTTTGCTATATTCATCTTTGTATCTTTCTAGTTCAGAGTAAGCGTTTGAATTTATACCTGAAATAATAAAAGGATTTAAATTTACAAGAGCATATAAAGCAGGTGTGCTTAAATTTGAGCCTGAGAAAAAGGAAGTTACACTTGAAGTTGGACTTATTAAATTGAGATTAAATTTAACATTATTATTTTCATAGGCGTTGCAAATTTCTATTATATCATTTGCTCCGTTTGCTTTTCCTACTATTTGTTCTATTTGCGAAATTGTATCACTAGCAATACTTGCTACACTTCCTTTAAGTATAAAATTTGGTGTGTTATAAAATCCGCTTAGATACTGAGTTACAGCATTTTCATTTACTCCGCTTGATATAGCCATATCGTAGAAGTAGAGAATTTGGGTTAGGTCTTTTATAGCGTGAGAATTGCCTGAGACTTTGATTTCTTCTCCTACATTTAATCCCATTGCATTTGTGAAATTTATGCCGTCTTTTGCTAGTATATCTGTGATTTTATTTGATTTTATATTCGAAGTTCCGAACAAATTTAATAAAGTTCCTTTAAGCCCTAAAAGACCGGGTGCGTTATAGGTGTATGTATGGGAAATTTTATCTTCATTAGCAATTGTAAAAAGCTGAGCTAAATATCCGCCTAGCGAGTGTCCTGTAACTGTCAATTTATCACTTGGCGATAAAATTCCGGTTTCCACCATATCATTATAAAATTTTTGCAAGTCATTTGTTTGCCAATTATCGCCAAGAGTGCCTAATAGTATGTCGTTCAGTATATCATCTAAACCATTGAAACTAACTTCCGCATCTGTTCCACGAATTGCCAAAATTTTTTCATTTGTATTTGCATCACGATACAAAGTGGCTTGAAAACCAACTAAATTTCGTTGAAACAAAACCTCATATTCTTTCTCTCCAAATTTAACAATATCAAAAGTATTTTTGTATGTATAAGCATCTAGTGCCAACTGTGCGTAAATCTTGNNTCATCTTTTATCCTTTTCATTAGAATTTTTATTTATTAAATTTTGTTTTAAAATATCGATTATTTCGTATTCGTTTGGCGTATTATGGCAAGTTAAGCCCTGAACATCCGTGGATACAGATAAAAATTTATGCATAAATGAATTATAAGGCATAAAATATCTATAAATTTTTCCTATATTTTTTTCATCGGTAAGATATATGTCACTTTTATGAATTAAACCTACATTTTTAGGGCATTTGACATAATCATTATCGCACCGATGATATATTTCACTATCTTTTAATCGAATATTTTGTAAATTGTTTAGTGTATAATTATCATCTACAATCTCAATCTTAAAATCTTTTTTAATATTGCACTCGTATCTAAATTTAAGCATCTTAAACCCGTCAAACAAAAATCCGTAAGTTAAAAACAGGGTTATTAAAGTGGCTATGAAGTGAGTTTTGTTTTGAAATAAAAATTTATCACCTTTTGAAACTTCTATTTTTTCATAAGTTATTTTTTCATCTGTTTTGTGAATTTTAACTTTGTATTTTTTATTAATTAGCGCCAAGAAAATAAAGGTCAGAAAAA
>NZ_VWSJ01000066.1 GCF_009690845.1 Campylobacter portucalensis
TGTAAATGTTTGAACATCTGGGTCATTGTAGCCAAAAACGCCTATTCTAGCATTTTTATCTCGCTTAAAAGCTGAATTTACTATATCTATGGCTTGTGCTTTAACCGAATTTATAGCTCCGTCCATAGAACCTGTTGTATCACTTAAAATGGCAAATTCATTTACCAACTCTTTGGTTAAATTTATTTCTAATTCTTTATTGTCAAAGTCATTGATAATAAGTCCATTTATTTTTAAAGTTTTTGAGCTTGTATCATACTCATAAGTAATATTTCCGTCATTACTTTTATAAATTTCTATATTACCGCTTGAGAGATTTTCATCAAATTTACCGCCTCTTAGCTGTGAGTTATTTAGATATACTCTGCCTTTACCGTCAGAGTC
>NZ_VWSJ01000067.1 GCF_009690845.1 Campylobacter portucalensis
ATTTAAGAAGGCTTGTTCGCCTGTTTGATCTACAGCCCTTGTTTCATATCTTAAGGTAATATTATCTTGTTTTGGTTGTAGTATACCATCTTTTCTGCCTTTTTCATTTAAATTATATGTAAGAAGAGCAAAAGCATTGTCGGGCTGGCTTGTTAGTTGCTTGATAGAAGATTTGTGGTTTATATACTCAGGAATTTTTACCCCAGAGCGTATATTATCAATTGATTTAAAATGTCCTAATTTAGAAGCAAAGATATCCCCGCCTAATTTATATTGCCCATACTCTGCCATATTTGTAGCATAAACTGTNNCTTCGTTTGGAGTGTAGAAACCTTTAAATTTAAAATCTGTTGTAGAGTGTTTTTTGTTACTTCCTTTATTTTCGCCAAATATTGAAACTTGATTTGAATATCCTTTGTATAGATAAACACCTCTTTGTTTATAATAAGTCTCTTTATCTTTTTGACTTAATTCATGGTAATCATTTCTTTTATCATAAACTATAAAAAGCGACCATGAACCTGAATTTATGATTAGAGTGCTAGCCTCCACTATACCACCACCTAAAAATCTTTGGCTTTGTGCGATGGCCCAAGCTGCATTTAGTTTTTCGGTACATAAATCACCAGCATTACATGAAGTTACTTTTACATCACCACCTGTAACTAAAACTTGATTTCTGCCTTGATTTTTTCTTACCATTTCTTTTGCAAACTCTAGTGCATCTGCACTTGCTCCATACGCAAAATATACACCATCATTAGCTTCATTTTCATGTTTAAGACTAAGGCTAAAATATGTATCTTCATCTGTGGAGTTAAATTCTTTGATTTCCATATTATCGGCTGTTAGTTTCATATTTCTGTAGCCTTTAAGTAGTGGTTGTATTTTAGAAGGGATGTCTTTCTCCATTACGTTACTTTTAGCTGAGTGTCTATTAAAATTAGTTATACCTGTTTTAAATTCGGTG
>NZ_VWSJ01000068.1 GCF_009690845.1 Campylobacter portucalensis
TTACTTTATGCTTTCTAGAATCAAAGATATTAGCTTTACCATCAACTTGTTTGCATCTATCATCACTACTAAATTTAGCACAATCAAAATCTAGCGTTAAACTAAAATTTACATCATTTGCGTAGTAGTTTTTATCATATAGAGTTGCTATGATTTTTTGTTTTTTACCTAAGATATTAAACTCACTATTTGCATTTATATCAAGTTCTATTATAGATCCCATCTCTTTAGGAGAGTTGTTAAAGAATGTATAAGATACGTCTTTTAAATTTACTGTGCCATTTTTTTCATCTTTTATACCTGTGATATTTATATCTAAATTTTGTGGTTTAAATTTAAGGATGAAATCACGAGAGGTTATATTATTATCTGTTAAATTTGACTCAAAAGATTTTGAATCTTTTTTTTGCTTATAAAACTCTTTTTTGATTGAATTATTTACATCTTTTACATCAAATCCTATCAAGCAACCAACTTTTTTATCTTTTTCATCATAACTATCTTTATTGCATTTATCTTTTGTGTTATCACCCCAAGTAGAATCAGTAATACTAAATTTAGTATAGCCAATATTGAAGTAGTTTAAAACTTCATCTTTGCCATCTAAATTTAAGCCAACTTTAGCAAATTGCTTAGGTTTATTTCTTAAATCATTTAGAGTATTTATTTTATTATACTCATCTTTTTCTTTTGATATGTTTTTATCGAAATCTACAAATAAATTATTTGATGAGTAAATTCCTTCTTGCCACAATATATGAGTTGAATTTTTAGGCTTTGAGGTATTGTAGTGAGTTTTATTTGTGCTTTCATCATAATATATATTATTTACGCTACTATTGTTTTTTAAGCCTGAGAATATTGTAGGTTTTGTTTGGTTATCTTCTTCTTTTGGTTCTAGTTTTGCATCATAACCTAACATATAATCACCATTAGAATCTGCTGGGTAGATTAAATTTTCAAACTCTTTTGAGATACTATTATTTATTAGAGTTTTATCTAAATTTTTAGCTTTTGTGCTATCTAGTTTAAAATATGCTGGTCTTACTGCAAAGGTTTGGGTTGGGCTAAAAGAATATACTTCATAATCTTTGATATCGTTTTTAGTTTCACACTCTTTTTTACATTTATTTAGTTCATCTTTTCTTATTTTTTCTTCACATTTGTTTTTAATATAGCAGCTACCAATACTTTCTAGTCCTGATGGCGTATAAGTAATGATAAATGAGTAATCTTTCCTTGCAAAACCTATTTTTACACCTGTTATATCGGTATAATTTTTTTGCTGTTTTTGATCTTGTGGACGGAATTCATAATAAAAGTGTGCATTATTTTTAATATGGTTTTCGTTTATTTGAGGTTTGATTGATTTGTTGTTATCAGTATTATAATCTGAGAAGAATTTATACTGTAAATTTGTATCTTGAGATAAGGATTTATGTTTTTGTGTATCATCTCCTAATTGTTTATCATAGAAATCTTTTGTTGTTAGAGAGATTTTAAATATACCTTTTAATCTTGCATTTCTTCTTTGAAACTCATTATATACTGGCTCTTGGATTTTATCTAATACTTTTTGTTTCTCATCTACAACTTTTTCTTGTTCATTAATCTCTTCTTGTTTTTTATCGATCTCTTTTTTCTTTTTATTGATTTCTTCTTCTTTTTTAGCAATTTCTTTTTGTTTATTGCCTTTAGTTTTTAAATTTTTAATCTCTTTTTCTAATTTTTCTATCTCTTTTTTAAATGCCTCTTTTTCATCTTTTAGTTGTTTGAGTTTGTTTTGCTCAGTTAATAAAGCTTCTTTTGCAGGCTTTCTATCTTTTTTAAATTTATCAAATTCAACTACGTAGTTGCAATTTGTTTTACCCTTACAAAACACATCTTTTTCAAGCTCATCTTTACTAAAAATTCTTTCAAAATCATCTTCATTAAATTCTGTAACATTAGGATCATAGATAAATTTTAAATTAAATGGCTTCATACCGATTTGAGTGTATAAAGTTTCAGGATCTCCTGGTTTTTGCCAACTTTCATTAACTATTTTCATACCGCTTACGTTTGTTAGCTTGATTATGTTTGTAAAGGTGTTGTTGTTTTTATCTTCACATTTTTTCATATCTAAATCATAATCAAATTTCTTACCATTAATAGCAAAACTATAGCCAAATTTAGGCTCTTCATAGTGACCAACTATTTTAGTTTTATAGGTGATAAAAACGTTTTCTCCCCTTTTAATAGTGCCACCTTGTTCTTTAGAGCCATCAGCACCTTGGCCGATATAAAAATCAATAGCTCTATTGCCGTTTGTAAATTCGTTATTAGCTAAATTGTTGGTTGCTGGATTATTTGCAACTAATTTATTATATATAACATTTTTATCTTCATTTTGTATTAAGTTTCCTTTTTCATCATAAGTGCCTGGTTTTTTATCTTTGATGGATTTAAGATTAGCTTGTCTAAAATCTTTATCTTTTCTTAAAGAGTTATCTATCTTAGATGAATCATTTATGTAGTGTAAGTAATCACTTAATCTTACTTTAGCTACAACACCTTCTGATTCACTAGCTTTTGCACTATCTTTGAAGTGAAATCTTATTTGATTGTTAATTATTTCATTTGGTAAAGCAACAAATCCATCTTTTCTTGAGCTTTCACCAGCTTGATTAAACATCTCTAAATCGTAACAAATTTCAGGTATGTATAAATCTGTAGAGAAGGCTACGAAATTTAAGAAGGCTTGTTCGCCT
>NZ_VWSJ01000069.1 GCF_009690845.1 Campylobacter portucalensis
AGTGAGATATTAGAGTTGCTTTATTGTCGTTTGTAGAATTTGAATTTAAATTTAGATTATTGTTTGAGATAGTAGAATTTGGGTTGTTGTTGATATTTGAGTTGTTTGAATTTATATTATTAAAATTTAAGTTATTTATTTTATCATTTAAATTTGCATTATCAGAACTATCTTTTAAGATATCACCATTTGTAGGTTTAGTAAAATTTAAAGATATAGATTTAATGCCGTGTTCATCTAGTGTTTTTAACTCATTAGATTGAGAAATGCCATCTTCATTTAAATCTTGCCAAATTTTAAGATTAGAGAAAATCTCATCAAGAGAGTCTATTCTGCCGTCATTATTACTATCTTGTAATGATAGAGCGTGATAACCATTTATGGCAAATTTAGTTTGAGAGTTTAAATTTGAAGTTTGATTGTTTGGAATATTTAATGTTTGAGAATTTGAAATTTCAGTGAAATTTCCAAATAATTCATTGCCATTATCTATAAGTCCGTTGTTATTTTTATCAAATACTAGTATTCCATCATCTTTACTTATCCAGCTTGTTTTAAATGCAATTTTATCTCCATTGTGGTCAAAATATACTCCATCGCTTAAATTTAGAGTTGAGATTTTAGAGTCACCGTTAAGGTCAAGGGTAAGGGGGTCGTAGAGTTGTGGAAATATATTTGGTGAGAAGTAATCATCAGGGATTGTGGCTTTGTTATCAGAAAAAGGATAGGGTGGATTATCATAAAAAAAATAAAGAACCAAATCCATTATATATATCAAAATCATCAAAAGTAATTAATTTAAAGTCGTTACCATACCCACTATTTTTAGCATCCTCATAACCATCATTTATGTATTTTTGATCTTTTGGATCATCAAAATAGCCATAATTTCCAGATTTTTGTCCAATTTTTATACTCTCATTTAAGAAGTATCTAAATAAGTCTAAGTCCTTAGTTTTTTCTGTGCCAATTTTATCATTAATTTTATCTGCAATTTCAGTATATTTCATATATTTTATTTTATCTGCATCTGTAAAATTATTATCATCAAACCACTTTTTACCATTTTTCAAGTATGCACTCATGATATTTTTTGCTTGTAGCGCGCCAGCTGCTGCATTTAGAAAATTCTTGTCTATTCCCATAGAGCGTCCCAAAACTCCATAATTATAGTTTCCAAAATTTTCAAATTCTTTACCTTGCGTCTTGTAGTCCATTGGCCCACCATTTTTTACTAGTGCTCTAAATTTTAAAATAGTTCTTGTATTGTTTGCAATACTTGTTGAAGCTCGAATATTTTCACCATTTTTTGCATTTTTATCGATTGAAACACCATTTGGAATTTCTTCATCAAAATTAAAATTCATTTTTTATCCTTTGTTTTTAAATACGCTTATAAAAATAATTAATATTATAGTTGTAAATATCGATACATACGAACAAAATATTCTTAAGTTATCCATGTTGTTGAATAAATTTTCTAAAAAAATTGAATTATGAAATAAGAATTTTATAATTTCAAATAAAAATAAATACATAATAAAAACTATTATGCAAAATATAGAAAAAATATCAAATAAATAGTGGCTCTTTCCAAAAAAGATAATCATAATAAGATGAATAAAACTGTAAGTAGGAATAATTATTATACCATATATTATAAATAAAATTATATCTTTCATATAAGAATAAATTTGATCAATAATCAAAAAAAAAGTAAATATAGAAACACTTTCTAATATAAGTAACAAAACTAACAAAAATATTTTTTCCAAAAAAGAACATTTTATATTATATAAAAATTTTGCCATTTATATCCTTATCACGCCACAAATTTATAATTTTTAAAATTATAAATCTTTTTAGTTATTGTTTGATTACTTATTGTTAGTTTTTTTAAATTTTGTATGAATTTGTATATTTTTATAGTATCAAAGTCATCATCTTTACCTATCCAGCTTGTTTTAAAAGCAATGTTATCTCCATTGTGATCAAAATACACCCCATCGCTTAAATTTAGAGTTGAAATTTTAGAGTCGTTATTAAGGTCAAGAGTGATTGGGTCGTAAAGTTGTGGGTCAGCTGTTGGGTTAAAGAAATCTTTCCAGTAATCCTTTATGTCTTCTAGCCAATCAGGGTCTTTACCTTGCCAACGAGAGTCGAAGGGATTAAATAAAAAGGAAAAATCATCAGAAAAATCTTTAAAATCATCCAAAAATCTTTCAAACATAGGATTTGTAGTATCACCATAATTTTTATCATATGCTTCAAAACCTCTCATTATCTCAGCCCTATCTTTTGGGTCATCCAATATACCATGATACCCGCCTCTTGGATTATAGCCAGTAATAAAATCTATTGCAGATGCTAACTCAAAATTCCAATTATAATGTGACTTAGCTTGTGCCCCACCTGCAGCCGATAAAGCAACAGATTCAGGTAATCCTATAGCTTTTGATATAACGCCATAATGCCAATTTCCAAAATTTTCATATTCCCTTCCTTGCTGTTTATAATCCCAATCTTTTTTATTGCCTACCTTATTTTTAAACCACACTAGTGTTTCCCAAGGATAATGAGTTTTTGCATAATTTCTTGCTTCAATAATATTTGCAGTAATATTTACATCTTGCGGCATTTCGCCATTAAAATATTTTTCTATTTTAGACATCTTAGTTTTTCCTTTTTTTATATTAGTTTTTTAATGATTGCTAGAACATACAAATTTAAAATAATATATAATAGTAATTTTATATCATTAGCGTTTATAATTGATTTTATAAAAAAAATAATTATTGGTAATAAAATAAAATATTTAATAGATTTTTGAAAAAAAATATAAATGTTAATGCTCATTTTATGATAGGTATAATAATTTATAATAAATAAATTTATATAAATATAGATTATAAGGATTGCACTATTGTGAATAAATTGATATAAAGATATAATTCCATCAATGGCAATTGTTAATTCATTTTCGTTTTGAATTAAATCAATCTTTATTAAATCATAATCAGAAATTAACAAAATATCAAAAGTTTCAATATATAATGGCAAAATAGAAACTATAAAAATTAGTTGAAAAAATGTAAATTTCATTAACTTTTTTTTACTCATAACATCTCCTTTTATGGCAGTATTACTGCATATTGATTAATTTTAACATCTAAAAGTTCATATTTGACTCCATGATAAGGCATCTTTGTTTCTTTTAATGTTATTTTAAAACTATATTTTTCGCCTTTGATTCTAATACTTTGTATAGAAAAATTTAAAACATTACCATTTTTTTCAAACTTATTAAAACCTTGTGATTTAAAAATTTTTTTAATTTCTTTAAATTCTTTATTTTGTATATTTTTATCCACTATTGGCTTTATGTGGTATGTTAAATTTGAAATATCTGACGAGCTAAAATCTATTATTTTCGCAAGTAATTCCGAAGGTTCTTTATAATAATCTTTAAAAATCTGATAACTAAAAAATAAAAACAATGAAGCGATTAATATAATAATAAAATATATATTTTTAAATAATGATTGTTTTTGTTTAGGTAAAAATATATAAAATATTATTGATAAGCAAAACACAATAAATATTTTAAAAAATTTATTATACGGGTCATTATAATAAAGAGCATTAAGGGAAACAATTTCATAAACCATCATCAAAAAAGTAAAAATTATAATAAACATGCATATATATTTTAAAATTGTTAAGATATTTTTAAATTCTAAATTGTTTGCTTTGAAAAAGGCTTTAATCAAATTCACTATTTTTTCCTTTCATGCTACAAATTTATAACTTTCAAAATTATAAATCTTTTTGGTTACTATTTGGTTACTTTTTATTTTATTTTTTAAATTTTTTATAAATTTGTATCTTTTTGTTGCATCATCCCCACCATTAACTACATAATTATCAAAAGTTTTTTGATATTTGATTTATTGCTTCTTTGGTAAATTTTTCTCTATCGGGGTTTTGAGAATTTTTGTTGGTTATACCACCCCTTAAATCTGTTTTAATATCTCCAATATCGGATAATTCTGTGCCACGATAAGCTATAGTATATTCGTTTGTGTTTTCTTTTCTATATAAAGTAGCTGAAAAACCACTATCTTTGCTATTTACAAATTTTTCTACCACATAGGAATGTCCATTTATCCTAACTTTTTCTCCTACACGGTGTTCTTTGTAACTATTAGCAGATAGAGCAGCTTGTTCTTTAACTTTACCTAGTGACATATCTATTCTCTTTACAGATGAAAAATCCATTATTTATCCTTTGTTTTAAATTTTATTTTATTCATTTGTTTTATTTTTTTGTTTTTAGTTCTTTTTTAAAATATCTATATTCGCTTATTAAATTGAGTGGTATTGATAACCAGACTGATAATGGTAAATATACAACAAAGCCAAGTGCAAAAAATACATAAAATATATGAAAAGGATTATCTTCTGTCATATTATCAGAGTAATTAGCATTATGCATTAAATCATATTTATAATATATAAACATACTAATTGCTGGGAAAATTACAAAATAAAACGCCTTATATAGTATTTTTTCATTCAGTAATTTATAAAATTTTTTGATTTGATATATAGAAACAATATAAATCAAAATAGAGATAAAATATAAAATATATACAAATTGCAAATTGTTTTCGTTTGCATCTAAAAAACTATGTATGGTGGAAAAATATTAAAAATGTATAGTAAAAAAAGCCGTTTTTTATTGTAAAAATTTGTAAAATAAAATATTTTACAAAATATAATCAAAGATAAAAGCAAGACATATATTTTGTAAAAAATAGGTTCAGCTAAAGCCCCTACTGGAATTGCAAGAATTTGTACTACACTATAACTAAAATAATCAAATTTTAGCCAACTAAAATATAAAGCCAAAATCATACCAATCACAAATATAACAACCTGAACTTTAACTAAAAATATTCTTTTATTGATTAAATCTATTTCATTCATCATTTTCTTTTCCATTTACATAGCAAATTTATAACTTTTGAAATTATAAATCTTTTTAGTTATTATTTGGTTACTTGTTGTTAACTTTTTTAAATTTTGTATGAATTTTTGTCTTTTAAAAATATCAGAGCTATCTTTTAAAATATCACTATTTGTTGGTTTAGTAAAATTTAAAGATATGGATTTAATGCCGTGTTCATCTAGTGTTTTTAACTCATTAGATTGAGAAATGCCATCTTCATTTAAATCTTGCCAAATTTTAAGATTAGAGAAATTTTCATCAAGAGAGTCTATCTTTCCGTCATTATTACTATCTTGTAAAGATAGAGCGTGGTAACCATTTATGGCAAATTTAGGGCTTGAGATTTGAGAATTTAAGCTATCTGAATTTGAAGTTTGTTTGTTTTGATTGTTTTGGTTAAGTGAGATGTTGTGGTTTGGGTTATTTGATATTTGAGAATTTGAAATTTCAGAATTGTTGCTTGAAATTTCAGTGAAATTTCCAAATAATTCATTGCCATTATCTATAAGTCCGTTGTTATTTTTATCAAATACTAGTATTCCATCATCTTTACCTATCCAGCTTGTTTTAAAAGCAATTTTATCTCCATTGTGGTCAAAATATACACCATCGCTTAAATTTAGAGTTGAAATTTTAGAGTCGTTATTAAGGTCAAGAGTGATTGGGTCGTAGATAGTAACATCGGCTATTGGATTAAAGAAGTTTTTCCAAAAATCTTTAATATCTTCTAGCCAATCAGGGTCTTTGCCTTGCCAACGAGGGTCAAAGGGGTTGAAGAAGTAAGAAAGTGCATCAAGGGAATCTTTTAGTGATTTATTTTCATTATCGTTTAAATTGTTTATGCTTTGCTCATCACCTCGAATACTATCAATGCCATTTTTTATTGAGTCTTTCATTTTATTAAAATCCCAATCATTTCTATCCATAAAATTTATTGCACCTATAGCAGCACCAGCTATTCCTGCAATAAATCCACCACCTCCAGCTAAAATAGCTACTGCACCAACTACTGTTACAGCATCTCCAATTACATCTATATAATCATTTTTAGTGACTGTTCCATTGCCTTTTTTCTCTACAAGGTTTGCCAAGCTTCCAGCAAATCCACTGTGCCCAGTTAAAATTTTAACATAGTTTTGTTGTGGACCAGGAACAGTTCCGGCATATTGAATAATATCTGTTATTTTTTCTATGTTTTTTGTTTTTTCTTCTCTGTTTGTAATTACCGTTGTATTTGTATCATTTGGCATATTCTAATCCTTTACTTTATTTTCAAAAATATATTTAGCTTAACATGTTGTTATAAAAGCACTTTTATCTAGATGCTAAATATCATTCCATGTATTACTAAAAAACATAGCCCCAATATGCCAAAATATAAAAATAGATACGAGATAATTAAATAAAAAATTTTTAAATAGTAAAAAAATATCTCTATAAAATTATACAACGCACCCTTATTATCTTTTGACTTATACTCTTTTTTTATAATTTTAAAATAATAAAAACAAAAAATACATTTTATAAAAAACTTAAATTTATACTTTTTATAAACTATAGAGTATGGCTCACAAAGAAATATGACTCCTATAAAAATCATAACAATAAAGTAGTATTCCACTAATATTTATCTCCTTTATTTAAAATTTCATAAAAAACTTTTATTATTTAATTTTCACGCCACAAACTCACAATTTCTAAAGTTATCTAAATTTAAAGCTGTTTTTATATCTTGCTGCATTTCATCTCCTAAATTAAAATTTAGCAATAAAAATAAAAGTGGGGATAGCTTTAAAGATTTGCTTCATCTTCACTCCTTCTGTTCTGTAAAATTTGCATTTGTTCTCCTTTTGGATTTTGAAATTTGGTGGAAATTTCCACAAATTTTGCTGTGTGTTAAATGTGTTAAAATTTCTACTTAAATTTAATTTTTAAATTTTGAAGTGCGTAAAATTTGAAATTTCCAGTCCTTAAAATTTAACCCATAAATTTATAAAATTATACTCATATTAAACTAAATTTTACTTGAAAAGTTATCAAATTTAGATATAAATATTCTAAAATTTCATATCTAAATTTGAGTCCTTAAATTTGGTATAAACTCATATAACCTTTATCAAACTCAATATCTGTTATCATATAGTTCTTATCTTTAAAGAAGTTACTTATAGTAATAGTATCTTTTATATTTTTATCCTTAAAGCTTATAACTAAATTTCCATCAATACTTTTAAAGTTAAGCTCATCTTGGCTAATAGAGTCTATAAATTTAATAGTATCTGTCTCATTGTTTGGATTAAAGTTTAAGATTACATCTTTTCCAAAATCTCTACCAAATACATAAGTATCACTTCCCATACCACCTTGAAGTGTGTCATTTCCTTTACCACCTATTAGGGTGTCATCACCGTCTCCACCATATATATCATCATCTCCATCACCAGCGTCTATATAGTCATTTTCATTGCCTGAGTCTATAGTATCATTACCATTTC
>NZ_VWSJ01000007.1 GCF_009690845.1 Campylobacter portucalensis
CAGCAATGACTTTAAAGTTAGAAGCTTTGCCTTTTAATAAGCTATCTACATATTTTTTATTTACAGCAAGTTTTTCATTGCTACTGCTATTGATATCTTCATTAATCGTTACAGATTTAAATTCAGGTGAGTTTTTAAAGCCAATTTCTATCTTAGCATTGCCATCTTTATCTTTAGTGTAATTAGTGATTAGGTTGCTGCCATTATAATCTTTAATATTTTCTGATCCATTAGATCCATTGGCTAATTTTACGATATCAATTCTTGAGCCAAGATATAGCGGATCTGTGCTTTTATTGTTATCAGCACCAAATTTAAAGCCTTGATTGATTTTTGAGGTAGCGTTTTTTAAACCTTCAACTACGTTTTTTGGTTCTTTTCCATCTGTTCCATTTACTTCTTTTAGTTTAAACTCGCTAAGTGTTAGAGTTTTAAATTTAGTCTTATCTGTATCATTTACATCAATTCCTAATTTACTAGCTAAATCATATAATTGTTTGGCACTAATGGCTTCATTTGAAGTGTCGTTTATGTCTGCACTAGCTAAATTTGAAATTTTAACTCCATCATTAGCTTTTGTAAATTTTAGTGCCTCTCCATCGACTTTTAATTCAACTTTTTTATCTGTATTCTTTACAAATGCTAAAGTGTAATTTTCATCCAAGCCAACGCTTTGAATGCCTTTTAAATTTTGAGCTAATTTTAATGTTAAGTTTTTATCTCCCACAACTACTGCGATATTTTTTTCTTCAGATAAATTTTTATCTGCTCCACCGATAATTTTTATAGCTTCATCAAGTTTTATTGTTGTTTGATTTCCCTTGTCTCCGCTAAATTTAATGCCTTTACTTGATAATTTTTCTCCAGCTTCTACGCCTTTTTTAATATCTTGTTTTATTTTTTCTTCTAAATCTAGCTTAAATTCAGTTACAGTAGTATTTCCCTCTTCAGAAATGCTAGACGTTACTTTTATTGAAGAATTACTTTCTGCTGTAACTTTTGCGGTTTTATCTTTTCTATTTTCTATTTGTGTTAATTTATTTTGTATATTGGTTACTGATTCGTTTGTTGCTGCGTTACTTAGCTTATCTTTTGCTGTTTTATTTAGGTCAAAAATAACAACGCCATTATCTTGAACTTTAGCTACTGTGTAGTCGCCATTTTTGAAATTTAGTGCTTTATCTTTAAGGTTGATTGTTTGATTATTTTCTCCATTTGCTTGATATTTTAAAGTAGCTACACCGCCTACAACCTTTTTAAGTTGTGCCACATTTACTGCATCTGTATCATCATACCCTGCAGCTAAACCTGTAATTCTTCTAGTTTTTTTACTGCTATTGTTTGTATCTCCGATTGCAAATTCTCCAGCAGTTGGTTTCCATATATAATCACTCGTGTTTGATGCTTTATTTGTTGCTATATCGTATCCATTATTTGTTGTATTTCCACTGGTTTTTGAACTACTTCCTATTGCTATACTATCTGATTTATCAACAATTGCTCCCTTGCCTATTGCAACAGCATTATTTACTGCTGTATAAACATGATTTTTTTCATCTCCATTTAATGCTTTGGCTTCAGCACCAATAACTACACTGCCTGCTGCGTTTGCTGCTATTGCTTTATTACCTAATATAACTAAATTACTATTAACTTTAGTATTAGAAGAAAAATTTTCTTTATTGGCATTTACTTGAATATTATTTCCTAATGCAGTTATATCCGTTCCGTTATACACTCTATTTTTATTACCAATTACTGTTGCCCAAGCTGCATTTTCAATATGATTTCCTTTTGTTTTATTATTTTCCACAATATGATTACTATTATGTTCCATATTAACCGCACCTATTGCTATAGAGCTTTTTGAATTTTTTAGTGTCGTTCCGCTACCAATAACAACTACAGCGTCTCTTTCGCCTTTTGCATCATATTTGTCTGTTAAGTGGTTTTTTGTGCCTTTTGAATTTTGTTCAACTATATTATTAGAACCTAAAACAAATGAATTTGGTATATCGACACTTACATTCCTTCCTATAACGATAGCATTTTTGGCTTTAGATTGAGCATTATATCCTATAGCAACCCCACCTTCTGCGTTTGGTTTTTCACTATCTATATAATTGTTTGCATCAGTAGGAGCTTCTACTTTAGCACCGACGCCTATGGCTACTGAATTTTCTGCTTTTGCTCCATCGTTGTTGTAATTTGAATTAGTATCTTGTTTAGAACCTTGCACCGACAAATAGTGTAAATTTGATGTGCCGCTTCCTAATTTACTATCAACATATGCTTTAGTAACTAATTCTTTATCGCTTGTTGGCGTATTGTTATTATCTAGCATAACTCTTTTAAATGTTGGTTCGTCTTTTATGCCGATTAAAAGCTCTTTGTTATTTTTTAAATATGAAGTTCTAATATTATTGCTTGAAAAATTAGCTTCTTTATTCAATTCTTTAATCTTCATATTTCCAGCTTTTATTATCAAACTATCGCCCAATTGATGTGTTGCGTTGTTTTCAGCATCTCCAAATATAAAACCTTTATTTATAGCGATGATAGTTTCATCGATTGCTTTTTTAAATGTTGTTGGAGGAGTAGTTTTTTGTTGGTTATTTCTACCAGTTTTTGGTGCTCCGTTGTATTCAACTGCGGTAAATGTAGGAGTATTAAATTTAGTTTTATCACTACTATTTACTTCTAAACCTAAAATAGTTTTTCCTAATTGATGAAGTTGCGTTCCAGTTATTGCTTCGTCTGAATTTTGAGAAATTTCGCCATCTAGGATATGTGCAAATTTAATTTTATCTCCCATATCAATAATATTTTTGCCATTTTCCAATCTTGTTTTTTCATTTGCTCCCTTAGGACCAGCAAAAACCTTATTGGCATCTATTGCTTTATTATCTAACGGCGTTCCATTTTCAGTATTTACTTTATAAAATTTACCGTCTGTATCCTTAATAACTTTAAATGTCTTATTGCCTTCTTTTGTATAATAAGCAACCACTCCCTCTTTATATGCATATTCTAAGGCTTTTAATTGCCCAACAGTAGCAGCGTCGCTATCTAATGCACCAGGAGCTACATTGATTATTCTTCTGCGTCCTATATTTCCAGAGCCCTTATCCCAACCACCAACAGAAACAACACCATCTTCTGATGTTGCTATATATTCATAACTTGTTCCTGATGGAATATAGGGCTTTAAACTTATTGCATTATTGCTATTATTCTTATTCGACGGTTTTGGATCAGCTTCGGTTCCAGTATAATAATATCTTGTATTAGAATTATAACCTAATGCTACTGAGTTTTTCATCGTAGCTTCTGAAGCATTACCTAAAGCCATTGAGTTTTCGCCGTTTAATTCATTATTGCTAGTATTACTTAAAACTTTTGAACCAATACCTAATGCTATTGAATCTTTTCCTTCTGCTCTTGAATAAGCACCTATTGCAAATGATTTATTTCCAATAGATTTAGAACCATATCCTAATGCAAATGATTCTTCTCCTTTTGAATAAGCATATGGTCCTATAGCAACTGATTTATCTCCTTTTGAATATGCTTGTCTTCCTAATGCTAATGAATTTTCTCCACTTGCTATAACATAATATCCTATTGCAACTGCTCCAGTCTTACTATTTGTTTCGGCTTTTAATTCTCCTGTACCATCTTGTTTTGTTGCAACAACTGAATATAAATTTTCTTTATTTTGATCCAATTTAGATAATTTGTTATATATTTTTGTATTATTATCTGTACTATTACCATCATATAATTCATCTAATACAACTCTTTCTGTACCATTACCAATTATATTATTATGTTCTCCTTGAATTTTAACATTTGACATTGCTCTTGTTCCTATAGCTACAGAACCAGTTCCACCAGCATAAGAATTTAACCCATACACCATAGATCCTCTATTAAGTGCTTGTATATTGTTACCAACTCCAACACTTTGATCTGAATAAATATAAACTTCATTCCCCAAAGCTACTGATGAATCACCGAATGCTAAAGTTCCAGTCCCTAGTGCGGTAGAGTAATTACCTTTAGCAACAGATAGATTTCCAATAGCCAATGAACCATGTCCGTAAGCTACATTTCTATTGCCAATAGCAATAGATGAATCACCAAATGCCCAGTTATGAGTTTTATAATAAGGGTTTTTTTTATCATACATTGATAAATATTCTTGATACTTTTCTTTAGTAGTGGTTTGATCGGCTCCATCTATTGCTGCATATTCTCCGGTATAATTAAATTTTTCACCATTTTCACGAAATAATTTCCAAATGTCATAGCTAAGACCTTTTGTTGAATAATCTTTCATTCCAGATCCTATATTATCAGAACCAATAGAAATAGATGACTCGCCATAAGCAACAGTGTCATTCCCTAACGACACAGACTCATTTCCATACGAAAAGGCTCGATATCCAACCGCCGTTCCTTGATGGCTGTCTTCGTTATCAATTATACTAATGTTTTTACCGACAATAGCACGGTAACCTATAGCGGTTGCATCATTTCCACCACCTACTGCACGAGAACCAATAGCAACCGTATGTAAGAAATCTTTATTAGTAAGTTGAGTATTTGCTCCTGTTTTATTGAGCAAGTGAGATAAAATGACGGACTCATTAGATTTATTTATACGAACTTTCTTCCTGTCTAACCAACAATCATTATCAACACATTTATATGGAGCTACCGTAGAGCCGTAATTATTTCCCTCATTGTTGCCTAATTCATCAAATATATAGGCGTTATCACTCCCATACACTATACTCGACAACAGCCCGCTCATCAACAACGCAAGTGAAAATGTCCTAAATAAGCTCGCACCCCCCCCCGTTGCGGTAGAAGATTGGCAGTTTTTAGCTATCTCAGGAACAGCTTTTACTTGAGATGTTTTGATATTATACTTTGTTTTAAAACTTTTATTCATATTTTTCCTTGAAATTATTATTTAACATTATAAAATACAAAAAAATGTGTGGCATTATACCATAAAATTTTTATTAAAAAACAATAAATATAGATTTTGATAAAATTATGTGTAAATTTACACTAAAAGTTGATAATGAGTTAGTATTTTAAATGAATTTAAAAATAAAAGTCTTTAAAAACTAAAACAGAGCAAAACCTGATAATAAAAATATTAAAGGCTTGTAAAATAAAAACAAATAGCTTTATCATTAAATTGATGTTTAGACTATAAATTTAATTAAAGCCCACTTTTAGCGGGCTAGATATAAATTAATGTTGCTTAGGCTATATTAATAATCTTGATAAAGGGTGTTTCTATACTCCTCAAAGCTCCCTCTAAAATCAACCACTTCACCATCTCCTTTTAGGTGGATAATTCTATTTGCAAATGCATCGATTAACTCTCTATCGTGGCTTACACAAATGACATTTCCTCTAAACTGATAAAGAGCTTCGCCAAGAGCGATAATAGCTTCTAAGTCAAGGTGGTTGTTTGGCTCATCTAAGATAAGCAAATTTGGCTTTATAAGCATTAATTTACTAAGCATTACTCTATGTTTTTCGCCTCCGCTTAAATCTTTTACGCTTTTTTCTTGTTCGGCTCCGCTAAAAAGCATCCTACCAAGACAACGCCTAATCTCATCTAAGTCTTTATTTTTGCTATCTTGTAAATGTTCATAAAGTTTTAAATCACTTGTTAATTTAGAATTTATATCTTGTGCAAAGTATCCAGGCTCAATCGTAGCTCCTAAATGCACACTTCCACTATCTGGCAAAATTTCTGCCGTTATAATCTTACAAAGAGTGCTTTTGCCAACGCCGTTTTTACCTATAATGGCAACTTTGTCACCTTTTTCAAGTTTAAAATTAAATTTATCAAAAATGATTTTTTCACCAAAACTTTTTGAAATTTCGTTTAATTCTAAAATTTCATTTCCTATTTCTCTATTCATTTTAAAAACTATACTTGGCTCTCTTCTTGAACTTGTTAAAATATCGCTGATATCGAGCTTATCAAGTTTTTTTTGACGACTTGTAGCTTGCTTGGCTTTGCTAGCATTTGCACTAAATCTAGCTATAAATTTTTCTAATTCTTCTTTTTCTTTTAGTTTTTTGTCTCTTTCCATTTGTGCTTGTTTTTGTATCAAATTTGAGGCGATATACCAGTCATCATAATTTCCTGCAAATTCACGCACTTTTTTAAAATCTACATCTAAAATATCAGTACAAACTCCATTTAAAAAGTGTCTATCGTGGCTGATAACAACCATCGTTCCATCGTGGCGATTTAGTTCATTTTCAAGCCACGAGATAGCTTCAATATCAAGGTTATTTGTAGGCTCATCCAAAAATAAAATATCAGGCTTAGGAAATAAAACTTGAGCTAATAAAACTTTAAATTTATCTGAGTTTTCAATCTCGCTCATAAGTTTATCATACTCATTTAACCCCAAAGATGATAAAATTCTCTCGCATCTTGTCTCATACTCATATGTTGGATCTTCTTCAGCAGTGATAATTTCAAGCTCGCTTAATCTTTCATTTATCTCATCTGTAAATTCCTCACTCATATAAAGACGCTCTTTTTCCTTAACAGCGTCATAAAGTCTTTTATTTCCGTATAAAACTGCATCTTTTAAAGTAAAATTTTCAAATGCAAACTGATCTTGACCCAAAACTCCTACTTTAAGACCAGAATCAATACTAATCTCACCACTACTTGCTTCTATTTCACCACTTAGAATTTTTAAAAATGTTGATTTTCCAGCCCCATTTGCACCTATAAGACCGTATCTATTGCCTTTATTTAGCGTTAAATTTATATCCTCAAAAAGAAGTTGTGTGCCAAATCTCATCGTTAAATTTTTAATCTCTACCATAATCGCTCCTTAATGTAAATTTTCATTTAATTTTATAGCTCTAATGCTTAGGCTAGCTGTGATTTGACCTGTTTGGCTATCTTGCCTAAAATGAAGTCCGTTTAAAAACGACAGATCTTTTGCTTTATAAATTTCTCTATCAAATTTAAAATCTGGATTTGATTTTTGAAGCAAGACTCTATTTTTTTCATCTATAAAAATTTTAGTTCCTTCTAAAATAGCAATCCCTCCATCAACTATACAATCATCACCAAGAGGAATGCCTGTAACTGAATTTGCTCCCAAAAGAGTTCTTTTGCCGATACTAATAGGATTTCCATTTGTTCCGCTTAAAACCCCTAAAATGCTAGCTCCTCCGCCAATATCTGAACCATCGCCTACTATTACAGAGCTTGAAATTCTACCCTCAACCATAACCTTGCCTGTCGTGCCTGAGTTGAAATTTACATAACTTGCTCCTGGCATTATAGTTGTGCCATTTGCTAGCTGTGCACCCATTCTAACTTTAGAACTATCTAAAATTCTAACGCTATCTTGAGGGATTATGTGCTGTAGAAATCTAGGAAATTTATCTACGCTAATTATGTTTGGATATTTTCCGCTCATTTTTAGCAAAATTTCATTTTCTCTAAGCCAACTAAGCTCAATTGGCTGTCCAAATTCATTCCACGCTACATTTGGTAAAAGACCAAAAGCTCCATCTAAATTTATAGATCTAATCGCCACTTTTTGTAAAGATAGTAAATATAGCTTCAAATACACGCTCTCAACGCTTTGAGACCTATCATCACTAAATAAAAATGTTACACAAAAGTTATTTTCATCTAAAAGCTCTTTTATCGTTAATAAATTTTGCAAATTTCTATGTTTTTGACCTTTTGCTTCATCTTTTAAAAACTCAAAAATTTCTAGAATTTTTGAAACAACTTTTTTATCTAATGTAGCAACAAATTCGCTTTTTGTTAAATCTAAATTTACACCACACTCATTTAAAGCCCATAAAATAACAGCCGCTGAAGAGAAATTTTCTTTAAAATTTACAACAGCATAATCTACACTTAAAATTTTATCAGGCTCCATAATGCCTTTATTAAGCCTACCAAAAGCCCAAGCTAGTGGCTCTTTATAAAAATTTTTTGTTTTTATATCACTAACAAATTCATTAAATTTATCCATATTTTCAATCATATTCATCCTTATTTTGTAAATTTTAATTATCTAAATCAATGACAATGTGCTTTTCCTGAGTTGTCGGGCTGGATGGCGGCATTGCTTGCTAAGTTTTCATCATCTATTTTTTTGATAATCTCTAAAAGCCTTGTAGCTGCAGCTTCGTATCTCGTTGCACTTATGCTATTTGGTGCATAAAAACTAACTGGCTTTCCTGCATCTCCGCCCTCTCTAATAGCGATTTCTATCGGAATTTCGCCTAAAATTTCGGTGCCATATTTTTCTACTAATTTTTTGCTTCCACCTTTTCCAAAAATATCATACTCTTTGCCATTATCAGGACATATAAAACCGCTCATATTTTCAACCACGCCTGCAATTGGAATGTGAAGTTTTTCAAACATATCAAGACTTCGCGCAGTATCATCAAGGGCTACAACTTGTGGGGTTGTAACACAAACTCCTGCCGTAACTGGAACGCTTTGAGCAAGTGTGATTTGAGCATCACCTGTACCTGGTGGCATATCTATAAATAAAATATCAAGCTCATCCCACGCTACATCTCTTAAAAGTTGTTCGATAGCTTTCATAATCATCGCTCCACGCCACATAAGACCTTGACCGCTTTGTATCAAAACGCCCATACTCATCATTTCGATTCCGTGAGTTAAAATCGGCTTTAGAGTCTGACCTATTACAATTGGTTGAGTATTTTCTTCGCCAAGCATTCTAGGGATATTTGGACCGTAAATATCAGCATCTAAAACACCTACTTTTAAACCCAATTTAGCCATTGAAATAGCTAAATTTACAGTTGTTGTGCTTTTACCAACTCCACCTTTTCCGCTACTTACCATAACAAAATGCTTTATTTGCGGGGCGATATTTTTACCGCTTTGAGAGTTGCTTTTTTCTTCTTGAATTTTTGGAGTTTTTATCTCCACAAATGTATTTTCGCCTAATAAATTTTTAATATCTTTTGCTAATTTTTGCGACACTTCTGCTTTATTTGAAACAATCTCAAGGCTTATAAAAATTCCATCCTTGACTTTTATCTCTTTTACAAAACCAAACTCAACAATGCTTTTTTTAAACCCTGGATAAATCACGCTTTTTAATTTTTCTAAAATTTCATTTTCATTCATTATTTTCTCCTAAATTTTAAATGTTTTGAAATTATACTATAAAATAATTTATAAATTTTAAAAAAGAGTTAAACTATCTGTTTTAAACTAGTCAAGATTAATTAAATTTAATTAATCGTATTAAAGACTAAAATGTTTAATCACATAAATTTATTTTTTTAAATTTAGTTTTTATTAAACATATTTAAAATATAACGATGACTTCTTGAATTTTTAATAATAATTATTGTGATGTTTGTTGTTAAAATCAAAATTTTAATTTAAAAGGAGTAAGATAATTTTATAAAAAATCTTTCTAATATCTGCTTTTTATCTTCTTTGATTGCTTTATTGTGTGTAGCACAAAATGTGCTTTTGAATGAAGTTTCTGTAGAATATAAAGAAAAAAAAGAAGAAGTGGTGGAATAAATTCGCTTATAGGATCAGTAAATTTTAAAACTATTGTCGTTGATGATATTATACAAGGTGATAAAAATGCAGGCTTTATGACAAAATTTTTGGTGGCACAAATGCTGCTGCTCAAAGCTATATAATAGCTCTTGCATTAAAACATCAATTTTTAAACGATTCTCAAATAGGATTTTATTTGCAAGCAGTATCCGTAAAATTTCTCAAGATTATGAAAATGGGGGGGGGTATAAACATAAAAGATGTTGATAGAAAGGATATAGAAAAAGCTTGCACAGGTTATATTTTATCAAATCATACTAAGTGTGAAAAAGAGTATAGAAAAAAGCTTAATAGAGCACATTTTTAGCCATCACTACTACAAAATAAACCAAAAAACAACCTCACAAAAAAGAATATATAGATGAGCATAATGAATTAATTTTGCAATTTAGAGATCTAAAAATAGCCCTTTCAGGTAGAAAAATAGTAAATAATAACTACCAAATAAATTAAATCTCAACAACAATAAAAATATAGATATCAAAATGCTTTATGCATATAATGCAGGAGAGCAAAAATATGAAAATGTTCTAAATTTAATAGCAAAGAGATAAAAGAGAATTTAATTAGTAAAAATGCATCAAAAACATTCGATATAAGTCAGGCTTTTTCTTTGGAGCTTTTATATGATACAAAACTAGAAACGACTTTTGGTATGAATTTGCTTAAAAATAAATATCAAAAAAATCGCCATCCAAAAGAGCTTGCTTATAATTTTGAAAATGGAGAATCAGATACACCAGATCAATGTCTAGAATATGATGGAGGAAAAAATATCCTAAAGGCTATATTCAATGCATGCAAAGCACTAAATCAAATACATTTCAACCTGATGGTAAACAAGAAATTCAAACTTTCTATCTTTATAGCACTTTAAGACATAATACCTATACACTAAATTTCAATATCAACCATCAAAATATAGCTACTAATGAGAAATTTTTCGTAGATATAAAGGCACAGGTGGTGAGTGACCTATTGGTAAATTTAAAAATGGTACTATAACAGGAAATAGTTTAGCTAGACAATATAGAGGAATTTTGGCTTAAATATGCTAAACAATATTGCAAATTTAAAGAAGATAAAGACAATGATGGCAGTGAAGAAGATACGTTTTTTTAGAAGATTATAAAGAATAAGATTTATCAGTGCAACAAGGAAGAGATGGTAAATTTTATAACTACTCATTTGGATTTTCAACAAATTTTCACGAGTTTTTTACGCCTTTCATAATCTACTCAAAAACGCATAGAATTAAAGAGGTATATTTCTCAGAAATTGGAAATCAAGCTGTCGGAATAGACTTAAAGACAGAGTAAGCTAGGACTATAGAATATGCTTTAACTCATATAAAGAGAGATTATTTAGCGATAACGATACCGTAGTCTTTAAAATGCTATTTTATAACCAAAGATAAAAGACTATATTATTAATGCAAAAAGAGAGTGCAATAACAAAAGCAAGTTTAACTGCTATCCGCACATAACACACCTAAGCCATCCAAAAGATGTAAACATAAAGGATTTGAACTAGAGTTTAACTACGATATAGGATTTTTTATGCAAATTTAGCTTATGCACACCAAAAGACAGACCAGCCAAGTTCTTATGCTGCTGCAATTGTAAGAGCGGATGCTTCTACAGCAGATAATATATGATATCAATGCTACCAAAAAATTATGGATCAATTGAGCTTGGACTAAGACTTTTTGAAAAAAAAATTGACAATAGGAACAACTGCAAAATATTACGGCAAAAGTAAACGTGCTAAAGTAGCAAAAGCTAAAGGAGATGCTATCATTCCTGATGTTTATTCATCAAAATTTAATAATGAAAGCAAAATGCGTATAAGTGAAACAGAAGAACTAAAAGCACAACCGATAATTTTTGATTTTTATGTCATATTTAGACCAAATGAAAATTTCACCATAAAAGCCGAAATTCAAAATTTATTTGATAAAAAATATATAGATCCACTTGATTCAAACAGTAACTCAGTAAGTCAAACTGACTTTATAATGGGTATTGGAGATATCACTACGCTTAACAACTACTCAAAAAGGGAGAGCCTCTTTAATAAATTTTATATATAAGAATTAAACAATTTTTATGCTCTTAAATTTTATGAATTAATATAAATATCTGGCTTCTTTTTACGAATTAAAAAATTACAAAAAAGAGATGTTTAAATATGAAAAAATGGATTTTTATATTTTTTATAGCTCTTGCAATTACTAGATGCAAAGCTTTGATTAGTGTAGGCGACCATAATACAAATTCTTACACAGATAAAAAATTTAAACTACAAAAAGGATGAAAAATAAATAATAGTTTTGAAGAAAAACAAGTTCTTTAAGTTTTGTTTTGATAAATTTTATAAATTCTTGTATTCTGCCTCTAGTGCCTGATTTAAAATTTTTTTGTTGCTGTGTTAAAAACTCTGTAAAGTTTGCGTTTCGTTTGTTTTTATATTGTAGCTCTAGCTCTTTGTGATAGCTCTCTAAATTTTCTCAATCTTTATCTAGCTCACAATAACTCTCTTTAAGATTCTTATATAAACTCATCAATTCTTGAATTTTGCTCTCTTGCTGATTTATTGTATTGTCTATAGGTGTTATTATTTTCCTTTTTTAAATCATTATTTTATAAGTTATCATTGTTGTTATTGCAGATATTATTTCTATTAATCCTACCTTGATATCTACATAAATGCTAAATTTAAATTGATATTTATTAAATTTATGTTTTTACTATCTTATATAATTGACTTTTTATTTATACTCAATAAATAGCTATAAAGAATATTTTGCAACTCACGCAAATCAAACGACCCTAAGTTTAAAAGGCTCTTATGGAATTTAAATAATAATTTGCTTATGGCTTTTTAAGAATCACCACCACATTTTATTTTAATACATTGATGCTTGAAATAACCGCCATCTAAAGCTTTTAATTTTTATTTTATCATCACAAGCTTTATTAAAATCAAAAGCTATTTGCACGCATTGTAGCTGAGTTAATGTGAATTTTGAACTCCAGCTTTTAATTGCTAAATACCATAAGTATCTATTTGCTATTTATAAAACGAATTTAGCTTATTTAATACTAATCAAATATCGCACAAATTAAACAAAAACTCTGAGATAATGTTTTTATTGATAAAACTAGTTCTAGATATTAAATATATGCAAATTTTATTTTAAATATTACTTTAAGTCAAGATATAAATTTACTGAAGCATATATTTTAAAAATCAAAAATATCTAAAAGCTAAAACTAAATTTATATCTAAAAATAATCCAAATTTTATTCAAAATATTGCTTAATGCTATCTACCCAGTTTGAAATTCTATCTTCTGACTTTTCTTCTTCATTATCATAATCAAGCACTAAGCCAACAAATTTTCCATCATCGCCCAGTGATTCACTTGCTTCAAAATCATACCCATCGCTACTTACTTTGCCAATATTTATATCTGCACCAGCTTCGACTAATTTATCATATAGTTTTTTCAGGCCGTTGCAAAATTCATCACCATAACTTTGACTATCACCTACGCCAAAAACAGCAACTGTCTTGCCATTTAAATCAAGTCCTGAAAAATCAAAATATTCCCAATCATCTTGCAAATCACCGCTATTCCAAGTAGAAGTACCACATATAAGCTTATCATAACCATTTAAAGTATTAGCATCGGTATCTGCTATATTTATAACATCACATGCTAAACCCAATTTTTCACATATAGTTTTAGCTGCACTTTCTGTATTTCCCATCGAACTTCCATAAACTATCGCCAATGACATATTAATTCCTTTGTATAATTTTATTTGTTATTGAATAAGGCACTAATTTAATGGTCTTATTACCATCTAAAATAGAGCAACTATTTACCGAAATATGTTTGCAAAAACCATTTTGTTTAGGCAAAACTAAGTAAATTTCCCGACTCCCACTACTTAAATCAAAAGCTTGCTCAATCTTATCATTTAAAGCTTTTTTATTTAAGTCAAATTTCAAAAAACATGGAATCACGCAAAGATGAGTGCCATCTTTTTTATTTAAACGAATCATTTCATCTTTTATCACAATCCCATTGTTACTATGTTTTAATAATATCTTACTAAAAACATAATTTTTAAAGAGAAACTCGCTATCAAAAATCAATCCTGGATTCTCTTTAAAAAATATCATTTTAATAAATTTAGCAACTCTAAATTTTGGAGATTGTAACACAATTTGATTAATATTTTTTCCATAATTTTTAACTATAAAATTTGATATAGGGCAAAATTTTATAGTTTTATTATTTTGCAGGCTATGAGATTTTAACAAAAAATCTATATAAAGAGTGAAAATTTCCTCTAAATTCTTAGCTTTTTTTGCAAAAATCAAAGGTATTTTTAGCTCTTTATCTACACAAAAATTATAAAAAATTATAAAAAACAACCTAATTTCATATCTACTATAGCTATTAAAAATTTCTGGTATAAATTCTCTACCACCAAAAATAAAACCAAATTTCATACTACTTTTTTTCTGAACAAAATTCTTTTTCTAAATTAAATACTTTGCAAAACTCGCAAAATACACAACTTACGCTTCTTTTTGCACAAACAAGAGGAATTTTTCTTTTTTTTGCATCGCTTTTTATTTTTTTCATAGTATTGTGATTTAAAAATGATGTTAGCATTACCACACACTCAGTATCATTAGGAATAGACTTCCTATTTACTCTATTTTCATTTCTTGCATCCCAGTGTTCAATTCTGCTAGCACCCAAATCTTTTAAAACAGCCTTGATTGGCGTTATTTCATCAGCTCCAATAACCAAAACAGACATACATTCTCCTTAAATTTTCTTAATTATATAAAATTTATTCTTAAAAATCTCTGATATTAATTATCGTTTTGGTTATTTTTTATATTTTGTGTAAAAATGTAAAATTTAATAATCTATATATGAATTTAAAAAGAAAGAGAAAATATCCCTTTCTTCTTTAAATTTATAATAACTCATCACTGTAATCAGCTGATGCTAAACGTTTTAGCTGTCTATATCTTTTTTGAGCATCTGCTTTATTTTTTGCAAAAAGCAAATCTGCTTCTACTGGATTTATCTTTTTTAAAGCATTATATCTTGTCTCATGCATCAAAAATTCTTCATAAAGATTAAAATCAGGTTCTTTTGAAGTTAATTTTAATGGATTTTTACCTTCTTTTATGAGGCGTGGATCGTAAGTATATGTTGGCCAATATCCACATTTAGTGGCTAATTCTGCTTGATTTCCTGAGTGAGATAATCCGCCTTTTATACCATGAGCTATACAAGGGCTATATGCTATGATTAAGCTAGGTCCTTCATAAGCTTCTGCTGCTATTATTGCTTTTATAACATTTGCTTGCGAGGCGTTTGAATTTATTTGGGCTACAAAAATATTTCCATAAGTCATCATCATAATGCCTAAATCTTTTTTTTGCACAGGTTTTCCAGAGGCTGTAAATTGAGCAATAGATCCTGCTCTTGATGATTTTGAGCTTTGTCCGCCAGTATTTGAATAAACCTCAGTATCTAAAACCAAAATATTTACATTCTCGCCACTTGCCAACACATGATCTAGTCCACCATAACCAATATCATAAGCCCAACCATCGCCACCTATAATCCATTGAGACTTATTTGCTATATAATTTTTTAAAGATAAAAGTTCTTTTACTCCCTCGATTTCTAAATTTTGCTCTAAAATTGGCACTAGCATATCTCGAATTTTTGCAGTTTGAGAACTTGAATTTTTATTTTCTAACCAATCATTATAGAGTGCTTTTAAAGAATTTGGTGCTTTGTTTTTTGTGCTAAGCATAATATTTTCTATTCGGTGTCTGATTGTTTCAGTGGCTATTTTCATACCCATTCCAAACTCAGCATTATCTTCAAAAAGCGAATTTGCCCAAGCTACACCTTTTCCACTTTTATCTTTTTTATATGGCATAGATGGAGCAGAACCCCCATAAATAGAGCTACATCCTGTCGCATTTGCAACTATCATATGATCGCCAAAAAGTCGAGTTATTAAAGTAATATAAGGCGTTTCTCCACACCCTGGACAAGCTCCGTGAAATTCAAAATAAGGCTCTGAAAATCCTACGCCTTTAACACTTTCATTGCTCATTAAATCGTCTTTATAAGTTACGCTTCCAAATAAAAAGTCTGCATTTTCTTGCTCGCCTTTATTTAATTCCTCTTCAAGAGGAACCATAACTAATGATTTTTCTTTACTAGGACAATTTTGAGCACACAACTCACAACCTGTACAATCTAGCGGGCTAACTTGTATTTTGTATTTTAACCCTTTTATCTCTTTACCTTTTGCATCTAAAAGATTTTCTTGAACTCCTGTTGGTGCATTTTTTTCATCATTTTCATCAAGTAAAAAAGCTCTAATTACTGCATGAGGACAGACAAAAACGCATTGATTGCACTGTATGCAGTTTGACGAAATCCATTTTGGAACCATAACCCCTACCCCTCTTTTTTCATATTGGGTAGTGCCTTCTGTAAAGCTACCGTCTTCACGACCTAAAAATGCTGAGACAGGCAAACTATCACCCCTAGCTGCATTCATAGGCTTTACAACTCTTTCTATAAAATCATTTCCTATATATTTATCTTCTTTTTTTGTGGTATTATCTAAATTTAACCAACTCTCATCAACTTCAATTTTTACTAATTTATCAGAACCTTGATCGATCGCTTCATAATTCATCTCAACTATTTTGTCGCCCTTTTTTGCATACGTTTTTTTAGCGTATTCTTTCATATGAAATTTTGCTTCTTCAAAAGGAATAATATTTGCTAATTTAAAAAAAGCTGATTGCATGATCGTGTTTGTGCGATTTCCAAGACCTATATCTCTTGCTAATTTAGTAGCATTTATAATATAGAAATTAACTTTTTTTTGAGCTAAAATTTTCTTAACTTTATTTGGAATTTTTTCAATAGTTTCTTTTGCATCCCATATAGAATTTAGCAAAAATGTACCATTTTCTCGAATACCATCAATCACATCATAAATATCTAAATAAGCAGCAACTGAACAGGCAACAAAATGTGGATTAGAAACTAAATAAGTAGATCTAATTGGTTTTTTACCAAATCTCAAATGACTTCTTGTATAACCACCTGACTTTTTACTATCATATGCAAAATATGCTTGTGCGTATAAATTTGTCTTATCTCCTATTATTTTTATAGAATTCTTATTTGCTCCAACTGTACCATCTGCACCAAGACCATAAAATAAGCACTCTATATCATCGCTATTTCCAAGTGAAATTTTGTTACCAACTTCAAGAGATGTAAAGGTTACATCATCATTTATTCCTATTGTAAATCCATTTTTTGGATCATCTTTTTTTAATTCATCAAAAACTGCTATAAGCTGTGCAGGATCAACATCTTTTGAGCTAAGTCCATATCTTCCGCCAATTATTAAAGGTGCGTTTTCTCTTCCATAAAATGCTGCTTTTATATCTAAATAAAGCGGCTCTCCTAAGCTACCTGGCTCTTTTGTTCTATCTAAAACTGCTATTTTTTCTACACTCTTTGGCATTACATCAAAAAGATATTTAACACTAAATGGTCTATAAAGATGAACCTTGATAATTCCCACCTTTTCACTATTTTTATTTAAATGTTCAACAACTTCTTCTAATGCTTGATTTACAGAACCCATCGCCACAATAACTCTTGTGGCGTCTTTATCGCCATAATAGTTAAATGGCTTATATTCTCTACCTGTTATTTTTGAAATTTCAGCTAGATATTTCGCTACAATATCTGGTAAATTATCATAAAATTTATTTGTTAATTCTCTAGTTTGAAAGTAAATATCATCATTTTGTGCTGTGCCTCTTGTTTTTGGATGTTCTGGATTTAAAGCTTCATCTCTAAATTTTTGAACAGAATCATAATTGAGCAAATTAGCAAAATGTTTATAATCCATAACTTCAACTTTTTGAATTTCATGGCTTGTTCTAAATCCATCAAAAAAATGCATAAAAGGAACTCTTCCCTCAATAGCAGCCAAATGTGCAACCCCTGCTATATCCATAACCTCTTGCACGCTATCACTTGCTAGGATTGCAAAACCTGTCTGTCTGCAAGCATATATATCTTGGTGATCTCCAAAAATAGATAAAGCTTGTGCCGCCAAAGATCTAGCTGCGACGTGAATAACACCTGGTAGCATCTGACCTGCTATTTTATACATATTTGGAATTTTTAATAAAAGACCTTGTGCGGCCGTATAAGTTGTAGTTAATGCTCCTGCTTGCAAAGAGCCATGCACTGAACCAGCAGCTCCTGCTTCACTTTGCATTTCAACAATTTTAACTGGCATTCCAAAAATATTTTTTTTGCCTTGGCTAGCCCAAATATCAGTATAATCAGCCATAGGTGAACTAGGCGTAATAGGGTAAATTCCAGCAACTTCAGTAAAAGCATATGCAGCATATGCAGCGGCTTCGTTGCCGTCCATTGTTTTCATAATTTTACTCATCAAATCTCCTGAATTTAAATCATATTTTTATAAGAGAATTTATTCTATCTAAATTTATTTAACATTTAGATTAATTTTAAAAACTTATATTTTTAACTTATTTTTCTTTAATAATTAAAATTGCTTCCAAGCAATTATTGTAAATTTGAGTAGTAAATTTACTAAGCTCTTGAAAATTTGAGTATCCACAAGTCAATGCAAAAGAGTTAATTCCTGCAGACTTTGCTGATATTATATCAAGTTTTGTATCGCCAATCATAAAAGCATTTTGCTTTGTTTTATTCATTAATTTTAAAGCCAATAAAATAGGCTCTGGGTCTGGTTTAGGGTTTATAACATCATCCTTACCAATAATAACTTTAAAATATTTTGCAATACCTAAATGTTTTAGCAATATTTTAGAATTCTTTGACGTTTTAGTAGTAACCACTCCTAAATCTGCAAATTGATATGCTATAGAAATTGCATCTTTAACTGCTGGAAGCAAGGTTGTTGTTTGAAGATATGTTTTTTTATATTCACTTTTATATGCTAAAACAAATTTGTTTGCAAATTTCTCACTTATACCTAACTTAATAAACATAATATCAAGAGGATAACCAATTAAACTCTTAACTATCTCATCGCCTGGATATTGCTCATTAAATTTTAAAAAAGATTTGCGAAATCCCTCTAAAATAGAGATTGTAGAATCTATTAAAGTCCCGTCTAAATCAAAAAGAATTGTTTTTTGCATATTAAATTAGGATACCCAAAAAGGTATCCTGTTAAATAAAAATAATTAATTTTTAAATTTAGCTTCAACTCTTCTATTTTCTGCACGTCCAGTTTCTGTTGAGTTATCCGCTATTGGCTGAGTTTCACCATAACCAACAATTGAAATTCTATCAACATCAACACCTAAATCAACAAGAGCGTTTTTAACACTAACTGCTCTTTTTTCTGAAAGTTTTTGATTATAATCTTTAGTTCCTTTGCTATCAGTATGACCTTCTAGCAAGACTTTATAATCATCGTGATCAACTAAAAAAGAAGATACTTTTTCTAATTCAGCCTTATATTCTTGACTAATTTTTGCACTATCAAAATCAAAATTTACGCCTAAATTTAATCTAATTACTTTTTCGCAACCATGCTCATCTACAACAACGCCAGCAGGAGTTCCTGGACATTTATCAAGATTGTCTAAAACGCCATCGCCATCTTCATCGCCTATAACAATAGCGACCTCTTGAAGAATTTTTAGTTGCTCCCTTTTACCAAAATCAACACCAAAACCTAAAGAGTAAAATAAGTTATTACTAACCTTACCTTTAAGCGTTATAACATCTCTAGCTTCTAATCTTAAATTAAAATTATCAGCAATATAATACTTAGTTCCTAATCCAACTTGAGCAAATCCGCTATCTGGATGACTTACACCATCATTAAATCTCAAATAACCACCACCAAGTAAGCCATAAAATTTAAAATTATCAGTAATATCTAAATTTTTAATTGCACTCAAATGATATGAATTCATATTATATTTATTTTCTTTATTTTTTTGTTTGCCGTTACTAATTCTATCATAGCCTAATTCTATATGATCAATAAAGCTACTTTCAATATTTTTAGCCACTCTTAATCCAAAAAAGAACTCTTGTTTAAGATCTAAACGACCATCAAAAACAGTTCCGCCAACTACAGGCGTAATCTGCCAACCATAACTATCTTCATTTGCTACCAATGCAGTTGTAGCACACAAGCTAAGTGCCAATAAAATCTTTTTCATAAGTTTTCCTTTCTTTTAAGATGCATTTAATTACTAAAATAAACTCAAAAAATCTCATAAAAAAATTACTATCTTTTAGAGAATTGCGGGCTTCTTCTAGCTTTTCTTTTACCAAATTTCTTTCTTTCAACAACCCTACTATCTCTTGTTAATAGCCCTTTTGGTTTCAACAATGCTCTAAAATCTTTATCCATAGCAGCAAGTGCCTTTGAAATTCCATGTCTTAAAGCTTCAGCTTGAGCATTATATCCACCACCAAAAGTTACAGCCCTAATATCCATAGATGTCTCTTGTTTTGTAACTAAAAGAGGTTGAATAACTTTTAATTTTATGGCTTCGTGTCCGCCAAGCCATGAATTTAAATCCATATCATTTACAGCTATCTTACCACTTCCTGGCTTTACCCAAACTTTAGCCACAGCTGTTTTTCTTTTTCCTGTTGCATAAACTACTGCCATAATTATTTTCCTTCTCTTTTGATTTGTGCGGTGTGCGGATGCTCGTTGCCTTCATAAACTTTAAGCTTTTTGATCATCTCTTTGCCAAGTTTTGTTTTTGGCAACATTCCGCGAACTGCTAAGTGATATAATTTAACTGGATTTTTAGCCAATAAATCTGCGAATTTTTCGCTCTTAACACTTCCAAAATAACCCGAATGTCTGTGATAAAGCTTATCTTCGCCTTTATTTAAACCAGTATAAACAGCCTTAGAAGCGTTTATGATAATAACATAATCACCGCAATCAACATTTGGAGTGTAGCAAGGTTTATGTTTTCCTCTCAATAAAGTTGCAACTTCTGTAAGCATTCTACCAAATCTTTTTCCAGTTGCATCTATCACAACCCAATCGCGTTTAACTTCGCTAGGTTTTGTAACTTTTGTCATAATTTACCCTTAATTAAAAATTTAATGAAGTGTGATTTTATATAAATTTTACTTAAACTTTACTGAATTTAAGTAAAATTTAAACTTCTTTTATCAAAATTTCATCTTCTAAAATATAAAAAATAAAAGCATTTACTATTTTATTTGGAAAAAAACAAGATATAGCATTTTTATAGCTCAAAATTTGCTCATTATTTTTATCTTCAAAACCCAATCCGCTCTTATAATCAATAATATTCACAACATCATCTTTAATACAAAGCAGATCGATTTGTTTAAATTCATTAGAAATTTTAAATGGTTGCTCTTTTAAAATTTCAGAATTTTGAGTTATTTCAATAAAAGTTTGATTTTTAAAAAGATTTATCAATCTTTGATTAATATCCTCAAAATCTTCAACACTTAAAAACTTAGAATAGATATTTTTAGCCTTTGTAATTGAATTTTGTAAATTAGAAATTTCAAAACTAACACAATTTTCAAGAACAAAATGAAGAGCTAAACCAAAATTTAAAGAGTGTAAATTTAAAACTTTTTCATTTGATTTTGCAATATTTTGTGGTTTTATTTTGGCTAAATTTATATGATTTGGTAAAATTTCTTTTTTTTCTAAAATAGTATCTGCAATTATATTTCCAAATTCAAATTCTCCTATATCTAACAAAAAATTTTCATTTTTTTCATTTTTTTTATTTTTAAATTTACTGTTAGATGTGCTAGATTTCACGATTATTAGAGATTTTACCGCTCTTGTGAAAGCAACATAAAGCTTATTTGTATCCTCTTCTTTATCAAAATTATCAATCCTTGTTTTTAACTCCAAATAGTTCTCATCAATAAATTCTCTATTTTTTACTTTAAATTTTATATCCCAAGAATCTTTTTCTACATTATACTCTTTAATAAAACTTTGAGTTTTAGATTTTTTGCTTTGAAAATTATCGCAAATAATCACATGATCAAATTCTAGCCCCTTTGATTTATGAATAGTAAGTAAATTTACACCCGAATTTTCTTCATTTATAGCTAAAATTTTATCATTGTTAAAGACAAATTCTGTCAAATTTTCATATCTATCACAAACTTCTAATAAAAGTAAAATATTTTTATCCTCAAGACCAATCTCTAAATTTTTAGCCAAATATAGTACATTTTTAGAATTTGATTTTTGTAGATTTAGTTTTAAAAGACGTGGTTTTTTAGAAGTCAAATGTTCAACATTTAAAGCATAAATTTTTTCTTCTGTAAGACAAAATTTAGCATACTCAATGATAGCTTTAACAGATATGGTTTCAAATAAATTTTTACCACCTTCGCCATTAGCATCAATATCTGCTTCTAAAAGTAGCTCTTTTAAAGCATCTATGTTTGAATTTTTGTAGCATAAAATAGCGATATTTTTAGCTTTTACTCCATTTTTTAAAAGATTTTCTACTTCTAAAACAGCAGATTCTAAAACTAAATTTTTATCTTCCAAATCATCTACTATAATAGATTTTATATATCCAAAATCATCAGCTTCTGGTACGAAAAAATCGAAATTTTTTATAATTGGCTTTTGATTTGATAAATCTTTAAATTTAAGGTATGATTTTTGATCTTCATAATTATAATTTGAAATATTTCTAAACACGCTATTTACGAATTTTACGATGGCTTTTGCACTTCTATAATTTTTATCTAGCTTAGAAATTTTTATTTGTTTATATTTATCTTTTAAATGTCCAAAAATCTCCTTTTTAGCACCGCGAAATCTATAAATACTTTGTTTTATATCTCCTACATAAAACAGCCCGCCTACACCATTTTGTCCAGCTCCAGCTAGAATTTCATCTATTAAAGGCAGTAAAATTTTATATTGCATAACGCTAGTATCTTGAAACTCATCTATTAAAATATGTTCTATTTTAGAATCAAGGCGAAAATATAGCATATTTATCATATCTTTATCTTTTAAAAGATTAAAAATAATTGAGGATAGGTCGTTAAATGAAATCTTGTTGAGTTTTTTGTTTATATTTTGTTTGTTTTCTATATATAAATCTAAAATTTCTCCAAATTTTGAAATTTTATAAACTTCAAAATCTTCTATATATTTTTTCATATGTAATTTAAAATTTTGGTAAAGTAAATTTAAATATTCATTTTTTTTAATAAGCTTTGAAAATTTACTACCTTTATAATTCAAAACATCATATTTAATAAAACCTTTCTCTAAGATAGAAAAAATATTTTTAGATATCTCCTCTTTTAATTTTTCTGCTTGAATGGATACTTCTTGATCGTTTATATCATCACAAAATTTTACAATCTGCTCTTTTGCATTCTCAAAATTTGTATCATCTGGAAATGGTGTATTTTTTTGATAATCTAAATAGCCTATTTGATTTGCAATCTCATCAAGAGTATTTAAAAAATTTTCTAAAGTTGAGTTTGTTTCTACTATAAAAGTTGATACTGTATCTGTCAATTCTCGATCTTTTGATATGAGTTTTATAAATTCTTTATTAGCAATATCTTTTACGCCTTCTTCATCTATTTCAAAATCGCTACTAAGTCCAAAATTTGTAGCAAAAATCCTTAAAATTTTAGAAAAAAATGCATCAAAAGTTAAAATTTTAATATCACAACGTATAAATATATCGTAAATTTCTTCTCTTTTTTTCTTGATTTGCTGCTCTGTAGTGTTTAAATTTGAAGCGATGACTTTAAAATACTTCTCATCGCAATTTAAAAAAGTTTGAATAATTCTATCTTTCATTTCATTTGCGGCTTTATTTGTAAAAGTTAGTGCCAATATACGGTTTGGATCCACTCCGCTAAAGACTAGCCCTAAATATCTACAAACTAAAGCAAATGTTTTTCCGCTTCCTGCACTTGCCTCTAAAGCCTCAAAACTATGAAAGTCGCTCATTATAATCCTTTATTAAAACCGGATAATCGCTATATTCGTACTGTTTTTTATCATAAAAATCATAAGCTCTATTTGAGATCTCTTTGATTTCATTTATTTTTTCTATAAGTTTTTCTAAACTTGCTTTGCTAGTGATAAATTCTGCCGATTTTAGTGAAAAAAATTTAGCTTCCACATCATCACTCAATCCCATCAAAGCTTTATAAAATGGTATTTGAAGAGAATTTGCATTAACAGAACCACTCTTATAATCAATTATACAAATATCGCCATCTCTTACATCTATCCTGTCGATTATTCCTTTGATTAAAATTCCTTCAAATAATACATCATTAAATTGTGCTTCTGATTTATAAAACTGCCAACCATCGGATTCGTGTTCTTCAAAAACCTTCTCTACTTCTTTAAATTTTTTTAAAACAATAGCTTTTTCTAGCTCACTTATAAAATCAAAATATTTTAAAAACAAATTTTTAAATTCACTGTAATCAAAAAACTCATATTTAACGTAAATTTGCTCTAAAATTTTATGCATCAAAATCCCTTTATTTTTAGCATCAAATTCACAATTTACAGGCTTTGAAGGAGGAATTTTTAAAATATATTTATAAGCATATGAGGATTTAGATTTTAAAAATAAATTAAGTCTTGAAAACGATAAGCTTTGCTCAAAAAAATCGTGTGTAAATACTAAATTTAAAGGTTTTGGGCTAATTTTTTTACCCTTAAAAATATTTAGATAATCCTCATCACTAAATTTTCGATCATCGATTGTGTTTTTAAATCTATTTAAAAATCTCGAAACATTTTTACCTTTAGAGCTATCATAGCAAATTGCTACCTTTTTAGCCAAATATATTAAATTTTCATAATAAAATTTTTGTAAATCTTCTCTGTCTTTATAGCTTATTAGCCCCGCATTGCTTCTTACTTTAGAGTTTAAAAACATCTCATTGACTGAACGTTTTGGCACTAAATCATCATTAAATTCAGGTATTATAATGGCGTCAAATTTTATCCCTCTACACTCTAAAATCCCTAAAACGCTTATTTCACCACCGCCCACATAATCAATCTTTAGGTTATTGATTTTCAATAAAAATAGCTCGCAAATCTCATAAAATTTTAAAGATCTTGATTTTAAAAAAATTTCTATTTCAAAAAGCAATGGATTTAATTTTTCTTTTAGATTAAGCTCTTTTGTGCTATTTAAAATTTCATCTAAAATACCCATAAAATCCGTAAAATTGCACTTCTGATAAAATTTGTATTTAAAATTTTCAAAAAAAGAAGGCGAGATTTTAAATTCATTTAAAAATAAACTCTTGGTATCAAAAAAATCGCTTTTTAAATAATTATTGACCAAATTTGGAGTAAAATTTAAATCCACACACTCTCTTAAAATCTCTAAAATTTTAATGGTGTTTGTGTTTTTTAGTCTTTTACCCATAGCAAAATTTAGCATATTTTTGATATCTAAATTCATAAGTATTTCACTAAATTTATCATCTGGCAAAATCACAGCAATATTTTTAGCTTCAATTCCACACTCTATAAAATATGAAATTTTCTCAAAAATATAAAAACATTGCAATGCTTTTAAATCAAAACCTCTAACAAAAATTTGATCACAGTTTGGCTTAAATTCGCTTTTTAATTCTAAAGAAAAATTGCTTAAATTAAACTCATAAATAGATCCAAATTCTAAATTTTGCTTTATATCCACAAAAAAACTTAGCATTTTTTTTGTCAAATAATTTGCATTTAAATTAAATTTAACTTCAACTAAATTTCTAATCTTATTCAAAATTTCAAGTTCAAAATCGCTTAAAATTCCATCAATAAAAATAGTAATTTCGTTATAATTTTTTATAAATTCCTCATTAACAATATAATCATCACATATTGTAATATCATCATAAAAACCATTTCTAGTCAATAAATTTTTATAATTTTTTAAAAGTTCTTCTAAAATTTCTAAATGCTCCTCATAATTAGCATAAATATCGCTAAATTTTAAGTCGCTAATGCTTTTTTTAGTAACAGCGAGTTCTTTAAAAAACGAAAATATATATTCGCCATTTTTTAAAAACTCAAATTCATTTTTTGGTAGATGTATAGTTTTAGATGAATTTTTGGTTAAATTTATAGCCTCTTGCATAATAAAAATTCTATTCATATCAGATACGAGGCTTAATTTATTAGAAAAAGTTGCTTTTGAAAAAAATTCATTTATACTAATTGTTTTGGGAAGCAAGCCATCACCAAAATTATCTAAATATCTCTTTAATTTTCTATTGCTGGTAAATACCAAAAGCTCTTTTTTAATCATTTTTATAATTCACAAAAAAATCAAATCCAAAAAAACCGCTATACTCATCGTCGCTTAACTCGACTTTTAATTGCCATTTACCATCTTGATCTAATTTCAAAGGTTCTATTTTTAAAACACCATTTTCAAATTTTGATTTTGGCTTGATATCAAATTTATTTGTAAAAGATCTGGTTATTAAAACTTTGCTTTTGATATCAAATGGTTGATTTGTTTCCTTTTGGGTTATCGAGATACTTAAATTTACATCATTTGAAAAGTGGTTGTTTTCTAAAATAACACTATATTTTTCATTAAATTTAGCTTGAGAAATTTGAATTTCATTATAATTTTTATCAACTACTGAGTGAGGTTTTAGATAAGCATCATCCATATAAACAGGATAATCTAACGAAAAAATTACAGTAGCTATGCAAGATACAACAATTAAAACTATTGAACCAACTATATAATAAGGTCCTAATTCACGCTTTTTACTCCCCATTTTTTCTTATCCTTTTATAGTAAATTCCACTTACAATCACCAAAATAATAGAGCCATAAAAAATAATTCTAATAAAATTTAAGATGTTTTTGTTTGTATTGGCTAAATTACTCTCAAGCTCAACACCTCTACTAGAAGCTATTTTCTCAGCCATATCGGCATATCCGTTTAAAAGTGCTGGATTAAAAGGATCTTGCCCCTTTTTGACAGATACCAAAAGAGGGATTATACTTCCTTTATTTGGAAAAGGGCTTAAAATTTCATCTTTATTTAAAGCCACATCGCTACTTGTATATATATTGATTTTTTTATTTTCAGTGGCTATTATTAAAAATACATATGGCTCTTTTAGCTCCTTGCTAATCTCATATGCTTTTTCATTCAAACTTAAATTTCCTAAATTTTTAACAGCACAAATTCCTAAATAAACGCCTGTTTTAGTATGCAACTCATCGCCAATTATCTGCATTTTTTCAATCGTATGCTCTTTTAAAATTCCTTCGTTTTCAAGAACTACACTATTGGCAAATAGTCCGATTTTAAAAAAAAGGGTGCATAAAGCACCCAAGAAAATTTTATTCACGAAATTAACCTAAAAATAGATTATTTTCAGTCAAAACAGACCAAGCACAAATAATAGCAGTTATTATCAATCCAACAACAATTAAAATTTCTAAAGCCTTTGACATAATATCTCCTTTATTTTACCTGCATAACTTTATTTGCAGTTTGCATGTCGCTTTTCATAGTTACGCCATTTGGCTCATTTAAAGTATATGGTTTATCAGCTACGCTTTGTTGTACTTTGATGCCAAAAATTGTCAACACAACTAAAATCGAAATCAACAACACAGTAGCTATTAGCATACCTGAAATACCGTGAATTCCAAAAATATTTCTACTTTTATTATCCATGATTAGCTCCTTTAATTCTTAGAAAGAGTTGAGATATATTCTCCAACTGCTCGTTTTTGAATATCGCTTAAACCTCTTCCGTTATTACCGAAATTAGGCATTTGACCTATAAATCCATGCTTTCCACGATTTAAAACTTCAACTACAAATTCAGCTGAACCATACTTTGTTAAATCTGGTGCCATACCATCCATACCTTTACCATCATCGCCATGACAAGCTGCACAAACACCCCATTGTGCTCTTCCTTGTTTAACTAATTCTGGGTGCTTTGTTGATTTAATGGCTGAAATTTCTTTTGCAACAAATGCTGCAACCGCTTTTGCATCTTGACCTGTTAAATTATCTGCAGGCATCTCGCCAAGAGGGTAATCAAGTCCTTTTGAGCCTTTATGGATAGCTTCTAAAATTCCATCTTCAGAACCCCAAATTTTTAAATTTGCAGCCTTTCCATCAATCCCATCTCCAGAAATTCCATGACAAACAACGCATTCTACTAAAAATAAACTCTCGCCCATAGCAAAAAGAGTCTCTTTACTAGGATTTGCAAAGACGCTGCTAAATTTTTCATTATAAGCCCTAACTTCATCATTATACTCTCCAATTTGTGAGTATGAATTTAATGGATACCCAACTAAAAAATACCAAATCGCCCAAAATATAAGTAAGACAAACATTGCAGCCCAACCTACTGGAAGGTTATTTTTATACTCACTTATACCATCATAAACTTCATCGCATAATTCACCTTCGCTTTTTCTTGTTTTCATTTGCTTCATGTAAAGACCTACTACAAAGCATGAAACAATCATCAAAACAGCAAATCCGATTAAACTAAGTAAATTTATGTTATCTTGTAAATTTAACCATTTCATTTTAGCTCCTTTTTTGCATCATTGTTTTGAAGATGAGTTAGACTCTAAAATTTCATCATCGATATCGTCATTTACAGCTAAATTGCCATACTTTTCATAATTTCTTCTTCCTGTTTTTTCTGATTTATGTAAATGAAAAAAATAACCATAAAGCCCTATGCACAAAAAAACAATTAAGATAAAGTAGCCATAAGCTTGAATCGTTCTAATAGTTTCTATACTCATCTCAAACCTTTTTTTATTTTAAGCTATTTAAATATGCAATGATAGCAACGATTTCTCTTATTTCGCCACGCTCAAAAGCATCTTTAACATCTTGATCTTTCATTTTATCAACAATTAGCTTTGCTTCTTCCATAACTATCTTTTTGCTTTCGTCCCAACTGCCAAGTTTTGGCATCCCCTCTTTATCATAAGGAACATTAAAAGCTTTTTTTACGGTTAAAGCTTCTGCATAAGCAGTCTCAATATCTGCATTTTTACTAAACATATGAGGATATGCAGGCATAATTGAAGCAGGAACGACTGAAGTTGGATCTTTCATATGATTTTCATGCCAATCAGTAGTTCTAAAGTTCCCTACTCTCATCAAATCAGGACCAGTTCTTTTTGAACCCCAAAGATGTGGTCTATCATAAGCAAATTCACCACTTTTTGCATAAGCACCATATCTATCAGTTTCTGATTTAAAAGGTCTAATGTGCTGGGTATGGCAAGCATTACAGCTATTAGAAATATAAACATGACGACCAGCAAGTTGTAAAACTGTATATGGTTTTTTACCTTCAATTGGTCTTGCACGATCAGCAAAATCAGGTAAAATTTCAATAATACCAGCATAAGCAATTACAATAAAAACAAATACCGCAAAAAAGAATGGATTTTTTTCTAACCAACTAAACATATTTTCCTCCTTTTAAGCTGCCATCGGTGAAGCATTAAGCGGCTCTTTATCTAGCTTTTTGCTTGATGTAAAAGTTTTTATCATATTATATGTAAAGATAAAAAAACCGACTAAATATAAAAGTCCGCCAATTGCTCTAATCCAATAGTAAGGCTTTAATGCTTCAACTGTATCTATAAAGGAATAAGATAAAATACCAAACTCATCAGTAGCTCTCCACATCATACCTTGTGTAATACCAGCTATCCACATAGATGAGAAAAACAATACTATACCAATAGTTTGTATCCAAAATTGAGTTTCCATTAAAGATTTAGAATAAATTTCTCGCTTAAATACTCTAGGTGCCATATGGTAAAGAGCAGCAACTGTCATAAAACCAACCCAACCAAGAGTGCCATCATGAACGTGTCCTGGAATCCAATCTGTAAAATGAGCAAGTGCATTTACTGATTTAATAGAAAGAATTGGACCTTCAAGGGTTGAAAACATATAAAACGTTGTACCCCAAAGCATAAATTTAATCAATGGATTTTCTCTTAATTGATTCCATTCACCCCTCATTGTGAGTAGAATATTAATACCTGATCCCCATGATGGTAAAATAAGAACTACAGAAAACACAGAACCCATAGTTTGCATCCAATCAGGAACAGTAGAGTAGATTAAGTGATGTCCGCCAGCCCAAAGATAAACAAACATTAAACTCCAAAACGAAAATAAAGATAATTTATAAGAAAATACCGCTTGACCGCTCTCTTTTGGTAAATAATAATAAACTTGAGCTAAAATAGCTACAGTAAATACAAAAGCAACAGCGTTGTGTCCCCACCACCATTGAACTAATGCATCATTTGTTCCAGCATACATTGAAACAGAGTGTAACCAACTACCCATTCCAGTTAATAGTCTTGTAGGAATTTCCATATTATTAAAAAGATATAGCATTGCAACACCTAAAAATGCAGCAATATAATACCAAAGAGATATATAAAGAGTCTTTTCTCTTCTAATACCTATCAATCCAAAAATACTAATACCCCATAAAACCCAAGTAATAACAACCAAGATATCTATAGGCCATTCAAGCTCAGCATACTCTTTTGATGTTGTAACACCAGCCAAAAGACTTACTACAGCCAAAGCTATAACAATAACATACAAAATAAAGTGCATCTTTCCAATAGCCATTAGGAATTTAGATTCTGCCATAGAAACTTTTAGAACCCTTTGTCCAACATAATACCAACTAGCAAAAATGCCAGATAGCATAAACCCATAGACAACCCCATTTGTATGAAGTGGTCTTAAACGACCAAAAGCAGAATACTGACCAGCTATATAATTTAAGTCAGGATAAGCAAGCTGAAACGCTATAATTACGCCAACTAGCATACCTACTATACCAAAAATCATAGTGGTAAACATAAAGCATTTTGCAATTGTGTAGTCATAACTCAACACATCACCAGGTCGCATATTTAACCTCCTATATGAATTTTATATTAATGTAAATTAAATATAATTAATGTATTATACTTTTATTTTTCTATATTTATTCTTAAATTATAACTTTTTTAACAAATTATTTTTATTTTGTTGTGGAATTTCAATCTTATATCCAAGGCCTGAGATATTTAAAATAACATCATCACCAACTTTGTCTCTAACTCTTTTTATAAAAGTCCTCACAGCTGCATCACTAACACTCTTACCGCACCAAACATTCTTTTTGATATCTTCATGTAAAACCAATATGCCTAATCTATTAACTAAAAGAGAAATAAAAGCCAATTCTTTTTTTGTCAAATATACCTTATTACCATTTTTGATTAAAATTTTTCTAGTCGTATCAAATACACAATTTTTAGATATTTTAATGCTATTTAATTCTAAAAATTTATTCTTAGCCAAGCTCTCAATAGCAACCAAAAGTTCATCCATATCAATTGGCTTTATTATATATTTATTAACCCCAACATCAATCGCTTTTAATAATTTTTCTTTTTCACTAAAAGCACTTAATGCAATTATGGGAGTTGATGGAGATGTTTTTTTGACTATTTTTGTCATATCTAAACCATCCATAATGGGCATTGATATATCAGTAATTATAATATCGGAGTTAAATTTACTAAATTTTTTAAATCCTTCATCTCCATTTTGTGCTGTAATTACTTCATAAAAATACTCTTGCATCACATCAGCCATTGACTCTCTAATATCTTTTTCATCTTCAACAATCAAAATTTTTAAATCTTTTAAAGATTTCATTTACCCTCCTTTTGAAATTGGTATTTTTATATTAAATTTAACTCCATTTTTGACATTTTCAACATCTATCAAACCACCCATATTTTCAACTATCATTTTACCTATATAAAGACCCAAGCCAGTTCCAACGCTTTGATGTTTTGTTGTAAAATACGGCTCAAATATTTTTTTTAAAATCTCTTTTTCTATATTTTTTCCTGTATTAAACACATAAACGACAACAAAATTTTTATACATTTTAATACCTATCTCAACTCTTTTATCATCCAAATCTTTCATAGCATCTTTTGCATTTCCAAGTAAATTCATAAAAACTTGAGACAACTCGCTCTTAAAACCTAAAATTTCTACATCTTCTTTAAAATCACACTCTATTTTTATATCTGATTTTGCAAAAATTCCTTTTAACATCGTAATGGCAGCATTTACAGATTCACTGATAAAAAATTTCTCTTTTTCTTTATCTGTTTTAAAAAAATTTCTAAAATCATCTATAGTATTTGACATATTTTTTATAACAACCTTAGCATGTTCATAGGTATATAAGAATTTTTCTACATTATTTATATTTTGTTTCATTTTAAACAAATCAATGCTTAACTCACTTAAGGGCTGACGCCACTGATGAGCTATATTTGCTATCATTTCACCCATACTAGCAAGACGAGATTGTTGAAGTAAAATACTATTTTTTTCTTCATTTTTTGCAACCTCAATGGATACTTTTTTTTCTAAATTTTGATTTAATTCTATAAGTTTTTTTGTTTGAATTTTAACCTTTTCTTCAAGAGATGAGTTAAGATCTTTTAACTCATTTTTAGTGGCTAATAATCTTTCATTTAACTCCACAACCTCTGTAACATTATGTCTAATAGCCACAAATTCTTCTATTTCATTTTTTTCATCTAAAATAGGAATTATAGTTGCATTTAAATAAAAAACAGATCCATCTTTTGCTAAATTTTTTATAATTCCCTTATAAACCTTTTTTGATAAAATTGTATTCCAAAGCTCTCTAAAAACATTTGAATTTACATCTGGATGCCTGACTATATTATGATTTGCACCAATTAGCTCGCTTTTTGAGTATTTGCTAATATTACAAAATTCATCATTTACAAATGTTATATACCCAAAAATATCAGTTTTTGAAACTATATTGCTCGCATCTATAGCGTCTTGATACTGTTTTAATCTACGTTCGCTTTTATCCATCAGTAAAACCTAAATGTGAAATTATATTGCTAAATATTAGTATTTTTTAGCTTTAAATTTGGTTAAAAAAATAGTTTTTTAAATTTTATTTTGTTGAAATAAAACCCAAATAAGCAGAGTAAATTCCAAATATTATTATCAAAACAGATGATATTATAAACATAAGATGCTTAAATTTATCATTTAAAATTTTACTCAAAAATGCCATAAAAAGCAAACTAAAAAGAGTGGCTATCCCAAAAGTAAGCATAATTAAAATGCTAGAAAATACACTTTTTGATAGCATTGCCATAGCGACAAAAGTATAAACAACCCCACAAGGAATAAGTCCATTTAAAAAACCAAGAATCAAAAAAGATAAAAAACCATCTTTTTTTAAAGCGTTTTTTGTTCTGTTTTTAAAAAACTTTTGCCAAATTTTATCGTTTTCTATAAATTTTAAAATTTCACCACGTTTTAAAAGCCCTGCACCTAAAATTATCAAAAAAACACCGACTAAAAAATGAAAAATTCCACTTAATTTAGAGCTTATAGCAAAAATACTTCCAAAAAAATTAGCTAAAATTCCTAAAAAAACATAAGCACAAATTCTAGCAAAATGATAACTAATAGAGTAAAAAAACGCTTCTAGCTTGGTTTTTTTTGCAAGTTTTATACTATAAGCTAAAACAAAACCTCCACACATTCCTATACAGTGAGCAAAACTCAAAAAAAGTGCTGTACTAAAAATAGCAATATAACTCATATAAATCCTCTTAAATTCATTGGTTCTCTTTATGCTAAAGTTGATTGAATTATGCAAAAATATCTTTATAAATTTAAATTCTTAATAAAGATAAATTTGCTATTAAATAGTCAAATAATAAATCCGCAAATTAACTTTTACCTTGCAATCACATAAATCATATTAGAAAATGTGATTGCATTTTAATAAGCTTTGATTGAGTAGTATTTATCACTAAAACATTCCTCGTTTTTTAAGCTCCATCTCATAAAGTTTTTGAAATTCTAAGTCGTATTCATCGCTACCAGGAATAAATTTTTTATTCTCATCCAATGTATCATAAACTAAATTTTCTATATTTACAAAAATCTTTAAATACTCTTCAATAGAGCTATATATAACATTTCTGGCTTTATTTTCTGAAATTTTATAATCTATTAAATCTTTTTTCCAAGATGTTTCTAAAATTGCGTGCGAAATATTATTATATCTATCTTCGTGATTTAATACAAAACCCGCATCATCTGCAAGTCTTTTTTTAACCATCCAAAACATATTTTTTCTATCAACTTGCATAATATACATATTTTCACTATTTTCCTCCAAAAGCTCATTTGCTCTTTCTTCTATAGCTCTTTCTTTTGTCAAATCCTCTCTTAAAATTTCATCAGCTACTTTTGATACGCTTTCTATATTTTTGTTAAATTTAATAAAACCAGAATTTAGCATATCTATTGCAATTTTTCTTGAAATATATGGAATGTGTGGAAATTTTATACGCATTAAAAATCCTTTCTTATCTAATAATAGTATCTTCTCTATCAGGGCTTGTGGAGATAAATTTAACTCTAAAGCCCGTTAATTGCTCAATTTTTTCTATATAAATTTTAGCATTCTTAGGTAAATCTTCGTATTTTTTGATGCCCACAACACTATCCCAACCATCTAATTCTATATAAACAGGTTTTACTTTTTCATCTAAATTTATAGGAAAATGCTCTGTCTTTTCACCATTTTCGAGTTCGTAAGCCACGCAAATTTTAACTTTATTAAATTTATCCAAAACATCAAGTTTCATCAAAGCAAATTCATCTATCCCATTTAATCTCGCACTATATTTAACACTTACAGCATCAAACCAGCCACATCTTCTTCTTCTTCCTGTCGTTGTGCCATACTCTTTACCAACCTCGCACATAGTATCACCATCTACACCAAAATCTTCACTTACAAAAGGTCCATATCCAACTCTTGTAGAATAGGCTTTTAAAATTCCAATCACATTTCCAACGTCTTTTGGATTTATACCAACACCAACACAAGCACCAGCACAAACCGTATTTGAGCTAGTTACAAAAGGATAAGTACCATGATCTATATCCAAAAGTGTCCCTTGAGCTCCCTCTAAAAGCACATTTTTATTATCATCTAAAGCTTGCCAAATCATTTTAGTAGTATCTGTAATAAAAGGTGCAAGAATTTTTTTGTATCCTTCTAACTCATTTAAAACATCGCTTTTTTCTGGAATTGTTATGTTTAAATACTCAAATATGTGCTTATTTTTCTCAAAATTACTAAATAAATCATCGCAAAGTTTTTTAGGATCTAAAAGCTCAATTACTCGGTGTCCGCTTCTATTAACCTTATCTGCATAGCTAGGTCCAATCCCTTTTCCAGTAGTGCCAATAGCATTTTTGCCCTTCATTTTTTCATTTGCTTGATCTATTAATGCGTGATGATTTAAATTTAAATGAGCCCTACCACTTATAAAAAATCTCCCTTCAAGTTCGCTAAAATTTGATAATTCTTCTATTAAAACAGATGGATTTACAACAACACCATTGCCAATAATATTTACAACATTTTTATTTAAAATTCCACTTGGCAAAAGATGAAGTGCGTATTTTTTACCGTCCACAACCACAGTATGACCTGCATTATGACCGCCTGCACTTCTACAAACAAAATCATATTTATTTGAAAGCATATCCACTATTTTCCCTTTGCCTTCATCTCCCCATTGAACTCCAACTATTAAATCAGCTCTACTCATAACCTTCCTTTATTTTTAAAATATTTTCTATAACACAATCACTCATAACAGCAAAACCGCAAGATTTTAGTGAATCAATCTCATAATTTCCCCCACTACAAAGCACGCTATTTCCACTCAAAAATCTAAAAAATAAACTATCATAATATCTCATTTTTGAATAGTAAAGAAGTGCAAATTTCGAATCTTTTACACCACTTTTAAGGGCTAAATTTAATACATCTTGAAGTGGCTTTTTTAAATCTTGTGGAACTAAATTTATTATTTTTTTTAAATCATCCATACTACCTACTCTAGCTAAATCTCTAAGCCACTTATGCTTAGTAGATAAAATTTCACTCAAATCTCCTTTTTCGAATACATCAATTGAGATATCCAAAATTTCACAAATGATTTTAGGTATCTCAATATTGCTTATTTGCAAGCTCGATTTTATATTAAATTCCTCAAAAAATTTCAAACAAATTTCTAGCCCAACGTTTAAATTTGGCTCTGCAATCATCTCAGCACCAATTTGATAAAACTCGGAGTTTGGATACTTAAAAACAGGTTGAATATAAAAAATTCTTTTTAAATTTCTATCTTTTATACGCCTTAAAACTATTCTAACCACATCTACAGTGCTATCAGCTCTTAATGAAATGGTATGATTTGTGCTATCACTAAAGCTTAAAATTTCAGAGCTACTAACGCTTAATTGTTGATGATAAGAAAAATATGGCGTTACAATCTCAGTAAAATCATATTTTTTTAAAGTATTAGCTAAAGAATTTTCTATCTCTCTCTTTAAATCAGCACTTTTTGCAAAATAAAGCCTAGATCCATCTGGAATTTCGTGTTCTAAATCAGCCCTTATCATACAAACCTTTCTAAAATTAAATAATTTCATAAGGATACCAAAACTTTCCTTATTTAATTTTAAAATAGCCTATTAACTTCTATTTTAAATTTTCTTTTTCATATGAAATTATTTGATAAATTTACTAAAAATTTGAAGTGATTTTAAAAAAATGGCGAGAGAGTGAAGGAATCGAACCTCCCACTAAACGGTCAACCGCTCTGTCATCGGATTTGAAGTCCGCGAACGCCACCAGGTCGTTTTACTCTCCATAAAAACTTGAATTATAACTAAAATTAACATAAAAAAATATAAAATTTTAATTTTTATCAAATTTTATATGCATAATTTCAAGCTGTTTTATCCTTAAATTACTAATCACAGCAAATTGTTATTATTTATAAAAATTTTTAGTTAAATTTTTACAAACTTTTAAAATACAGCTTTATGCCTAAAACATAGATTACTTTCGAGATTGTAATATCAAATAATAAGGCGTAAATTTAGTATTTTATCAATTAAATTTACAATCTAAAAAGTGGTTTTTATTTTGATCTAGATAAAAATTAATATTAATAAAATTTTTCTATCTTTATGCCATTTTGCAACTTCTCATCATCCATTAAATAAATTTCATCTATTAAATTATTTTTAAATGTAAAATTTCCGATCGCACTCAAAACACTGCCTCCGCGAGCAAATTCTCCTGCTAACCCCATTAAGCCAACTGCCATCAAGCTAGCTTTTAAATTCTCATCATTTGCAGCACAAAATGCAGCCACTATCCCACCAAGCATACATCCGCTACCACTTACATCGCTCATCATAGAGGTTCCATTTTTGCAGATATAACTATTTTCACAATCACTTATAACATCAATCTTACCACTAATCATAACAACAGCACCAGTTTTTTTGCTTAAACTTTTAGCAATTCTAACTTTATTATTTAAATCATCATTTAAATCTGCTAAATTTGCATCCACGCCCTTAACTACGCCATCTTCGCCATTAAGAAATTTGATTTCAGATATATTTCCGCGAATTACGCTAAATTTAAAATTTTCTATCAACTCAATAGCTGTTTTATTTCTGATACCGCTAGCTCCCACACCAACTGGATCCAAAACGGTTATGATATTATTTTCATTAGCAGTTTTTAAAGCTAACTTCATTGATTTAATTGTTCTTAAATTTAAAGTTCCTAAATTTACCAACAAAGCATTTGATATTTTTGTGATATCTGACACTTCTTCAAACTCATCAGCCATAATAGGACTTGCACCAACTCCAATTAAAGAATTTGCGACATCATTTGCGGTTACATAATTTGTTATGCAGTGAATTAATGGCTTTTTCTCTCTTATATTATTTAAAAAATTTTTCATTCTCAACTCCATTTTAGGCTAAATTTATCAAATAAATATAAATTTTAGCCTCTAACATAAACTAAAAAGGTAGCTCAACGCCGCCACTATTTTTTATTTTAACACCACTATCTTTGCCAATACCAACATTACCGCCATTTTTCCTACAAATATCGCCTTTCCTAACACTTCCATCTAAAATTTTAGCATAAGAAATTTTAGAATTTAAACGTATAATTTCTATACTTCCTACCCTGTTTTCTATCCTGCTAACAATTTCTTTTGTGTAAGGATCCACAATCTGTTTTCCTTGAGAAAATACTTCATAAATTTCACCAACTTTTAAATTTTGAGAAATAATTACTTCACCATTTATAACATCAGCAATTTTGATAGGATAGATTGTATCTATAATCTCGGCACTAATATCATAAGCCATCTTTTGAGTAATTTTAGAAATTTCGTTATTTAGCGAATTTGTGCTTACATTAAAACTAAAATTCTTAACTTTAGCAAATTTAACTTGTCTTGTAGCCATCGTTAAAACTCTATACTCAATTCTAGCATTTATCTTGTTTTGAGTTTGAGTTATGCTTGAGCTATTTTTAGAAACGCTAAAATCAGAGATATTAACTGTAAGTATATAATCTGCACCCAAAACATTTCCGAGTTTAAAAATCTCATCCCTAGCCGCTTGTTTTGAAGAAATAATTGACTCTTCTATATCATAAACATTTGAATCACTAACTCTATCTAAAACAGTAAATTTTCTAGTATTTGTAATAGCACTTAAAATATCTTGAGTAAGGGGATTTGTTAAATCATATTTTGATATTTTTTGATTTAATACCACAAAATAATTTTTATCGCTAAATACTGGAAAAACTGCTATTTTTCGGCGATTATTTGGATCAAGTCCTGGAGTTTTGTATTTTTTAGATGTTTTGATTTTTTTGATAGTAACATCAGCCTCAAATCGTCCATCAAATTCAGTTATATTATCAACACTAAATCCATCGACTCTGCCATTTGTGATTCTACTGATATTGCTTGAATACACATCTTGCAAATCACTCTTACTGCCTTTAGTTACTGCTGTTGTTGATAAAATTTTTGTGCTTTTTATTTTTACGCCTTGAATTTTACCAAGAGCTTCAATAATAGCGTTATTTATAGCCTCTTCTCTGCTAAGACCAAAACCTGTTCCTGTTGCAGTTTTAACGATTGTATTTGTAATAACTTCAGCACTTAAATTTAAAAATAAAAATACAAAAATTAGCAATAATTTTTTCATAAATTTTCCTTAAAAATCATTCAAATCATTTACCATATTGCTTTTGTTAGAAATATCGTGTGATTTTTTAACGGCTTTTTTTGACGCTTCGTTTTTTGAATTTTTGCCGCTTTGAGTGTTTAAAATTTCATCCGTATTTTTAACATTTGAATAAGAATAAAATCTCACAACCCCAACATTTTCAATGCCATTTTTATCAGCTATGGCCCATTTTTTTAGTGTTTTTATACCTTTTAATTTCATATTTGAGTTTGTTTTTATTTCGCTTGAAGCTATATCTATGATATTTTTTGCAACTTTTTCACTCTCTTGAGTATTTCCAGATGTAATTAGTTGAGTTAATGCATGCTCTACTTCTTTTGCACTTTGAGAATTTTCTTTTAAAGACAGGCTTAAAGCTACAAACTCACTAATTGCCGCATCAGCTTGTGCGACTGCTTGTTTTTGTGCTATGTCTTTTTGTCTTTTATTTACATACTCATCTGAGCTATTTTTAACATACCCCCATCTGCCATAACTTAAAATTACAGGTTCGCCATTTTCATCATACACTAAACGAATTCCAAATTCATCTAAAAATCCTTCATTTTTAGCAGGCAGGAATTCTTGAATCTTTTTACCTTTGCCTTGAATATTTGATTTTCTATTAAATTTTATATCTCTTGCTATTTGGACTGTTTTTTCACTCATTACAGCAATAACACCTATATCATAAGTAGAACCATCTTTTGTGACTGCTGTTTGAATCGGAACTAAGCCTGAAATTTGTCCCATAGCAGTTATTTGGATATTTTTTACTAAATTTTCAGCCATCAAAATCTTTTTTCTCTCATCACTTATTCCTTTTTGAGCATCCACGCCAAGATCTGCCAACATTTCATCAAGCTTAGCACCTGCTAGTTCTGAAATTTTTGTTAGAAGTTGAGAAAATACTCCTTCTGGAGGTAGTTTTTCAAATTCTTTTGCATTTGTCGAATTATCCGAAAAAGTTTTTCTTAAAGTTTGAGCCGCTTGTTTGCCATAAGTGTCTCTTATAAAATCTATTTGCAAATTTAAAAATGCCTCATTGTATGCAATCGATAAGGCCTTAGCAAAATCAGCGTCGCTATTTCCAACAACTGCAGTTGCTTTTGCACTAAAAAATGTTTTACCATTTATACTCTCTCCATAACTTATACCATACTCATTTGCAAACTCATCAAAAAAATCTTCAATGCTTTTTGGCGTGATATCTTGAGCGGATGCATCACTCATAGCATTTTGAGCCTCAACTTCATTTGCAGGAATCTCAGCAACGCTACTTGTTGTTACTTCATTTGCACATAAAGACATTGCAAAAATTGCACAAATAGATAGTAATTTTAAATTTTTAAACATATTTTCTCCTTATCACCAAGTTACTGTTTTATTTGAGCCAATTTTACCAACAACTATCTCATCTTCCCAAAATGCTAAACCGCTAGCAAGTTCAGTTAATGTCAATTGAAAATAATACTCAACTAATTGATCGCCTTTGTAAGTTTTAGCGTTTCTTTGGATGATCTTTCCACTAAGCCCCATATCTGGAGCAATCATTGTTCCTTTTTTGGCTATAGTGTTTTGGTTAATTTCATCATTATCTCTCAATTCCCTAACAGAATGGCTAAGTGTTGATTCTGCACCACCTACTTTAATTGCAGTTGTAACCACTGCTTTGCCACTATTTAACATAGCAATTCTAATTTTTTTAATCAATAAATCAGTATCTATTCTTTGAGTTGTGTCATTAATAACATTATCTATAGCAACCACATATCTGCCACCACCTGGTTTATTTAAAGCACCACTTGATAAAAGACTATTTGTAGCATCCATTGCTGCTTTTTCAAAATCACCTCTATCTATACCCATTGTTACTGGTGCAATGCTTGCTGAATTTTGATCGCCTATATACTGAGGTTGTTTTGCACAACCTGTTAAAAACAATGTAGCTAAAATTGAGCTAAAAATTAATTTTTTTTTCATATTTTTTCCTTAATTTGAATATTGTTTATGATAAGAATCATTTCGTTTATTATCATCTTTTGTTGGCTCTTGTATAATAATCTCAAAATCTTTTGATTTTATACTAGGCGAGATTGCGTGTATATTAAGAAATCTACCGCTTTCAATAGAAGCTTTTGTCCATTTTGACATGATAGTTTTTTGAGTAAAGCCATTTTCATCCTTCCAAATAATCTTATAGCTTAATAATTTATTTATCTTGCTATTATTTTTAAAAACAGCTTCAAATTCTATCAAACCATCTTGCCTTTGGATGTAGTTAATAAATTCAAATTTTAACCACTTAAATAAAGAACTATCATCAAATTTAACATGCGGATCTGTTATTATGTTGGCTTGCATATTTTTAGAAACATTCATATGATTAACACCACCACAACCAACAAAAAACATTAAAACACCTAACAATAAAAATTTTAAATTTTTCATACCTTCTCCTTAAAAAAATATCTTATGTAAATTAATTGAACCCTTAATTGGAGAATTTATATATATAATAGCACTTTTGTTTTTTGCAATCAATACATTTTCTAAAATATCTCCATCAGGTGTTTTAATGGCAATATTTTCACCATCATTTAAAACCCTTGCAACTTGAAAATTTTTAGGTAAAGAAACCCAACTTCTCACGTCTGATTTATTTGTAATAGCATTAAAAACAGCAACACCTAGTCCAATAGTTTCATCCTTACTATAAATTTGATAATTAATTATAGTTTTTATAGCTGTTCTTATTATGGATTTTGTAATTATAAAAGGAAGTTGTTTTGAAAATTCTGTTTTTATAACTCTATCCATATCTGCAACTTTATAGGTTTTTTTATCTGCAATAATTAAGTACTCATATGAATTAGCTCTATTTGTTAATGTTGGCAATGATATACCTACATATGGCACTTCATCAGTAAAAATAAATAACGGTATATCTATTTTTATCTCATCTTTTATTGCAGATTTTCCATTTTCATATATGAGCCATATAAAATTTTGATTTCTATTTTTAGATAAAAGCAAATTTTGTGATAACTCAAATTCCTCTTGTAAAAATTTATTTTTTGGCTGCATTGCAAGGCTTTCTTTAAACATCTCATAGGCTTTTTTATAATCTTTATCGGCAAAAAAAAATAGCCCCGCCATATAAGTAGCAAATGGATTTACAAAATCAGGATAAGCTACAAAATCTGCAAAAACACTTCTATTATACACACCATAAATTGTTTTTTGTGTTTGTTCATTTTGTGCTGCTTGTATGGCATCTTTATTTTCATTTTCTAAACTAGCAATTTTATTTTCAATCTCGTTTTTAAATTCATCTTTTGCTCGACGCTGTCTATCTAGAGCTCTATTAAATTCAACTCTAGCGCTATTAAAATCATTCATAGACATAAAATTTAAGCCCTTATAAACATTAAGCATTATAGACTCATAAATACCGCCTCTATAGCTATCTATATTGTCATTAAGTAAAATAGAAGTGGCTGTTTTAGTGCCTTTTGAAGCGAAATTTTCTAAATCTACATTAGTTTTATATAAATCTTCTGCTTGATCAAAATAAAAATTACTTGCATTATAATCAAGGCAGTTTCTTTTCATACTTCCGCCAAGTTCATACCACATCAAAAGATCTGAATTTGTTTTTATTTTTTCATCTATAAATTTATCATCACAACTTTTTGAATCATAAATCAAACCGTATTTATTTAATTCAGAAGAATATCCGCTAAATGTTTGAACACAACCGCTAACAAAAACAGCAAAAATAATCAAAATAAAAAAACCAACTCTATTCATTACAAACCCAATAAATAACCTCAAAGTCAAAAATTATAGCAAATTAATAGTAAATTTACTATAAAAACTTATGTATTTTCTAAATTTAAAGCCAGCTTCTTAACAGCACTAAAGTCAATCTTTCCAGTGCCCAAAACAGGTATATTATCAACTATACGAATAACGCTAGGTCTTGAAATAGCGTTTAAATTTGAATGCATTATAGCGTAAGTAATATCATCTTTAGTCTTATCTCCAGCATATAAAAGAACTATCTTTTCGCCCTTTTTTTCATCAGGAAGATTTGTGGCTGCAATTATATCATCCTCGCTTAAATTTGCTTGAATTTCATTTTCAACCATTGAAATACTAATCATCTCTCCACCAATTTTTGCAAATCTTGACATCCTATCAGTAATAAAAATAAAACCATCGCTATCTATATAGCCTATATCGCCTGTCTTATAATATCTTATACCATCAATCAATATCGTTGGATCAATTTTTTTCTTATAATATCCTTTCATAACCTGTGGTCCAGCTATTAAAATGAGTCCATTTTCTCCAACATCAAGCTGATTTAAAGTTTGTGGATCACATATCTTAATCATAGTACCAGCAAGTAGCATACCAACACTTCCATCTTTAGTAAATTTAACCTCTTTTGAGCTATCGCTATCTATATATGATGGTAAATTTACACTTACAACAGGAGATGTTTCGGTTGTGCCATATCCCTCTAAAATGTCAATATTAAATTTTTGTTTGAACTCTTTTTTTACATTTAAATTTAATTTCTCTCCGCCAGCTATAGCCAATCTTATGCTATTAAACATATTGTTAGCAACTCTTTTTGTATATAGCCTAAAAAACGTTGATGTGCCAAAAATTATGTTAGCTTTTGTGTCATTAACCATTTTTCCGACACTTAAAGCATCGGTTGGATCAGCTACGTGAGCACTTATTAATCCTTCACTCAGCGGCAAATATGTAGTAACAGTTAATCCAAAAGAGTGAAAAACAGGCAAACTAGCCAAAATAGTCTCTCTTTTTTGAGAATTTACTAATCTTGAAATTTGCTTAATATTTGCAAGTAAATTTCTATGACTCAAAACTATACCTTTTGGCTCTCCCTCGCTTCCACTGCTATATAAAACAACAGCGTCATCATCGATACTAACTTTTTGAAAATATAATTTTTTGATTATAAATTTAGGCAAAACAAGGGCTTGCAAAAGTGATTTTATCTTATCAAATTTACTAAAATTTGTTGAAAATTCTTCTAAATATATCACTTTAGATAAAATTTCATCGCTAAATTTTATCCCTCTTTTTTCTAATTTTTCTACAAATTTCTTAGATGAAAGGATTGTTTTCATACCAGAATTTTTTATGCATTTTTCTAAGCTATTTAAGCTTAAAGTGTAGTTTAAATTTACAGGAACCTTTGCCTTTATAAGCAGAGTTAAATTTATCAAACTACAAGCAATACTTGATGGAAGAAGCACTCCAACATTTTTTTCATCTGTAAAATATTTTTTAAATTTAGTTAAAAACAAAATAACTGCGGTTATTGATTTTAGGTTATTAATCTTAGTACTGTCAAAATTTATCATAGCAGTTTTAAATAAATTTGATTTTGCAAAATCTAGCCAATTACAATAAAATGGCTTTGATAAATTTAAGTATTCTTGCCAGTTAAAATACGATAATTTTACAATCTCTGACTTCGCCGCAACTGCAGTAGTATCATCATTTAGAGGCTCTGAAAAGTTGATAAAAATTTTCCTTCTTTCAAAATATTTTTTAGAGTTTTTTTGATAAAATTTATTAGCTTTTGAGAATTTTGAACCCCAAAGCCCATGAATATGAAATGCAATAAGCTTTGCTCCACTTAATCTTAAGGCTATTTCAAATCCTTTATGAAATTTATTAATATTAGAATTACAACTAATATGACCTTCAGGGAAAATAGCCACAACTTCGCCATTTTTTAAATGCAATCTCATTTTTTCTAAAGCACTTTTGCTGCTTCTTGATCCTATTGGGATAACTCTAAAAATTTTTAAAAAAGGCTTTAAATACCAAATTTCATAAAAACTCTTATGAATTACAAATTTAACTGACCTTTTTAGGCAAATTTGCACTATAAGCCAATCTATCCAGCTAAAATGATTTCCCACCAAAAGTACTCCGCCTGTTTGAGGTATATTTTCAATGCCTTTTAAATTTAACTTATAAAAAATATTGAAAAATGGCTTTATTAAAAGTCTCGCAAAAAGATGTGGCATTATTTTTAATCCAGCAAAAAAACAAATCATTATGCTAAGAGATGCAACTATAAAAATAGCTTCAGAATTGAGCCCTATTTGAGTAAAAAATATAGTTAAAAAAAGATAAACAACCATAAAAATATTTTGTATAAAATTACTAATAGCTATAGTTTTTCCTATATGTTTTTCATCAGTAAAATACTGAATACTTGCATTTAAAGGAACTATAAAAATACCTCCTGAAAAGCCAAAACAAACAGAGGCAAAAAACATTATCCAAACACTATCTGAAGTCCCAAAAATAAACAAAGACGCTAAAATTAAGATAGCACCTAAAGGAATTAAACCTGTTTCTATTCTATTTTTACTACACAATCCAGCAAAAATAGATCCAGCAATAAGTCCTACAGTACTAACAGCCAAAATAAGCCAAATAACTCTTACATCATCACTCCCAACAACAGATTTAAAATGAGATGGAAAAACAACTATCGCAAGTTGTGAAATACCCCAAAAAAAGCCAAGTCCAATCATAGCAAGTAGTAAATTTTTATCTTTGTAAATATAGTTTAAATTCTCTTTTAAGTATTGAAATTTGAAGTATTTTTTAAAATCAAACTCTAAATTTTTATTACTTGGCTTAAAAAAAGGAACCCTATAAGAACAAAATGTCTCCAAAACTGAAAAACAAAATAAAATAACACCTATAAACCAAACACAAGCCATAAGCTCGCTTGGATTTTTGCTCGAAGAAGAAAAATATTCAAATATAAAAGAAAAAATTAGAGATGATAAAAGTATTGAAGCTATTGTGATCGACTCAACCACGCCATTTGCTAAACCTAAATTCTCTTTTTTTACAATGGATTTAATTAAGCCATATTTTGCTGGAGAATAAATCGCACTTTGAATAGCTAAAAGTAATGTTACAAAAAAAGCTATATAAAACCAACCAAAAATATAAGAAATTGCTATAAATAGAGTTAAAAAAATTTCACTTATAGCAGCATATCTTATAATATTTGTCTTTGAAAATTTGTCATTTAAAAATCCACTTACCGAAAAAAGCCCTATATATGGAAGAAGTATTAATAAATTTACAATAGCACTCAAAGCCACCAAAACACCGCCTGGCTCAAAACTTTTTGTTAAAATATTTTGAATTGTAATTTTATGCCCTAAATCTATACTCGCATTTAAAAAAATAACAATTAAAAACGGCATAAAACCATCAATCTTAAAAAGTTTTCTCATTAAATTTCCTTCAATATTTATAAAAACATAATTTTACACAAAATTTTCAAATTTTATAAATTTTAAGCAAAATTTGATAAAATATTGTAAAAAATTAAGGAAAAACATATGGAAGTTGTAATAACAAATAAAGATTATGTAAATCTTAAAAAATTTATGATTTTGCATAGCAAAAAGGCAAAAATTCAAAAAATGCTTAGTTTGTATGGAGTTGCTTTTGAATTTATAGTTGTTGGGCTTTTGATTGATGGGCTTTTTAAAACAGCTCCTGCTTGCTCGATTGCTTCTGTTATAATGACTATTTTGTGGCTTATTTTTTATCCTAAATTTTACAAAAAAATGTGCGATAAACATATAAAAGCAGCAAAAGATTTAGAAGAGTATTCTATTTTAATGAATTTTTCAATCAATGATGAAACAATATCTTTTTCACCAGATAAAAATCCAAAACCTAGCGAATTTTTTTCATTAAATTCACTAAATCGAGTGGTAAAAAGTAGCGAAAATTACTTTTTAGGCTTTAAAGAAGGTCATTATATGGTTTTGCCATTAAATGATCAAATAAGCACAAAAATTGAAAATTTAGTTCAAAAATTCAATGCAAACATTGAAGAGATAGAGATTTAAACCTCTATTTCATTTCCTATTTTTTCATACAAATTATGATAAAACTCAACAAATTCTCTAACTTTTTTTTCTTTTGGTAGATAAATTTTTCCATCAAATTCAGCAAAATTATCTAAAAATAATCTAGCATCATTTTTTTCGTCATAAAATTTGGCTAAATTTTCATAATTTTTTATGCAAATTTCCTTAAATTTCAAATAGTGTTCTAAATCAAATTTCACATCAAGAGTTTTACCATCAAAATTTAAAACCTCACTTTTAAAAAGTAAATCAAGATGAATGAGACCTTCGCAATAATAAGCCCTCACGCTATCTACCTTTTGCCAAGAAATAAGCCCAACGCTTCTTCTTATTAGATCGTCAAAAACAGGCATTCTAAGATCATCTATTTCATTAAAAAAGAAATTTATTAACCCCCCTGTTGTAGCTTTATACTCCTCTATAAATTTAAAAGCCCCACTTTTATTCATTAAAAATTCGCTATCTTCATCTATAAATAAAATATGTCCAAATTCATGCCCTATTGTACTAATTTCATAAACTTTTTTCCAAAGATCTGGCTTGTTTTTTAAAATATTTCTACCGTAATTTAAATAATTTTTATCAAAAATTTCACTAGAAATTTTCATAAAAGGCTTGGATTTTGCACTCTCATAAGTATGATTTATGAAAGCAAAAATTTTCTTGCCACAGTTGCTACTTACAAACTCATCATTTGGGACAACTTGAGCACTAAAAAGCCCCTCTAAATCAGCACCATAATAAAAAACAGGAGTTGAGATATAAAGCTGAGTTTTTGAAATATTTGAATGAACTATAGATCGCATAAATTCATTTTTTGAACCAATTTTTTTGAAAATTTCATCAAAACTGTTTTTAAAACTATCTTTGAACTCATCCTCATCAAAACTAAATTCATCTTTTAAGCGTATATCCCATTCTAGGGCAACTGAGTGAGTATAAGCATCCTCATAATACTCAAGTGGATGACCTATTTGCATAGGGCTTTTAACATCCATCCACGCTATTTCAGCCTCACGCCATCTTGATATAATTTTATCATTATCCTCTTCCAAAAATGCAAGTTTTAAATTTTTTATGTATATTAAATAACTTTTCTCATCGGCGTTTATAGCAAAATTTTCTAAATTTTCAATCATTTTATCAAATATAATTTTTATTTTTTGAAATTCATTTTTAAAAAAAATAGCATATGACTTAAATTTAACTCCTTTTTCGTCAAAAACTACAACTCCATAGCTTCTATCACACATTTCGCCACTGCTTGTTTTTTGAAATAAAGAGTTTTCTTCTATAAATTTAAAAGGATTTTTCATACTTTTAAAATTGACTTGATTTTCATCTATAATGATTTTTTGCCACTTTTTTTGAACTAAATTTAAAATAGACCCAATACTACAAAATCCCTCCAGCAAAGCCAAATAAAACTCATTTAAAATACTATTTTGTTTTAAATTTTGAAGTAAATTTTTATGTAAATTTTCATGGATTAAAGCAGTGTAATCATACATTTTATCCCTAATTTCTAAAATTTCCTCTTCTTTTAAATTTAGTTTTTTAAGCTCATTTAACAAAGGATCTACTTTTAAATCTACAACTCTTCTAAGAATTGCTATTTTTTGAGAATTGCTTCCATTAAAACCACAAATTTCTAACCCCTTTTTAATATAATCGCTATCTAAATTTGAGTAAAGTGCGTTAAGTATTTCTCTATTTTTGTTGCTAAGTTCTAAAAATTTTTTAAAATCATTCATATTTTTCCTTTTGTGTAAAAAAAATATTGTATCAAAAAAAATTTAATCATTATTAAAATTTTCTTTGATACAATAATCAAAAATTTTTTTAAAAAGGATAAAAATGATTAAAAATATGGGTGAACCAAAAATAAAAATAGTAGCTATGCCAAGCCATACAAATCCAGCGGGCAACATATTTGGTGGATGGATTTTGTCTCAAATAGACTTAGCAGGAGCAATTGCGGCTAGAGAAGTAGCCCCTGAAAGAGTTGTAACGATTTCATTTAAAGAGGCTATTTTTAAAGAACCTGTTTTTATAGGCGATGTTGTTAGTTGTTATGCAAAAATAAATAAAATAGGAAAAACTTCGATAAATGTTACAGTTCAGGTTACAGTAGAAAGACTTAGCGAAGATAATGCTATACTTTGTATTCCAGTAACAAGTGCTGAAGTAACTTATGTAAGCGTTGATAGAGCAGGAAATAAAAAAATAATAGATGAAGAGTTAAAAAAACTTCACGGATTTTAAATGCAAGAATATCTCTTGCATTGTTTAATCACTTAAATTTTACATAATCTACATTCATTATTCAACAAAATATGACTTAAATTTATCACAAAAAATATCTGTAAAAACACACCTAAAAATGGCACTAAAGATACAATATAAAATATTAAACAAGCAAAAATAAACATATATCCTCCGCTTTTTTTATATAAAATTTCAAATCTATACTCTTCTAGAGTATTTGATGCCACATCTAAAAGCATAAATTTATGATATAGATAAAAAAACGGTATGTTTAATACAAAAATATTAATAATCGGTATAAATAAAAAAGGTAAAGACAATAGAAAAAGTAGCAAAAAAATTAAAATTTCTTTTATCATTAATCTTAAAATTCTAGCAAATTTAGGCTGATTTTTAATTTTGATATTGTAATATTTTAAATTTACATCTTTTGAGATAATTGGCGTCAAAAATCCAGCAATAATTGCAGCCATAATAACAGAAAATATCACAACCAAAAATGAAGCTAAAGTATAAAAAATAGCGCTTATAATCCATCTTGTTATTTTATATGTAAGAATTTTGGCTAAAAATGGGTATTTATCTTCATTTAAAAAGTTAAAATCTCCAGTTTTGGCACCTTGATTTAAGGCATCAAAAATTTCATTACCACCAAAAATCATAAATGCACTTAAGATTAAAATTGCACAAAAAAATGGCAAAAATGACAAAATTAAAAATTTTTTTGTCAAAAAATCTTTTATGGATAATTGAAATATTTTTATCACTCTATCTCTTTATAAAATTTACTTAATTCTTTATAAATTTCTTCTACGCTTAAATTTGAAGTTTTTAAAATCTCACTCATAACTTCATTATCTTCTTTACCGTTCCAAACTTTTTTATAGCTTCCATCTTGATAGCCGTTATCTTGACGAAATTTATTTAAAACATTCTTACCCATATAAATTTTATATAAAGTGCTTAAATTTACTCCACACTTCAAAGAAAGTCTAAAAAATTTCGTCAAAAGATCGTAAATTTTAAGCTCAAATCCGCTAGTATCGTGGATAATAACTTCTATATCATTAATGATTTCATAAATATTATACTCACTAATATCATAGGCATCTACGTAAAATTCATTAAAACCACTAACTGCATTTATATTTTCAACAATTTCATCTATCATAGTATTTTTATATGAATTTTCTAAAACTAAACTCATTATAAAATGCCAAATATCAGTAATTTCAACTGCTATATTTTCTATATTTGGGCTACTATTGATATCTTTCCAATGTTTCCAAGAAAAACTATCAATAAGCTCTGCACACTCCATATAAATGCATCTTCTCCAATTTATTAATTTACCATTTTTTGCATATCCATTTTCCCAGCCTTTGCCATTTGTCTCATCATTTAGGTTTTTTTGCATTAAAAGCATCTCTTTTAACATATTTTTATACATAAATTTTCCTTATTTTTGCAAAATTATAACCAATTTCATTAAAAATTAGGTAAAATTTTACCTTATAAAAGGACAAATATGAAAGAAAAAATGGATAAATTTATAAAATCTATGCACATTTTAAGCCTAAGTGTAGTAAATCAAAATTCAACTTATAGTTTTAGTGCATTTTATGCTTACAATCAAAAAACATCTACATTTTTTATAGCAAGCAGCGATGATACTACACATATTAAGGCTTTAAATTCTAATGACAACGTCTCAGGAACTATAGCGCTTCAAACAAAAATAATAGGAAAAATTCAAGGCGTACAATTTCTAGCAAAAATGAGAATTGCTACACAAGATGAAAAAAAAATCTATTTCAAAACTTTTCCTTACGCTTTAACAATGAATCCAAAAATTTGGGCGATTGAAATTTCTTGGGCTAAATTTACAGATAATCGCCTAACCTTTGGTCAAAAATTTATATGGCAAAAAAGTTAAATTTCAAGTTTAATATCATCATTATTTATCACGCAAATTCCTCTATCTACTACGCTTTTTGCTATCTGTTTTGCTTCATTTAGGCTATGCATATCGCAAGTGCCACATTGATAAATATTTAGTTCAGGAATTTCACCTTGACTTTCAACATCTAAAACATCTCTCATAGAATTTTCCCACGCTTTTATAACACTATTTATATTTGGCGTACCGATTAAACTCATATAAAAGCCCGTTCTACAGCCCATTGGAGATATATCTATAATCTCAACATCTTTTGAATTTAAATGATCCCTCATAAATCCAGCAAACAAATGCTCTAGCGTGTGAGTCCCTTTTTCACTCATCATCTCTTTATTTGGAACACAAAATCTCAAATCAAAAACACTTATATCATCACCTTTTGGAGTTTTCATTGTTTTTGCTAACCTTACCCCTGGTGCATTCATTTTTGTATGATCAACTTTAAAACTATCAAGTAGTGGCATTTTTATCCTTTATTTTTAAATTTTTAATTAAATGTAATAGCAAATATATCTGGCTTATTCAGCTTTTTTACACTGTTTTTAACATAAATTTCATCTTTTAATCCATAAATTTTTAAAGTTTGATTGCTAAATTCAAACCGTACACCACAAATATCTGCCTCATCCAAAATTCTTGCAAGCTCAACTATAAAACTAAGCCAAATTATATCTGAAAGCTGAGGTAAAAGAGATTTAAATTTATCATATTGACTAAAATTTTTCTTACCGTGAATATATATAATAGAAGATATTAATACCTTTTGCTCGTGAGTATAGCCAAAATTTAATGAATTTAAAACTAAATAAGCTGAGTGCTTGTGTTTAGAATAAAAACTTGTTTTAAGTCCTATATTTACGAGCTTAGAAGCAGTTATTAGCTCTGTTTCATATTTTTTATCAATATTGTGTATAGGGGCTAGAATCTCAAATAATGATTTGGCAAATTTAGCTATATTTGTTCTATTTTCAATCTCAAATCTATCTTTTAGGCTTTTTAAGCTAGGATTGAAATTTGCAGGAAATTTTCTATTTAAACCAAGTAAATTTGTCAAAAATACACCCTCTCTTACACCTACTCCGCTAGTAATGATATTTTTAGAATTTAAAAAATCAACCGCTTTTTTAAAGATATTTGCACCTGCCCTAATCGTATCAAAACGATCTTTTTTAATGTAAAATTTATCTAATTCTGATATTTTTGCGGTAGAGATTTTATCGATAAATCTACTAAATTTATCATATTTGTAAGAAAAAGCATGGACTGTCTCTAAGGGATATTTTAGCTCGCTCATTATTGCATTTGAAATGGCCCTTAAACTGCCGCCAATTACTATTAAATTCTCATTTTTAAATCTTGATGGAATTTCAGAAATTAATCTAGCTATAAACTCATCAAGCCCGCTAAAATCACCACTGTCAAAAAACATCTCTTTCAATCTAACTGTGCCTAAATTTATTGAAATTGTTTCTACTATTTTTTGATCTTGTATCCTTGCAAATTCAGTAGAGCCACCACCTATATCTATAGTAGTTGCACTGGTTTTTAAATTTAGCAAATTTAAAGCTGCAAAACCACCATAATAGGCCTCTTTATCTCCATCAATCACTCTTAAATTTATGCCTATTTTTTTCACTAAATTTATAAAAGTTTTAGAATTTGGAGCATCCCTTAAAGCAGAGGTTCCAACAGCTAAAATTTTAGTTGCTTTATAATTTTTTATGATTTTTTTAAATTCTCTAAGTCCTTCAAAACACTCATCCATCGACTCTTTTGTAATACTTCCATCATTTTGATAAGCACCTTTTGCAAGCCTTACTTTTATTTTAAATTCGCCTAAAATATAAAATCCAAGTCTGCTAGTTCGCTCAAAAATAGCCATTCTAAGAGAGTTAGAACCAAGATCAATAACTGCAACTCTTCTTGCCATCAAAAGCCTTTCGTTTTATGAGATGTAGGAATTTTAATACTTGCCACGCTGCCTTTTTTATCGTTTCTATTTTTTAAATAAATTTTAGCATTCATTGCTTGAGCTGCTCCTTTTGCTAAAAAAAGCCCAAGCCCAGCGCCGCTTTTATCGCCATATCTTTTAAATGGTGCAAAAAGATCTAAGCTCTCATCTATCCCACACCCCTCATCAATTACGCTAATTTCAAAAAATCCATCATATAAACGAGATTTTATTAAAATAACAGAACCTTTTGGCGAAAATTTAATAGCATTTTGTATAAAATTTTGTAAAATATGAAGCAAAAGGGTTGGCTGTATTGTCATAAAAAACTCAGACGGACTAAGTCTTGCATCTACATCTTTTCCTTCGTTTCTTGCTAGAATTTTAAAATTATTTGAAATTTCATCAAGATAAGCAATAATATCTTTTTCCACACCTTTTTCAAATTGTGCATTTTCTTGCCTACCAATTTCTAGAATAGAGCTTATCATTTTATTCATAGCGTTTATGCTGTTGTTGTTATTTTGTAAAGCTTCTATATATTTTTCAACATCTCGTTTTTTCAAAAGAGTAACTTCATTTTTAGTTTTCATAACAGCAAGCGGAGTTTTAAGCTCATGTGCAATACCAATAAAAAGCTCCTTTTGATACTGTATAAATGTATAGATTCTATCAATTAATCTATTTATTCCTTTTGCTAGTGGCTTAAATTCTTGAGGAATGGTATTTTCATCTATGTGAATAAGCACTGTTTCGTTTAATTTAGACAATCTATTTGTTAAAGTTTTTATAGGAATTAAAAGAGTTCTTGATAAAAACAGGGCATAAAACAGAATTAAAAATATCATGGTTGAATTTATCACAATGATGTTTGTAAGTGTTTGAGAAACTATATTTGCATAAAATGTTGTATCTGTTTGAAGAGATATAATCTTATCTTTGGCAGGATAATCAAGTTTTAAAAAATTTTTATCATCTTTATAAATTTTAGTGTATTTTGGCTTTGATAAATTTATTTTATTATCATTTATGGAAACTTCTACGGAGTTATGCCCTAAATTTTCATTATAAAATTCATACACTTTATCATTTAAACTATTTAAATTTAAAATCTTCTCAACTTCTAAATTTAAAACCTTTACCACATTTTCATAAATATTAATCTTAATATAGTGATAAAGCATAACAGAAAAAATCAAAATTAGCATCGAAGCACCAGATGCTAATTGTATAATAAATTTAGCTCTTAGGCTTTTTTGGGAAAGCAAAATCTATATCCACGTCTTCTAACTGTTTCTATAGTTGAAATATTTAGCGGTTTATCCATTTTTTGACGAATTTGATTGATTGCCACTTCTATAACATTTGGTGTAACTAACTCTGGCTCCTCCCAAATGGCATCTAATAGCTGCTCTTTTGAAACGATTTGATCACTGTGTCTTGCAAGGTGAGTTAAAACTTCAAAAGGTTTACCCTTCAACTCAACCTCCTGACCTCTGTATACGATTTTTTCTTCATCTGGATCGATAATTAACTCATCAATCTTAATAACATTTGTTCCACCAAATCTAAGTTTTGCCTCAATTCTAGCAACTAAAACATCAAAATCAAACGGTTTTCTAATATAATCACTAGCACCCATTCTTAGGGCTTTAATTTCACTTTCTTTATCATCTTTTGCGGATATTATTACAACAGAAGTTCTAGGGGATTTTTGTTTTATGACATTTATTAAATCTAGCCCATTACCATCAGGAAGCATCCAATCAGTTAAAACCAAATCATAATTTCTAATACCAATATAATATTCAGCATCTTTGAAATTTTCTGAGCTATCTGCTTGATAACCAAATTCTTGAAGACCTTCTACGATAGTTCTATTTAGAGTAACTTCATCTTCTACTATCAAAATTCTCATTTAACTTTCCTTATATAAATTAATTGCGTGGATTATATCGTAATTTAAGGTAAATTTCAAGTTTTTTTAAAAATCAATAAATCATCTCTATCTCAGCACCAACATTAGCATCTAATATGATATTTGGCTTCATAATTTTCATATAAAAATAACCTAAACTCTTAAAATTTTCTTTAAATTTTTTAGCAAAAAAATTAAGTCCATCCTCTACTTTTAAAAATTTCTCATTCTCAAAGCTATCTTTTAAAACTTCACAAACATAAGAATAATCAACAAACTCATCAGCCCTAAATTTTGCATTTATGCAAATTTTTTGAGGAATTTTTCGCTCAAAATCTAAAAGCCCAATAATACACTCAATCTCTAAATCTTCTACTAAAATCGTTATCATATCACTCTAGCTTCTTGTTTTAAGATTAAACGCTTAATGTTTGGAATATGTTTATAAAAAATTATAAATGATATAAAAAATATCGGCGCATGAGTATTGATACTAGTTAAATTTGGATGGATTATGAAAGATAAAATCACAAATGATAAAACTCCAATCAAAGAAGCTAAAGATGAAATTTTTAAAATTTTACCAGCAAAAAACCAAACAAATAAAGATATAATAAACTCAATAGGCAAAAAAGCAGCAAAAACTCCATACCCAGTAGCAACCCCTTTGCCTCCATCAAACCATAAAAATATACTAAAACAATGACCAACCACAGCTAAAACGCCCATCATCCAAAGCACATTTTCATCAAATCCAATAAATCTTGCAATAATAATAGGAACAAATCCCTTTAAAGAATCAAAAATAACGGTTAAAATAGCTAACTTTTTGGCCTTTTTTGGCTCTTTTTCTTTTATCACTCTTAAAACATTTGTAGCACCTATACTTCCGCTTCCATGCTCTCTTAAATTTACGCCACAAAAAATCTTTGCTAAAACCATTCCAAAAGGAATGCTAGCAATCAAATAAACAACTAAATACGCTAAAATATTTTCATTCATAATACTTACCTCTTAAAAAATTTTAAGATTTTAGCAAATTTTTTCTAACTTTTCCATAAAATTCTAAATTTTTCACAATGATTTTATACAAACAACCACTCTTTATCATAAAAGAAAGCTAGTCTAAAATAAACTATCCATCAAATCAACCAAGCTATTAAATTTAAAAATCAATACTCAAAAAATAATCCAACATCATCTAAATTTACATCTCACCATAAGCTAAATAATCACAACACCACTCAAACCATCATATAGATATTTTAAATTTATAGTAAAATAGTGTTTATTTTTGGATATCAACTACAAGTAAATCAATCATAGAATTTTTATATTTTAAAAAAGATAATCTATAAAATCAAAAGCCGTTAGAACAAAACTAAAACTTCTCTTGTAGCTGCAAGCAAAATTTTATTAAATTTAATAGTGCTAGAGTAAATTTTAAATTTAAAAAGATTAATGATTTATATTAAAGCTGTTTTGATTGCAAGAGCCTATATTTATTTTGATAATTTATACTCTATTTTTAATTTAAAGCTTTATCTAAAACATTTTATAAAACTCAAGATTTTGATATGATATATTAAAACTTTCAAATTTCTTTCACATCTTTTTTGCCAACTACCATACCAATATAATACAAAAATCTTTAAATTTCTAATATAAATTAAAAATTTATTCTACTTTATTTATATCTAAAATTTCTGTTTAGCGTTACTAACTATTTACCGCTAAAATATATAATTACACCACGACTTGTTTAATATAGAATCCTTTTTTAGAGAGCATTGCTCTCTAATTTTCATTTTAAATATCTATTTTAGCTTTTAATTTAATTTATTCAATAGCCAAAATTTAAGCTATTTTAAATATGTGCCTTGAGTGGTTGGCTTGCGTGATATATCTGTATTTTTTGCTTTTGCGGATATAAAATCATTTTCACCTTTAAGATAAGCGATTATATATCCTAAATCTTCATTAGAAATTGAAGCAGATATTGGTTGCATTATGATTTTACCTGATCCGCCGTGATTTGGATTAGAATAGTATGATTGAAATGAGTGATAAATCTCACTTGCACTCATATTTAAAAGCTTTCTAGAACCAGCATAAGCTCTTCTTTCACCATTTTTACCATGACATTTTAAACATTTTGATTGATAAATTTTTTGACCCTCTTCTATGGATGATTTTAAATTTGGAGTTTTTGAAGGGGTTTGATTTTTATATATATTTATGCTTATGTTTTCATCTTTAGCATGTTTTTGCACCAACTCTTTTAACTCCTCAGCAAATTCACCACTTACTTCAAAAGTATAGCTATCTTGTGCTTGCATAAGAGATATTAAAAAACATAATAAAAACGAAAATTTAAAAGATTTCATGGATTTCCTTGATTTAAAATGGGGCGAGAATGATCTCGCCCGTGATATTAGAATGAGTATTTAGCCTCAAATCTGATTTGAGTATTTTTTGTTTTATTACCATCACCTTTTTTTTCTGTAGCATAAGAATAGAAAGAATCGAAGCTAAGTTTATCGCTGTATTCATACCCTACTCTACCTACGATTTCTTGTTTTTTAGTTTTCTCTTTATTAGTTTTTTCATAGCCTTTTAGGTATTCACCACCAACTCTTATACCGCTATCTGGGATAGTATAGCCTGCTGTTACGAAGAAATATTGATTTTTACCACTAAATACAGAGTAATCAAGTGTTTGCTCGCCTGCAGTGATGAAAGAGCCTTGATCTTCAAATGAGCTTAAAGATTTTTTATCTTCTTTAGTTTTAAAATTAACCCAACCAAGTGAAGTATCTACACCAAAGAAATTAGCTGTAGCCTCTGCACCAAAGAAGTTGCTGTCGTCTATTACACCTACTCCTTTTTTAAATTTTTTATCAAAATCAGCAAATGCGTATTGACCTTTTAAGCCTAAATTTACACTATCAGTTATATCAAAGCTAAGAGCAACTTCAGCAGCAAAAAGATCGGTTACGTCCTCAAGTGAAGCATACCATAGTTGGAAGCTAACTGGATCATATGAACCGATAGCTGCTACACCCCAAAGGCTGTGATCTGGAGTTTTTTTGAGTCCATGACTTTCTAATACTTGTTTATATTTCATTGTCTCATTAAAATCTCCATTATCTGTTCCTATCTCTCCATCATGCTCAAGAGCATCCATCCATAAACCAGCAAGTGTTAAGCCTGGTACATCTGTATTAACCACTTTCACACCTGTACCATACATATCATCAGTAAAGAATGCACCTACATCTTGTCTACCTAATTGAATAGTTGTGCCAGCTATGTTGTAGCCTAAATATGCTCTGTGGATGTCGAAAGTGTGTTTAGTTTTATCTTCATGTTTAGAGCCTTCATCGTTGCTAGTGTATCTTACGCCAACGAATGCAAAGAAATTGTCATCTATCATGGATTTTAAATTTAAAACGCCTTTAAAATTCCATCTACTTTCATCCTCAGCTTTATCACTGTTTTCTTTCTCTTTTTTATAATTGTATCTTAATCTAGCCATACCGCTTACATCTACATCTTTAATAGCTTCTTCAAAAGCTACAGCAGATGCAGAAGTAGCAAGCACGCCAGCAGCCATAGCTGCAACTAAACTTAATTTAACTAGTTTCATTTAGAACTCCTTGTAAAAATTGAATTGGCAAAATTGTAGCATAAAAATCTATATTTTAGGCTTAAATATTTCTTAAATTTATCTATTTGTTGCCAAAACGTTACCGATTGTTTACCGTATCAATGCCTTAGATAGAGATAGATGGGGATTTGGGTTTATAGAGATTCTTGGCTTTTTTGTGGGGGCATGTAGATTTAGATGATAGAGGGTTTGTTGGATTATGGATTGATTATAAGTTGTTTTATGGGTTTATAGTTATAATGACTTATGATTTAAAAAGCATTAGCTTACAAAAGGAAAGAGATAAAATAGTGGCTAATCAGTTAAAATAAAAAAATGCTAGGATAAAAACTAAGATAATGTTTAGTGATTTATTAATTTAAGCTTACAATTTAAATCAAGATTGGATTTTGTGTTTGATTGGCTTGGTTATTTATGATAAGGGGTGTAAAAATATCAAATCCTAATCAACACTATATAACGCTTATAAAAAAATAATGCTTTAAATGTTTATAAAAATGCTTTATTTTAGTATCAATGCTACAAGTAAATTAATTATAGCATTATTTTTCTATTTCAGAGATACATTGTATAGAGTTAGATAAAAGATATTTTAGGGCTATTAAAACAAAACTAAAATTGCAACTATAAATATAAAAATTTTTATTTAATTTTAGAATAAATTTAAAGGGATGAAAAATGATATAAAAGAAGGGGCTGTGTTTTAAACATTATGGCATCGAGTTTGCTACTTAAAAAAGGTTTAGATGATATTAATAAATATTAATGATTTAATTGTATAAAAATTCTAGCTTCTATTTGGCATTAAGATTGAGCTATTATGCTTAAATTTAAAATCTATTTCATAACCCTTTCATATCCTAAAATTCTTAAGCAAATTATACCTAATACACTATAAATTTTAACAAATATCCACTTTGAAAATAGCTTTTTTAAAAATGAAGGTTTAGCATTTTGCCTGTCTTTTTCTATATGACTATTTTTTAAATCTTTTGGATGAGAAAAAATGTCCGCAAAATATAGTTTTAAATCGCTATTTTTTAAAATTTTATCCCATCTATCGGCTAAGTCGTGATTTGCCTCTTGATATTTTAAAATTTTAGAAGCAGAATTTTTAGTTACGACGTAGCAACAAGTTCTATAAATATGTGGATATGAGAATTTGCAAACTTCAAATAAATCTTTAAAAACTTTTTTACCGTAGATGTATTTTTGACTGCCAAGTCCATCTTGAGCACCACAAATCAAAACAAAATCTTGTTTTATTTCTAAATTTTTGATTTTTTCTATATCTTGATCGCAGCCTATAACATCATCTTCTAAAATCAAACCAAACTCAAAAGAACTATCTAAAAACGCCTTTAAAGCCTCGATATGACTCAAAGTGCAACCAAGTTCGCCAGGACTCATCAATCTCTTTAAATCAAGAGAAGTTTTAAAAGATTTTTTATAATACAAATCAGCTAAAAGCTCTTTGCCGTTAATTGCTTCTACTATAAAAAATTCATTATATGAGGATTTAAAATTTTGCTTTAGAATTTCACGCCTTTTGCTATCTTGTTTCATCGATACTAAAAATACACCTAAATTTTGCATAATTTTTCCTTATATATTAATAATTTTGCTAAAATAAATTTCATCTTAGCACTCATATCTAAGCAAATTATAAAATAAAATGCGTTTTTATTTAAGATTTCATTAAATAAATTTATATATTTTTTCTCTACCTTAGACTTAATCAACGCCCTTAAAATAGAGTGTGCTTCGTGGTGATTTATGGCATTTAATATATTTTTATCACTCTTAAAAAACTCTCTAAAATCATCTAAAATTTCAAATATCACTAAATGCTTTTGGCTAAAATTTGCTTCATTCATCGTAGAATTTGCTCTTTTGAAATAATAATAATCTTTTTGATTAGCATACGCTACCCCCCCCCTATTGCCAATTTTATGCATTAGTTTTGGTATCAAATCTAAATCTTCATAAATTTTACCATTCTTAAAACGCTCATTTTCAAAAAGAGAAGCACTAAAAATTTTACTACAAATACCAGGGCCATAAAATTTATTACGAAAAATATTACATAGTGCTAAATCTAAACGGTGAAATTTGGCTTTTAGTTCTGATTTAAAAGAATTTGGCGTAAAATTTTGATTATAGACTCTTTTGCAAGAAGTAAAGGCTATTTTTGTGCTGTATTTTTTAGCTAAATTATATAAATTTTCTACATAATAAATACTCACAAAATCATCACTATCTATAAAAGTAACCCAATCTCCTTGCATAATATCTAAAGCTCTATTTCTTGCGTGAGCTTGACCGTAATTTTTTTGATGAATAACCTTTATGCGAGAATCTTTTTGTGCATATTCATCACAAATGTTAGGGCTTTGATCACTACTTCCATCATCAACTAAAATAATTTCTAAATTTTCATAAGTTTGATTTATAACGCTATCAAGACACTTTTTTAGATATTTTTCCACATTATAAACAGGGATTATAATCGAGATTAAATCATTCATAGTAATTTCTCATAAAAATCTTGCAGTTTTTTAGCTTCAAAATCTATATCAAAACCTTCGTTTTTTATTTTTTGAGTAGCCAAATCATCTCTTTTAAATTTAGTAGAATTATAGCTATTTACTATATGTTTTGCCCAAAATTTAGCCCCTTTATTTAGAGGTAAGAATTCTAAACTATCTAAAATTTTAACTTCATTAGAAATTTCATCACTCACAAAGCATTTTAAGCCATTTGTTTGAGCTTCCACTAAAACAACAGGAAAGCCCTCAAAAAAGCTAGTAAGCAAAAAACAATCCATTGCATTATAATAAATTTCAGGGTTTTCAACACTTCCAATAAAACTGACATCATCTGATAAATTTAAACTTTTTGCTTGATTTTCTAAATCTTTTCTAAGCTTTCCATCGCCTATTAAAATGAGATGAGAATTCAAAATGAGATCTTTTATATGGCTAAATACTTCAAGTAAAAATTTATGATTTTTTTGCTCTTCAAGTCTAGCAATACATCCAAAAACTATCTTATTTTCTAAATTTAAATCACTCATAATCTCATATTTTATTTTAGGATTAAACATAAATTTATTTATATTAATAGCATTTTTTACATAGATAAAATCTCTATCTCCAAACATATCAATGCCCGCTAATTTCCCACACGCTATACGGTTTGTGGCAAGTAAATTTATAAGATATAGATGGAGTTTGTTTTTAAGCGTTTTTGTGCTATTTTTTATAAAAAGATGAGAGTGTATCAATCTAGCCTTAACGCCACAAAAATAAGCTGCTAAAAATATCAAAAAATTTGGCTCATTAGAGTGAATGATTTTTATATTTAATTTTTTAATTACCTTTAAAAGAGTGCAAAAAATATTTATTTTTTTATCTGCATCAAAAGTGATTAACTTAATATCGTTTTTTTCTAACCAATCATAAGGTATATCGCTAGAATTTTTGGATGTAAAAAATGTTATGTGAAATTTATCACTATTAAATCTCTCATAATAATTCATCATAACGCTCTCTACCCCCCCCCCTATTCATCAGTCCAATTATGCATAAAATATTAATCTTACCTTGCATTTCATCTCCGCTAAATTTAACGCTAAAATTATTTAAATAGACTTAAATTTTATCTAAAACACCATTTATAAAGCTAGGTGAAGTTTCATTTCCAAGCTCTTTTGCAAGTTCGATGGCTTCATTTATAGCAACTGCTTTATCAATTTGTGTAAATTTAATCTCATAAGCACCAAGTCTTAAAATCGCTCTTTCGACTTCACCAACTTCGTGAATTTTATGCTCGCTAAGATGAGAATTTAAAACCTCATCAATGCTACTTAAATTTTGCAAAACTCCATTTAATAATGAATTTGCAAATTCTTTTTGTTTATTTCTAATCTTTCGATCCTCTAAAATTTCATCTATAAACTCATCTTTTTGACTAACCATACCTTTTGCATAAAGCAAAGACACAACAGCCTCTCTTACTTGATGTCTTGTAGCCATCTACTCTCCTAAATTTTTATACAAACTAATTAACTCTATCAACGAACTCATAGCTTCAAAGCCCTTATTTCCTGCTTTTGAACCAGCTCTTTCGATGGCTTGTTCTATAGTATCTGTTGTAAGAACGCCAAAAGTTACTGGAATATCATTTTTTAAAGCTATATTTGCTATACCTTTTGTAGTTTCAGCACTAACATAATCAAAATGAGGCGTTGAACCCCTAATCACAGCACCCACACAACAAATGGCGTCAAATTTATTGCTCTTAATAGCTCTTTGCAATACCATAGGAATTTCAAAAGCACCAGGAACCAAAATAAGACTTAAATTTTTCTCATCCCCACCGTGTCTTAAAAACGCATCTTTTGCACCTTCAACCAATCTATCTGTAATGATATGATTAAATCTTGAGTTTATGATAGCGATTCTCTCATTGCCTTTTAAATTTAAATTTCCTTCTAATATCTTCATCTTTTTCCTTTATAAAATTTTTAGCATTATAACGCTAATTACTATTAGCCCCAAATAAATTGATTTTTTAAGACTAAATTTCTCATCATCAAAAATCACGCCTATAAAAACTGCACCCAAAACTCCAATTCCAGTCCAAATAGCATACGCTACACTCATTGGCATTGCTTTCATAGCATATCTTAAAAATAGAAGCGAAATACCAAAATTTAGCATAATTACCCAAAATCCTATAAATTTTTTATATCCTGTAAATTTACTAAATCTTGAGTTTAAATAAACTCCAAAAATTTCTAATAATCCAGATATTAAAAGTGCTAAATTATGCATTTAAATCTCCATTTTTTATACCATAAATACCAACCATCAAAAGCAAAATGCAACCAATCCTTAAAATATCAAATTCCTTCGTCGCCACAACTTCTACAATCACTACAAAAAGCGTTCCAAGTCCGATATAAAGGATATAAGCTAAACTTGTTGGCAAATATTTAAAAGATTGCAAGAAAAAATATGTGCTTATAAAAACAACTCCAACTGCTAAACAATACTCTAAATTTGAGTTAGCAAATTTTAAAGCATAAACCCATCCGCACTCAAAAATAGCTCCAATAAAAACAAAAATTAAACCCCTATTTTGCAAATTTTATCCTATTTTATAAATCAAAAAGTGCAATTATATCTAAAAATATATTAATTTTACAAAAGATTTTATTTATGATTAACTATTCTAAATTTTACATATAAAATCATCAATAACTTTTTTGAATTCTTCTATTTTTCTATCTTCATTATTAAAAAACGGAAAACCTATTATCTTATAATTTTGTGTAAATAATCCTGTAGTTAGCGAATTATTTTCTATTTGTAAAGAAAAATTTTCTTTCCATTTATCTTCCTTTAACAAATGCTCACCTTTAGACTCAATATATCCTTGATATGTTAAGTCTCCATCAAATTCTTTTTTTCTAATAAACAACAAAAAATCAGGTTCAAATCTCTCTCCATCTTCAAAAGAATATATTGCAAGTTCAGGAATTCTCTCATTTCTAACTACATAATATTCTAAATCTTTCTCAATTAATTTAGGCTCTATATTAGTTTTAAAATATTTAATAAAAAGTTTTTCTTCACTAGTTCCATAATTATCATTAAATACATACCAATTTTCATCACTTAAATTTAGTCTATATTTATCATTATTACAATTATTTTGTGAAGCTCCTTTCCCACAATTTGAATCAATTTTTTCAATATATATTTTCTTATCTTTTAATATATCTTTAAGCATTTTATGAGTAAATTTTGTTCCAACATATTCTTGTTTTAAAGATCCTATATGAGAAGCTATATTAGCTAAAGCCTTTTTTAAAATTTGAACCCCATGCAAATAAGATTCTTATATACTTTAAAATTTTAATTCTATATTATGTTTAACAATAAATTCAGCGTAATTTTTTTCACCATTGTTAATCACTTCTTTATTTTCTTTAAGTAGAGCAATCGCTTTTTCCATATTTGTCTTAACAAATGGCAGTTGATGTTTGTCTATATAATTTTGAAATGCCATAGTCAACTGCTCATGAGTTCCATACTTTAACAAAAAATTAGTTGGAACACGAAAAGCAGAATCGTACAAAGGTTCATCCGCAAAAATACAAAATCCTTTCTCCGCAACTTTTTGTATCATTTCCATTGGGGCATACTCCATTAGCCGTATAAAAGGTAAAAAACGTTCTGATAAGATCTTTTTTATTTCATTCATTGATTGCTCGTATGATTCTATTCCACAAAATTCCCACCAACGCAGAGAATCTTCTTTTTTGTTGGAAATAGCTAGTCCTTTGCTCCAAAAACATTCTTTTTTGCTCTTATCACTAATAGAACATATCAATAATGCTTCAGCAGATATTCCTCTTTTATTATGACGGTTCATTTGTGCAGAAATGCAAACCATAAAATCAAATACTTTTCGAATTTCCAATTTGCTTTTTATAAAGTGAAAACCGTCGGGCTTCATAAATTCAGCAATTTCCCTCATTGCACAAACAATAATCTCTTTTGGAGATGCATCATTTTCAAAATTGCACATATATCTAAATCTCCTTAAAATTCTAAGCCATTATTAATGCTTGTCAATTGCTCGTCCGTTCCATTTTATCATTTTCCTATATTTTGTCATTTAATCAAACTGAATATTCATTCTTCTAACCACCGTATTCTTTCTTAATTTTGCTCATTCTTACTTAACTGAAGTGATGGTAAATTGTCTAAGTAATTTACATATTTTTCAAATGCTTCTTTCTCATCTTACACTTAGGCTAACTGTACTCGCGAAACTAATTTGAACAGTTTACCATTTCTTACCTCCGATTTATTTTAGTATAGAGGAAAATTTCTTTTCTTGCCCTACAGTATTCGTACAAAATTTATAGCTTACATAACATAAAGACTTATAACTTGCTAAGCTCGACAACTTCTAATTTAGTATGCCCAATATTCTCCTTCAAATACAAATTTCTCCGGATGATTTTTGATGTAAATTAGTTCATTTTCTTCTCCCTCATACTCATAAACAAAGTCATCTGCTTCATCTAAGACCTTATAAAATTCCTCTTCATTTTCTTCTAATATCTCTAGCATACGGTTTCTTTCTTCTCTATCAAAAGATATTGTCCCACCACAATAGTCTATAACTTTCTGAAAATTAGCTGCATGCTCGTTCATTCCGAAATGTTTTAAACCATTTAAAGCATCTTCCCAAACGATCCCTGTAGAATTATAGAAAAACTGGTGATGCCCTCCATTATTTACTTCTACAAAATACCAAGTAATGGCTAATAAATATCTTTGCTCTAAAGTAAAAGCTTTTGCTGATTGAAGATACTTCTCATATCCATCATAAATGTTAATTGTTCCCCACATCGGCTCAACGATATCATCAGAAGAAGCGTTCTCTTCTAAACTTTTAATATCTTCTACTGTAAACTTTGCATACTTTAATTTCTTTTGTGGTTGAGCCGTCTCAATTGTTTCCTCCATTTTTTCATTTTCTTGTTTGATATATTCAAAGTATTTCTCTGTTAAAATAGGATATTTCTCCTTGTTTTTTTCCAGAATTTCCTCAAAATCTCTGAAATCTACCAGTTCTAAACACCATCTGATTGTTTCTACATCATTAGAAATCTTGATCGCTTTTTCAAGCTTTTCAAGTGCATGTTTCGCTTCTGTTTCAAAATCATAGTTAAACTCATTTGCCAATCCACTATGAGAATAAGCATAGCGATAATACCATATAGCATCTCTCTCATTTTCTGCTACCATTTCTAAAACGGATATAGCTTTTATAGGTTCTCCATCATTGTTATAGGCTTTTGCCAGTTCTTCTAATAACTTACTATCTAGTGTATTAATATCAACTGACAATAATAATTCTAATATTTTATCTCTATCTCTATCAAACAAACTATCCAGATTTTGAATAACTTCTAATCTTCCATTATTACTTAATGTTTTAAACGCTTCTTTTGTTATTTTCATAGTTCTTCTCCTTTGAAATATTGGTTTCCCTAATTTATGAAGAATAAGTAGTTTTATTTAAAATAAAGTCCTCTTTTTTCCCTCTTTTAAAACATTAACTACCTTGTTCATAGACGTGTCAAAAACTCTTTTTCTATTTCTGCAACTGTCATTTTTGTTCTCACATCAGGATTTTCTTCGTAATTTTTCGTAAGTACTCTCATCACACACTCTTTAAATTCTTCTGCTGTTTTTTGCCTATGATAATCAAAATTATGAAAAATACCACTAGAGCATCTTCCCCAGTCAGCTAAATATCCAATAATCTCAAAAGCATAGTCATTATATTTCTCAAATCTTTTTGTTCCAATGCTTTTTAAATACCCGGAAACTAAATTTACAAAGTAGTGATAGTATATTGGATCTCTAAATGAGTTATATTCTTTACTATGAAAACTTGGGTCAATAATATGTGCTTTTAACACGTCACTCATTGTCGGTTTATCTTTCATTTTAATATCTGTTTGAATATAGTTGTAAAATGTTACTTTATCATAGAATTCACTGTCAACAGCAATAACTACTCCCCACATTCCATCTACATAATTAAATAACATCACAGCACCATTTCTGTATTTACTTTCTACTTCTACAGGTGGAGCTACTCTTTTTTTAGGTTTTTCTTTTTTGATGCTAATTTTTTCTAAAAACTTTTCTAAATTTTTAATTCTTTGTGTGATAAATTTAGCATCTGCACCCAATTCTTCATTTACTTTTAAATCTTCTTCGTTATCAATGATATTTTTTACTTCATTTAAAAATTTATTATCTAGCTGTCCAACTTCCCACATACAGTGAGCAAGTGCAAAAATAACATTAAATCTATCTTCATCATATGCTTCTAAAAGTAAAGAATTTTTAATATCCTCTACTTCTTCTCCTAGATTATACCTTCTAAAAAATTCTTCTTTGATATCTAGTGATGTGTCATTTCCAAAAATTGTTGCATTCCAAACTCCCATAATTGCCTCCTATAAAAGTTTAAATTTTATTTATTATTAATTGTTTATTGATTATTTAATACTTAAATAACTCTAAACAGTACATAGATTTTTAATTTTTCTAGTTTTTAACTTTGGTAGAAGCTTCAAAACCCTTGATTTAACTGTACTATTTGCCACTGTCATTATTATGATACGAGACCCCGAGGGGCTATTAAGCTCATTAAGGATTTTGACTGCGGTCTTATTGGATTTTCCTAAAATCTCCATAATCTCTTCTACAGTGAAGATGATATATACTCTGTTTTCTTCATCAAGCCACTTATTCCTAAAAGGCAGACTTGTTCTCTCTAATAGACAGGAATACAAAATCTTTGAATCCGATTATAAGTTCTTAAACCTTTCATCAGTTACTGTGATTTTAGGTAGCATATAGTAGCTAAAACGGTCTCCGTCTCGGTTATAAAATAATCAAATTCCACTTCTATCGCCTCTTCTCTATTTAATTTTATTCATCTCGACAAACTGGGAGTTACCCACTCTCTCATTTAATTAATAAATCGTAATCAATACATTACCATTAGCTTCCAATATCTTTTTATAAAAGTCTTTCATCTTTTGGAAATAATCCATAATTTCTTCTTTAATTTCATCAGCTTCTTCCTCATAATCCCAAATATTCGGATACAAGTCTGCTTTTTTACACTCTTCCATACTAAATTTTTCTAAAGCCTTTTCTATATCGAAACTTTCTAATGCTAAAATTATATCTTCAATCCTTGACTTTTCTGTGTATGCCACAAACTCTTCTATATTATCGATAGAAGATACGCCTACAACTGCTTCACTGAGAGGATTATTCTCTATTGGTTCAAGACTGTCTACTCCCGTAAGTACAAAATGAAGTACATCCCACATTTTATCTAAATCAAGAAGTATCTTCGCTTCTTCATTCCAATCTTCCACTTTTTCAAAAATTTCGTCTGCATCCTCATTAAACGATTTAAGTTCTTTTAAGTTTTCATCACTTAAAAACTGATAATTTGCAATCATTCCCATAATTTCCTCCTATTAAAAATTAAAATTTATTTTTCTCTCAAACTTTCAGGTATATTACTATATGGGGAGATTGAAAAATCTATCTCCTCTATCTCTGCTATCATAACAGCATTTTTTTCAACAAAAAGTCCTGTTTTAAAAACCTTGTTTTTTACTTTTTCTTCAATTGTCATTAAAAGTTTTGCAGCATCATAACAAATATAATCTTCTTTTGGGCAATTTTCTAAACTACCATATTTTTCATAAATATAAGTAGCTGATGAAAGCCAATAAATAAGTTTTGCAGTTTCTATGTCACATAAAGGATGGTTAATTATTTGATTAGATAAAAAATTTCCCGCATCAAAATTGTATTCAGCAGTCAAAAGATGTAGTTCCTCAGATGACGAAATTTGCTTAATTTCTTCTTTCACTTCATTTTGATATGCTTCAAATCCCATTTCTCTTTGCCTTATATATTCTTTATAAAAATCTTCATCTTCATCGCCTTTCATCGCTTTATCAAAGTCTTCTTTTTCCATATTAAAGTAATACTTATCACCAGCAATTTCTGCTTTTAGTAAAATATTTTCTAAAAAAATTTTTTTCATACTATCACCTCATTTAAAAAATCCTTAATATTTCCTAGAAACCTTCTTATTATCTATCTTGGTTTAAACCAATCAAAAATTTCATTTATAATTCCTTCCCCTTTTTATAATTCTAATTCGTTGGTTCTCTATTTTTTAGTAATTTCTCTATAAATTCTAATTTATCTGTCAGTACAAACTGGGATTCTTATAAATCATCCTTCTATAAAATATTTGTATGCCGCTCCTTCAAGTTCACCACATTCGTTTAATGTGTTCATATCGTCATCAAGTAATTTATAATTAACCTGTTTTCCACCTAATGAAGCTTCTCCATCTAAAGCAAGAAGCAGTGTGTAATAATTCTCTTTTAAAATCAAATTAATTAGTTCATACAGTGCGTTTCTATTTGCTCCGTTATGGATAAGTGCATTTATCCTTTTTCCAACTTCAGTTTCGTCATTTTCATTAAAATATTGCTTTAAAGTATTTTTCTTTTCTTCAAAACATAATTTCACAAAATCTTCTCCGTTCATTTCATTCCCTCGTAAATTCTAATTTTTCTATCTCAATAATTAGTAATATTATATAAATTTTTTCTCTTTTTTTACCTTTATTTATTCTTTATCTTCTAATCTTTTTTCTTATCTTTATCTTTCTTGTCTTTATCCTTAAACTCTTTAGAACTTACATCTTCTATGAGTTTTCCAAAATCAATGGCATTTTTTGAAGTTATTACAGAATTTCCAGTTTCCTGTTCAATCTCTTTTCTAGCATTGCCCGCTATACTTCCTCCACGTTTTGCAACTTTTTTATTTTCTTCAAGTCCCTGAGGGTGAGTGGCGTTAGCTATATCTTTTGTTGCTGTTTCTGCAAGCATATTTAAGATAAGCTCTGTTGTTGTCATATTATCTCTTAGGTTTTGTTTCTTTAAGCCTTTTAAGTCTTTATACTCTCTTGTGCTCATACCAGACCAAGCTTTTGTGATTTCATTGGTTAAGATGGCATACTCTTTGCCTTTTCTACACCGTGGTCTTGCCAAGTGTCGGTAAGTTCTTTTCTAACTTGGATTGCTTGTAGTCTTTGATTAATCCATTCTCTGCTATAACCTTTTTTAACATAAGTTTCTAAGGCTCTATCAATTGTTAGTTCAGGGTCAATAATTTCGTCAATTCTTTCTTTCCCAACTTCTGCTAACCACATTTTAAATGGTTCAGCTTTTGGTGATGGTACAGATTGTATAATACGAAATATTCCTTGCATATCAGCTACGTCGGTTAGACGCATTTTCCCATCAGGAGCCTTTAATTTCAAATGTCGACAAAATGTCGACAGTTCACTTTTTTCTTCTTTTGACATTCTTTTCTTAACACGATACCAATAATCTCTAGGATTATTGCTTTCAGTAAGAACTCCAATAATATCTACAACCGAAAAATACCATTCCTCTTTTTCATTATCCCAAATACTTCTTATTTTATTGCCTTCAAATATTTTAATTTTATTATTCAATGTTACCCCTCCTTTTTTCTTCTATGTACTGTTTACAATTATTTAAACTTTAAATAACTCTAAACAGTACATAGATTTTTAATTTTTCTAGTTTTTAACTTTGGTAGAAGCTTCAAACCCTTGATTTAACTGTACTATTTGCCACTGTCATTATTATGACACGAGACCCTAAATGAAAGTCAAGGACAAGGTCGTTAGGTTGGGTTGTTAAATCTATTAATTTAAAAATTATATATTCAGGTTTTGGATTACTAAAAACACCCTCACCCAATAATTCTTTAATTTCACTTGTACCAACAGCGTTTCTATAATAACTTTCATCAAAGAATGCCTTATCATTTTGTAATATTTCTTGATCTAATGTTTCATCTAAATAAATTTTTCTTTTTTCCACATCCATCTTCCGTCTTTTCCCTTAATTTGATTTGGTAATATTTCTATACTTCCTTCTACCTTATCTAATGAAAGTGTCCCATCATTTAATACGTAAATAAGATAATATAAGTTAGGTCTATTTTTCCTAAAAGAATCAGAACCTGTATCTTGAAATGCCCCTAACATAAACTTTCCATATTTATCTTCATGATCGTACACTTTATTCCCTTTATTTATTTTCTTAAATTTAATCTTTAATTTATCATTAGCATACATTAATATAAAATCATATGGTTTTCTTAAAACATAGTCTGCCCTGTTAGCGGTAGCTCCTGCTCCAGTAATTCTAGGTACTAAAGAAATAAAATTATCTCTACCAAATATAGAATCCATCACGACTTTACAATAATGTGTTTCTTTATCATCAAGATGCACAAATATTACCCCATCATCTCTTAATAATCTTTTTGCTAATTCTAATCTATTTTTCATAAATGTTAGCCAAGTTGAATGATTAAAATTATCATTATAATTAAAACTATCATTTCCTGTATTATATGGTGGATCTATATAAATGCACTTAACTTTCCCCTCATATCTTTTTAAAATACTTGATAATGCTATTAGGTTATTTCCTTTTATTATTAAATTATCTTCTTCTTTAAATTTAATATCTAATTCTACCCCCCCCCCCCCGTGGTATCTTTTTGATTTTGTAAAAACTTTTGAAGATAAAAGCCTATTTATTTCATCGCTAGCTATTATTTCGTTATAAAAGATTTCTTTTCTTTTTTGTTCGTCCTTATCTTGTCCGCCTTGTAAATAGCAGTCTTTATACGGAAAATCTAAAACTACATCATTTATTTTTGAAATAAATTCTCCATTACGTGTTAATCCTATCTTATTTGTATATCTTGTATATGAATCTGGTAAAAATTCTTTTGATTCTATAAACCATGCAAATTTTTGTTTATCAAATACTAAAGTCCCTTTTATATCTTTAAAAAATGTTTCTTTTACTCTTTCATTGCTTAATAGTAAATTTAATAGTTTTTCATCCATAGTCATTACATCACTATAAACTACTGCTTTTAAAAATTTGCCATCTTCTGAAATATATTTAGTTTCTTTTTTTAATAAATCCGCCACTATTTCAAATACATTTTTTATCATTTTTTCCCTTTTTGATTTTTAAATTTCTAAAATCTTTAAAGTTTGCTCGACAACTCTTTCAAGTTCTTCTAAATTTAACATATTTGCTCCATCACAAAGTGCCTCGCACGGATTTATATGAGTTTCGTAAAAAAAGCCGTCCACCCCAACTGCTGCTGCCGCTCTTGCTAAAAATGGCACAAATTTAGAATCTCCGCCACTTTTTCCATTTAACGCCCCTGGCATTTGAACGCTGTGAGTTGCATCAAAAATAACGGGTGCAAATTCTCTCATAATCACCAAACTTCTCATATCCACAACTAAATTTGAGTATCCAAAAGTTGAGCCCCTTTCACAAAGCCAAACGCCATTTTTTAAAGCAACCTCATAACCGCTTTCATCAACGCCTCTAGTTTCTAAAACTTTTTTAACGCTATGTTTCATCTGATCTGGTGCTAAAAACTGCCCTTTTTTGATATTTACAATAGATTTAGTTTTTGCGGCTGCAACTAAAAGATCAGTTTGACGACACAAAAAAGCTGGAATTTGCAAAATATCGGCTACTTCACTTACAGGGCTTGCTTGATAACTCTCGTGAATATCAGTTAAAATTTTAAATCCAAACTCTCGTTTTATTTCGCTTAAAATTTTAAGTCCCTCTTCAAGTCCAGGACCTCTAAAACTATCTATACTCGTTCTATTTGCTTTATCAAAACTTGATTTAAAATAAAAATCTATCCTCTTATCTTCATTAAATTTAGCCAAATTTTTAGCCACTTTAAAAACTAAATCTCTACTTTCTATTACACAAGGTCCTGCCATTAAAATCATATTAACTCCATAAATTATTTTTTTTGCTTTAAAGATACAATTATCCCACTAAAAATAACTAAACTTATACCAAAAATAGTGCTTAAATTTGGAAAAGCATCCCCCATAATCACACCAACAATTGTTGAAAAAACTATATCACAATACCCAACAGCAGCCACAACTCCAGCATGACGACTAGCAGCATAAGCCTTTGTCATATAAATTTGAAATATATATCCAAAAATTCCCATCAAAATTATAAAAACCCACATTTTAGGCGTTGGAAGTATAAATTTTGCAAACATAAAATTTAAATAAGTTGGCGTATTAAAAAATTCTGCTATTACCATACAAAAAACAGGTACAAAAGTCCCACAAAGCATAAAAGATAAAATAATCATCTTAGTATCATAACTCTTTCTTAACTCATGCACACTCATATAAGCAAGAGCAGTTAAAAAGCCATTCATAAGCCCCATTATGTGTGAAATTTCAAAACCAAGAGTTGGTTGAATAATAAAAATAATGCCAACAAAACCTATAAAAATACCAATCCACGCAAAAAGTCCAAGTTTTTCTTTTAGAAGTATTGCACCCAAAAGCCCTAAAAACATCGGCGAAGTTTTTGAGTATGTAAAAGCTTCTCCAAGTCCTATTGTTGCTATATTATAAAAAAACGCAAGTAAAGCTATAGCTCCGATAAATCCCCTAAAAAATAGCAAAAATGGTCTTTTTTCTCTATTTTTTACACCTAATTTATAAATTGCAAAAATTACTATAACAAGCCCTATAAAATTTCTAAAAAATACAACCTCAACAGAACTCATCTCAGAGCCTAAAGCTTTTGCAAAAGCCCCTGTTACCGCAAAATATAAAGATGCTAAAATCATATAATAAGTTCCTAAATTTCGTCTTAAAACTCGTCTTAACATCAACATCCTTTCAAAAGCTCTATTTTAATATATTTTTGCTTAAATTTAAGGAAAATTAGGCTTAGTTATTGTATAATGATTAGTTAAAAAAATAAATTTTAAGGATATTTAAATTGCAAAAAATCATCATAATTGGTCGTCCAAATGTTGGTAAAAGCTCGCTTTTTAACCGCTTAGCAAGACAAAGAATAGCAATAACTAGCGATATTAGCGGAACTACAAGAGATACAAATAAAACTCAAATAGAAATTTATGATAAAAATTGCATATTAGTTGATAGTGGCGGACTTGATGATACGAGTGAGCTTTTTAGAAATGTGCAAAAAAAGAGTCTTGATGAAGCAAAAAGTGCTGATGTGATTATTTTTATGGTAGATGGTAAAATGATGCCAGATGAAATAGATAGAAAAATCGCTTACTCTTTGCTTTCTCTTAAAAAACCACTTTGCTTAGCTATAAATAAAATAGATAGTCAAAAAGATGAGATGAGAAGTCTTGAGTTTAAAGAATTTGGTATAAAAAATATGATAAGCATTTCAGTTAGTCATAATACTGGAATAAATGATTTAAAAGACTTTATATATCCACACTTAAAAAGTGAAATTTTACCAGATAGCGGCGAGTATTTTGAGGATTTTTTAGAAAATTTTGATGAAAATAGCAATATTATAAATGAAATCGATGAAACAAATTTTCAAAAGAAAAATATAAATGTTGGAATAATTGGGCGTGTGAATGTCGGAAAATCAAGCCTTTTAAACGCTCTTGTAAAAGATAATAGAAGTGTCGTAAGTAGCGTAGCAGGAACTACAATAGATCCTGTAAATGAGAGTTTTTTTTATGAGGGTAGAGTTTTTGAGTTTGTAGATACTGCTGGTATTAGAAAACGAAGCAAGATAGAAGGTATTGAAAAATTTGCATTAAATAGAACTCAAAAAGTGCTAGAAAATAGCGATATCGCTCTTTTAGTGCTAGATGCAAATGAAGGTTTTAATGAACTTGATGAGAGGATTGCGGGGCTTGCTTCTAAATTTGAATTAGGTGTAATTATCGTGCTAAATAAATGGGAAAATCGTGCAGAAAAAGATTTTGATGAAATTTGCAAAGATTTACGAGATAGATTTAAATTTTTAAGTTATGCACCAATTATCAGTATCTCGGCATTGCAAGGCAAAAGAGTCAATAAAATTTATCCATTAATTTTAGAAATTTATCAAAATTTCACACAAAAACTAAAAACTTCGCACTTAAATGAAGTTATTAAACAAGCAACCATAAATCATCCAATACCTAGCCAAAAAGGTAAGGTTGTTAAAATTTACTACGCCGCTCAATTTGGATTTGCACCACCAAAAATTGCTCTTATTATGAATCGCCCCAAAGCTCTTCATTTTAGTTACAAAAGATATTTAATAAACAGCATTCGTAAAGAATTTAATTTAACTGGCGTTCCTGTTATGTTAATAGCTAGAAAAAGAGGGGAAAATGAAGAAGAAAAATAATATAGTATTAATCGGCTTTATGGGCGTTGGTAAAGGCACAATCGCTAGAGAACTTTATAAGCAAACTGGTAAATTTCCAATAGATTGTGATGATTTGATTGAGAGTGCTACAAATTTAAAGATTAAAGAAATTTTTGAAATTTATGGAGAAGATAAATTTAGAAAAATAGAAAAAGATTTAGCTAAATTTATACTAAATAGCATTGATAATTCTATCATTTCAACTGGTGGAGGATTTTATAAAGCTAAAAATTTAGCTAAATTTGGGAAAATTATTTATTTAAAAGCTAGTTTTGATTATATAATTTCAAGGATAAAAAACTCTCCAAATGCCGATAAAAAAATAGCAAAAAGACCACTTCTTGCAAATTTAGATGAAGCAAAAAAATTGTACAATGAAAGAGATCCAAAATACGCCAAAAAAGCTGATTTTATAGTAAATGTGGAAAATAAAAGTCCAAAACAAATCGCAAAAGAGATTAAAAAATTAATAAAAGGATAAAAATGAGAACTTTAACAGGACTTCAACCCTCAGGAAAACTCCATATCGGAAACTACTTTGCTAGCATTAAGCAGATGTTACAAGCACAAAATAGAGGCGAAGAGCTTTTTATCTTTATAGCCAATTATCATGCATTAACTTCTGTAAATGATGGTAACAAACTCAAAAACGCCACATATGAAGCAGCCGCAGCTTTTTTAGCACTTGGAATTGACCCTGATAAATCTACATTTTGGGTGCAAAGTGATGTAAAAGAGGTTTTAGAATTATATTGGATATTAAGCGGATATACGCCGATGGGACTTTTAGAGAGATCTCACGCTTATAAAGATAAAGTTGCAAAAGGCTTTGAAACAAAACACGATCTTTTTAGCTATCCAGTTTTAATGGCAGCTGATATTTTGCTTTATAGTGCAAATTTCGTTCCTGTTGGAAAAGATCAGATACAACACGTTGAAATAGCCCGCGATATTGCTCTTAAATTCAATAACGCTTATGGTGAAATTTTAACTATGCCAGAAACTAGAATAGATGAAAATGTAGCAACAATATCAGGAACAGATGGTGCTAAAATGAGTAAAAGCTACTCAAATACAATTGATATTTTTAGCGATGCAAAAACGCTTAAAAAACAAATCTCATCCATAAAAACATCTTCTGAACCGCTTGAAGCTCCAAAAGAGTGGAAAGATTGCAACGTTTATAATATCGCAAAACTATTTTTAAATGAAGAAAAACAAAAAAATTTACAACTCAGATATGAAAAAGGTGGTGAAGGACACGGACATTTTAAAGCTTATTTAAATGAACTTATTTGGGACTATTTCAAAGAAGCAAGAGATAAATTTGAGTATTATATAAACAACAAAAATAAACTAGATGAGATTTTAGATATCGGTGCAAAAAAAGCTAGAAAAGAAGCACTAAATTTAATAGAAAAAATAAGAAAAGCAACTGGAATTTACAGATAAATATATCTTTTAATTTTGTTAGCTAAATTTATATAAAAATTTATTTAGCTAGCTTTTTATGTTATAATAACGGTTTTATAAATTTCATAAAAGGGAAAATATGCAAATAATCTATCCATATGCACAAATTATACATCTTTTTTGTGCTATTATTTTCGTTGGGTATTTGTTTTTTGATGTTGTGATTCTTAAAAGAGTTTTTAAAAATTCAAATAGTGAATTTACTGCAAAAATACAGACTTCAATCTCAAATAAAGCTGTAAAAATTATGCCAATTTGCGTTGCTTTGCTGATTCTTACAGGAGGTATGATGATGAGTAGTTGGGTAAATAGCAATATAGGCTATTTTGCTACAAATCTACAAATAATTTTTATGATAAAAGTGATTTTGGCTTTTTTGATTTTTATGATGGTATGCATAAATTTGACGTGTAAATTTATACTAAAAAAGTCAAGTCCTCTTGGGGATATCCATCCGCTAGTTTTAATTATGGCTTTTATTATAGTTCTTTTCGCAAAAGTAATGTTTTTGGTCTAAATTTAGATCATTTAAGTTATTTTGGCTAAAATACAACCCTTAAATGGAGAATTTATATGATAAATTTAAAACTTATTGAGACAAATTTTGATGATTTTAATAAAAAACTGATCGCAAAAAAAGTAGATGAAGGTATTTTAAAAACCTTACTTCAAATTTACAATCAACTAAAAGCACAAAAATTAGAACTTGAAAATCTTCAAGCCTTACAAAACGCAAAAAGTAAAGAAGTTGGTATAAAAGCTAGAAATGGCGAAGATGTATCAGAGATAAAAAAAGAGCTTGAGCACAACAAAGAAAATATCCAAAAAGTGCAAGAAAAAGTAAATTTACTAAGTCAAGATTTAGATAAAATAGCTGCTTCTGTGCCAAATATAATTAGCGATGATGTTCCTTTTGGAATTGATGAGAGTGAGAATTTAGAGCTTAAAAGAGTTTTAGAAATTCCTAAATTTGATTTTACTCCAAAGCCTCATTATGAGCTTGGCGAAAATTTAGGATGGCTTGATTTTGAGCGTGGAGTAAAGTTAAGCGGGAGTAGATTTACGGCGATTAAAGGTTTTGGAGCGAAACTAAATAGGGCTTTAGTTAATTATATGATTGATTTTAATATAAATCGTGGATTTGAGCTAGTAAATGTGCCATTTTTAGTTAAGCCTGAGATTTTATATGGTACAGGTCAGCTTCCTAAATTTGGCGATGATTTATATAAAATGAGCGAAGATGAGCTTTATCTAATCCCAACTAGCGAAGTTCCTGTAACAAATTTATTTAATGATGAAATTTTAAACGCTAATGATTTACCACTTAAATTTACCTGCTATAGCCACTGCTTTAGGCGTGAAGCTGGAAGTGCTGGGCGTGATACAAGAGGGATGATCCGCCAACATCAATTTGAAAAAGTTGAGCTTGTTTGTATAACTAAAAATGATGAAAGCGAAAAAAACTTTGATGAGATGGTATCTTGTGCGAGTGATTTACTAACCTCTTTAGGGCTTCCTCATCGCCATATGCTTTTATGTAGCGGAGATATCGGATTTAGTGCTGCAAAGACTATCGATTTAGAAGTTTGGCTTCCCTCACAAAACTGCTACCGCGAAATTAGTTCAGTTTCAAATTGCCTTGATTTTCAAGCTAGAAGAGCTAAAATTCGCTATAAAGATGGTAAAAAAAATATTCTAGCACACACTCTTAATGGATCATCTTTAGCAGTTGGAAGAACTTTAATAGCCATAATGGAAAACTATCAACAATCTGATGGAAGTATAAAAATACCAGAAGTTTTAGAGAAATATATTTAAATTTAAGGGCTAAATTTAGCCCTTAAACTGGTAACTTGTAATCTTTCTAATTTAATTTCCATAAATTTAAAGGCGTTTATAAATTCAGCATTTATTAATAAAAATTATAATATCATTTATCATTTTTTTTAAACAAGGAGTATTATGAAAAAAATTATATTTAGCTCATTGATTGTTTCTTTACTTTTATCAAATCAAATAGAGCTTGACGCGGTTGATGTTTCAACTGATATAGGGGGGGGGAACACCTATACAAAAACTCACTCAAGCACAGCTACAGGAATGGAACTAACTCAAAAAGACACTCCTCAATCAGTTAGTGTTATTACTCAAAAACAGCTTGAAGATAGAGCTATTAATAACCTTGATGATGCTTTAAAAACAGCAACTGGTATAAATGTATCAAAAGATGCATCAGGCGTTGTAAGATACCAAAGTAGAGGCTTTTATATGGACTATATCCAAGTTGATGGAATTAATGAAAATGTAAAAACTCAAAGTCTATTTAATGAAAAAATTGACACTAAAGCCCCAACCGATATGGCAATTTATGAAGGTGTAGAGATAGTTAGAGGTGCAACAGGGCTTATGCAAAGTAACGGCGAACCTGGTGGAACTGTAAATTTACTTAGAAAAAAGCCAACTCATAAATTTCAACACTTAGGCGAAATTTTATTTGATGAAAATAAAAAGCGTCGCCTTATGCTTGACTTTTCAGGAGCGTTAAACGATGATGGCACAATTAGAGCTAGAGCAGTTGGATCAGCAAGCCAGTATGATACTTTTAGAGATAGAGTTGATGGCGATAGCAAGATGATATATTCAACCGTAGAATTTGATATCAAAAATAGCTCTATTTTAGGACTTGGTGGAATGTATCAAAACACAAATGAAGTTCCTGTTATGTTTGGTGTGCCACTTCCTTATATAAAGCCCACTAAAGAAGAAATAAATAAGATGAGTTATGGAGAAAAAAATTCATATAATCAATTTTATAAAAATTATCAGCCTGCACATGAGCTCGAAAAAAATACTTATCTAGGTGCAAATTGGTCAAATACTGAAACTGATAAATACAATATCTTTACAACATTTGATCACTATTTTGAAAATGATTGGCATTTAGGTATAGATTTAAGCTATACTAAAATAGATAGTTTAACTGAGCTTGCTGAATTTGGTGATTTAAGTAAAATCTCACATAACTCTAAATACGGCATGCATAAGGGCTTTGTTTATAATACAATGCGCGGAATTATGCTAGATAAAGAAGAAGAACAACTTGGGTTTAAAATAGATTTAAATGGAGACTATGAGCTTTTTAATCAAGAACACCAGTTTTATATAGCATATAATTATAATAGAGAAAAAACTAAATATAATTATAAAACAAGGGAATTAGAAAGACAAGGTTATTGTAAATGTGCAGATGATGGTCTTGTAAAAAAAACGAAACGAGGGATAAAATACAAAATGTGTAATAGAAATTATACTGGAAATATCTGTGTTACAAAAGATGATCCTAGATATGAAAAATTTAAAGCCGAGTTTCAAAAAATTTACAATGATGATGGTGAATTATTGGCCGATGAGAAGTATTATAAAACCTATAAAATTGCAGTTGATCCACATAATTTTAAAGGCAATGAGTATGAAAAACCTATCTGGACAGATCCGGATAATTTTGATTTTCTAAGAGATCTTTGGGCTAGAAACACAGAAGTTGAAAAAAAATTAAAAACCAACTCTATAACTGCAAGCACTAGAATAAATCCAATCAATAAATTACACTTTTTATTAGGTGGTAGCTATACTTGGTATGATTATAAGAAAAAATGGGATTTAAGATATGATAAAATAAGTATGGAACAAAAAGATGATAGAGGTACTATATATAATGATGAATGCACTATAAATAACCAAAGTGAAAATTGTAAAATCATCAATGAAAATAATAGAAAATTTACACCATTTTTAGGCGTTACTTTTGATATTACACCAAGTCATAGTATTTATGCAAGCTATACTGAAATTTTCAAACACCAAGAGGGAGAATCTAAAATTTTTGGAAATGTAACTAAAAAAAATCCCGATTATGAACCTGATTCTAGCGATCCAGAAGAAGAGTTTATAACAGAAGAGGGAATAATTGGCTACAAAGGATTAAAACCAATTAATGGAAAAAGCTATGAGATAGGATATAAGGCTCTTTTAAATGATGATAAACTAAATTTAAGTATTGCAATATTTAAAATAGAGCAAGAAAATATGGTTATTTATAAAGCTGGGGATCAAAATAACTTTTATGAAACAAAAATTGAGCCAGTTGGTAAAGTAGAAAGCAAAGGTATTGAATTTGAGATAGCGGGAGAGGCGTTAGAGAATCTTCATATGCTAGTTGGATATACTTATAACAAAAGTAAATATAAAAATGAAATAAATTTAAATAAAAGTGGCGAAAACTATAGTAAACATACGCCCGAACATATGTTTAAATTATATGCTTCTTATAAAATTCCAAGTACCAAATTTACAATTGGAGGTGGTATAACATCCCAAAGCTCAACCAAAGGTCTTAATGGCTTGAAACAAAGTGGATACACCATTTATGACGCTCATATCAACTATCAAGTTAGCAATAATATCTCAGTTAACCTAATAGGTACAAATTTAGGTGACAAAAAGTATTTTGAAAACAATATAGATAGAACAAGGCTTGGTAATAACTTTTACGGAGAACCAAGAAAAATCACTATTAAATTTGATTGGAAATTCTAAATTATGGCGTAAATTTACGCCATA
>NZ_VWSJ01000070.1 GCF_009690845.1 Campylobacter portucalensis
TATACCTGTTTTAAATTCGGTGCAAACATCCATCATTTCACAATTGCTGCTATTTTTGCAATTATCTTGTATTTTTCTTGCTGCATTTGCGTGATCTGGATCATAAGTGCCATCATCTTTTATATGAATCATTGGATATATTTTAGATTTATCAGCAATCATACCTGGTTGGAAATAGTTTAAATCCCAACTTGGAAGTTTTATAAGAAATGTATCTAGATGCCATTTTGAATTTTGTTGTTGTATTTTATTACAATCAACTAAGTCCCAATTGCCTTCGCCTTGATGTTTTTGCTTTTCATATTTGCAAAGAGAATTGAAAAATTTACCTGGATTTTTAAAATAAGGGTAATGTTTTAAAAGCCATTTGAGATATTCTAAATGTTTTTTAGGATATAATTTTTTTTCAACCTTAGTGCATTT
>NZ_VWSJ01000071.1 GCF_009690845.1 Campylobacter portucalensis
AAAAGATTTAAATGTATCAGCTGCTATATCAGAAATACTAAACAATATGCTTGATAATTATTCAAACCTAAAGACTAAAAAAGAACAAGTAGAGATGCTTCCATCTTTAATAGATGAGTGGGTAAAAACTAATTCTAAGATAGACATAAACAACTACTCTTTAAATAAAGCTACTATAAGTAAGACAACAGATACAAATTCTAAGATAATAGATATCTTAAACAAACTTTCAAATTTAGACAAATCAAGTAGTGATTATGAAACAAAAAAAGATTATTTAAAAAATGAACTAAAATCTCTTACTTTAATAACTGACAACGATAGTATAAAAAACTATGACAAACTTATAGAAAATGTAAAATATGGTGGAGAAATTTCACTAAATAGTAAAACTATAAGAGTTACTCCAACTGGATTAAATAGAGTAAAAAATTATCAAATAAGTAAAGAACTACTTGATGAGTTTAATAGTATAAAATATAAACTAAAAGTAATTGATAGCTTTACAGGAGTTGTAACTAAACCACTATATTATACAAGCGAGAATGATGTAAAAGATATCATTAACCATATAAATCAAGCTTATGATAATATCTTAGACTACTCATATAAAACCCTACTTACTCAAACCAGACTAAAAGAATATATGAATTTATTAGAACTTGATGTTGAAACTATAGAAGCCAACGGAACTATAAAATACTCTTTTAAACTAAACTATGATAATGCACTTTCTAAATTTAAAGAAGTAAATAACTCTAACCCCAAAAAAGCCTTTACAGACTTAGCTGAGTTTATAGAGTTATTTGAAAACAAAAACGATATAAAAGATGGCTTTACTCTCTTATCAAATTTTGCGAATAAAGCTAAAGAAGCTGGAGTTTTAAAAGAGTATTTAGATACCTTAAGCAGTAAAACCATATCAAATCTCTCTACTATATCTGGCACAAGTAAAGATGATACCCTAATAGGCACAAATATCTTAGATGGTAAAGACACTCTTTATGTCTTAGCTGGAAATGATACTTTAATAGGTGGAGTTGGAGATGATTATTTAATAGGTGGAAAAGGAAGTGATACATATCTATATGAAGATAGTAACTTTGGAAAAGATATTATAGATAACTATGACACTACAAATATAAATAATCCAAATCTCTTTGAAAATAAAAGTGATAGTATTAAATTTACAAACGACATAACCAAAGATGATTTAGTATTTAAAAGATATAGTAGTGATTTAATAATATTTAAAAAAGATGAAGCAAACTCATATCTATCATCAAATTCCAATCAAGCAAGCACAAGTAATTTAAACTCTAACCAGCCATCATCAAATAGTCAATTAAATTATAATAACCTATCTATAAATGATATCTCAAATTTAGCTAATACCATAACTTTTAAAAACTTCTTTAAAGATGATCTAAATTTAAACTATGTAGTAGATAAGATTATATTTAAAAATCAAACTATGACTTTAAATGACATCATAGATGAAGTTATGAAAGTAAGTGAAGATAATGATAACCTAGAAGTGTTTTATAAAGATAAAGATTATACTATAAACTCTCTTGGTGGAGATGATAGGATAATTACTAAAAATGGTAAAGATAATATACTAGCTGGAAGTGGTGATGACACTATAGACTCAGGCAATGGAAATGACTATATAGATGGTGGTGATGGTGATGATGATAGTGCAACAAAAAGATACAAATTCATACAAAATTTAACAAAGCTAACAAAAAGTAACCAAATAGCAACTAAAAAGATTTATAATTTTAAAAGTTATAAATTTGTGGGGTAAAGGCAAAAGATGGCAAATTAAAATCAATTAGAATTAACTAGCAAAAGAATATTTTTAGTTAAAATTCAAGCTGTTATATTTATGGTTGCTATGGTTTTGGCTTTATATTTTGGCTGGTTAAATTCTAGTCTTGCTAATGATAATAAAATAAGTGCTATTAACATATTAGTCGCATTAACAGAAGCTATTTTTTATAAAGTATATATTTTACTTTTATCTACGATTATGGTTTGTAAAGTATTTTATCTTTCTAATTATAAAAATTCTAAAAGATATTTACTTGGCGTGCTGTTAAATTTATTGCCAATTTATATATGCTTTATAAATTTATACGCATTAAATAATTTATCTATAACCCTAATCATCTCTTTATTTTGTGGGCTTTTTTATATATACTCTATATTTATTGTGCATAAATTTTATAAATCAACAAATCAAATTTCACTATTTAAATCATTTATATATTTAAATTTTTCAACTATTTTTATGTTTTTTGCATATATTGGTTTATTATATGATATTTATGCTACTAAAGAAAAAGAGCTTGGGCTTTTTATGGTATTATTAGGTTTAGTTTCAGTTATATTTATACCATTATCAGTTTTATTATCAATCCCACTAAATTTAATAAGCGAATATAGATATTTTAAAAAAGATTTAAAAACAAATAGTCAAATAAACCTATAAAACTAAATTTAATACAAAGGATAAATAATGGATTTTTCATCTAAAAAACCAATGGATATGTCATTAGGTAAGATTAAAGAACAAGCAGCTCTATCTGCTAATAGCTATAAAAAACACTATGTAGGCGAAAAAGTAACTATAAATGGTAACTCTTATGTAGTAGAGAAATTTACAAATAGTAAAGATAGTGGCTTTTCAGCTACTTTGTATAGAAAAGAAAACACAAACAAACATACAATTGCTTATCGGGGAACAGACGATTTAAAAGATGGCTATACCGATGCAAAAGCTTACTTTAAAAATCTCAATAATCAAAACGCTGATAGAGAAAAATTTACCGAAGAATCAATAAATCAAATATCAAAAAACTTTTGATGATTATGTAGTTGATGGCGGGGATGATGCAACAAAAAGATACAAATTTATAAAAAATTTAAAAAATAAAATAAAAAGTAACCAAATAGTAACTAAAAAGATTTATAATTTCAAAAGTTATGAATTTGTGGCGTAAAGGGACACAAAAATAAAAAGAATAAATTTAAACAAAAGGAGCGAATTTGAAACAAATCTTTAAAATAATGCTTTTTCTATCTCTAATATTAAGCTTTGGTTTTGGAGATAAGATAAAAGATAATAATACAACACTACAAGAGCAAAATTTAACTAAACAAGTTGATAAGAATTTTAAAATGAACTTTATAAATAAAATCTTGTATGTGTCTTTTATTTTTACATTTTCATCAATGAGTGTTATTTTACTTGACTTAAATTTTGATTTTAGAAGAGATTCTGTTTCTAAGCAACTTAAGTTTGAACTAGCTAAACAATCTTATAGAAATCTTTCAAATAGCAAACTTCAAACCCCGTTTGGAAAATTAGTTAGCTGGATTTTGTTTGTTTTCAATTCAGCTATATATATTTTAATGTATTTAGGAATTATAGGATTAATTTTAGGAATACTAGTAAAAATTACATATTAAAAAGGAGTAAAAATGCCAAACAATGATTCAAACACTACTAAGTCGGGAGCTAAAACAGATACGTTGGAGTTAATTTCTAACGGAATCCAATTTGGTGTCAAATTTCTTCCAAGAGGTTTAAAAAGACGTCTTGGTGAATTAAGTGCTGGCAAAGGTGGAACTACTGCAAGTAGTGCAAATTTAATGGAAAAAATAAATAAAGGTACAGCAACTTGGAAAGATTATGCTGATGTTGGGGCTGATGTTTTGGTAACATTGGGTACTACTTTACAATTAGTACCATATATGCCTGCCAAGGGAGTTGGAAAACTTTTTTATGGTGCAGGAACTCTAATAGGTGGTGCCAATTTAATGGACACAATTATAAATAATGAGTATGTACAAGATGTAATTGATGCACTATCCTTTGGCTTCAATCCCTTTGACCCTAGATGGCAAGGTAAAGACCCTGATTGGCTAGAAGACATAAAGGATTACTGGAAAGATTTCTTTAACCCAACAGCTGACCCCCAACTTTACGACCCAATCACTCTTGACCTTAACGGTGATGGTAAAATATCAACTCTAAATTTAAGCGATGGAGTATATTTTGATCACAA
>NZ_VWSJ01000072.1 GCF_009690845.1 Campylobacter portucalensis
AGTGAGATATTAGAGTTGCTTTGTTGTCGTTTGTAGAATTTGAATTTAAATTTAGATTATTGTTTGAGATAGTAGAATTTGAGTTGTTGTTGATATTTGAGTTCTTTGAATTTATATTATTAAAATTTGAGTTATTTATTTTATTATTTAAATTTACATTATCAGAACTATCTTTTAATATATTGTTATTTTTTGGTTTATTGAAATTTAAAGATATAGATTTAATTCCGTGTTCATCTAGTGTTTTTAATTCATTAGATTGAGAAATGCCATCTTCATTTAAATCTTGCCAAATTTTAAGATTAGAGAAATTTTCATCAAGAGCATCAATTTTTCCATCATTGTTAGTATCTTGTAATGATAGAGCGTGATAACCATTTATAGCAAATTTAGTTTGAGAGTTTAAATTTGAAGTTTGGTTGTTTGGAATATTTAATGTTTGAGAATTTGAAATTTCAGAATTGTTGCTTGAAATTTCAGTGAAATTTCCAAATAGTTCAGAGCCATTATCTATTTTATTATTTGAGTTTTTATCTAATACTAATATGCCATCATCTTTACCTATCCAACTTGTTTTAAATGCAATTTTATCTCCATTGTGATCAAAATATACTCCAT
>NZ_VWSJ01000073.1 GCF_009690845.1 Campylobacter portucalensis
AGCATTTGAATCAAAAGGAATTTGGTTTATCGCAGATACTAAAGCTATAGATTGCAAGGCTGAGTGCATTTGTTTCCTTAAAAGATTTTTAATTAATTATTTAAATTTAATTTAGTATTTTATAATTTTAGAAGTTAAATGATGCTGAAAAGTAAAAAAAATTAAGTGAATTTTTTAAAATTGGATGTATTGCTGATTAAAAAATGAGATTTAAATTTATTAAACAATTTGCCTTCTAAATTCATAAACTGCTTTTGTAGGTAATAAGTGAAATATTATGTTATTTAGAATGTTAGCATGCAAAATAAAATCACTTATTACCTACAAAATTATTTTTGTTGTTTATAAATTTAGATTTGGTTTAAGCAGATTTTCTTTTATGGGTTTTGCCATTTGCAAAGTTATTTTTGGAGTGTTTTACTCTATAATATTCTTTTAACTCCATAATTAACTAGTCCATCATATTTTTTTTGTTTTAGCAAAAACATTTTAAAATTTCTCTAATTTTTTCTTGGAAATTATAGAGTATATTAAAGTTCAAATTAGACTGAGCTCAATTTTTACATAAACAAAGTTTTTCTTACCAAGTCGGATATCCATTTAGAGCGATTATTTGTTACAGCATCTATTGCGGATAATACTGATTTTAGTATGGTTAAATTTATACGAACTTTTGCGTCTTCATCGACTGGTTCTGGTATTTTAAACCATCTTCTAATGCTGATTCTATCGTAAATTTAAATGCTTCATCAAGTTCTTTTAAGGCTTTTTCTTTCGTATCTCCATCTCCATAAAAAAACGAAACACTATTAAGTTCTAGCATAAAAGTAGCCCAACCACCACCTTCATCTAATGGGTTTTTTAAGTTCTATTTTATATGGCAAATTTAAATAATATTCTAAATTTTTCATTTTTTATCCTTTATAGCTTCTAATACTAATTTTACATAATATCTTTTTATGGGCTTGCTATATGGCAAAGTTATTAAAATTTTATTATTTGTAAATTGATGATGGGAGCCTTTAATGCCACGAAGTCTAAAACCATTACTTACCAGTAGCTTTTCAAGAATTTCAAATCTTACATTTTTAGGATTATTTTCAAATTTTCTTTATTTGCATCCAAGTATCACTTCTTTGTAGACTGTTATTTTGCAAAAAAAAAAAAAAAA
>NZ_VWSJ01000074.1 GCF_009690845.1 Campylobacter portucalensis
CTAAAATTTTTAAAATTTCATCGTTGCTATAACCACATAATTCACCAGTTTGTTCTGTCTCGACAGATAGCATTTTTGCTATAAAATAATTATATGGCATAAAATATTCATATATTTTTGCAATTAAATTATTATTATAAAATATATTTTGTCTATGATATAATCCGCCTAAATTATCCAGTTTGCCATATATTCTTTTAATACTTATGTTGCTATCGGAATTAAAAGGCAATGTGTTTCCCCATCTATGATAATCACTATTTTTTATCTCATAATCATCACTTACAATCTCAATCTTAAAATCCTTTTTAATGTTGCACTCGTATCTAAATTTAAGCATTTTAAACCCATCAAACAAAAACCCATAAGTAAAAAACAGAGTTATTAAAGTAACTATAAATTGTGTCTTTTTGAGTAAGCAAATTTTCTTTTCGGATTTTTCTATATCTCCTGCTCTTATGGCTTTTCTTTGAATTCCAAATTCATATCTACTTATGATAAATAAGAAAATAAAGGTCAGAAAAA
>NZ_VWSJ01000075.1 GCF_009690845.1 Campylobacter portucalensis
AAGCAAAGAATTTGATAAATTTATTTATTTGCGAATTTGCGGTAAATAGGCTGTCATCATAAGCCAATTTTGATATTTTTCCATAAAGTGTAATTGACTTTTCTAAATTATTCATTATCTTTCCTTTTATTCAAAAAATAAGTTATTATAAAAACGAGCACAAAAACAGGTGCAACTAAAAACCCAAATAGCGACATAACAGTATTTATATATTCGCCATTGCCATACAAATATTTGCCTATAACAAGACATAAAAATCCAGCGTATAAAATTATCAATGATAAATTTTCAATATAAAATATCATTAGACTTAATTTTGGATTTTTTATAAATAAAGTGCTATATTCTAATTGTTTATATCGCAGAAAAAAATATCGCAAAATATAGATACAAATCAATGTAGCACAAACAAAACTAGCACCAATCCTTAAATTTACGCTATCACTGACAAGTAACAGCGACATAGAGATCAAAGAGCCAACCAAGTAACTAAATATAAAAATCAATGGAAAAATCAATATAAATCTGATATTTCTGCAAATTTTATATTTTTGTTTTAAATTATTTATTTTTATTCCTTGTAAAATATTTTATTACTAAATTTATACTCATCTCCACACTTCTTAGTACTTTGAAACCAAAATTCCCCGCTTCCAGTATTTAAAAAAGGATAACCAAATTTATCATAAATGATATTTTCAGACATTATTACTTTGCCGTTTTTATCCACAATACTTATTTGTTTGCCACTAATGAAGAAATCAAAAAAAGGATTAAAATTAATTTGCGTAGTGGTTATATTATAATCATTTAAATTTATGCTTTCCAATGTAGTTTGCAAAATAAAATTTTCGTTTTTTTTTTTTTTTTTTTTTT
>NZ_VWSJ01000076.1 GCF_009690845.1 Campylobacter portucalensis
GTAGTTTTTAAGTATAAATTAATTTGGAAACTTGTATAATTAACAAGTTCTTTAAAAAAAATAAAAATTTAAGGAAATTTATGTTGCTGGTTTATCCATTTTATTTGCTTTTTTTGTTTTATTGTTTAAGATATTTAAAATAAAAGCAAATAAATTTATGATTGCTTTAATTATATCATTACCGTGGTGTGGGTTTATTATATCAAAACCAATAGCTTATGGTTTTTGCAAAAAAAAAAAAAAAA
>NZ_VWSJ01000077.1 GCF_009690845.1 Campylobacter portucalensis
ACTTCCTTTTCCACCTATTAAAGTATCATCTCCTATTCCACCTATTAAAGTATCATTTCCAGCTAAGCCATAAAGAGTGTCTTTACCATCTAAGATATTTGTGCCTATTAGGGTATCATCTTTACTTGTGCCAGATATAGTAGAGAGATTTGATATGGTTTTACTGCTTAAGGTATCTAAATACTCTTTAATAACTCCTTTTTCTTTTGCAGTAATTGCAAAATTAGATAATAAAGCTATACCATCTTTAATATCATTTTTACTTTCAAACATAGTTATAAACTCAGCTAAGTCTGTAAAGGCTTTTTTGGGGTTGGTGGTGTTTATATCTTTAAAGTGATTAAGAGCATTAGTATGGTCTAGTTTAAAAGAGTATTTTATAGTTCCATTAGCTTCTATAGTTTCAACATCAAGTTCTAATAAATTCATATATTCTTTTAGTCTTGTTTGGGTAAGCAAGGTTTTATATGAGTAGTCTAAGATATTATCATAAGCTTGATTTATATGGTTAATGATATCTTTTACATCATTCTCGCTTGTATAGTATAGTGGCTTAGTAATAGAACCTGTAAAGCTATCAATTACTTTTAGCTTATATTTTATGCTATTAAACTCATCAAGTAGCTCTTTGCTTATTTGATAGTTTTTTAACCTATTTAGTCCAGTTGGTGTAACTCTTATGTCTCTATTATTTAGTGAAATTTCACCACCATATTTTATGCTATCTATAAGTTTGTCATAGTTTTTTAGATTATCGTTGTCAGTTATTAAAGTAAGAGATTTTAGTTCATTTTTTAAATACTCTTTTTTTGTTTCATAATCACTACTTGATTTATCTAAATTTGAAAGTTCATCCAAGATACTTATTATCTTAGTATTTGTATCTGTTGTCTTACTTATAGTAGCTTTATTTAAAGAGTAGCTGTTTATATCTATATTAGAGTTAGTTTTTACCCACTCATTAATTAAATTTGGAAGTAAGTTTATTTGTTCTTTTCTTGTTTTTAAATCTTTGTAATTATCAAGCATACTATTTAGTGTTTCTGATATAGTAGCTGATACATTTAAATCTTTT
>NZ_VWSJ01000078.1 GCF_009690845.1 Campylobacter portucalensis
TTATATCATTTCCATATCCGCCCCAAATGCTATCGTTTTTATCACTTCCAATTAGACTATCATTTAGCATTGCTCCACTTATGTTGCTTGGTGTGTCAATATCAGCCATAAAAAATGTTGATTTTAAATTCTCATTTAAATTTGGTTCATTTGAATTTGCGTAGTGAAGTATTGATTTATTATTTTGCATAAATGCTAAATCTTTTAAATCTGTGTTATTTAGCTTACTTCCGTCAGAAAATTCTAAATATGAAATTTTGTTTTCATTAGTGTAAAAGTCTTTGATTGTTATAGTGTTTTGATAATTTTTGTGATTGATGATTAAGTCGCTATTTGTTTGAGTGAAAGTTAGGTCTGATAGCTTTGTATTGTTTGTAAATTTGATGATATTTTTGTCGTTGTTGTTTGGATTAGTTTCTATTATAGTGTCTTTACCAAAATTATCATCAAATTTATAAGTATCGCTTCCTAAATTTCCTTGTAATATATCATTGCC
>NZ_VWSJ01000079.1 GCF_009690845.1 Campylobacter portucalensis
CAAAAGCGTAGTTTAGATATTTATTTTCATTTTCTGGTGGATAAAATTTTTTAATAGGTGTATTTGCATCATCTGTGCAAAAACTTTCTATACATATTTTTTTCTTCTCTTTTTTTAAAGGATTTTCTTCTTCTTCATCATCATTTTCTTCTTCATGATTCCCTTCGTTTAATTCTTCTTTTGTGGCTGGTCTAAAATATCTATCTCTATATGCTTTTAGTTCTTTGCTTAATCCAGTGAAGTTTGGAACATCTTCCATATATTCAGCAAGCTCTTTATCGCTAAGAAAAAAATTTGCATTTAAATATTTAAAATAATTTGTCTTAAATTTTTTAGAACCCCATCTGTTTTGCAATAACTGTTCTGTTTTATAAAATTGCTCCCCCTCTTGATGATATCTTGTCCAGTTTAAATTTGTATNNACTCATGCCCACCTGCTGGATATATTGTATTTGCTGGCCAACCAATTTTTTGTGAACTATATCCAGCAAGATATTTAGAATCTCCTACAACATTAGCTACTTTTTGATCTTCATAATTTACTTCATGT
>NZ_VWSJ01000008.1 GCF_009690845.1 Campylobacter portucalensis
GCAAATTTTAAATTTAATAAAATTTTAATTTCAGACTGTGTTTTTATTATTGTAAATGAAAAATTGAATTTAATATCTGATTTTAATTTTCAATTAAATTTATTTTAATATAATTTATGAAATTTAAATAAAGGATAACACATGGTACAAAAAGCAATTGAACATATGAATAGTGGTCATTTAGACGTTATTATTGCGTTTTGCAAAAAGTTTGGTGGGGTTGAAAATCCAACAAATGCAAAAATTACGAATATGAACGAAGAAGGATTAAATATAAAAAGTGATGATGTGGAATTTTTCGTGCCTTTTTTACAAAAAGTTGAAAATAATAATTATAAAGATGCCATCATTAAGCTATACTCAAGCATAAAAGATGACACAAATAACGATAAAATCGAGCGAAGTTTGGCTGAATTTATAGATACTTTTAGCAGTGTGATTATCTCAAGCATAAAAGATGGTCAAGCAATATCTTCGTATGCACCATTCATAAAAGAAAATGGAGATTTTTATATTTGTGTTTCATCAGTAGCCAAGCATTATGAAGCAATGTTGGAAAATCCGAATAATATTTCAATATTTTTTATACAAGATGAAAAGGATGCGAGCAGTTTATTTGCAAGAGTTAGAGCAAGTTTTGAAGCTAGTGCTGAGTTAGTTGATGATAAATTTAGGAATGAATATTTTGCTAAATTTGAAGCAACTTATCCAAATGAATCAGCTCTTTCTTTTATAAAAAATATGCAAGACTTTCATATCATTAGATTAACTCCAAAAAAAGGGCGTTTTGTAAAAGGTTTTGGGGCCGCTTATGATACTAATGGTTTTAAAATAACAAGCAAAGGCAGAGTAAATAATCCTCATATCAAAAAATAATTATAATTTATTTTATGGTTAGCATTGCAAAATGCTAACCAAATTTGTTGATAAAAATTTAAATTTATATAATTTAATACTAAGATTTTGGTTTATTGATTATGGTAAAATTTATTTAGCATATTTTAAGATTATTGAAATTTTGATGTATTAAAATTAAATACAAAAATAAATTAAAGTGAGATTTTTTATAAAATTTAAAGAGCTAAATTTTAAATTTTATTAAATTTTGATTAAAATTTAGCTCTTATTAGGCTATGCTTAAAATTTCGGCCTTGCCTCCGATAACTGCCACGCAATGCTCATAATGGCTAGTTTTTAATCCATCTTGACTGGTAACTCTCCATTTATCTGCACCGATAACTGGTCTTCCATCTTTTTGGCAAATCATTGGCTCTATACAAAAAACCATTCCATCTTTTATTTTTGGTCCTTGTTTTGGATTTTTACTTGTTAGATAGTTTGGAATTTCTGGCTCTTCGTGCGGTTTTTTACCTATACCATGACCGCAAAAATCCTCTAGTGGAACATACCCTCTACTTAAAATAAAATTTTCTATAAGATAACTAAGTTCTTTAAAATGCATACCGGATTTTATGTTTTTTATTGCAAAATATAAAGCATCTTTACTGCAAGCAATTAAATCTTCATCACTTTTAGAAATTTTACCAATAGGAAAAGTTCTGGCACTATCTCCATAATATCCATTTAATTTGCTTCCGATATCAACGCCTAAAATATCGCCCTCTTTTAAGATAGTATTATCAGGAATTCCATGTATGCACACTTCATTTAGTGATAAACAAGCAGCATTTGGAAAACCATAAAGTCCTTTAAAAGCAGGATATGCACCCTTGTTAGTTATAAAATCATCTATTTTTTTATCAACTTCTAATAAACTCATACCGGGACTTATAAAAGACTCTACATAGTCCAAACAAGAAGCGACGATTTTATTCGCCGCCCTAATACATTCTATGTCTTTAATTGTTTTTATAGTTATTGACATTTATAGACCTACTGCATTTAAAGTTTGATATTTATTCATATAATTTTGTGCTTCAATTCTTCTCATTGTATCTAAAGCAACAGATACAACAATCAAAACTGAAGTTCCGCCAAATGCAAATGGAACCCCTGCAAATTTAACTAATAACCAAGGAAGGGTAGATATAAGACCTAAATAAATAGATCCCCAAAATGTTAGCCTGCTAGCAACATCGTTCATAAAAATAGCAGTATGTTCGCCTGGTCTAACGCCAGGAATAAATCCACCTTGCTTTTTTAAATTTTCGCTAATATCTTTTGAATTAAACGCAATAGAAGCATAAAAATAAGAAAAAAATACAACAAGTATAAAAGTTAAAATGTGAAATAAATATCCATTAGGATTTAAAAAATCATTTAATTTTAAAATATAAGAGTTTGTGCTAGCTTGAAAAATAGTCGCTGGAAACATCAAAATAGCACTTGCAAAAATAGGAGGGATCACTCCACTTAAATTTACTTTTATGGGAATATAGTTCATAATTCTTTTATTTTGATTTTGCATCATAACTTTTCTAGAATATGAAATAGGCACTCTTCTTTCGCCTAACTCCACATATATTACAAAACCAATAGTAGCTATTATAATAAAAATAATGAAGAGTAAAACTAAGAAATTCATCTCGCCAGTATTTACTAAATTTACTGCTCCACTTATTGCTGTTGGAATTCCGCTGACAATTCCAGCAAAGATTATTAAACTTATGCCGTTTCCGATACCTTTTTGAGTTATTTGTTCTCCAATCCACATTAAAAGCATCGTTCCTGTTAGCATAGACACACAAGCTAAAGTTGTAAATAAACCAGTATCTATTAAAATAGCACTTTCACCTGTTTTTCCTGTCATACTATAAAGACCAATACTTACTCCAATAGCTTGAACTATTGTAATAAAAACTGTTGCATATCTGATGATTTGCATATATTTTTGCATACCATCTCGCTCTTTTTTAAGTTGTGCTAATTTAGGAAAGGTTGCTGATAAAAGCTCCATAATAATAGAAGCTGTAATATAGGGCATAATACCTAAAGATATTATGCTTAGCCTTTCAGCAGCATTTCCGCTAAACATATTAAACATACCAAGAGCGTTATTGCTATTGTCTCTAAAAAAATCAGCAATAACACTAACATTTACTCCAGGTACTGGAACATATGCTAAAATTCTATACACGAACAAAAAACCTAAGGTTATAAAGATTTTGTTTCGTAGTGATTTATTCATTATTTTAATCCGCTTACTTTTACATTCTCATCTTTGATTTTTGAAGCTAAATCTTTAGCACTTACACCAATTAATTTAACTTTTTTAACGCTGTTTGAAATTTTATGCACACTTTTTATGCTATCAAGAGTTATCTCATCTAAATTTTTAACAGCTATAATTTTTTCTACATTAATAACATACGGTTTTTCAACTCTGCTATTAAAACCAACTTTTGGAAGTCTTCTTTGAAGCGGTTGTTGCCCGCCTTCAAAACCTCTTTTTTCATTATAGCCTTTTCTGGCTGTTTGACCCTTTCCGCCTTTTGTAGCAGTTTTTCCCCAACCACTGCCTTGACCACGACCAATTCTTTTTGTATTTCTAGTAGAGCCAGGTGCTTTTTGTAAATTTTCTAGTCCCATTTTTTATCCTTTCAACATACTAAGAGCTTTCATTGTTGCTCTTACCACATTAGATGAATTGTTTGAACCTAACGATTTTGTAAGTATATCTTTAACACCTGCAAGTTCTAATACAGGTCTAGTTGAACCACCAGCAATAACACCAGTACCCTCACTAGCTGGCTTTAAAAGTACTCTACTGGCATTAAATTTAACTTCTACATCGTGCGGTATAGTAGTGCCTTTTAACTTAACTTCTATGATGTTTTTAAATGCATCATCAACCGCTTTTTTAATAGCGTCTGGAACTTCTTTTGACTTACCAAAACCAAAACCTACAAGACCTTTTCTATTTCCAACAACAACTAATGCTGTAAATCTAAATCTACGACCGCCTTTTACAACTTTTGTAACCCTGCCGATATTGACGATTACTTCTTCAAATTCTTCTTTATTATATCTTTCCATCATCATTCCTTTGGGTTATAGCTTAATGCCATTTTCTCTTAAAGCATCTGCAAAAGATGCTATCACGCCATGATATAAATAACCATTTCTATCAAAAACCACTTCTTCTATGCCTTTTTCTTTAAGTTTTGTAGCTAAATCTTTTGCAAGATTTATAGCACCTTCTTTGTTTGCTTTTAAATTTAAAACCTTGCCACTGCTTTGACATATAGTTGTTGATGTAACATCTTCAATAGCTTGAGCATAAATAGTTCTATTAGATTTAAAAATAGAAACTCTTGGGCAATTAGCAATACCTGAAATTTTAGCTCTAATTCTTCTTTTTCTTTTTAGTCTTAAAGATAATTTTCTTTTTAAAATATTTGTTCTCATCGCCTACCCTTACTTCTTAGATGTTTTTCCGGCTTTGCGGATAATTCTTTCATTAACATACTTAATGCCTTTTCCTTTATAAGGCTCAGGTGGTCTAAATTCCCTAATCTTAGCAGCTACTTGACCTACAACTTGCTTATTGTGCCCTTTTATGGTTAAAACGTTTTTTTCAACGCTTGCTTCAACACTATCTGGTAACTCATAATTTATAGGATGAGAAAAACCTAAATTTAACTCTACAACCTTGCCTTTAACAGCAGCTTTATAACCAACACCATTTATTTCAAGTCCTATTGAAAATCCATCAGTTAAGCCTACTACTATATTATTTGCTAAAGCTCTATAAGTTCCCCAATAAGCCCTACTTTGTCTATCTTCACCTTTTGGAGAAAAAGTTAAAGAGTTGTTTTCAAATTTAACATCTACATGATTTTTTGTATCAAGTTCTTCTACTAACTTGCCTTTTGCAAATTTAATAACATTTGCATCTAAACTGACATCAATTCCACTTGGAATTGATACAGGTTTTTTTCCTATTCTTGACATTTTTTTCCTTTTTATTTGTCTAGGGTATTTCTACTTTTAGGAATGGATACCACAATACCATAAAAAGCAGAGTAAAAAGTTCTTACCAAACAGTGCAAAGAACTTCGCCGCCTATACCTCTTTTACTAGCTTCTATACCAGCCATAATTCCTTGACTAGTAGAAACTATAACAGTTCCATAACCATTTTTAAATCTTTTAATCTCATCTTTACCTTGATAAATTCTTCTACCTGGTTTAGAAATTCTAGTAATTTCATTTATCGCACTTTTGCCATTCTCATCATATTTCAACTCAACATTGATGAATTTTTTATTATTTTCTTCAACTACATTAAAAGTTGCTATATATCCTTTTTGGACCAAAACTTCTAATGTCGCTTCAACAGCATTTGAGTGCAATAATCTAGCAGTATCTAATCTTCTAAGACTTGCATTTCTAATTCTAGTCAATCCATCTGATAATAAATCATTTAACATATTTTTTCCTTACCAACTTGCTTTTTTAAGGCCCGGAATTAGACCCTCATTAGCCATTTTTCTAAGACAAACTCTACAAATTCCAAAATCTCTATAAACAGAGTGAGGACGACCACAAATTTGACATCTCGTATAGGCACGTGAGCTAAATTTAGCTTTTCTCTTTGCCTTAGCTATCATTGATTTTTTTGCCATATTACTTTCCTTTTGCAAAAGGCATACCAATTAGCTCTAAAAGCTTGTAAGCCTCTTTATCACTATTTGTTGTAGTAACTATTGTTATATTCATACCGTGAGTTCTTAAAATTTTATCATACTCAACTTCTGGAAACATAAGCTGTTCATCAAGACCAAAATTATAATTTCCTCTTCCATCAAAACCATCTCTTGGAACGCCTCTAAAATCTTTAACTCTAGGAAGTGCAATCGAGATAAGCTTATCTAAAAATGCAAACATATTCTCTTTTCTTAAAGTTACTTTGATACCTACTGGAAAACCTTCTCTTACTTTAAATCCTGCAACTGATTTTTTAGCATTAACACTAAGTGCTTTTTGACCTGCTATCAAAGATATAGTATCAACCATATTTTGTAAAACTTTTTGATCTTTTGCACTCTCGCCAGCTCCAACACTTATAACTATTTTTTCAATAGATGGAATAAGCATAGGATTTTTAATATCAAATTCTTTTGCTAAATTTGGTCTGATTTCTTCTTGATATTTAGTTCTAAGTCTATTCATAGATTACTCCTCAACCTTAGCTACATTTGAAATATCTATAGGCATCTCAACAGCCATAAATCCGCCGCTTGGATTTTTATCGCTTGGCTTAATAGCTTTTTTTGCTAACTTCATCCCTTCTACGATAACTTGTCCTTTTTTAGCAATAACACTTTTTACAACGCCTGTTTTGCCTTTGTCATCACCAGCAATAATCTTAACATTATCACCTTTTTTAATCTTATACTTCACTGCCATTATAAAACCTCCGGTGCAAGTGAAACTATTTTCATAAATCCACCATATCTTACTTCTCTACCAACAGGCCCAAAAATACGAGTTCCAACTGGTTCTTTTTTAGCATCAATTATAACAGCTGCATTTTCATCAAATCTTATCAAAGAGCCATTTTCTCTTTGAACTTCTTTTTTAGTTCTAACCACAACTGCTTTAACAACTTGACCTTTTTTTATCTTTCCATTAGGTAGTGCTTTTTTAACAGAGCAAACTATAATATCACCTACTGTTGCATATCGTCTTTTACTACCACCTAAAACTTTTATACACATTAATTCTTTTGCACCACTATTATCAGCAACTGCAAGTCTTGTAAAGCTTTGTATCATTACTCAACTCCTTTTTTTACAATTGCACTTAAACGAAATGATTTTCTTTTACTAAGCGGTCTGCACTCAACAGCTGAAATAGTATCACCAATATTTGCAACATTACTTTCATCGTGAATTAAATATTTTTTAAAGCGTTTTACAAATTTTCTATATCTTGGGTGCATAACTCTTTTTTCCACTAAAATAGTAGCTGTTTTATCACCAGCTTTTTTTAATACAACACCTTGAATTTCTCTTTTTAATGCCATATTTCACCCCTTATTAATTGCGCTAATTGCAGTATTTATTCTTGCGATATCTTTTTTTATATCACGAATTTCATTAGGGTTTGTTAACTGCATAGTTTTTAGCTTTTGTCTTAAATTAAAAAGCAACTTTTTCTTTTCAACCAGTATAGCGTTAAGTTCGCTAATATTTTTATCTTTTAACTCAGTATAATTCATTTTCGCTCTCTCTTGTTACTATTTTAGTCTTAAAAGGCAACTTGTGAATTGACAAAGTTAATGCAGCTCTTGCAAGTTCTTCGCTAGCTCCCGCCATTTCAAAAATAACTCTACCAGGTTTGATATTCATAACCCACTCTTCAACACCGCCTTTACCTTTACCCATTCTGGTTTCAAGAGGTTTTTTAGTAAGCGGTTTATCAGGAAATACTGTTATCCAAACTTTAGCTTGTCTTTTTACATATCTTGTCATAGCCACACGAGCAGCTTCTATTTGACGTGAATTAATTCTGCCAGCTTCAACAGCTTTTAGACCTATATCACCATAAGCTAATTGTGTTCCTCTTGTTGCATAACCACGATTTCTGCCCTTCATCATTTTTCTATATTTTGTTCTTTTTGGCATTAACATGACTATCTACCCCTTCTTGCTCTTCTTTGTTTTTTTGGAGCATCTTCTGTTTTTTCTGTTTGAATTCCTTTTTGCAAAACTTCACCTTTAAATATCCAAACTTTTACACCTATATTTCCATATGTGGTGTGAGCTTCAGCAAAACCATAATCAATCTTTGCTCTAAAAGTATGAAGCGGAACTCTTCCTTCTAAATACCACTCAGTTCTTGCCATTTCGGCTCCACCTAAACGACCAGATACTGAAATTTTAATACCTTTTGCACCTGCTTTTTGTGCATTTTGAATTACTTTTTTCATAGCTCTTCTAAAAGCAACTCTTTTTTCTAATTGCATAGCAACATTTTCGGCTGCTAATTGTGCTGAAGCACCCGATTTTCTTTCTTCTTTGATATTTATACTAACATCTTTTCCGATTAGTTTAACTACTTCATTTTTTAAATTCTCTATTTCACTGCCCTTCTTGCCGATAATAACACCAGGTCTTGCAGCTACAACTGTAATACGAATTTTTTTAGCAGCTCTTTCAACTATTATTTGGCTAATACCTGCATAATAAAGTTTAGCCTTTAAAAATTTTCTAATTTTATAGTCTTCACCTATGCTTGTTGATAAACTATCTTTTGCAGGAAACCATCTTGATTCCCAATTTCTATTTATGCCTAGTCTAAGACCTATTGGATTAACTTTTTGTCCCATTACGCTTCCTTCTTTGTAGGTTTGCTAACTTCAACCATTATATGTGAAGTAGGTTTTCTAATCTTACTAGCAGTTCCTCTAGCACGAGGTCTAAATCTTTTCAAAACTGGGCCTGCATCAACTCTACATGAAGTTATTATAACCTCTTCTGGCTCAAACCCACCATTTGCAACAGCACTAGAAATAGCATTTGCTATGTATTTTGCTCCACGATTTGGTGTAAATTCCAAAGTCGCAAGTGCAAATTCGGCATTCATTCCTTGAATTTGTTTTGCAATTAATCTGGTTTTTGTCGGAGAAATACGAACAAATTTAATAATTGATCTACTCATTTTCTATCCTTACTTACCAATTTTCTTTTGAACTGAGCCTTTGTGGCCTTTAAAAGTTCTAGTTGGAGCAAACTCACCTAACTTATATCCTATATGATGTTCTGTAACATAAACAGGAATAAAGCTCTTACCATTATGAACATTAAATGTAAGTCCAATCATATCAGGAACTATCGTACTTCTTCTTGACCAAGTTTTTATAGGTTTATTATCATTAGCTTGTTTTGCAGCTAAAACTTTTTTCATTACGTGGTCATCAACGAAAGGACCTTTTTTGAGTGATCTAGCCATCTCTATTTTCCTTTCCTTCTTGAAATTATAAGTTTATCACTAGCTTTTTTACGTCTTGTTTTGGCACCTTTAGTTGGTTTTCCCCATGGAGTAACTGGATGACGACCTGAATTTTTCTTGCCTTCACCACCACCATGTGGGTGATCAACTGGGTTCATTGCACTTCCTCTTGTTTGAGGGCGAATTCCTCTGTGGCGATTTCTACCAGCTTTACCAATAACGACATTTGCCCACTCTTCATTGCCAACTTCGCCAATTGTTGCCATACATTCAGCCAAAACTTTTCTCATTTCACCGCTTGGAAGTCTTAATATTACATATTTTTCTTCTTTACCCATAAGTTGAGCATAACCGCCAGCACTTCTTGCTATTTGGGCACCTTTGCCTGGTTTTAACTCAATATTATGCAAAATAGTTCCTAGAGGAATATTTTTTAATTTCATAGCATTGCCTGGTTTTATATCAAGACCACCTTCAGCAGAACTAATTACATCACCAACATTTAAGCCATTTGGTTTAATGATATATCTTTTTTCTCCATCTTTATAGCTAATTAAAGCAATTCTACAATTTCTATTTGGATCGTATTCGATAGCTTCAACTCTTCCATCAATATCAAATTTTTTTCTTTTAAAATCGATTATTCTATATAGTTTTTTTGCTCCAGCTTGTTTATGGCGTGAAGTAATTCTTCCGTTATTATTTCTTCCAGATGTTGCAGGAATTTTTACAAGAAGGCTTCTTACGCTTGCTTTTGCAGTAATATCATCACTACTTAAGACTGTCATAAATCTTCTACTTGGAGTATATGGTTTATAATGTTTTATTGCCATTTTACGCTCCTATACTTTCAAGGCTTGCACCTTCAGGAAGTTTAACATAGAATTTTTTAAAATCTTTTCTACTTCCAACTTTTCCCCTAAATCGCTTAACCTTACCATCCATTCTTAAAGAATTTATTTTTAATGCATTTATTCCAAAATAAACTTTTAAGATCTCTTTTAATCTATTTTTTGTCATATTTGTTGATGTTTGGATAACAGCAACATTGTTATTTTCGCCGTTTTGAAGGCTTAAAGTTTTCTCTGTATAGAGAATTGTTTTTATATCTGTTATATCTGCCATCTTAGCCCTCTTTTACTATCTTATCATATGCAGCTTTTTCTATAACTATTGCACTATAAACTGCTACCAAATATCCATTTATCTCATTAGAATCTATTAGCCAGCAATTATTTAAATTTCTGTAAGCAAGTAGTGTTTGTGAATCAAGCTCATTTTTTACAATCAATGCATCTCTTACGCCTAAATTTTTAATAAAATTTGCCGCATCTTTTGTCTTACCAGAACTAATTTCTAAGCTATCGACAACAAAAAATTTGCCAGCATTTGCCTTTTCGTTAAGTGCAAATTCAAGTGCTAGTCTTTTTTGTTTTTTATTAACTTTTTGAAAATAATTTCTATTGTTTTTAGGACCAAATGCAACTGCACCACCAACCCAAACGTTTGTTCTAGTCGATCCTGCTCTTGCGCCACCTCTGCCTTTTTGACGCCATGGTTTTTTACCACCACCACTTACATCTGAGCGTCCTTTTGTGTGTGCTGTATTTGCCCTACATGAAGCAAGATAAGACTTTACATATAAATAAAGATTGTGAGAATTTACTTCACTAAATTTAGATGGAAGTTCTAATTCGCTTGCTTTTTCAAGTTTTTCATTAAGAACTGCTATTTTACTCATTTTACTATCCTTATTCTACCCATTGCTCCATTAAATCCAGGAACCGATCCCTTAACTGCAATAACGCCATTTGTAGCGTCAAATTTAACAATCTCATTTTTTACAGTTACTTTTACATTTCCTGTATGACCCGCCATTTTCATACCTGGCTGAACACGTCCTGGCCATTCACAGTTACCTATAGAACCGTGTCTTCTATGAAATCTACTACCGTGAGATTTTGGACCACCACCAAAACCATGTCTTTTTACGACACCTTGAAAACCTTTACCTTTTGAGTTAAAACTTACTTTTAAAATTTTAGCTTCATTTAAAGGAGATATATCTTGATCACCAACTTCACTATTTGAAACTTCAAGTGTAGCAAATTTATTAAATTCTTTACTTAAATTATATTTTTTTTGCTGACCCATTACGGCTTTGTTGCAAGATTTTCCATTTGAATACGCAACTATAGCCCTATTCTCATCTTTTAATTCACAAATTTTAGTATTTACGATTTTTAAAAGACTAACAGGAGTGCTAACTTTACCGATAGTTCTGCTCATACCTATTTTTTCTACTATATATTCCATAACTACCCCCTATTTACCCATAGCACGAACTTCAACATTTACTTCTGGTGCTAAATCAAGCTTAGTTAAAGAATCAACCGTATCAGAAGTCGCTGCTACAATATCTAGCATACGAGTATGAATTTTCATCTCAAATTGCTCTCTTGAATCTTTATTGATGTGTGGAGATTTTAAGACTGTATAGCGTTTGATTTTTGTAGGTAAAGGAATTGGACCTTTTATATCCGCACCTGTTCTTTTGACGGCTTCTACAATTGCCGCAACTGTTTTATCTAAAACTCTATGGTCATAAGCTTTTAGCTTTAACCTAATTCTTTCCATAGTTTTCCCTTCATAAAGAACTTGTCACAACTCGTGACCTTTTAATTTAATAAAAGAATTAGGATTATATATAAATTTGATTATTATGTCAATAAATATATGGATTTTAGGCTAAATTTATAATTTTTTATTCCTTTTTAAAAGGAAAATAAGATAAATTTGCACTATTTTCTAAATTTAATTAAATTTATTCCTTTTTAAAAGGAAATTTTGTATAATTTCAACTATGAATAGTTTAGAGTATTTTTATGAAAATCCGCCTTATTTTTCTAAATTTATAGATAGAAAACAAAAATTTGAAGAAAATAAAATTATCATAAATGGATTTAAAGGTTGTGGTAAAAGCCATATAATCGGCGATGAAATATCAAAATACAAAAAAGATGAATTTTTATATATTGATTTTGATGATTTTAGAAATATTAGTTTTAGGATAGATGAATTTTTAAAAAATAATGAAAAAATAAAATTCTTAGCATTAGAAAATGTAGAAAACTGTCAAGATTTAAGCTTTTTAAAAAACATAAAAATAGATAAAATTTGGCTAACAACCATAAAAAAATCACTAAATTTAGATGGTTTTAAAAAGATAAATTTAGATATGTTGGATTTTGAAGAATTTATAGCTTTTGAGAGAAAAAGTAGTGATTTGGGTGGAATTTTTAGCGTATTTTTATCACGAGGAAATGGGGTTAAAAATATATCTTTAGATGCGTTTGAGTTAAATTTACACCTTCAAAAAACCTTAAAACTAAGATACGATATAAGCGAAATTTTGATTTTGCAAGAGTGTGCTAAATTTACAAATTCTAAATTTAATGCTTATGAGATTTATAAAATTTTAAAAGAAAAAACAAAAATTTCAAAAAATAAAATTTATGAAAGTATTGATAAATTTGAAGATGAAAATTTAGTTTATTTCATCAATAAATTTTCATCCAACAACAAAAAGATATATTTTTGTGATTTTGCTTTTCAGGATGCATTAAATTTTAAAAAAGATTTTCAAAAAAAGCTCACAAATACCCTGTTTTGCGAATTTTTAAAACTAAAAAAAGAGGTTTTTTATACAGATGAGTTTGATTTTTTTATTCCAGAAAATTTTGAAGCTTTTTTGGTTATGCCATTTACTCCTGTGGAATTTATAAAGCTAAAATTTAAAAAAATGATAAAAAATTTAAAAGTTTTAAACATAAAAAAAGTCTATGTAATAACAATGGGAAATAGCGATTTTCAAAAAGATGATGGCGTGGAATTTGAAATTCTACCATTTTGGCAATATGCTCTTAGTATTTAAGGATGGGGATGAAAATTTGTGGGATTGATGAAGCTGGGCGTGGATGTTTGGCTGGGGATTTGTGTATAGCTGGCGTAGTTTTAAATGATGAAATTTATGGCATAAATGATAGCAAAAAATTAAGTGCGAAAAAAAGAGCTTTTCTTTTTGATGAAATTTGCAAAAAATCTAAATTTAAAATAATAACTTTCACAAGTGAAGAAATCGATAAATTTGGGCTTAGTAAATGTCTAAATTTAGGGCTTTTATCGATAGTTGAGTTTTTTGGGAATGGGTGTGAGTTCATTTTTGATGGAAATAGAAATTTTGGCGTAAATTGTTTAAAAACAATCATAAAAGCCGACTCTTTTATAAAAGAAGTTGGTGCTGCAAGCATTTTAGCTAAACACACAAGGGATGAAAATTTAAAAATTGCAGATGAGAAATACCCTAAATTTGATTTTCTAAGCCACAAAGGATATGCTACTAAAAAGCATTTGGAATACATTTTAAAATATGGCTATACGGAATTTCATAGAAAAAGCTATCGCGTTAAAGCTTTTGAAAAAAACCTTGTTTGATGTAAATTTATAAATTAAATTTATTTTTAAAACTTTATGTTAAAATACTTAAATTTATTAAAAAGGGCTGATTATGAGAAGTGATATGATTAAAAAAGGCTACACAAGAGCACCACATAGATCGCTTTTAAGAGCAACAGGATTAAAAGATGAAGATTTTGAAAAACCTTTTATCGGAGTTGCAAATAGCTTTATAGAGATAATTCCAGGACATTTTTTCTTAGATAAATTCGCTGAAATTATAAAAGATGAGATTAGAAAAAATGGCTGTGTGCCGTTTGAGTTTAACTGCATCGGCGTTGATGATGGCATAGCAATGGGGCATTCTGGTATGCTTTATAGCTTACCAAGTCGTGAAATTATAGCAAATTCAATCGAAACTGTGATGAATGCTCACTGTTTAGATGCATTAATATGCATACCAAACTGTGATAAAATCGTTCCTGGTATGATAATGGGAGCTTTAAGAGTAAATATTCCAACTGTTTTTATAAGTGGCGGACCAATGAGGGCTGGAGTTGATCAAGATAGCGGAGAAGCACTTGATTTAAATAGCGTATTTGAAGGCGTTGGAGCTTATGAAGTAGGTAAGATTGATGAAAAAAAGCTTAAAATGATAGAGTGTGAAGCATGTCCAAGTGGAGGGAGTTGTAGCGGGATGTTTACTGCAAATTCTATGAACTCACTTTGTGAAGCAATGGGGATAGCACTTCCTGGAAATGGAACTATTTTAGCTCTAACGCCTGAAAGAGAGGAACTTGCTAGAGCTGCAGCTAGGAGAATTTGTGAAATTGCACTTGATGAAAAGTATAAAATAAAAAATATCTTAAATAAAAAAGCGATTAAAAACGCTTTTGTGTGTGATATGGCGATGGGTGGGAGTTCAAATACAATTTTACATATGCTTGCTATCTCTAGAGAAGCTGGAGCTAGCTTTAATATAAAAGATTTAAATGACATTAGTAAAAATATAGCTCACGTTGCAAAAGTTGCTCCAAGTCTTCCAAGCGTTCATATGGAAGATATCGCTAAAGCTGGCGGGATACTTGCTATTTTAAATGAAATTTCAAAAAGAGATAATGGTTTATTAGAACCTGATAATTTAACTATAACTGGAGAAAATTTAGGAGATCTTATTAAAAAATATGAAGTTAAAGATTATAAGATTATAAAAAGCATTGATAAACCTTTTTCACATACTGGCGGGCTTGCTATTTTGTTTGGAAATTTAGCCCAGCAAGGTTGCGTTATAAAAGCAGCTGGAATTGTAGGGGAGCGTAAATTTAGTGGAAAAGCAGTTTGCTTTAACTCACAAGACGCTGCAATTGCAGGCATTACTAGCGGCAAGGTTAAAAAAGGCGATGTTGTGGTTATCCGCTACGAAGGTCCAAAAGGAGGCCCTGGAATGCAAGAGATGCTTAGTCCAACAAGCTTAATTATGGGGCGTGGGCTTGGTGCTGATGTGGCACTAATCACAGATGGTAGATTTAGTGGTGCAACAAGAGGGCTATCAATAGGGCATGTTAGCCCTGAAGCAGCTGAGGGCGGTATGATAGGACTTTTAAAAGATGGAGATATAATAGAAATAGATGTGGATAAATTTAGTATCAATGTCCTTTTAAGCGACGATGAGATTCAAAAACGTAAAAAAGAGTGGAAATATGAGGGCAAAGAAGTTAAAAGCAGGTGGCTAAGACAGTATCAAAAGCTAGTTACAAATGCAAGTAATGGGGCTATTTTGGAAGCGTAAATATAAAAAAGTGTTTTTGATAAATTTCAAAAAACACTTTTTATTAATTTTTTAATACAAATTTAAAATATTTTTATAAAATTTAATAAAAAACAAATAAATTTATAAATTTAATTTGCAACTAAGTTGCAGTTGATATAATGTGCCATAAATTTTAATTTTAAGGTAAATAATGAAAAAAATTTACATAAGTTTAACTGTGCCTTTTATTTTATCGGCAAATGGTATAAATTTAAAATATAATTCCATTATGCTAGACAAAATAGATGTGATTTATGAGATACCAACAAATATTTTTGCTTCATCAACCACACTTTCAAGACAAAAACTTGACACTCTAACTACCAAAAACCACACTATCGGCGATGCTTTAAAGATGAGTTCAAATATAGCTTTTAAATCTGAAAATGGGGTAAAAAGCGGAGAGATAAAACCTGAGAATTTTAGTATAAGTGGGGCTAAATTTTATCAAAATAACTTTATGATAGATGGAGTAAATTTTAATCACGATTTAAATCCAGCTAATAAAAATCCAAAAGGTGTTGAGATAGATTTTAATGATCCATATAAAGCTAAATCGCTTAGCTCGCAAGCAATTACTCTTGATACTGATTTGCTAGAAAATTTAGAGGTTATAGATAGTTCAGCTTCGGCTAAATATGGAGATTTTCAAGGTGGGGTTGTAAAAGCTACTACAAGAGATCCAAAACGTGATTTTAGCGGGGTTATAAGCTATCAATATACAAGTGGAGATTGGACTCATACATATAGAGATAAAGGTTTAAATGAATCGTTATATAAAAAATCCAAAGGACAAGATAAGAGTAATTTTGTAAAAAAAAGATATAGAGTTGGCTTAGAAGGCTATATTAGTAAAAATTTAGGGCTTTTATTTAACTACTCAAAATTTACATCAGTGATAAAATATGATAATGTAAAATCCCAAAAAGTAAATAATGAAATTTTCCATTTTCCTAATGACAAAGAAGATGTGCAAAATTACTATTTAAAAGCCATTGTGCATGCAAATGATAAATTTACTATAAAACCAAGTATTTTATACTCTATGCAGACAAATAGATATTTTGAAGAAGATAGTTTAGATTCTACTATAGATTATAAATATGGCGGTTATGCTCTAAATTTAGAAACTGATCTGAATTTAGATAGCGTTTTTATAAAACAAAATTTAAGCTACTCTAAATTTGATACTTCAAGATATACACAAAATAAAAGTGCACAATATAAGTATGAATTGTCAAATATTAAAAATTGGGGAAGTAAAGAAAACGGCTCTATCTATGGAAGTGTTAGCGATATAGAACAATTGCAAGAAATTTTATCATATAAGTTTGATTTAAATGCAATGCCTTTTCAAACTTTTAACATTGCGCATAATATAAATAGCGGATTTGAAATCTCACAACAAAAAGCAAGATATAAAATTTTAAAGCCATATATTCAATACCCTGAAACTTCTCCTATACTTGATGGCTATATTTGTAAAGATGGTGATTTAACTTGTGTAAATGATGATAGCTATAAAGATCAAAATGCAACAGGGCAATTCCACACATATAAAGAATATTATGGAGATTTAGATCATAAAGCACAAGACAGAAAAATAGCTTTTTATTTAGAAGATGAGATAATTTATGAAAGATTAAAATTAAGACCAGGAATCAGAATAGAAAAAAATAATCTAGTTAATGATATTTTGATATCGCCAAGATTTGCAAGCGAGTATGAATTCGTTGATAAAAACTTTTTAGGATTTGGACTAAATAGATATTATGGAAGAAATTTATTTACACACTATCTATATGTTGAAACAGAAAAATACAAAAAACACTACTCTAGAGAAACTCCAAAAGATGAGTTTAAGTTTGATGAAGAATCTGTGGAAATATATGGATTAAACGAGATAAAAAATCCTTACGATGATGAATTTAGCGTTTTTTATAGAGGTGATATAGAAAATGCTAGAGTAAATTTAAAATATATAAAAAGAAAAAGTAAAGATGAGGTTAGAGAGATGCCTGGTGAGCTAATAGGGCGCGACAGCAAAATTTATTATACAAATAATGGTAAGAGCAAAACCGATATTTATATTTTAAGCGTAGAAAATACCAAACCAATTGAAATTTTAAATACTAAAAATCACTTCTCATTCAACATAACAAAAATAAATAAAATAGATAAAACAAAAGATTATAAAAAAATAAAAAAATTTAGAAATATGCAATTAGTTGAATATGAAGGAAAAACTATATTAAAAAATGAAATTCCATGGCCTGATTATAAAATTCCTCTTTCTGCTAAATTTAGCCATAATATGTCTTTTAGAAATTTTACTATTACAAATCATATAACTTTTACTTATAAGATTAATCAAATAACTCAAACTGGAAAAAATAAAGATAAAATAGAAATTTATGAAAAAACAACTATTCCAAGTAAAACCTTATGGGATATGAGAATAAGTTATGAACAAAATTTAAAAAATGGTATTAAATTTTTTAGTAATCTAGATATAAACAATGTTTTAAATAAAAAGTATCCATTAAATCCAAATAGAACTATTTTTGGCACTGGTAGAAATTTCTGGCTTGAAGCAGGCTTAAGATGGTAAATTTAAAATGATTTTATAATTATCTAGCAACATTTTATCAAAATGCAAAAATGTTGTTAGAAATTTATTATAATATAATTTTTCAATTAATTATTTAATATATTTTTTGGATTTCGATTAGCAAAATAAAAGATTATATGATCTAAAAATTGTAAATTTCAAAACAACAGCTACTTTTGTGTAGGTATTATGATAAATTTATCTCTAAACAAGCATAAAACCCTAAATTTTCCTCTAAAACCTCATATAATAAATAAAAATTAATGATATCAAAGTATAATAAAATAGCCCTTTAAATTATAAGCAACACAAAGATTTCAAAAATTACCACATCATAAAAATAGTTTAAATATATTTTAAACTCAACAAAACTTAATCGGCTTTAATATAAATTTTTGTTTAGCATAATAGCACTTTTAATGCAAAAATTTTCTCTTAATTGCTCTAAATTTAGTTTTACAATCTATAAATTTTTAATTCCATTAATATCATTTATAAATTCATTTTTGCTTTTAAGACTGCTATTTATAAAAATTATATAATTAGTTTTCGAGTATCTCATAAATTTAATGATTAAGCCAAAATTTTACTACGATTATTTTATGCAAAAGCAGTAAAGAGATGTTTCTATACAATAATTTTACCACTATTTTATCATTATTTTTCTAATTTTCTAGCAACTCTTATGACTTCTAAATTAAAACCTAAAATTTTCTTATAAATTTAAGCACAATACATAATATTTTGCTAAATAATGGTTAAATTTACAAATTTAAATCCCATCAAATACAAATAAATACTCATTATGCTTATTATATTATTTAATTTATAAAATCACTTTTTTGCAAGCAAAACAGTGCAAGCTATTATCATCAAAAACCCCACATAATCTAAAACTTCATATCTCACACCTAAAAATACATAAACGAAAAATCCCGTTGCTACAGGTTCTAATGCAGCTATAAGACTAGTTTTGGTTGGTCCTAAAATACTTAAACCTTTCATATAAAAACTAAATGAAAGTATCGTTCCAAAAAACACCACACCAAATACAGCCAAATAACCATTAATATCGCTTACGCCACTATAATTCCAAAATTTATTGTAAAAAAATGCTATCACACCAGAGATCATAAGACCTAAACTAAGGCAAGTTAAAATTCCATATTTTTGATTAATTTTTAGAGGAGTTATGCTATAAACTACGATGCAAAGTGCAGATATAAGTCCGATAATAAGGGCTTTTTTAGGAATGTTTAGAGAATTTAAATTTAAGTGAGTTGCCAATACAAAAACACCACTTATAACTAAAAACAGAGCTAAAATTTCAAGTTTTTTTGGAAGAGTTTTTGTGCTAATGGCTACATAAATCATAATAAAAACAGGTGATGTGTATTGTAAAATGGTCGCTATTGCGGCGTTGCTAAGCTCTATCGTTAAATAATAAGTGTATTGGCAAGCAAAAAGTCCAAAAATAGCATAAAAAACCAACACAAAAGTGTCAAATTTATTTGTAAAAATCAAAAATGCTCTATTTTTTTGAGTTTTTAATGCTATAAAAAATAAAAACGCCCCGCTACACAAAAGTCTAACCACAACAAGCCACTTGGCATCAATTTCTTTTTCTTCAAACAGATACTGACCACAAGTTGCAGATACTCCCCAAAAAATAGCACTTAAAAGCGTCCAAATAACGCCCATTAAATAATTATCTTTTAAAATCACAAATTTTCATATCTCCGCTTTTGTAACCAGCATAAAATGCCTGCTTTCTTTGCTTTGCACTTCCATGAGTAAAAGAATCAGGTATGACTTTTCCATAAGCCTTTTTTTGTAAAATATCATCGCCTATCATACTTGCAGCATTTAGTGCTTCTTCGATATCGCCATCTTCTAAAAGCCCATTATATCCAACATAATACGCCCAAATTCCAGCATAACAATCAGCCATCAACTCAACTCCAACCTGAACTTGATTTTGAATTTTTTCACTTTTTCCTATCTTTAAATCTTTAGCTCTTTTTAAAAGACCTGTTAAATTTTGTATATGATGACCAACTTCGTGAGCTACAACATAAGCAGCTGCAAAATCTCCTGGTGCATCGTGTCTTTTAGCTAATTCATCAAAAAAACCTAAATCTAAATAAACTTTCATATCAGCAGGGCAGTAAAAAGGACCAACTTGAGAATTTGCAAAACCGCAAGCACTTCTTATACCGCCTCTAAATAAAACCAATTTTGGTTCAATATATTTTAAATCATTGCTAGCAAAAATTTTGTGCCAAATTTCTTCAGTTTGAGCTAAAACAACCCCTACAAATTCAGCCGCCATCTCGTCTGATTTATGATTTACTTTATAATTTTGATTGGAACTTAAATTTAAAATAGCTAATGGATTATATCCAAAAAACATCGCTACAACACCTATTATAAGTATAATACGACCTATTTTACTTTTAATCAAAAAATTTATGAGAGGGATTAGAATTTGTAATTTTATACCATTTAAATTCTTAGAATTTCTCAAATCTTCAATATTTGAACTGCCTTTTCTGCCACGCCATTTCATTTAAAACTCTATTTTAATAATAAAAAAGCAGATTAAGAGTTAAATTTGCAGGAAAACCTGCAAATCTTTAGTGACAACCACAACCGCCACAACCACAACCGCCACCAACTACTTTTTTAATGGCATCATAATTTGGTTCTTGTGTTATCTCGCTAACAATTTCTTTATGAATTATCGCTCCATCTTTTCCAATCACAAAAATAGCTCTTGCTGTAAGACCTTTTAGCTTTCCATCCTCTATTAAAACGCCATATTTTTTAGCAAATTCTTTACTTCTAAAATCGCTTCCAACTTCAACATTATCAATACCTTCTGTTGAGCAAAATCTACCCATAGCAAAAGGCAAATCCATAGATACAACTGTTAATTTAACGTCAGATAAATTTGCTACATTTTGATTAAATTTCCTAGTTTCAGTTGCACAAACGCCTGTATCAAGAGATGGAACACTAGCAATTACTTGTATAAAATCACTACTTCCGCCAACCTTTACGCTTGCTAAATCTCTACCAACTAATTCAACAACTGGTGCCATATCTCCAATACTAAGCTCATCACCTGCTAAATTTACTACTTCGCCACCTAATGTAACTGTTGCCATTTTTTCTCCTTAAAAATAAAATTTATGTAGTATTCTAACTAAATTTTATAAACAAAAAAATTAAAATTTTAGTTAATATCATTTTTAAACTTTCTTTTAACGGGTGCTGTTTTTGTTAAAACATCGTGCAAATTTAATCTATCTTTTCTAAAAAAACACACCAAAAATCCAACCACAAAAGCACAACTAATAATAAATAAAATATATCTAAAAAATGCTCTTAAAAAACTAACTTTTTTACCCGTTTTTAAATTTATTAAGTAAATTTCACTTGCTTTATATCCTGGTGTTTGGGCTTTTAAGGAATAAAAGATAGAAGTTATAACACCATAAATAATCCAAACAATAAAAATAGCCAATTGGTTGTGCTGAAAGTCATCTTTTCCATTTAAAATTAGATAAGTTGTACAATATAAAAGCGGCATAGATATTAAAAAAATATCTATTATAAACGCTTTTACTCTAAGTATTATTGGTGAAATAATTGCTTTTTGTTTAGACATCTTAAAGGGCTATAAATTTACAACCCACTCCAATCAGACTTTTAAAAGTTCTGATTCTTTATTTTTAACTAAATTATCAGAAATTTGAGTGTAACTATCGGTGATTTTTTGAATCTCATCTTTTGCCTTTTTTACCTCATCTTCTGAAATCTCTTTTTCTATCTTTTTTACATCATCATTAGCATCTTTTCTAGCGTTTCTAATGCTAACTTTTGCTTTTTCCCCCATAGCTTTTGCTTTTTTGGCATTTTCTTCTCTTTGCTCGTAAGTCATTGGTGGAAAAAATAGCTTAATGCTCTCGCCATCGTTATTTGGATTAACGCCTATATTTGCTGCCGCAATAGCACTTTCAATACTTTTTAGCATATTTTTTTCCCAGGGATTTATAGTGATAGTAGTAGCATCTGTAGCAAGAACCGTAGCTACTTGATTTAATGGAGTTTGACTTCCATAATAATCAACATGAATATTATCTAAAATATTAACACTAACTTTTCCTGTTCTTAATGTTAAAAAATCTCTTTTTAAAGACTCAATAGCTTTTTCACAACTTTGTTTTTGGTTTTTAAATATATTTTCTAGCATACAATATCCTTTAAATTACTTAACATCTGGTGCTTTTGGAATAGAATTTGATTGTGGAATAGTTGGAATGACGGGAATTTCTAAATCTTTTTTCTCAATCTTATCTAAAATAGATTTTGTTGAATTTTTTTGATAACTATATCCAAGTGCAAGAGTATTTATGATGAAAATTACAGCTAAAGTTGCTGTAAATTTAGCTAAAAACCCTCCAGCACCCTTTGCACCAAACAAGCTTTCGTTGCTTCCACTATAAGCACCAAGTCCCATTGACGAACTTTTTTGTAAAAGAACAGATATAGTTAAAAGTATTGTCAGTATAAATTGTAAAACAAGTAAAAACGTATTCAAATTCAATCCTTTTGTTATAATAAAAATCGCATTATACTAAAAACTTTATAAATTTAAATTTAAAATCTCTTTTTCTATATCATAAAGTTCATATCTAGCATTTTTGAAATTTTCTGAAATTTTTAAATCTATAAGCTTAAAACACTCCTCAAGTACTCTAGAGCTCTCCTGTGCTCTTTTTAAATTTGCACTAATTAAATCTTGTAAATTCTCTCTTTTTAACTCTAAATTTAAACTTGGCTTTAACACATCATTTACACAATCTCTAAATTTAATAGCACTGTTTTGGATCTCTAAATTTGCTAAGTGTCTTAAATTTTTTAATTTAAGAGAATGATTAAAGTCGTCAAAAACATATCTTAAAATGTCTTCAACGACTCTTATGCCTTCTTTGAAACGATTTAAATTCGCATCAATAACGCGATAAATTTTAATCTCTATTTGTAATCCCTAAAATGTTAAGTAATGAGATAAATAAATTTAATATATTTAAATACATCCCAACAGCTGCCATTATAGGTGAATCATATCTTCCTTTTATGATATTTTGAGTGTCATATAAAATATATGCACTAAATAATATAGCACTCAAACCTGATACAACAAGCGACATCATCGTGCTTTTAAAGAAAAAATAGTTTAAAATACTAGCAACCATAACACCAATTAAAATAAAAAAGAGTGGCTTACCCCAAGAACTAAAATCAGCTTTAGCATTAAATGCATAAAGTGTTAAAGCCCCAAATGTTACAGCAGTTCCTACAAAAGCTTGAGTTACTACATAACCCATACCTCTACCCACATAAGCATTTAAAACAGGTCCCAAAAAAAAGCCAGTTATAAATGTAAAAACAAAAAGTAATCCCAAAGCTAAATTTCTCTTACCGCTTTTATCTGCAAAAAATAAACCAAACAATAAAGCAAACTCAACCACCAAAAACAGCAACGGACTATAAGCTATACCAGAACCCATTCCCAAGTAAGCACCGCCAACAGCCGCTATTAAAGAAGCAAGTATTAATTTATACGTATCCTTAATAAAAACAGCAATCCTACCTTCACTTCTAGAAAATTCTACTTCTTTTTCTAAAGCATAATCTCTGTCATACAAACCCATTAATTCTCCTTAAATATTTATTTTTTGTGATTTTAACAAAAAATATGTAAATTAAAATTAAATTTAACAAATAAAAGCTTTTTTACTAAATTTTCTTGATATTTTATAATATTTTGTTAAAATACGGATTTTAAATAAAAATCAAGGAAAAATTTTGAATGATGTTATAGAAGGCGGTATTAAATTTATGCAAGAGTATTTTGAAGAATATAAAGAACTCTTTCAAAATTTAGCTAATAAGCAACAACCTCATACTCTTTTTATAGGATGCTCTGACTCAAGAGTTGTGCCAAATTTAATAACAAACACAAAACCTGGCGAGATGTTTGTGGTTAGAAATATAGCAAACATAGTTCCTAAATATAGAATTAGTGATGAATTTGTAGCTACAACTTCTGCGATAGAATACGCTTTGTATGTTTTAAATGTAAGAGATGTTATTATTTGCGGGCATAGTAATTGTGGTGGATGTGCTGCTCTTTATTATGATAAAGAAAAATTAGATAAAGTTCCAAATGTAAAAAATTGGCTAAAATTAATGGGTGAAGTAAAATATGAAGTAGAAAAGCTAAAATTTAAAGACTTTGCTAGTAAGGCTTGGATTACTGAAAGACTTAATATAATAAATTCTATTGAAAATTTACTAACATATCCTGACATAAAAGATAAAATCAAAAACAATCAAATGCGTATTTATGGATGGCATTACATAATAGAAACAGGCTCTCTTTTTAACTACGATATAAAAGAACAAAAATTTAAATTATTAAATAAGGATAAAGATTATGAGAAAATTTATAACGAAATTTTTACTGATTTTTAGTGTTAATCTGCTTGCAAATACTGAAAATTTAAACCCTCAAGAGCAATCAAAAGAGAATTCAATAATAAATTCAATCATAAAAAATGATGAAAATATTAATGAAGAAAATATTAGCAAAGAAAAAGAAGAAATTGTCGACATAATATCCAAAACAACAAAAATCAATGAAGACGACGAAGAAGCTAAAAACATCATCAATATTATTGCTGATAAAGCAGTTAGAGATGAGACAAATTTAATTAATCAAGATAATAATTTAGGATTTATAGTATTTGAAATAAAAGACTTAAATCAAAAAATTTCTATTTTAAAATCTAATCTCGATGCAAATTCTAGCAAAAACGAAATAGAAAACATTAACAAAGAAAAAAATGTTTTATTAAATAAAATTCCATCAGTTATTACAAATCAAACAATTAAAAAAGAAGAGCTTTTTAAATACATAAAACAAAAAAATAAGGTAAAAAATAATTTAAAAAAATACTCTAACAATAAACAAAGTTTTAATTATATAAACAATTTACTCCAATTTGAGCAAATGAATTTATGGGATGAGTTTTTCTCAACTTTTCTAAAACTTGAACAGATATTTTTAAATGGAGCAAATAAAAATGAGTTAAAAACTACAATCCAAAAAAATCTATTAAACATACAGCTTTTAAATTTTCAAGAAATCAAACAAAATATTGAAAATTTAAAGATAAAAGATAGTGATTTAGAAATTTTAAAAAAATCTCTAAGCGATTTAGAAAATACAAAATTTACATATGAAGAAATTTTAAAATTTTTGCTTGATAATACAAATTTATTGGCTACAAATTTTATTTTTACTAGCCTAAATTTAGGTAGTCTTATAAGCTATATAAATGATATCTCGCCTTTTAAAAGCAGTGCTATAAATTTAGGTAAAATTTTACCAATTATAATGATAATGATAGCACTATTTTCTATAAGAAAATTTTTAGCTAATATAATATATATGTTTTTTACATTATTTTCAAAAAATAAATCAAATGAAGGCGAGACAAAAACGCAAGTTATTAATATCATAAAAAAACCGATGGGGATTTTGCTTATTGGCTATGGCGTTGATATATGTTTAAGTATATTTTACTATCCAAATCCCGTGCCACTAATTTTTGCTAATTTTTTTGATGTAGTTTATATTATTCTTTATGCATGGCTATTTACAGAGATAATTAACGGTTATGGAGTGATATTAATTAGCAAACTAGCCACAAAAGGAAGCAGAAAAGAGGTTTTAAATTTAATAGTTAAATTTCTATATATCGTTGTTATTATTATTGCCATTTTAATGATTTTAAGCAGTATCGGGCTAAATGTATCAGCCATTATTGCTTCTTTAGGTATTGGAGGGTTAGCTATTGCTCTTGCGACTAAAGATATAATTGCAAATTTATTTGCATCAATTATGGTGCTTTTTGATAACTCATTTTCTCAAGGAGATTCAGTTGTTATCGGCAGTGTAGAGGGAGTTGTTGTAGAGACTGGGCTTAGAAAAACTACAATTAGAACAAGCGACAACGCTCTTGTTTTTGTGCCAAATTCAAAAATTATTGATAATAATATAAAAAACTGGAGCAGAAGAAAAGTTGGGCGACATATGAAAATGTATCTTGGTCTAAAATATTCAACCACTCCTAAGCAGATTGTAGAATTTATAAAAGATGTAAAAACTATGCTTTTAGAACATCCAGGAATAGCAAAACCTAACGAAAATTCAAGCAAATCACGTCATTTATATAAACAAAAAATAGTTTCTATAGATGATTTTGCGGGTTATAAAAGCAATCTATATGTAGTACTTGATGAATTTGCTGATTCTTCTATAAATATTATGGTGTATTGCTACTCAAAATCAATCGCTTATGCAGATTTTTTAGAAGTAAAGCAAGATGTGATGCTAAAAATAGCTCAAATTTTAGATAAACATGGGCTTGAATTTGCATTTCCTTCACAAAGTCTTTACGTAGAACAAATGCCAAAATAATTATTTTTGTAAATAAGGTATAATAACTCTTATTTACAAAATACTTACTTTAATTTAGTATAATTTCTCTAATTTTATTAAAAGGAGAAATTATGTTTAAATTAAGAGAATTACCATTTTGTGCAAAAAGTAACGCTGTAGTTAGCGAAGAAACCTGTAGTTTTCATCACGGAAAACATCATAACACTTATGTTGTAAATTTAAACAAATTACAAAGTGAAAGCGAATTTAAAGACGCTAGTTTGTTTGAAATGCTTCAAAAAGCAAAAGGTGGGCTATTTAACAATGCGGCTCAAGTTTATAATCACGATTTTTATTGGGACTGTATCGCAAAAAAAAGTGAAATGTCCGAAGAGCTTAAAAAAGCTTTAGAAGAAAATTTTAAAGATTTTAAAAGCGAGTTTTTAAATGCAGCGACTACTTTATTTGGTGCTGGATGGTGTTGGCTTGTTTATAATCCAAAAAATAAAAATCTTGAGATTATTCAAACATCAAATGCCGCTACTCCTGTAACTGATAATAAAATTCCACTTCTTGTTGTGGATGTTTGGGAACATGCATATTATCTTGATACACAAAATGCAAGACCTGCATATTTGGATAAATTTTATGAAAATATAAATTGGGAATTTGTTTCAAAAGCTTATGAATGGGCTTTAAAAGAGGAGTTAGAATCTGTGAAATTTTATATAAATGAGGTTCATCCTGAAGTAAATCAAAAATGTTGCGGTTGCTCTTGCTAAAAATTTAAGCTTTAGTGAATTTAAATCACTAAAGCTTTTTATACTAAAAATTAAAACAAATCGTCATTAAAAATTCATCTAAGAAATATTAAATCAATCTACTATTTATCAAATTTTTATTTTTTAGTTTTTAAAAACCTTAACTCAATTTAACTTAAACTAATTTTTTCTCATATAATGTTTTATATAAATTATTTCTTTTTATATCTAATTACACTCTTTAAAATTATTTTAATGCAAACCTTTAAATTTACTTAATCTATTTAAAAATCATCTCTGCACTTTGTATAATAACTAATTAGAATTTATTTTTAAGCACTAAAATGTTTAAAAGTGCGATGGTGTGGGGGTTTGATAAAAAAAATTCCCATTTTATGTTCTGTTTTTAAGGATTGAAAAAAATCCCAAATTTCCCAAAACTGCCAAAAATTCCCAAAAATAGATCTATTTTAAAGATTTTAAACGCCAATTAAAGGGCTTTAAACGCCTTTTTTACCATAAGTGTTTAAAATTAAATGCACTCCTAAAAAATATCCCAAAAAAATTAAAATAGCCAAATATAGGGCTTTTTAGCGTTTAAGGTTTAAACTAAAAAATAGTAAATTTCGCTTAAGAAATAGATGGTTAATAAGACATTTTTTGCAAAATTTGTCCCTTAATAAAACTTAATGTCCCTTAATAAGCCAATAACTCCCATTTTACCGCATTTTTGATTAAGTGACACGCAAAAAAAAGCAAGTTTTTAGAAATGAAACTTAAAATTTAAGCTTAAACGGATTAAGTGACATTTTTTTTAAATTATTTTTTATTTTTTATCAACAAAACTAAATTTTTTGTGTGATTTTGAATTTCATCTTTTTAATAAAATATCTAATTAAATTATTTTTAAAAAAATTTTACTAAGCTTTATCATTTTTATACAAAAACGCCAAATTTTTACTATCATATGATCTTGATAAATTTAGGGGGCGGTTTTGGATGTGAAAAATTGCATTTAAAATTGGAATTTAACTATTAAACTTAAGATAATTGTTTGGAAATTTCCAATTTTATTTAAAAAAATTATCATTTTAAAATCAAAATGACATAATTCCAAAAAACTCTCATTTATTTCTATCTCGCCACTAAATTTAGAAATTTTCTCACACTCATTTATCATTAAATTCTATTTTTTGAGAAATTTCTATAAAGTTGTCTATAACGACTATTAGTTTTAATATTTTTGTGGCTCCTTTTTCTTTGCAAAAATAATTAATATTTTTCTAAATTTAATCTCTAAAATTCTTAAATGATATATTTTTTATCGGTAAAATTATAACTTAAAGATCCTTGCTAGAGTTTAAATTGAACCATTATTATTTAAGACGCCATTTTTAAATACTGGTTTTGATGAAAAAAATGGGTTATAAATGAATAAATCTTATAAAAAATTTATCGTGAATAAATGGTATAAAATATCTTAAATAGTTAAATTTAATTACTTTTAAATTTGGCTTTAAAATTCATTAAATATAAATTTTAGTTTTCAATGGACTTTAAAATTTTAACTCATCGAATTATAAACTAATTAAATTTATATTTAAATTTAATTAATCAAAATTTTATTTGTAGCTCAAAAAGAGCTACAAATTTATTTTATAACGCCACAAATCATCCTAGCACCGCCGCCGCCAAGTTTAGCAGGATTATCACTGTGATTATCACCACCTACATGAACCATAATAGAATGACCTCTTAACTCATCGATATTTTTAATTTTTGGAGCTAAAACTGGATAATTTGCAACACCTTTTTCATTTACATAAAGCGCAGGTAAATCTCCCATATGCCCCTCATCATCCCATGTAAAAGAGTGTTTGCCTGTATTTTTTGGATCCCAGTGTCCGCCAGCTTTCATACCAAGACCCTTTTGGGTAGCACCACAATCTGGATTTACATGCACATGAAATCCATGCATTCCACTCTTTTCAAAGCCACTCATATTTGGAAAAAATGCCACACCATAATTTGTATTGATAACCACAACTTCACCTACTTTTTTATCACCTTTTTCATCAAGCAAATTCATTTCAACCACTATATGCTTAACGCTTTTTGGATTAAATTCATTAATAGCGTGATCATCGTGATGATGCATATGATCGTGATGGTTATGGCTAAATGCAAGAGTAGCCATAACCAAACTTGTTAAAAGTACTTTTTTCATTTTTACTCCTTTATAATAAAAGTGCTAAATATTAGCATTTTTATTATAAATATTCAATATTATATATATATTTTTTTCAAATTTTCTAATTTTGAACTAGCATTTAAAAGCATCATATCAGCCACAATCAATCTTGCCATAGCCGTTGCAACCACGCTTCCCCTAACAGCAACACAAGGATCATGACGTCCTCTTAACTCGCATCTTACTTCGTTACCAAATTTATCTATTGTATTTTGTGGTAAAAAAATTGAAGGAGTTGGCTTAAAATGAGTTTTTATAACTACATCATCTCCATTTGTAATTCCACCAAGTATTCCGCCTGAATTATTTGAGATAAAGCCTTTTTTATTAATTTCATCGTTATTAAAACTTCCTTTGGTTTTACTAGAATTTACACCAAGACCTATTTCAACAGCCTTAACCGCATTTATTCCCATCATTGCCGCACCGATTCTTGCATCAAATTTATCATATAAAACTTCTCCAAGTCCAACTGGTGGATTTCTTATGATAGTAAGAACAGATCCGCCTACGCTATCGTGAGAATTTCTAGCATTTAAAATTTCTTTTTTAAATTCGGCTTCTAAATTTGGAAAAAGAGAGAAAATTTCAGATTTTTTAGCAAATTCAAAATCAGCCTTCATTAAATCGCCATAATTTTTTCCTATTCCATAAATTCCACTCTCAACGCTTATATTAAATTCATTCAAAAAAATTTGAGCCAAAGCCCCACCTGCAACTCTTATGGCACTCTCTCTTGCGCTACTTCTGCCACCACCTCTATAATCTCTTATGCCAAATTTTTGCATATATGTAAAATCGGCATGACCTGGTCTAAAAAGATCTTTTATATTATCATAATCTTTGCTTTTTTGATTTTCATTTTTTATTAAAAGACCAATTGGAGTACCTGTACTAAATCCATCAAAAACCCCACTTAAAATTTCAATAGTATCACTCTCTTTTCTTGAAGTTCCAAATTTAGAGCCAGGCTTTCTTTTATTTAACTCATTTTGTATAAATTCTAAATCGATTTTAATTCCACTTGGTAAGCCATCAATCACGCCACCAATACCCTCGCCATGACTTTCTCCAAAAGTTGTTAATCGTAATTTAACTCCAAAAGTATTCATATTTTACCTTTTTTTATCTTTTCTATCGCGATTTTTGCGGCCTTTTGCTCACCCTCTTTCTTGCTTCTACCTATTGCTTTTCCATATTCAATTCCATTTAAAAACACACCCATTTCAAAATTTTTATTATGATCTGGTCCTTTGGATGATATTAGTTTGTATTCAGGTATTAGTGCAAATTTTGCTTGAGTAATCTCTTGCAAGGTTGTTTTATAATCCTTAACCAACGCATCCAAGCTAATATTTTTATACTCTTTTTCAAATAGTGATATGGATATTTTTTCTACCTCATCAAGTCCTGATTCAAGAAAAATTGCTCCCATTAAAGCCTCAAATGCATCTGATAAAATAGAATCTTTATGACGGCCATTGTTATTATCTTCAGCCAAAGATATGTATAAAAAATCTCCTAAATTTATCTTTCTTGCAAGCGTTGCAAAACTCTTTTCATTAACAAGAGCAGCTCTTAATTTTGATAAATCCCCCTCAGGACAGCCCTTAAATTTATCAAATAGATATTTAGCAACCACCAAGTCCATAACAGCATCTCCTAAAAATTCCAATCTTTCATTATTAAAAGCTTTTGTTGAACTCTTATGCGTTAAAGCTCTTTCTAATACAGAAATATCTCTAAATTTATATCCTAATTTTTTTTCTAATTTTTCCAATGTAAAATCCTTTATTTTAGTTTTTGTGCAAATTCTCTTGCCAATCTATCGCACTCCTCATTTTCAGGGTGTCCTGCGTGTGCTTTTATCCAAAAAGCTTTGATTTTATGTGTTTTTGAAACGATTAAAAATTCTTTCCACAACTCTACATTTTTTACATTTTTAAAATCTTTTTTTATCCAGCCCTTAAGCCATAAATTTATAGAATTTGCAACATATGAACTATCTGTGTAAATTTCAACATCACAAGGCTCTTTTAGTGATTTTAAGCCCATAATTACGGCGGTTAATTCCATTTTATTGTTTGTAGTATTTCTCTCTCCACCAACTAATATTTTTTGATTTTCTTTATATCTTAAAATACAAGCCCAGCCTCCAACTCCTGGATTTCCAAGACAAGAACCATCACTAAAAAGGCATATTGATTTCACTATTTTTCCTTACTATTTTTGGTAAAATTTTTGCACCTTTTAAAGAATAACATACTGGACATCTATAAAAAAATGACGGCAAATTACTTTTACAATCATCACATATATATTGAAAATTTAAATCTGCATCAAAAAATAGCCCTCTTCTCATCGCCGATATAGCATTTATTTCAAAAAATTCACTCTCTTCATATTCATTTATTAAATTTTTAGCATAAAATAAAGCCTTATACTCTTTATCTTGCAAATTTATTGCATCTTCTAAATACCAAATCATATCGATACAATCATTTAATTTTGGAAAAGTTTTTAAATTTGATAAAGGCTCGTTGTGTTTTATAAAAAGCTCTAAAATAATTCTATTTACCATTTCATAATCACTTTCTAATTTATAAATTTTTTCTATTTTTTCAATAAAGCTTAAATTTTTATCATTTGCTATAATTTGTGATTTTACAAAAGCCAAAGATTTTGAAATTTCCACATCTTGCTCTTTTAAGGCATCTAAAATTTCAAGCTCATTATCAAACATTTTAAGCTTTTCATAAATTACACTTAAAATTTTTAACGAAACCTTATTTCTAGGTGCTATTTCAAGATTTTTAAGAAAAATTTCTTCTGCTTTTTTTAAAAAACCAGCTTTAAAATAAACACTTCCTAAATTTGTAAAAATAAACTCTTTTTCTTTTTTCGTTTTTGCGTTTTCAAGAGCTATTAAATATATATTTATCGCTTTTTCAAAATCTCCACTTTTAGTAAAAACATTTGCCAAAATTCCAAGTGTATCATTTTCAAGTTTTATTGATTTTAAAAACTCTTTGTATTTTTGACTTAGTCCATTTGTTGAATCAAATTTTTTTATAAAAACTTCTATTTTTCTTGACTCATTACTACTGCTAAAAATTCCCCAAATATAGCTAAATAAAGCTATTATAAAAGCAGTGCTTATTAAAATAATAAGCCCAAAAATCGGATCTCTATAATCTATTAAAAAATTTTCCACCAAGCCTCTTTTTAAAAATTTAGTTTTATTATAACAAACTTTTTGTATAATATAGCTTATGATTACACAGCAAAGTATTGAAAGATTATTAGAACAAACCGACATTGTTGATGTTGTAAGCCACTATGTAAATTTAAAAAGAAGTGGGCAAAATTTTGTAGGACTTTGTCCTTTTCATGATGATAAAAATCCAAGTATGAGCGTAAATTCTCAATTAAATATTTTTCACTGTTTTTCTTGCAAAGCTGGCGGAAATGCTATTAAATTTATAATGGATTATGAAAAGCTAAATTTTCCAGAAGCAGTTGAAAAATTAGCAAATATGCAAAATTTTAGTCTTGAATATACAAATCAAAATAATATAAAAATGGAAAATAAAAAAATTTTAGAGTTAATTTCTGGTTTTTATAAACTAAATTTATCTCAAAATCAAACGGCTTTAGACTATCTTTATAAAAGAGGTTTTGATAACTCTTTAATAGAAAAATTTGAATTAGGCTGGGCTCCAAATTCACAAAATACTATAAATTTTTTAAAAAATGAAGGTATAAATTTAGAAGAAGCAAATGAGGTAGGTATTTTAAAACAGAGCGAAAACGGCTTTTATGCGAGTTTTATAGATAGGATAACTTTTGCTATTAAAAATCACACAGGAAAGCTTGTTGGTTTTGGTGGAAGGACAATTTCAAATCATCCTGCAAAATATGTAAATAGCCCTGAAAGTAAGGTATTTGATAAATCAAAAACTCTATATGCTTATAATCTTTCAAAAGATGAAATTTTTAAAACTAAAGAAATTTTAATAGTTGAAGGTTATATGGATGTAATAATGCTTCATAAAGCTGGTTTTAAAAACGCTGTTGCAGTTCTTGGAACGGCTCTTACGCAAAATCATCTTCCACTTTTAAGAAGAAGTGATGCTAGGGTGATTTTGTGTTTTGATGGAGATGAAGCAGGGATAAATGCTGCTATTAAAAGTGCTAGACTTTTAAGCATAAATGAGATTGATTCTAGCGTGGTTATAATCCCAAACAGAGCCGATCCAGCCGATTTAATACAAAATGGTGAAATTTCCAAACTAGAAAAAATTTTAAATACAAGAGTTGAAAGTGGTGAATTTGTTATAAAAAATATAGTTGATAGTTTTGAAATTCAACGCCCACAACAAAAGCAAAAAGCCTTAAATGAAATCAAAAAATTTACAACAACCCTAAAACCAATCGTAGCCAATGGATACAAAAATTTTGTAGCAAAAATTTTAAATTTAGATCCATCTTTAGTAAATTTAAGCTTAAAAAATATAAACATTAAAAAGACTTCAGCTCCAAATTTAGAACAACAAGATAAAAAAAGAGACTATTTAGAACTTCAAATTTTAAAAAGTATGATTTTTCATAAAGATTTTTTTGAAAAAGCAAAAGATATTATAAATTTTAACCATTTTAAAACTCATTTTAATGAATTTACAGCTATAATTTCTCCTCAAAAAGATGAAAATCAAAATATTTTTTTAAGAGAGCTGGAGCTTGATGAAAGAATTGAAATTTTTACACAATTTCAAGATTTTAAAGAAGCGATAAAAATATTATTAATTAAAAAATATGAAGATAGAATAATTTTTTTAAAAAATTCAAATGAGATTGATAAAATTTCACAAATAATGGAAATACAAAAAATAATTAGAAAATTAAAAGGAGTAAAATGAGAGCATTGGCACTATTTAGTGGAGGGCTTGATAGTATGCTTGCTATTAAACTTATAACAAGTCAAAATATCGATGTAACAGCACTTCACATAAATATAGGTTTTGGAGGCAAAGAGGATAAAAGCGAAATTTTAAGAAAAAGAGCAAATATGGCTGGAGCAGATTTTGAGATAGTTGATATTCGAAATTCATATCTGCAAGATGTTTTATTAAATCCACAATATGGCTATGGAAAACATATGAATCCTTGCATTGATTGCCACGCTTATATGTTTAAAACTGCTTTAAATATGCTAAAAGATAGAGATGCAAATTTTATAATTACAGGCGAAGTTTTAGGGCAACGACCTATGAGTCAGAGAAAAACAGCTCTAGATCAAGTCTTAAATTTATCAGGTGATGAAAATGCCTTAATTTTGCGTCCAATGTGTGCTAAATTATTAAAGCCAACCACACCTGAAATCAATGGCTGGGTGGATAGAGAGAGGCTTTTAGATATTAGTGGAAGAAGTCGAACAAAACAGTTTGAATTAGCTAATAAATTTGGATTTAGTGAATTTGAAACACCAGGTGGAGGGTGTTTATTAACACTTCAAAGTTATAGTCAAAAGTTAAGGGATGCTTTAAAATTTGAAGGAATTCAAACTCCATTAGATAGTGAAATTTTAAAATTTGGGCGACATTTGAGATTAGAAAATGGCTCAAAACTTATAATTGGAAAAGATGAAATAGACAATCAAAAATTAAAAAATATAAAAAATCCAAAATTTATAGCTATAAATTTACCTCATCAAACAGTTGGACCGTATGTTTTAATAAGCAAAAACGCACATATAAAAGATAAAGAAATAGCAGCTAAATTTATGCTAACATATGCAAAAACAGAGCCAAATCAAATTTATGATGTGATTGTTGATGGTGTAAATTTTAGCGTTACTGCTTTTGAAAATAAAGATATCGCCCATAAATTTTTTGTAGGTTAATGAAGTTTTTTTAAAAATCCAAAAATTATAACACAAGCACCAAGTATCACAAAACTAACGCCAATAATATCAAATTTTGTGATACTTTGTTTTTCTACAAAAATTAACCAAAGAAGAGAACTAAATATATAAATTCCACCATAAGCCGCATAAGCACGACCCGCAAATTCGCTCTCTACTCTTGTTAGAATAAAAGCAAAAATTATTAAAGATAAAATTCCAGTTCCAATGTAAGCTAAATTTTTGCCATCTTTAAACACTATCCAAAAAAAATAACAACCTAAAATTTCAAAAAATGCTGCCACTAAATAATACAAAATTTCAACTATCAATTTTATACCTCATAAAAATTTAATAAAGTATAATCAAATACTCTGAAATTTAGCTTTTATATAGAAATTTAGAAATTTATAAGAATACTTTTGATATAATCTCATTTTTTTAAATGTCAAGGTAGCTCAGCTGGTTAGAGCGCTGGTCTCATAAGCCGGAGGTCGAGAGTTCAAGTCTCTCTCTTGACACCAAATTTAATTTTACTCTCAATCTCTGTAATTTAATTCTTTGTAAATTTAATCACAATCTAAAATAAATAGTTTTTTTCAATATTAATTTATCTTTATTCTGATATAATTACAACTTAAAATATTTAATCAATACTAAAATTTAAGGAATAAAATGTTAGTTGAAAAGAAAAAAATTTATAATCCACAATCAAATGAAACATTAACAGATAGAAGGGTTTTTAATGGAAATCCACACGGAATTTTAAATTTCACAAAAGCAAAATATCAATGGGCATTAAAGCTATGGGATATCATGGAGGCAAATACTTGGTTTCCAAAAGAAGTTGATACAACTGATGATGTAAGAGATTATAATTTTAATTTAACAACTGCTGAGAAGCGTATGTATGATTTAGTATGGAGTCAATTAATATCAATGGATAGTTTTCAAACAAACAATCTTGCTGATAATATAAATCCATACATCACAGCTCCAGAAATAAATGCTGTTTTAGTCCGTCAAGCTTATGAAGAAGCAAATCATTCAAAAAGTTATGCGGTTATGGTTGAGGCAATTTGTGAAAATACCGATTTAATTTATGAAATGGAAAAACACGACGCTGTACTTAAAAAGAAAAATGATTATATTTCTAGCATTTATGAAGAATTAGCAGGTGATGTTACTGAAAATAAACTGATTTTAGCAATGGTTGCAAATCAAATTTTAGAAGGAATCTATTTTTATAGTGGTTTTACTGCAATTTATGCACTTGCAAGAGCTGGTAAAATGCTTGGTTCAGCTCAGATGATAAGATTTATCCAAAGAGATGAAATAACTCATTTGCTTTTATTTCAAAATATGATAAATTCAGTCAAAAAAGAGCGTCCAGAACTTTTTACAAATGAGATAATAGAAAAAATTTATGATATGTTTGAAAAAGCTGGAGAGTTAGAAATTCAGTGGGGAAAATATATCACAGATAACCAAATCATGGGCTTTACAGATGATATTATTACAGAATATATCCATTATCTTGTTGATCAAAGATTGGTAGCTATTGGTTTACAAAAAAAATACAATGCAAAACATCCTATAAAATGGGTAGATGATTTCTCTAGTTTTAATGATCAAAAATCAAATTTTTTTGAAAGTAAGGTTGCAAATTACAGCAAAGGAAGTTTAACTTTTGATGATTTTTAATATAATTTTTTGGATGAGATATGGATACATTAACTGCTTTGAAATGTAAAAATTTAGCCGATAATATCGCTAATGAGATAAATTTAAGCCCTGCATTATATGATGCTTTTTCGCAAATTGATAGAAGTAAATTTTGTAATATAAAAGCTCATGCTTTTAGTTTAGATCCTCAAAGAATTTTAGCAAATCAATGGATTAGCTCTCCGCTAACTGTAGCAAAAATGACAATGGCTTTAGAGTTAGATGGCGTGGATAGCGTTTTAGAAATTGGTTGTGGAAGTGGGTATCAAGCTGCTATTTTAAGCCAGATAGTAAGAAGAGTTTTTAGTATAGAGAGGATTGAAAAACTAGCAAATCAAGCAAAAGAGTGTATTAAAAATTTGAAAATTTCAAATATCCACATAAAATTTGATGATGGAAATGGAGGTTGGAAAAAATACGCTCCTTATGAGAGAATTTTGCTTTCTGCTGCTACTGAAAAAATTGATGAAAGACTTTTTATTCAATTAGAAAATAATGGAATTTTAGTAGCACCAATTAAAAGAGGCAACAAACAAAATATTACTAAATTTATCAAAAACGAGATTGGACAAATAGAAGAAATCATTCTAGATGAATGCGAATTTGTCCCTCTATTAAAAGGAACTACAATATGAATTTAAATGCTTTACTTGAATTATTTAAAAATAAAAATAGCGATTCTTTGTTACAAAATAGGGTTAAAAATTTAAATTACTCTCTTTTGAATTTAAAAGAAAAATCAAACAATTTTAATGAAAAAGAGTATGATTTTTTACGAACATCATATATAAATTTTATCGATAATGATAAAAAAATTTTGGATTTAGGACAAAATTTTTCACACGCTGGATATTTTTTTATAAATAAATTTTTTGAAAACAATATCGAAACTTTTTATTTAGATTTTAAACTAAAAAATGTAATAGAATCTCACAAACAAACATTTGCAAATAACCAAAATATATCAGTTTCAAACGCCATAAAAGGAAGTGATGCACAAGTTATTTCTCTATATATATTTTTAGAAAATTTTGCTAGACTTTATGGGGATTTTTGCGAAGATAGAGAACTAAAAAATAGCTTTAAGAAAAAATTAGTTGAATTATATGGAGCTATTTATGATTTATTTGAAAGCTGTAGCACAAATTTAGTAAAAAAATATCTAGGCATAGCAATTTACAATCATCCAATGCTTATTTTAGAGTTAATAAATAGCTCTTTAAAAGATGATAATTTTATGGATATAGTGCTAAATTTTACACAAGAACATACAATAAATGAAAATTTTGATGGTGAATATGAGATTTTAGATAATGATTCTTTGATAGAATTTATAAGCTTAATTGCAATAATTAATAATAATATAAATTTAGTTTTTTATAACAAAAATAGCATTAAAATACTAAATTTAATATATCAAAAAGATAGCTCTGAAATATCAAAATTCTTAGAATTTTCAAAAGATTTTATAGAAAATTTTAAAAGTTGTCCAACAAATTCAAACATTTATGAAAAAAAAATATATTGTCAAATATTTTTTGAATTTTTCTCAAATTTTAATAACGACAATATATCAAAAAATACAATGTATATAGGCTCAGCTGGAACTGGAAAATACAATAAAATAAAAGAACTTTTAGATATAAAAAATATTTCATTTGATAAATATAACTTTATAACACTTCATCAAAATTATGATTATAGCGATATTATGGATGGTTTTGTTGGCACAAATTTTATCAATGGTGCTTTTAAAAATATATGTAAAAAGGCTTATAATGACCCAAATAATGATTATTTCTTTATAATTGAAAATATTAATAATTGCGATACAAATGCTCTTTTTAGTGAAATTTGCGAACTTTTAACAGATAGATTTTCAAATTCAAATCAAAATGCCTTCATAAGAACAAAAAATGCTCATATTATTGATAATTTAGATAATAAAGAAGAATTAAGCGTAGCCTTAAAAAATGGTTTTAGCCTTTTTTGTATACCTGATAATTTATATATTATAACTACTCTTGATCCAGCTTTTGGGTATGATAATATTTGTGTTTCTTTGATTTCTAAATTTGAGGTGATTAAATTATCTTGCGATTATGACTATTTAGAAATGCATTTAAAAGATATCACAAATTATCAACAATTAATCAAAATTTTTAAGAAATTCAATGAAAATATATCAACTATTTTAAATGATGAGTCTATGCAACTAGGACATTTTATATTGATTAAAATTAAAAACTACATAAAAAATAGTGATTTAAATAATGAAAATTTAGCAAAATTTTTTAATTTAGAGATAGAACCTAGCTTAAAAGTTATGTTTTCTAAATTTTTAACTTATAGCGAAAGTAAAAAAAATATTGATTCTTTAAAATCTATATTTAATTTAAATAAAATACAATGATTGATAAATTAAAACTATTTATCTATACTTATGATCCAGCTAAATTTAGCCTTATTTTTGCAATTAAAGCGATTTTAGCTATGTCTTTAGCTGGATTTTTAGCATATTTTTTATTTGGCATACAAGCTACAATGTGGGCAATACAAGGAAGTGGGGGAATATTTTTTATAAACAATTTAAATTGTAAAAATTTAGCAAAAACTCTACATCATCTGCTTTTTGTGGTGCTTTGTGCAATTTTTATAAATTTTGTTAATTTTATTGATAATCTTGGGTATTTTTTATGTTTTGCAATGTTTTTTTGGTTTATGTTTGTTGGTTTAAGCCAAATTTATAGCATTGATTTATATAAAGTTTTAATGGCAACATCTTTTATTTTTATAATCGTTCTTACAATCAAACATAGCAGTACAAATTTTTCACCAAATATTGTAAATTGTGGATTTATCGTAGGTGGATTAAGTGCTACTTTTATGAGATTTTTAAATTTTATGGGATATGGAAGATATACAAAAAATAATTTTACAGCTTTGATTAAAAATATCATATTATTAAATAGTGCAAAAAATGAAAAAGATTTTATTCTATGGCAAGAAAAAAGTCTTAGCCAAATAGAAGAATTAAAAAATATTCTAAAAACAAAAAGTTCAAATTTAAAAGATCTAAATTCAATTAAAAACTCAACAAGAGCGATATTTTATGTATATAAATTTGAAGAGTTAATATATACTTTATCAAATTTAAAATCAAAATATTTTAGAAAAAATAATAAAAAAATACTAGAAAAAGCCTTAGAAAATGAGATTAATTTTAACCTCAGTGAATTAAAAAATTTATTTATCGAAAAAGATGTAAATTTTAGATTTAAAATTTATAATCGATTAAAAAAGTTAAATCAAATTCCAATTTTTATGAATTCTTTAAATGCTTTATATAGTATTTTTAATATAATAGAAATAGGTGGTGAGGAGAAAATAAATTTAAAATTAAATAAAAAAGAATTTAATTTTAAAACTCTTAAAAAAAGTATAAATTTAAAAAATCCAGTATTTAGATATAGTTTTAAATTTGCTCTTACAATCGCATTATCGATCTTTATAGCAAATTTATTTAAAATGCTTCATGGAATGTGGATAGCCATAGGAGTTATTACTGTTATGAGACCAAATTTAAATTTAGTAACATCTATCACGAAACAAGCTATAATAAGCACAATATTAGGTATGGGAGTTGGAATTGGCATAGTTGTTATGACTAGTGATTTTAACTATATATTTTATTTTTTAATACTCGTGATTACTTTTATGATTTTTTATTTAAAAGCTTATCCTTATATATTGTGGAATGTCTTTTTTATGGCTGGTTTGACGATATATTTTTCTATCATAACTTCAAATTTTTCAATACTTATGTCTATAAGATTTTTTGATACTTTAATTGGATTTATACTAGCTATTTTAATATCAAATTTTATATGGCCTGTAAAAAATAAAGATGAAATTATGCCAAAATTTAAACAAATAAATGTAAATTTTAAAAATTTGGTATTAAATTTAATAAAAGAAGATGATAAAAATTTCAATGATTTATTAAATCAAATCACGCTAAATTTAAACAACTTTAATGTTCTAATAAAAAGCAGCAAAAAAGATGAATTTTTAGAAATTTATAATGATTTCAAAACACTTTATTTTTGCTTTTTTCATATCAAATTTTATATAAATAATCAAAATTTCGAACTTTTAAAAATCGATTTAACTCTTTTAAAAGAGCGTTTTGATATGATAGAAAATAAAATTAATGCTTTGCCGTTTTATTTTTATGAAGAGCCAATTTTTTTAATTCAAGAAAAAGAAATTTTAAAGCTTTTAAATGCAATTTTTAAAGCTCAAGAGAGAATTTATCTATTTTTTAGATAAGTTCATCTCTCTTATAACAAATTCTGCACTTATATTGCCTCTAAAAATATTTTTAGAAATGTGTGCTATAAAATCTACAAAATCGCCTATTTTAGGCTTAAAATCATAATTAAAAAATAAAGCTTCTCTAATAACTCCACTTTTTTCAACAGAAATTTTTATATGATTTTCATCTTTTCCTATAACTTTTACATCTCTCACAAAAGCATTTGTAACACTAAATATAGGTTTTGGATTTTTTTGTCCAAATGGTTCAAAATACTCTAAAATTTCAAGCATTTCCATATCAAGCTCATTTAAATTTATCTCGCCCAAAATCTCATCTCCATAGTATGATGTATTTAAATCTTTGATGTAGGAATTCTTATTTATTTCTTTTTGAAAAAGTTTTAAATTTACAGGATCTATCACAATTCCAGCAGCACCTTTATGACCTCCAAAACTAATTAAAATATCTTTTTGAGAAGCGATTAATTTTAAAATATCAAATTTCCCTACACTTCTTGCACTTCCTTTTGCCCTGCACTCATCTACGCTAAAAACAATGGCTGGTTTTTTATACTGTTTACAAAGTCTAGAAGCTACAATACCAATAACGCCCTCATGCCAATCTTTACCCCAAGCTACTATGATTTCATCATCATCTTTTATTTTTAATAGAGAATTTTCATATAGAATTTTTTCTTCATTTTTTCTGTTTTGGTTGATTTCTAAAATTTTTTCTAAATAAAAATTAGCTTCGTTTAAATTACTAGAACATAAAAATTTAAACGATATGCTAGCATCTTCCATTCTTCCAGTTGAATTTATTAAAGGTGCTATCATAAAACTAATATCATCAAATTCAAATTTATCTTTACCGTAATAATTTTTTATAGCATTAAAACAAGGTCGTTTTGATAAATTTAATTTTTTAATACCTGCTTTTAAAAGCACTCTATTTAAATCACGAAGCTCCATCATATCAGCAATAATAGCAATAACTAAAAGATCTAAATCAAGCCCCATATCATATTTAATTTTACAAATATCTTTTAAAGCTCCAACCAAATACCAAGCCACTTCAGCACCACAAATTTCAACATTTGGAAAATTACAATCTTTTTGTTTTGGATTTACAATCGCATATGCTTTTGGTAAAATAGGTGGTGGCATATGATGATCTGTGATTATTAAATCTATTCCTTTTTTTAAACAAATTTCAGCAGCTTCAGTAGCACTTATACCATTATCAACAGTAATAATTAAATTAACCCCTTTTAATTCTTCTAAAATATTGATATTTAATCCATATCCATCTGTAAAACGATTAGGAATTTTTACAATGAAATTTGCCCCTAAAAGCTTAAAAAAATTAGATAAAATAACACTACTTACTACTCCATCTACATCATAATCGCCTACAATAGCCATTTTTTCGTTATTTTCTATAGCAGTTTTTATACGATAAGCTGCTTTATAAGCGTCTTTTAAAGTATTAGGTAAGGGAATTTCTGAGATTTTTTTGTGAATATCATTTTTAAATCTACTTTCTAATAATTCCCTTACATCTTTTTTACCTAACATTTTTCAATGAAGCTTTCATAAAACCCAAAATTACAGGGTTTGGTCTAGTTAGACGCGATGTAAATTCAGGGTGAAACTGCACACCGATGAAAAACGGATGATCTTTTAATTCAACCGCTTCTATAAGCCCATCACTCTCTCCACTTACAATTAAACCATATTTTTCAAATTCAGATCTATATTTGGGATTTGCTTCATATCTATGACGGTGGCGTTCTTTTATATTTTTTTGATTATAAATTTCAAATAAAAGAGAATTTTGCTTTATTTTACACTCATAACCTCCAAGCCTCATAGTTCCACCAAGTGGGCTTTGATAAGTTCTAATCTGTTTTTTACCGCTATTATCTATAAATTCATCTATTAAATAAATAATATTATTTTTAGTATTTACATCAAATTCAACCGAATTTGCATCCTCTAAATTTAGCACATTTTTAGCAAATTCTATTAAACAAAGTTGCATTCCAAGACAAATTCCAAGATATGGAATTTTATTAATTCTTGCGAATTTAATAGCTTGAATTTTACCATCAACTCCTCTATTTCCAAATCCACCAGCTACTAAAATACCATCTATATCTTTAAAAATTTCATCTACATTTTGATCATCAATCTTTTCACTATCACACCATTTAATATCAACTCTTGTGTCTAAATTTGCACCAGCGTGAATTAATGCTTCAGTTAAACTCTTATAACTCTCTTTTAAATCAACGTATTTTCCTACAAATGCGATTTTAACCTCTTTTGTTGGTGCTATCACTCTCTTAACTAAGCTATCCCAATTACTCATATCTACTTTTAAATCACCTAAATTTAAAAACTCACTAATTGGAGTTAAAATATCTTGTTTTAAAAATAAAAGTGGAATTTGATATATGCTTTGAGAATCAAAACTCTCAATCACACAATTTTTTTCAACACCGCAACTCGTTGCTATCTTATCTTTTAGTTCTCTATTTAATGGCATTTCACTTCTGCAAATTATCATATCTGGGCTAATTCCAATGCGTCTAAGTTCTCCAACACTATGTTGAGTTGGTTTTGTTTTTAGCTCGCCAGCTGCTTTAATAAAAGGAATCAAAGTTAAATGAATATTTATACAATTATATTTTCCAAGTTCAACTCTCATCATCCTAATAGCTTCCAAAAATGGCTGTCCTTCTATATCGCCTACAGTTCCACCAATTTCTACTATTAAAATATCATTGCCCTCGCCAGCTTTTTTAATTCTATCAATTATCTCATTTACAATATGTGGAATTACTTGAATAGTTTTTCCAAGATAATCTCCTCTACGCTCTTTTTCAATTACAGAGCTATAAACTCTACCTGTTGTAAAGTTATTTAGTTGAGATAAATTTTCATCTAAAAATCTCTCATAATGCCCTAAATCAAGATCTGTCTCAGCACCATCATCAGTTACAAAAACTTCTCCATGTTCTAAAGGACTCATTGTCCCAGGATCGACATTTATATATGGATCAGCTTTTAAAATACTAACTTTAAGTCCAGAATTTTTTAAAAGTGTAGCAATGCTAGCTGCTGCAATTCCTTTACCAAGAGAACTCAAAACACCACCCGTTACAAAAATATACTTTGTTTGCCTATTTTGCGTCATAAATTTTCCTTATTTTTTATGACATATTATACAATTTATAAGCTTTGATATTCTATAAATTCTATTTATTTTCTAAATTTTCTATAAATTTTAATATTTCAAAAAGTTTTGAAATTTTTATTATTTTGTTTAGTGGTTTAAAATAAAAAATTAAATCTATTTTTTCAAGTTTTTCCACAAATCATTATCTAAATTTAGAGCATTTACTATGTCTAAAATAGAGTTTAAATCGCTAATTATCTTTCTAGCTGGGTTATTTATTTTGATATTTTTTGTAATATCTGGTTCAAAACTATCACGCCCTACATTTATAGAAATATAAATTTTTGTTTTAATAAAGCTCACATTTATGGGATTATTAAATCTTTTACTAAGATTATAAATTTTTTCCATTAAAGATGGGCTTAAAAGATACATCGCATTTTGTATATCATCACTATAAACTCTAAATTTAGAATTAAACTCCACACTGTCCATTTTTATTAGGCTTACATCATTAAACCTTGGATATCCACTTTGCATAACTAAGGTTTTTGAATTTATATTTTTATTAAAATCAGCTACAAAAAATAGCCCTGTGAAGTTGTGGATTTTCTTATCATCATATTTAAATTTAAAAAAATTTAAAATTATTTGAATAAAAGTTATAAAAAAATGAAATAAATCATCAAAAAAATCTTTTAAATTTTCATATAAATTTAGCTTATCTTCTAAAAGAATATCGCTAAATTTAAACATAACTCCATTTTTCATACCGCTTATATAGTCATTTCCTTTTTGATTGGTAAAAGGCTTAAAAAGCCCACTTCTTATCATATCAACAGCGTCGATGTTATGATACATATTATAATAGTGCCCTTTATTTTTAATATAATTTCTTAAATACTCATTTTTAAATTTCTGCCTAAAAGGTTTTGAGAGTTTGATTTTTTTATTTTTAATGTCTCTTTTATGGATGAAAATAAACATTATGATAAAAAATAAAAATAAAAATAACCTAAAAAACATTGGAATTTCAGATAAATTTTTATATCCAATAAATTTATAAAATAAAAAAAATATTACACTTAAAAAGCCAAAATTTATACAAAATGATATTATTATATAAATTTTAAACTTCTTATAAATTTCTTTTCTTAACTTTTCAAGTTTATCTATAGTCATAAAATTTCCAAATTTTAGAGTTTAAATTAACTATTTTTTTTAATTTATTAAATTTATTTTTTAAATAAATTACTTACATTTGGAGCCGTTTTTTCACTCTCATCAATTTTAAAAAATTCATCTTTACTAAATTTAAAATAATTAGCAATTATATTGCTTGGAAACATCTCAATAGCGTTATTATACACCATAACACTTGAGTTATAAGCCCTTCTTGAGGCTGAAATTTGCTCTTCAACTTCATTTAAAGTCGTTTGAAGGTGTAAAACATTTTCATTTGCTCTTAACTCAGGATACGCCTCAATAGCTACATTTATCCCACTTAAAAGCTTTGAGAGTTCATTATTTAAGCTAAAAGTTTCTTTATCATCACTAGATCTCATAGCCCTACTTCTAAGTTCAGTAACACGCTCTAAAACATTTTTTTTCATGAGTCATATACTCTTTAACTGAAGCAACTAAATTTGGTATTAAATCATATCTTTTTTTAAGCTGAGTATCAACTCCAGCTCTTATATTTTTAACTTGATTTTTATTGTAAATTAAAGAGTTATAAATATTTATAACCCATAAAATTATAAAAGCTAAAATTCCTAAAATAATCAAAACAAAAACCATTTTCGCACTTTTTTTATAAATTTAATATTTTATAATCAATTGCTATTTTTTATCATTCTTTTTCTAGTTGTTGGATCAAGATATCTTTTTCTAACTCTAATATTTTTTGGCGTAACTTCAACTAATTCATCTTCTTCTATCCACTCTAAAGCTCTCTCAAGAGTTAAAACACGAGGCGGAACAAGTTTAATAGCATCATCACTGCCACTTGCTCTAACGTTTGTTAAATTCTTACCTTTAATTGGATTTACATCAAGATCATTTGATCTACTGTGTTCTCCAATTATCATACCAATATAAACTTTTGTTTGTGGCTCTATAAATAAAATTCCTCTATCTTGTAAATTCCATAAACTATAAGCTAGAGAAACTCCATTTTCCATACTAATTAAAGCTCCATTTGCACGCTTTTCTATACTTCCACTAAATGGACGAAATTCTAAAAAGCTATGATTCATCACACCTTCACCTTTTGTATCTGTTAAAAATTGACTTCTAAATCCAATCAATCCGCGAGCTGGAATCTCAAACTCAAGTCTAGTTTGTCCATCACCTGTTGGATTCATAACTTTCATTTCAGCTCTTTTTTTACCTAGTTTTTCTATAACACTCCCTGTACATTCATCGGGTGCATCAATTACTAAATGTTCATATGGCTCACATTTCACACCATTTATCTCTTTAATAATAACTTCTGGTCTTCCTAAGCAAAATTCAAAACCCTCTCTTCTCATATTTTCAGCTAAAATTGTTATTTGAAGCTCACCTCTACCACTAACTCTAAATTTACCTTCGCCTAAATTTTCATAACGCATCGCTATATTTGTTTTCATTTCAGCTTGAAGTCTTTCTTCTATTTTATTTGAAGTTACACTTTTTCCTTCAGTTCCTGCTAATGGTCCATCATTTACACTAAAAATTACACTTAAAGTCGGCTCTTCAATATGAAGTGGTTCAAGTGGAATTAGATTATTTGGATCGACAACACTATCACCTACATCAAGTGCTTCAAATCCTGCAATAGCCACAATATCTCCGCTTTTTGCTTCATTTATATCTAATCTATCAAGCCCTAAAAATCCAATAAGTTTTGAAATTCTACCATTTTGTTTAGTTCCATCAGCTTTCATAAGTGTTACATTTTGATTTTTAGAAATTTGACCATTAAATATTCTTGCAATACCTATTTTACCGACATAGTTATCATAATCAAGAGTAAAAACTTGAAGTTGTAAAGGATTTTCATCACTACCACTTGGAGTTGGTACGTGAGATAAAATTGTCTCAAAAAGAGGAATCATATTTTTATTTTCATCATTTAAATTTAATTTTGCATATCCATCTCTAGCGGCTGCATAAACTACAGGAAATTCAAGTTGCTCATCATTTGCATCAAGTGCTACAAAAAGATCAAAAATTTCATTTATAACTCTATCTGGATCTGCTGCTGGTTTGTCTATTTTATTTATAACAACAATTGGTTTTAATCCAAATGATAAAGCCTTTTTTACGACAAATTTAGTTTGAGGCATAACGCCTTCTTGAGCATCAACTAATAACAAAACCCCATCAACCATCTTTAAAACACGCTCAACTTCTCCACCAAAATCAGCATGTCCTGGAGTATCTATAATATTTATTTTTGTATTTTTATAATGAATTGCAGTATTTTTGCTTAAAATTGTAATGCCTCTTTCTTTTTCTATATCATCGCTATCCATAACTCTTTCGCCAACTGTCTTATGTGCATCAAATGTTCCTGATTGTTTTAAAAGTTCATCAACCATCGTAGTTTTACCATGATCAACGTGAGCAATTACAGCTATATTTCTAATATCTTTCAAATTTTTCTCCATATATAAAATTTTGCTTTTTATTATACTAAATTTTCTTATAAAAAAGCAATCTATCTTTTATCTTGCGAATAAATCTTAACTTCACTAATTAAAAACTCATATATTCTTTGCTGAATTAAAGCATCATCTTCATTTTCAATACTAATTAATCTTCTTAAATGCTCAAAATTTATCTTTTTTACATATCTTTTTTGAAATTTTAAAGTCCTATCTATATCTTTTAAAAGCCAATCTAGACTAAATTTTTTATAAGTTTCAACCGTGGCTATATATTCTTTTGTAACTTGAACTAAAATATCTGCTCTTGATTGATTATTTGGATAAATTTCTTTTGAAATTTCACTTAAAATCAAGTAATCATTTTTACTAATTTTAGATTTTGCAAGAAGTATAGAAGCAAAAATTTTAGAGCGAAATTCTAAAGATCTATAATTAAAAAGAAAAATTCCTCTAAAAAATGACAAAAATTGAGTTTTAAATTTCAAATCTAAACCTTTTTTAAGCTAATCTTAGTTATAATCACGCTTGCCTCTTCTTAGACCTGTGCAATGTTTTTTATAAGCACCGTTTCAGGGTAGGAATACAGCAGAACACTTGTTTTTAACATGTGCCGCAGCCATCTTGGAAGGGGTTTTTTAAATCAAAAAATTCTATAAAATTTATACAAATCTCATAAAAATTTATCCCTTCAATCGTAGGTTTTTCTTTAAAATATTCTAAAATTGATTTAAATCCATTTGTTAATTCTTTACTTTTTACGCCATAACTTATTGAAATTCCAGCTTCAAAAAAAGCTGCCAATTTATCACAATATTTTAAAGCCTTTCCGTCAATTGCTCTAAATTTATCTTCATTTACTAATTTTAAACTTCCTTCATAAAATTTAGGCGTATTTTCAAAAATTCTATTTTCAAATTCATTTTTTATAAAATTTTTACCATCTTTTCTAATCCCTAAAATATAAGCAAACTCATCTTTAATTTGGTCTGGAATATATGGCAAAATTTTATCATTTATTAAACGTATTTCATATTCATTAATAATTTCATCAAGTCCTTCTATACCGTATTTTACAGGACTAATTATATCTCTTGTAAGACTCTCTGGTAAATCATGAAATAAAGCACAAAAAAAGTTAAACTCAACTCTTTTTTTACAAGCATTAACTTTTAAAGAGTAAAAATACCCTAAAATTGCGACTATAAGCATATGACCTAAAACTGATGTTTCAGGAATTCGTGGAGTTTGAGCCCATCTTTTTTGAAATCTAAGCCTACCACTTAAATCAATCACTCTTGCTAATTTTTTATTCATAGCAATTTTTCTAATGCCAATTAATTCATAATAATCTTCTAACTCTTCATCAACTTTGTTTTTTACTTCATCAATATCACTTAAAAATTTACTTGTTTGATAAACAATATCAAATTCCCACTTTGTAGATATATATGAAGCAGCTTTTAGAATTAATCTTTCTTTCTGTTTTTTAGGATCTTTTTTAGTTAAATAATTTTTAAATCTTTCAAAAAATTTACCATTATCTATTTCGATTAATTCATCTTCAAATTTTACAAGTACCCATTCATAAATTTGATCTGATTTTGTATTTTGTATTTGATGAAAAACATCCGGACGTATATCTGTAACCATAACTCTTACTAAAAAATCAAAAATTCCACCCTCAATAATATAATTTACATCTACATCATTTTCACATTTTGCTAAAAAATAAGCCACAATAAATTTATGAGCTTGTTTATCTAACTCTACTAAATTTACCATCTTAGGATAATCATTCCATCTTGAAATAGAAGCAGATTTAAATATATGTTCGAGTAAATTTATCTTTATCATTTTTTATCTTTTTTAATATTACTAGAATCAATCTCTATAACTGTATGAACGTTTCCACGTGGATTAAAATCACCTACTATTTTCATCCATTTTGGTTTTAATTTATCATCTAAAAGAGAATAAATTTCATTTATACTATCTTCGTGGCTAATATTTTTATTCATAAAAGAATTTATATAAAGTTTAATAGCTTTTAACTCAACAACCCAATCATTTGGGATATATTCTAAATAAATTGTAGCAAAATCAGGATATCCACTCCTAGGACATAAACAACAAAACTCAGGCAAAGTTATTTTTATAACATAATCTCTTTTATGTTTGTTTGGCCAAATTTCTAAATCAGTTTCTGGGTTAAAATTATTTAAAATTTTCTCTCCGTAACGCATTTTCTTCCTTGTAAATTTTTGGTTTATCTATACAAAATCCTTGGACAAAATCAACATCACTATTTTTTAAATCATTTAAAAAATCGATTTTATCCACAAATCTTATAACTGTTTTTATATTAAAAATTTTTAAATTTTTATTAAACATATAAAATATTTTTTTTATTTTTTTATTATTATAATTTTTATTTATCTCTAAATCATAAATAACATAATCAAAATTTATATATTTAAAGTATTCAAAGCTTGCATTTTTTCCTAAAAATTGATTAATAGCTATTTTAAATCCATAATTTTTAAGTTGTTCTATAATTTCTGAGAAGCGATTAATTTCATCATAAATTTCTGTTTCAAAAAATTCAAAAACTATTTTATTGGGATCAATTAAATTATTTGTAGCCATTCTATAAATTTCATTTTTAAATTCTTGATTTCTTAAACTAATTGGTAAAATTTCTATAAAAACTCTACTATTAAAATTTTCAAAATCAAAATTTTTTGATATAAATTTAATCATATTTAAATTATATTTAATTCCATAATTATTTCTATGAATTACTTCTAATAATTTTGATTTTGTAATATTTCCAATTTTTTTCGAAGAGAAATTTATGGTTAAATTTAATAAATCTTCGTCATTTTTTAAAGATTTTATTGTTTGAATTTTTAAGTCAAATTTACTATTATCAATGGCATTACAAATAATTTCATCTAAAATATCTAATTTTAAATTTTTTATATTTTCTTCATCTTTATATAAAATTTTATAAAATAAAAAATTAATTATATTTTCCCATTTTTTATCATATTTTATATTAACAGTAGCAAAATCTATCTTAATTTCTATATTATTTATACCATTATTTGATAAATTTCTTTCAAAAATCTTTAAAAGATGGTTTAATTTTGATATTTTACAATCAATTAAAAATAAAAAAGTGCCACAACTATACCGACCTATTGGTAAATTTTTAAAATTTTGTTCTTCAAAAAAAATAGATAATTTATCAATAATTTTTTTTAAAATTATATCACCATTTTTAAAGCTATATCTAAAATTTATATCTTGAATATTTGAAATATTTATTAAAACTATATTTTTATTACTATTTTTTTTTATCTCTTTATTTAAAATTTTTATTATTTCTTCTCTGGTAAAGACATTAGTTACAGAATCTAAAATAGTAGTTTTAAAACAAAAATATATCAAATATATCACATAATAAACATAACAAGCAACTAAAATAATAAATAAAATAGTATCTTGAAAACTATAAATTTCATTATTAAAAATAATTTTTGCTAAAATAATAAGAACTAAAATAAAAGGAAATGCTATCTTTAGAGATAGCATAAATCTTTGTTCTCTCTCTTTTTTTTCACTAAAAAGTTGCATTAAATATCCAAATTTTTAACATCTTTTGCATGATCTTGGATATAATTTCTTCTAGGTTCTACCTCATCTCCCATAAATAGATTAAATGTTTCACTTGCACTAATTACATCTTCAATTTTTATTTGAAGTAAGCGACGATTTTCTGGATTCATTGTCGTTTCCCAAAGTTGATCTGGATTCATTTCACCTAAACCTTTATATCTTTGGATATAAGCACCTTTTTTAGCATTTTTTTCTATTTCAGATAAAATTTCTATATAATCTTTATCAAAATTTAAATCTCTTTCTTTTAATTTATTAAATACAAAAACAGCTTCTTCATATAGAGGATTTGAGAAAAAATTATCATTTATAACCAACTCTTCTAAACCTTGCTCTGTTTGAACATAAATTCTTATATTATCATCATTAACGTATGAATTTAAAATATTATGTCCATTTTTTTCTAAGAAATTTTTTATAATTTCATAAATTTCACTATAATTTTTAGCTAAAATATCACTATTTTCTATAATATATCTTATAACATCTATAACATTAAATCTTTTTTTAAGTTCATTTAAAATCATTCTATAATGAGATACTATTTTTAAAAATTCAATTAAATCTTTATTTCCAATCCCTTCAAAATTTACACCATCAATTCCAGTTTCAATCAAAAATTCATTTAAAGCTTTTTCATCTTTTAAATAAATTTCTTTTTTACCTTTTTTATATCTAAAAAGTGGAGGTTGGGCTAAATATACATATCCTGCTTCAACCATAGGTTTTAAAAATCTAAAGAAAAATGTTAAAAGTAATGTTTGAATATGACTTCCATCGACATCAGCATCAGTCATAATGATGATTTTGTGATATCTAAGTCTTTCTATATCAAATTCATCTCCAATCCCACAACCAAAGGCTGTAATCATATTTTTAATTTCATCTGAATTTAAAATTTTATCAATTCTAGCTTTTTCAACATTTAAAATTTTTCCACGAAGCGGTAAAATAGCTTGAAAAACTCTATCTCTTCCCTGTTTTGCTGAACCACCTGCTGAATCACCCTCAACTAAATATATCTCACTAATTTCAGGATCTTTGCTTTGACAATCAGCCAATTTTCCAGGTAAAGTTCCAACACTAAAGCTATCTTTTTTTCTTGTTAAATCTCTAGCTCTTTTTGCAGCTTCTCTACCACGAGCAGCCATTAAAGCTTTATTTATAATAGCTTTTGCTTCGTTTGGATTTTCTTCAAAATATTTACAAAGTGTTTCAAAAGCCATTTTTTGAACCAATGGTTTTACATAACTTGAGCCTAATTTTCCTTTTGTTTGTCCTTCAAATTGTGGTTCAGGAACTTTTACTGAAACAACTGCGATTAAACCCTCTCTTACATCATCACCTGTGATTTTTATATCTTTTTCTCTCGTATTTGCATTTGCAGAAATATAATTTGTAATTGCTCTTGTTAAACCAGCTCTAAAACCTGCTTCATGAGTTCCACCACCTGGTGTTTTAATATTATTTACAAAAGATAGTAAATTTTCACTATAAGAGCTATTATAAAGGAGTGCAAAATCTATCTCGATATCTTCAACCTTATCGCTAAAATTTATAGAATTTGCTACTATTTCTTTAGAATTTAGATCATTTACAAATTGATTTAAACCACCTTCAAAATGAAAATTTTCTTTTTTTCCATCTCTTTGATCTTTAAAATTTATAGTAATTTTTGAATTTAAATATGCAAGCTCTTTAAATCTTTTTATTAAAATTTCGCTATCAAATTCAGTTACTTCAAAAATTTCTTCATCAGGCCAAAATTCAACTATAGTTCCAGTTTGATTTGTAGTTTTTATAATTTCTAATTCAGAAGTTGGAATTCCTTTTGCAAATTCTTGTCTATAAACGTTTCCTTCTCTTTTTATGGTTACTATTAATTTTTTTGATAGAGCATTTACAACACTTATACCAACGCCATGGAGTCCGCCACTTACTTTATAGCTATCTTTATCAAATTTACCTCCAGCGTGTAAAACTGTTAAAACAACAGTTGCAGCTGGAATTTTTTCTGTAGGATGGATACCAACAGGAATTCCTCTACCATTATCTTTTATAATTACAGAGCCATAATTTGTAATTTCTATATCTATTTTATCGCAATATCCAGCCATTGATTCATCGATTGAATTATCAACAACTTCATAAATTAAATGGTGAAGTCCATTTATATTTACATCGCCTATATACATACCAGGTCGTGCTCTAACTGCTTCTAATCCTTTTAAAACTTTAATACTATTTTCACCATAAATTTTATTCATTTAGATTCCTTATTATATAGTAGGCATTATTATATTAATAAGTTCATCCGAACTTAACATAAATGCTACATCTTTGTTATTATAATTTAATTTAAAAATATTATTTTCAATGCTATTTAAAAAATCAATTAAAAATTTATTTGTAACTTTTAATATTATTTCGTCTTTATTCATCTGAGTATCTACTAAAATTTCAGTTTTTGCTTCGCTATTATCTTCGCTTATACTTTCAAAAAGAATTAAATTTGGTTTTATTGTTATTTGCATTTTATAACAAATCATATTTATCGTTTTAATTCCTTCTAAAATTTTATCTCTTTGAATTTCTATAGTTGTTTCAAATTCACTTGGTATAACTTTTTGATAATTTGGAAATTTTTTGTTTATTAATTTTGTATAAAATTCAAAATTTTCATTTCTTGCTATAAATATATTTTCATCATAATAAATTTCTGCTTCTTCAAAAAATATTTTTTGAATTTCATTAATTGCTCTTTTTGGCATTAAGATACTTGATTGTGTATTGTTTGTTTGCTTATTTAAGATATAAAGTCCTAATCTTTTTCCATCTGTTCCTACAAAATTTATTTGTTGAGGTTTAATTTCTATAAGACACGCATTTAATGCGTGATTTGGATTGCTTATGTCTATTGTAGGGAGAACCTTTTTTAAACTTCTACTTAATATTTGAAAATTTATATCAAAACTTTTTTTATTTTCTATACTAGGAAAATCAGGAAAATCAGTTGAATTATACATTGGAAGTTTAAATTTAGCTGTTTTTTGTTTTATATATAAAAAATTATTCATAGTTTCAATTATAATATCATCATCTTTTAAGCCTTTTATTACATCTAAAATTGTTTTTCCATTTGCAGTTGCATTACCTTGAATTTGTATATTTTGAGTTTTGATTTTATAAGCTAATCCCATTTCATGATCTGTTGCTTTTATATTTATAATATCATCTTTTGCTTCTATAAAAATATGAGATGTAATAGAACTTATATCTTTTTTGTCAATGTAAGAATTTACGCTGTTAATCACATTGTTTAGTAAATTTTTATCTATGATGAATTTCATAATATATCCTTTTTAAATTTAGTAGTGGTATTAGTAGGTAGTTTGAAAATGTGAAAACCTTTTTTAAACTCCCTACTTTGCTTATTTATATTGTTAAAAATTTTATTTATTTTTTCACATATTTTCACTATTTTTTCCTTTTGTTATTTTTGATTTAAGCTCTTCAATTTTTATTTTTAGGTAATCATCCTTATCAAATAGTTGTTTAATTTTTTTAATATTATGACTAACTGCACTATGATCTTTTAAACCAAAAAATACGGCAATTGCTGGCATTGTTGTGGTTGTTAAAATTTTAGATAAATATATACAAATTCTTCTAGCCTCTACTATATTTTTTGATCTATTTTTGCTTTTTATATCGCTTGGTTTAATATTTAACTCTTTTGAAACTTCTTTTAAAATATCATCTATAGTTATATTTTCTTTTCTTTCTTTTATTTGATCTATTAGGATTGTTTTTGTAAGTTCAAGAGTTATTTTCATACGCATTAAAGTAGAATAAGCATTTATTTTATTTAAAGCACTCTCTATCTCTCTTATATTATCACCCATATTTGTGGCTATGTATTCTATAATTTTATCATCTAAAACTATTTTATTATCAGAACTTTTTTTTCTAATAATTTCCATTTTTGTTTCAAGTTCAGGTGGTTCTATATTCATAATTAAACCACCTGAAAATCTACTAAGAAGTCTTTCTTCAAAACCTTTTAAAAATTCAGGTTTTTTATCACTTACCATTACTATTTGACCACCTTTTTGTTTAAGATGATTAAAAGTATTGAAAAATTCCTCTTGAATTTTATCTGTATTACCTAAAAATTGTATATCATCTACTAATAAAATATCGCAATCTCTATATTTTGTTCTAAATTTATCCATACTTAAATTTTTAATATGAAAAGTAAAATCGTTTTTAAATTGTTCGCTTGTGATACAAATCACGATTTTTCCATTTTCAATACAATAATTTCCAATAGATTGTAAAAGATGTGTTTTTCCTAATCCGCTTGGACCATATAAAAAAAATGGATTATATACTTTTCCTGGATTTTTTGCAACACATTTTGAACTAAGAAAGGCAGGTCTATTACAATCCCCAACTATAAAATTTTCAAATTTATATGTTTCAATAAGAGAAGAACTTTTATTTTCTTGCTTTATTTGTTTTATTTCATTTTTTATTTTTGAATTTAAATTTAAAGATGTTGTAATATAAACTGTAGGTTTAATACCAGTTTTTAATTCGTAAATTTCTTCTATTTTTTTGCCATATTTTGTTTGGATAAATTTTGCTATTAGTTTATTTTTTGTAGTAAAAACAATAAATCCAGGTTTTGAATTTTTCTCATTTAAAATTAAATTTTTAATGTATTTATCAAATTCATTTGGTAAAATACTTTTTTTTAATTCAGTAAAAACTTGTTCTTTGATATGTAACAAAAAAATCCTTTGTAAAATATTATACATATTTTATCAAAAATTTTATAAAAAAGTGTTAAATTTAAAATTTAATTTTCACTATGTGAATAAATAGTGAAAAAATATTGAAAAGGTTGTGAATGAAAATTTTAGGAATCGATCCTGGAACTAGGAATTGTGGGTATGCTTTGTTAGAAAAAAGTGGTGTGAATTTAAAATTAATTGAGGCTGGATTAATTAAAATAAAGCCATCAACTCTTAATTATCAAATAACAGAATTATGTGAAGGGCTTGATTTAATTTTTAATAACCATAAAATCGATGAGGTTGCAATTGAAGATATTTTCTTTGCCTATAATCCAAAAACAGTTTTAAAACTAGCTCAATTTCGGGGTGCTTTGAGTTTAAGAATTTTACAACTTCATGGAGAATTTTTTGAATATACACCGCTTCAAGTTAAAAAAAGTGTTACTGGAAAAGCAAAAGCTACAAAAGAACAAGTGTCTTTTATGGTTAAAAAAATCTTAGGCATAAAACAAGAGATAAAACCACTTGATATAACTGATGCTATCGCAATTGCTTTAGCTCATGCAAATACCTTAAAATTAAAAAAATAAATTTTAAGGGCAAAAGCCCTTAAAATTTTGTAAATTATTTACAACTATCACTTACTTCAAAATTTATATTAATTTCACTCCAAGACTTACCGTGGTGAAATGCTTTTTCACAAATTCTATTAAAAGCTTCCCAAGCTTTTTGGGTATTAAAATCTAAAATTTCAAGCTTTCCGCTAGCTTTTATAAGACCATTTTCTACTTTATATGATAGTGGAATTTCTTTTGTAACGCCGTTCATAGTAAAAGCCACTTTAATCTCGCTATCGCCAACTTCTGTGATTTTTGCACTAACTTTTGCAGGATCTTTTTCAAATTTTTTGAAAAATTGATTTATGGTGTTATTATTTCTTGTTTTTGCCATAGCTTTTGGCCACTCTTTTCCCATATTGCTCATATCAGCACTTGTATCAAGACTTAAAGCATCAATTTCAAGAGTAGCATTTAGAAGTTTTTCTTCTGGAAAATTTACATTAAATTTTGTAAAAGTATTTTTTGTAACCACATACTCTTTATTTGGAGAACCAAAAAATGTAAAATCATACTTAAAACTATCACTACAAACTCCAGCATAAAGAGAATTTGCAAGTACCAATGCACCTAAAAAAAATGAAGTTTTTTTCATATTTTATCCTTTTAAAATGAATTATGTTAAATTGTTATAATTATATTATATTATAGTTAATTTAAAACTTAAATTTTATATTTTTTGCAAAAAATATAGTTAAATTAATTTTAATATTTAATTTCAATATATAAAACTAATTTTTTATAAAATATCTGTCTTAAATTACAATATAAAATATGTAAGATAATATAATTTATCTTACATTTAGCATTTCGCAAGCACCTCTATCACCTAATTTGCAAGATTTAATATAAAGATCGGTTGCTTTTTGCTTATTTATATTTGTTTCATAGCCTAAATCATACATTTTGGCTAAATTTAAACATCCATAGCTGCTATTATTTTCACAAGATTTTGTAAAAATTTCAAATGGTTCTTTAAATTCTCCTTTTGTCATTAACATAAATGACTTTAATTCGCATCCAACGCCAAATTTAATATCACACGCTTTTGTAAAATATTGTAAAGCTTTATCATTTTTTTGATATTTATAATATGTCATTCCTACTTCACTACAAGCCCAAGAATCACCATTTGTGCAGTTATTATCATAATCTATAAATTTAGGATTTTCAAAAATTCTTTTTTGTATTTCATCCTCAAAATTTTGTCCAAAAATATATATAACAAAACTCAAAAAAAGTAAAATTTTTCTCATTTTTTATCCTTTTGCAAAGAATCTTTAAAAATAAATTTATGTTCATCAGGCAGTGTTTCAAAAATAGTAAAAGCTAAATTTCTTATCTCCCAAAGGGCTGATTTAGAGCTTCTAAGATGTAAAAAATTTTGCAAACTTCTAGCGTTTATACTCCAAGTAAGTTCTGTTTTATAACACTCAGGAAGAGCGTATTTAGCAATATCTAAAGTGCTAATATTTTGCAAAATTAAACGCATATTTTCAAGAGCTTTAATACTAAAATTATCTACCATTTCATTACCTGTTAAAACTATATATTTTTTAGCATTTTCAAAATCATTAATTTTAAATTCACTCTCTTTTTTTAGCTCTTTTAAAGTGTATCGAGTAGATTTCACGCTTAAATTTGCCATTCTATGGCGAGAAAGCTCTTGCAAAACTGCTCTTGAAATTCCTTTTATATAAAAGTTATAATGAAGATGTTCTAGGGTTGAAGCGTGTTTAAATTTATTTCCAACTCTATCAATTAACTCTAGATCTTTATCTCCGCCGTTATCACCCTTATCAAAGCTTTGCCAACAAGTTCTAATAGCGTTAGAACATATCCAAAGTGGCGTGAAATTTAGTAATTTTACTTGCATTTTTATCCTTATAAAATCATAGCAAAAATAGCACCAAATATAATTAGTGGAATATTAAAAAATACAAATGTTGGTATGCAAGTTCCATATATGTGATTATGTTTTCCATCAAAATTTAATCCACTCGTTGGCCCAAGAGTGCTATCACTTGCAGGACTTCCAGCATCCCCAACTGCTGCTGCTATTCCAATCAATAAAATGATAGCTTCTGTACTAAAACCAAGTTTTAAAGCAAGCGGATAATAAATGGCTGTTATAATCGGTATTGTTCCAAAACTGCTTCCAATTCCAATTGTAATAAATAGTCCAATTATGAGCATCAAAACTGCACCACCAAATTTACCACCAGCTAAACTTGCTACAGTATTTACAAGCTCATTTATGCCACCAGTTTCTCTTAAAATTGCACCATATCCTGCAGCTACAAGCATAACAAAAGCAATAAAGCCCATTATATGGATACCTTTATCAAAAACTAAGTCCATTTTTTTGTAGCTAATTCCACCACAAATAATCATTGCAACTATACCAAGTAAAGCCCCAAGAGGAAGAGATTTAAAACAAATTTGAATTATAAAAGCTACGATTATGCCAATTAAAGCACCCCACTCTTTTATACCCATTTTAATATCATCTAAATTTTGAGGAGTATTTTGATCTATATCTTTATAAATTTTTGGTTTTTTAAAGATGATTATAGCTAAGATTAATCCTATAATCATCGGTATAGCAGCCATCCACATAATAGAAGCAATTTTACTAATTTCTACTATTAAGCCGTTATTTGCCATCTCTTTTTTTAAGATTGAGAAAAAAAGTAATCCAAATCCAACAGGGATAGAAATATAAGGAGTTTGAAGTCCAAAAGTTAAAGCACAAGCTACCATTCTTCTATCAATTTGCATTTTATTCATAATTCCTAAAAGCGGCGGAATCAAAATAGGTATAAAAGCTATATGAACAGGAACTAAATTTTGTGAAAAACATGAAATTATAGCTATAGCAACAACAAAATAAATTTTACTTTTAGTTATAAATTTAGAAATTTTATTGATTAAAATAGTTGTTAAATTTGTATATGAGATAGCAGCCGCTAAAACTCCAAGTAATATATAAGATAGTGCTGTTTCTAAATTTCCTTTCATTCCTTCAATAAAAATACTAAGTGTTTGAATTAAACTTTTTGCTATATTAAAGCTCTCTCCATCAGGCATAATTCCAGCCATAACGCCAGCTACTAAAGCTGAAATTATAATAGATAACATCACATTGCATCTAAAAATACAAAGAATTAGCATTAAAATAATACTAACAAAAACAGGATTATTGAGCATAAATCTCCTTTTTATTTTTGAGATCAATTATACGATTTTTATACTTACTTATACCTTTAAAAATATTAAATTTTTAAAATTAATATAAATTTATTTAGGTATAATCATTTTTTTCAAAAAAAGGTATGAAATGTCAAAAATTTTAGTTGCTAAATTTTCTCTTATTATCGTTGCAATGAGTTGGGGTGCTACATTTTTGCCAATTCAAAAAATGTTAAAATATATAAATGTTCCTAGTTTTTTATTTTTTAGATTTTTGATCGCAGGAAGTTTGCTTTTGATTTTTGCACTAAAATTTAGAGCAAAATTTGATAAAAATTCCATAAAATTTGGTGCAATTTTAGGAATTTTTATGTTTTTTGATTTTATATTTCAAACATATGCTTTAAATTATACTTTTAGTTCAACTGTTGCTTTTATTATAGGATTAAATGTCGTAATAGTGCCTTTTTTACTTTTTAAAACATTTTTAAATTTAAACTCTATTTTAAGTGCTATTTTTGCATTTTTTGGTCTTTTTTTGCTTAGTGGAGCTAAAGGTTTTAGTATAGGATTTGGTGAGTTTTTATCTTTAATTTCTGCTTTTGCTTATGCATTTCATGTTATATTTACTGGTAAATTTGCTAAAAAAACAGATATTTTACCGCTTTTAATTTCTCAATTTTTTACAATGAGTTTATTTTGTTTTATTTATGCTTTATTTTTTGCAGAACCTACAAATGGAGCTTTTAATTTAATTGGTGGTTTTGAAATTTGGCTTAGTTTAAATTTTGTATATATTATAATCTTTACATCATTTTTTGCTACTGTTGTTGCATTTTTTGTACAAACAAAAGCTCAAATTTATCTAAATCCTACACAAACTTCATTAATTTTAACTCTTGAGCCAGTTGCTGCAGGATTTATAGGATATTTTATCGGCGGCGAAAATTTAAATTTAACTCAAATTCTAGGCTCTGTTTTGATAATTTTTGCCATTTTAATGAGTGAGTTAAATTTAATTAAATTCATACGCAAATTTACAAGAAAAATTTAGTTAAAAATGTCTAAACTAGGCGTATAATCTTTAGTTTTTACATTAAAAAACCCTAAAAGAGAACTAAAAATTTCATCTTGAGAGTGTGTTTTTGAGACTTTATTTAATAAATTTTTATAAATTTCATCATTATTTGAATAAATTATCATAGGAATGTGTTTTTGTTCATTAGGTGCTATAAAATAGGGAGCACCGTGCAAATAAATACCATTTTCACCCAAGCTTTCACCGTGATCAGAAAGATATATTAAAACGCTTTTTGTATTAGCATAGCTTGCATTTATAAGTTTATTGATAAGTTCATTTATTAAAAAATCAGTATAAAGCAAGCTATTATCATATGTGTTATTAATACTTTCAAAAGAACAAGTTGCTAAATCGCTTGTATCGCAAGTAGGTGTAAATTTTTTAAATTCTTTTGGATATCTTTGATAATATGTTGGTCCGTGCGATCCTTGTAAATGCACTACAATTAGCTCATTTTGTGATAAATTTTGCATTTTTTTATCTATATCATCAAACATCTGTCCATCAAATTCTAAATTATAAATTTTAGGATCATTTAATCTATCGCAAACACCTTTACATCCTCCAGAATTATTCCCAAACCAAGATACATTAACCCCAACTCTTTTTAAAACGTCCAAAACATTTTCACTAAATTCATCTTTTTTAAATTCATCTCTTGTAGATTTTGAAAACATACACGGTAAAGATATTGCAGTAGATGTTCCACATGAGTAAGTGTCTGGAAAATAGACTAAATTTTCTATATTTTTTGTATAAAAATTTGTATCATTTACTAAATAACCTCCAAGAGAGTAGTTTTTAGCTCTTGCTGTTTCACCTACAACTAATATCATAAGTTTGTTTTCATCGCTTTGTGTTAAATTTGCATCTAGTGAAATTTGAGTAAAGGCTTTTTTATAATATTTTTGTTTTGTAAATTTAATCGCAGAATATATCGGATAAAATGGTAAATTTAGCATTCTTATATATGAATGCTCTCTAAAAAACGGAATTAAAGTTTTTGTTTGTGGTAAGAAAATTGCAAAAGCTATGCCTAAAAAACAGATAAAATATATAAATTTAAAAATTATATGTTTTTTAAAATTTATGTAGTCAATTTTTGCAAAATATACAAAAAAAGTAGGTAAAATTCCAAAAAATAAAATATAAAAAATAAAACTTAAATTTATATAACTAAATGCTTCTTTTGTATCTGTTTCTATAGTGTTTCTAATCATTTCACTATCTATAACAACTCCATATTTATACATAAAATAGCTACTAATACAAGTTATAATCACAAATAAAATACTTATAAATTTTGAAATATAAGGGATTAATAATAAAGAAAAAATAGCACTTATGATTGAAAAATATATAACACATATGCTTAAATTTATAAATAAATTGTTACTGTGATTAAATATATAACTAAAAAAGTTGTAGTTTAAAATAGTTATAAACAAAGAATTTAGGATTAAAAATTTACCCCAAGAAATTTTCATAAAATATCCTTTAATTAAATTTTATATAATTTTTTATTATAGCTACTAAAAAAAATATAGCAGATGCTACCATTATAATGCTTGCCCCACTTGTTAGATTAAATTTATAGCTTATTATTAAACCTAAAATGCAAAATAGTGATGAGATTATAGCAGAGATTATCATCATTTGACCTAATTTTTTTGAGAAATTTTCAGCTATATATGGTGGTATTGTCATTAAAGCAATTACTAAAATAAGCCCAACAACTTGTATAGTAGCCACAACACAAAGTGCCATTAAAGCAACTAAAATATAGTAAAAAAATGTAGTATTAACGCCTCTTAATTTTGCAAATTCTATATCAAAACTAATGGCACAAAACTGCCTATAAAAACATATTACAAAAAATAAAATTATTAAATTTACTAAACTTATAAAAATTAAAGTTGATTTATCGATTGTTAATATTGATCCAAATAAATAGCCCATTAAATCGACATTATATCCAGGTGTGAGATCTATTAAAATAATACCAAGAGCCATTCCAAAAGCCCAAATAGCACCGATAATAGAATCAAATCTTTCTTTATCTTTTAAACTCATACAAGCTACTGCTAAAGCTAGTATTACAGCAAAAAAACTAGCTCCAATAATTGGCATAAAACCACAAAAAAACGCTATCCCAATTCCGCCATAAGCACCATGAGATATCCCTCCAGCTATAAAAGTCATTTTATTTATAACAACAAGTGAGCCCACAATGCCACATGCAATGCTTACTAAAATACCACCTAAAAAAGCATTTTGCATAAAAGTTAAACTTAAAATTTCTTGCATGAACACTCCTTTAAAATCAACTCAACATCACAAAAATGCCCATGCGAATTTTCTAAATGAGCTAAAAAATTATCTTTTTTCCCTTGATCTATTTCGTGCATTACTAAATTTTTATTAATATATGCTACTTTTGAAGCATAATTTATAGCTATATTTAAATCATGACTTATCATCAAAATACCTTTACCGCTTTGATTTATATTTTTTAAAATTTCATAAATTTCAACCTGTCCTCTTGCGTCAATGCTTGCAGTTGGTTCGTCTAAAAATAGTATTTTTGCATCACTACAAATAGCACGAGCTATATAAACTCTTTGTCTTTGTCCTCCGCTTAAAAGGCTAATTCTTCTTTTACTAAAATCGCCCATACCTACTATTTTAAGAGCTTTTAGAGCTTTTTCTTTATCAAATTTAGAATAAAAACCAAAACGTTTTTGATCTATCCTACCCATCAAAACTACTTCCAATACACTAAGTGGAAAAGTGCTATTTATAGGGATGTGTTGCGGGACGTAGCCTACATTTTTGCAAAATTCTTTAGGCGTTTTTCCATCTAGTAAAATAGTTCCATTTTTTGGATTTAAAAGCCCTAAAAGGAGTTTTAAAAAAGTACTTTTACCACCTCCATTTGGACCAATCACGCATAAAAAATCGCTACTTTTGTAATTAAAATTTATATCCTCTAAAACTAAATTTTCATCATAACCAAAATTTAAATTTATAACTTCTATCATAAAATACCCAATTTATCCGAAATAACATACATAAAAACGCCTAAAATTATCATAATTCCAAGACCTAAAAACTCAACATAAATTTTTAAGCTAGCCAGCTTTGAATTTGTAAATTTATTAATGCTTGTTCCAAAAATAGCAGCGATAAAAATAACGCTTGCCATACCTAAGCCCATAAAAAATGCACTTAAAAATGCACTAAAATAGCTTTTTACATTAAAAGCTAGTAAAAATACCAAAATCGTTCCAGGACAGGGTATTATAGCAGAACTAAAAGCTATAAGCCACTCATTTTTTGATGATGTTTTAGTTGAGTTTTGTTTAAATTTAATAAAATTATTTTTTTTAAAACTTATATTGTTTATAAAAATAGCACTTTTTTGATCTTTAATTGGCGGTGTGTTACAAAATTTACAGCCACAACTATTTTCATATTTATTTGATAAATTTTTGATTTTTGTTATAAGCATAAAAAGAGCTATCAAAATTATCAAAATAGCTGAAATTTTTGTAGTTAAGATTATTGTTTCATTATTTAGACTATTTGCAACTATATCTATAACAAACATACTAACAACTACTAACAAAAATGCACCCAATATATGAAAAAAGCCGATTTTAAGGGAGAATAAAAAACTTTTTAAATAACTTCCACCATTTGCCATAAAATAACTTGTAGTTAAAATTTTAGCATGTCCAGGACCTGCGGCGTGAAAAAAACCATATAAAAACGATATAAAAATTATACTACAAATCACAGCAAAATTTAAATCATTTAAACTAACAAATAAAGCTTTTAAATTTTCAAGTGAGTTGATAGCATTTTTTTCAAAAAATCCAGGCTTATCAATTTTATCTATATCACTTTCATCAAGTAATGTTGATAGACTTTTTTGTTTTGTTTTTGGAATTTTTCCGCTTTGTATTGAGGCAAAAGTTGCATTTAAATTTGAGTTAAAAGTGGCGTATAAGTTTGAATTTAGCTCTATAGAATCTGCATTTAAAAAGGTGAAGTTAAAATACTTATTTTCATCATTAGCTATTATTTTAAAAACTCTATTTTCTTGAAGTTTGATATTTAAATTTTGCTCAAATTTAAACACGAGTTTTGAATTTTCAATCAAAATTTGAGGATTTGTAAAATTTCCTTCTATATTCAAAGCATCTCCATCTGGCATATCATAATACTCAAAATTCATTAAAAAATTTTTATCTTTCACATAAGATAACATTGCAAAAGATATCTCTTTTAATTCATCTGGTTCTAATTTTGAATTTGAGTTAAAATCATAACCTTGCTTTGTTAAATTTGTAAAGTTATCTGAAAAATACCAAGAAACTTCTATCTTTGTAAGTGCAGAATTTTGTGTTTTAAAATTCAAAAAAATATGTGCAGTCGGTGTCATTAAAGCACATAATGCACAAGAAAATGCTTGTGTATTAAAAAACACAAGCATTAAAATCGAAAAAAGAAATTTCATTTATTTAGAGCTTTTGCAAAAATATCAACCGTTTTTTTCATCTCTTTTAACCAATTTTCTGGTAATTGATCTATCTCTACAACCTTTGCACCACTTTCTTTTGCGATGATTTTTGCTGATTTTTTAGAAAATTGCGGAGCTACAAAAATCACTTTTATATCCTCTTCTTTTGCTTCTTCTATCAATTCTTTTAAATCAGCTGGTTTTGGCTCTTTTCCTTCGACTTCGATTGGAATTTGAACTAAATTATATCTTTTTGCAAAATATCCCCAAGATGGATGATATACGATAAATTTATTGTTTTTTAGATTACTTAATTTTTTGGATGTTTGCTGATCAAAATCATCTAAAACTTTTATAAATTTAGCATAGTTTTTTTCGTATTTTTCTTTATTTGTTGGAAATTTTTTAACTAAAGCGTCTTTTATGTTTTTAGCTTGAATTTTCACTAAAATAGGATCTGTCCAAATGTGCGGATCAAGTCCTGAATGATGATGTCCGTGATGATGAGGACATTGTCCGTGGTGATGATTGTGCATATGGTGAGCCATATCATGCGTATGATGAGCCATATCTCCATGATGGTGATGATGTCCGTGATCGTGATGATGACTGCATTCTTTGTGATCGTGATCATTGTCATCATTCATAGCTTCAACTCCATCATTGTGCATATGATCTTCATCGTGATGATGAGGACATTGTCCGTGATGATGATCGTGTGAATGATGATGTGGAGCCATGGCTATTTTTTCTATACCGTTTTGAGTTTGAACTATTTCTAAATTTGGAAATTGTTTTTGAAGTCTTGGAAGCCACATTTCATCGAATTCCATACCCACTTCAAAATGAAGTTGGCTTTTTTCGACGCTTTTCATTTGAGATGGTTTAGGTTCATAAGTGTGAGGATCAGCCCCTTTTTCAACCAAAGCCACAACATCTAAAGTATCTCCAGAAATTTGCTCTACAAAATATTTTGTAGGTAAAATTGTAGTGGTAACAAGCGGTTTTGCATATAATGCACCGCACAAACACATAGCTAACAAAAGTGATTTTTTCATATTAATTACTCCTTAAAAAATTTATGATAGAGTATATCAAAAGCAACTTAGTTGTAATTTAATAGAAAATAAATTTTTATAAAATTTACAATTTTTATAAAAATTTTGGTATTATAACGCAAGGATTTTTTATGAATATAGATAAATTTTTATTTCAAAATGGCATTAAAATAACAACCCTTAGAAAAGAATTAATTAATCTTTTAAATAAGAGTCACACTCCTATTAGTTATGATGATTTAGCTAAAAAATTAAACGTCAATAAAACAACGATTTATAGAAATTTAAAACTTTTTGAAGATAAAGAGATATTGATTTCTAGCGAAAATAATGGTAAGAAATTTTATGAATTAACAAATCATGCAAAGGCTTATTTTATTTGCGATAGGTGTAAAAAAATAGAAGAAATCTCTATGCCAAATTTAAATTTAAAAAGTGTAAAAAGTGTAGTTGTTAAAGGAACTTGTGATGAATGTAGCAAGTAAAAATTTATGGGATGAAAAGTCAAAAAGTTATGCTAAATTTGATGGAAAATTAAGCGATTTTCAAATAAAATTTTTTGAAATTTTAGATAAATTTGGTGTTGATTTTAGAAATAAAAATTTAATTGACATTGGTTGCGGAACAGGCTTATATACGCTTTATTTGGCTAAATTTTGTAAAAATGTAGTTGGTGTTGATAACTCTATTGGTATGATTGATGAGTTAAATCAAAAAAAAGATGAGTTTGAAATAAAAAATATCTCTACTATCTTAAGCAGTTTTGATGAATTGCAGATAAAAGATAAATTTGATATAGCGTTTTTAACTATGAGTCCAGCTATAAAAAATGAAAAAGATTTTCAAAAATTTATAAATTTAGCAGATTTAAGAGTATATTTAAACTGGGAAAAACCAAGAAATTCTTCTCTTTTAGAGCCATTTTTTGCTAAATTTGGAAGAAATACTTTAAATCTTACAATTAAAAATTTAATGGAATTTTTAAATAAAAATAAAATTTCTTATCAAACTGAAATTTTAAATGAGGTTAGAACTAGCCATAGAAATATAGAAAAATCTTATGAAAATATACTTTGGCATTTGCGTATAAATGGGCTTAAATTTAATGAAAAAGAAGTTTTTGAGATGACAAAAAATTTAGCCAAAAATGGAGTTATTGAAGATGTGTTACAATCAAAAATGAGAGTTTTAGTTTTTTAAATGATTTTTCATATATAAATATAAAATTATTTATTTTTTTGATGAAAAATAGGGCTAAATTTAACAAAGTCAATTTATTTTTCATCTTTATTAAATATCAAAACTTATACTCTTTTAGATACTATAAATTCTCTCTTTTTTATATTTAAAATTACTTAATTTTAACTTTTAATAGTCCCAGAAATTTTATATTATTGATGTTATTTTTATCATTAGTAAATTTAGTTTTTAAAATCAAAAAGGATGATATACTTGTTTTAATAGTTGTATCGATAGCTTAAAACTCATTTGTTAGAGCTTAGATTAGTTTGGCTTTAATTAAATTATATTTTTTATTTATTTAAATTTAAGCTTAAATTGTATATACTTCTAAGTATGAATATATGTTCATATATCAAATCTTTATAAATTTTAAAAAGGAAATTTGGATGTCAGATGAAATTTGTAGCGTAAATTTAATCCACGAAGATATAGTTAAAGAAGTTGCTAAAAAAATGCCTGATGAAATAGAACTTAGCAATTTAGCTGATTTTTTTAAAGTTTTTAGCGATAGCACGAGAGTTAAAATTTTATGGGCTTTATATGAAAGCGAGATGTGTGTTTGCGATATAGCAGCGTTATTAAATATGAGTGGATCAAGCATCTCTCACCAGCTTCGCACCTTAAAGCAAAACAAATTTGTCAAAAATCGCCGCGATGGTAAGGTTGTGTATTATTCACTAATTGATGAGCATATTAGCTTTATTTTAAAACAAGGTTTAATTCACATAAGCAGGAGTTAGTTATGATTAAAAAAAGATATATTTTAAAAAATTTAGGTTGTGCAAATTGTGCTGCTAAAATGGAGGATAAAATTTCAAAAATTGACGGAGTTAGTGAAGTTAGTATAAACTTTTTTACCACTAAAATGAGTATAGAATTTGATGAAACTAAAGAAAGTCAAATTCTAAAAAAAGCTCAAGCCATCATAACTAAAATAGAACCATACACCAAAATAGAGATTTAAAATGAATCAAAATATTAAAAAAGATATAATTCAAATTCTACTATCTTTATTTTTTATCGTAATATCATTTTTTATATATGAATTTAAAATAATATTTTTAATCATAGCATATTTAATAGTCGGATATGAAATCATACATAAAGCTTATAAAAGCCTTAGGGTTGGTGGATTTTTGGATGAAAACTTTTTGATGAGCATATCATCAATTTGTGCATTTTTGATCGGAGAGCATCTTGAAGCTGTAGCCATTATACTTTTTTATAGAGTTGGCGAAGTATTTGAAAACTACTCGGTAAATAACTCACGAAAATCTATAAAAGAAATTATGAACTTAACACCTGATTATGCAAATATAAAAAAAGGTGATAAAACTATAAAAGTTGATCCAAATTCAGTCAAAATTGATGATATTATAATCATAAAGCCTGGTGAAAAAGTTCCACTTGATGGAGTAATTATAAGTGGAAATTCTACCATAAATACTTCTGCTTTAACGGGTGAATCTTTACCTTTAGAAGTAAAAACAAAAGATGAAATTTTAAGTGGAGTTGTTAATATCAGCGGGCTTTTAGAAGTCAAAGTAAAAAGTGAATTTAAAAACTCAACTGTTAATAAAATCTTAGAACTCGTTGAAGATGCAACTGCTAAAAAGTCATCATCTGAGAAATTCATTACCAAGTTTGCTAAAATTTACACTCCCATTGTAGTTAGTCTGGCTATATTTATGGCTATTTTGCCTCCAATTTTTGTTGGAGATTTTAAAGACTGGCTTTATAAAGCTTTAATATTTTTAGTTGTATCTTGTCCTTGTGCTTTGGTTGTCTCAGTTCCACTTAGCTTTTTTGGAGGGATCGGAGGTGCTAGCAAAAGAGGGGTTTTAGTTAAGGGAAGTAACTTTTTAGAAGTCCTTGCAAGAGTTAAAGTTTTTGCATTTGATAAAACTGGAACACTTACAAAAGGAGAATTTAAAGTTGATAAGATTGTAAATGAGAGTTTTATTACAAAAGATGAACTTTTAAAATACGCAGCTCATACTCAAATTTACAGCTCTCATCCTATTGCAAAGTCCATTATTAAAGCTTTTAATCAAAATTTAGATGAAAATTTAATTACAAATTTAGAAGAAATTCCAGGTCAAGGAATAAAAGCAATGGTAGGTGGTAAAGAAATTTTAATTGGAAATCCAAAACTTCTAAAAGACTTTACATTGCCAAATTTAGACGAAACTGCTTCTTTTATAGTGATTGACTCAAAATTTGCAGGCTATATTACTTTTAAAGATGAGCTAAGAGATGGTGTAGTAAATTTAATCTCTTGGCTTAAAAATAATGGCATAAAAACAGCTATGCTTACAGGAGATAAAAACAGTGTTGCTTTTAATTTAGCTCACAACTTAGGAATAAAAGAGTATTATGCTGAACTTCTTCCTGCAAATAAGGTAGAAAAGTTGGAAAATTTGATAAATAAAAAACCTAAAAATAGCACTCTTGCCTATATCGGCGATGGCATAAATGACGCTCCTGTTTTAGTTAGAGCAGACGTTGGCATCGCTATGCTTGGAACAGATGCAGCTATGGAAGCAGGCGATATAGTTTTAATGGATAACAATATCTCTAAAATCAAATTAGCCATTAAAATTTCTAAAAAAACTATAAGTATAGCCTATCAAAATATAATCTTTGCCATAAGTATCAAAATTTTTGTAATGATTTTAGCAGTTTTTGGTTTGGCAAATATTTGGCTTGCGATTTTTGCTGATGTGGGAGTAACATTTTTAGCGATACTAAATTCACTAAGAGTTTTTAGGTATGCTAGTAAAATTTAAGTATAATTGCAATAGTATCTTTAAAAATAAATAAAATGAAATATTTTGAATTTATCTTACAAAATTCTAAAACAGATGCAAATTAAATTAAAAACCAATATAAATTTTCTATCACAAAATATACTATTTGCGTCTTTATCAAGTCCTAAAGAATTAGATAATTTTAAATTTACTATAAAAACCATATTTAATTATCTTATTAAAACAAATCTTTTGTATTGAAATCTTTATCACAAGATATTATAATAACCTTTTTAACTGTGCATTATAAAAAATCTTTTTCATTTTCGTCTATATATTATTATGTTATTTGTATTGCTAAAATTAGTGATTGGTTGGAGATTATTAAATCAAAATTATATCTTTATAATTTAAAAAATTTAAGTTTTTAAACTCATATTTACTTTATATTTGCTAATATTTTTTCGTAAAACTAACAAGCTATTTTATCGATATTTATACCAACAACTTCTGTATTAAATTATCAGCTAAAAATATTCCTATTAGACCAATCACATCCTACATCTAAAATTTTCAAATTTTTATCAAAATTCTGATAATTTTTAGCAAAAAATTCATCTTTTGTTTTAATCTAAATACCATGACAAATTTCATTAAATATACATTTTTTACAAAAATTAGCCCTAAATCTCATATTTGATTTAATCTAATAATATTGCCATTATATAGGTCTATTTTTTGTGGTAAGTAATTTTAACCTACACATCTTAATAAGCAAGGTGCAAATCCTTTGATTCGTAAAATGTTTAAGCTTACTATTTTTTTATAAATTCTTTATAGCATTTATGGCATCTATTAAGCCTACATAACTTTGTAGTTTTTTAAGTGAGTGCATTATTTTAGGATTGTAAGGAATATTAAATCAACTTTTTATCAAGTTCTTTTATATTTTGATTTTGATACGACATTGTTAGTAAAAATTTTACAATTTTTACTAACTGTTTTTATGGCATTCATTAATTCATAAAAAACCCTCTATCGTGAGTTTTATTATTTGCTCCAAAAATACTAAATGATACACTCATATTTTGGTTTCATTTAAAAAAACAGCGAGCCCCTTTTTTTATTCACTTCCATTTGTCTGAATAATAAATTTTTCATACCTCAAATTTAATGCTACTTGAATTATTTCAATAATTAATTTAGGTTTTAACGGGTTTGCTACCAGATATTACAAGCATTTTACAACATGTTTATATATATTTTTACAAAATTTAGTAGATAATCTAACTCCATTTTTTCATTTTTGTAATCTTTTGAAAAACAATATTCACAGTTATTATTATAGCCATATGTTATTTTAAATATAAATTTAGATTTTGATTTAAATTCGTATCTTAATGAATACATCCGCCATTACAATATTTATTTATACTACATTTATCACGGCTACTTAATAGTTTTTTATATTTTTATACATACAATATGAGTTGGTTTTTCAAAAATATATTTTATATCTTCATTTGAAATATAAAAATATTTCCTAAAAAGCCTCATTTTTCATAGTATCTTGTTTAAATGTACCGCAAAGCCATAAATACCCATTTGTAAAAATTGTAGTAATTTACTATATTCACACCAATTTACATTAGACCTAATTAGGCTAGCAATTATGCTAATTAATGGATCAATTGCTAGTTTTTGATATTTAAAATTTTAAATATTTTAGCCATAAATTTAGTGTATTGTAAGGGTGTTATTCCAAATTGTCCAAAATCGTCTAAATTATAGTAAGATATAATTAACAAAATTTGGATTTAGGCTTTTATAAATTTATAAATTTCTTTTAATTTATCTATATTATGACTGCTTACAACAATCATTGTGGTAAAATTTAGACTTGATTTTATTTTTTCAATCGCCAATAAAACATCATCAATATCATGAATATATTTTGGATCATCTTTTTGTTTTTAAACATTTAATATTTCATCATTAATCAAAGCTTCATTTGTTTGAATTGCAAATTGTCATTTTGATTTTAAAATGATAATTTTTTTAAATAAAATTGGAAATTTCCAAACAATTATCTTAAGTTTAATAGTTAAAATTCCCATTTTAAATGCAATTTTTCACATTCAAAACCGCCCCCTAAATTTATCAAGATCATATGATAGTAAAAATTTGGCGTTTTTGTATAAAAATGATAAAAAGATAAAATATTTTTTAAAAATAAATTTAATGAGATATTTTATTAAAAATGATGAAATTCAAAATCACAAAAAAATTTAGTTTTGTTGATAAAAAAATAAAAAATAACTTAAAAAAAATGTCACTTAATCCGTTTAAGTTTAAATTTTAAGTTTCATTTCTAAAAAATTGCTTTTTTTTGCGTGTCTATTAATCAAAAATGCGGTAAAATGGGAGTTATTGGCTTATTAAGTGACATTAAGTTTTATTAAGGGACAAATTTTGCCAAAAATGTCTTATTAACCATCT
>NZ_VWSJ01000080.1 GCF_009690845.1 Campylobacter portucalensis
GACTATATAGTAAATACCAAAGCAAATTTTGATGGAGCACCAGATTTATACATTAAACATATAAACCATCCTGTAGATGTAAATATAAAAGGACTTGAGCTTGAACTTGGTTATGATATAGGATGGTTTTTTACAAATCTTTCTTATGCTCATCAAAAAACAGATCAACCTCTAAACTTTACAGATGCTAGCCCAAGAGTTGATACAACGCTTAACAAATCAATGTTTATACAAGGTTATGGTCTATCAAAGCTTACAATACTACCAAAAGATTACGCTACAATCGAGCTTGGCACAAGACTTTATGATGAGAAGCTAACTATTGGTATGATAGCAAAATATTATGGTAAGAGCAAAATTACAGACTCAGAACCAGAGCATCTTATACCATCAGCTTGCCCAGGCTCAGTTCAAGGCGACGCTGGTTTTACTCAAATTTGCGGTCAAACAAAACCTGATATAACCCTAGATAGTCAAGGCTTTATATTTGACT
>NZ_VWSJ01000081.1 GCF_009690845.1 Campylobacter portucalensis
AAATTTGATGATGAATTTAAAGTAGTATTGTTTAAATTTAAAGCATTGTCTAAAGTGGTATCGTTTAAATTTGATGATGTTAAATTTATAAAGTTTGAGTTTAAAGAATTTAAATTTAATGAGTTTAAAGGATTTATGGATTTATTATTTAGTGTTGATAGATTTAAACTATCTTTTAGTAAAGGAGATGATAGATTAAATGAGTTATCTCTTGCCATATAGTTTAAAGCTGATAAGCTTCTTGTATTGTTTGATGGTAGTTTAACTATCATCATAGAGTTAAGATATGGTTCATTATAGCACTCTATATATGGGACATTAGGTAGGCTTGGTTTAGATGGAGTTGATGGATAGTAGCCACCTCCATAATATCCACCATAACTATAACCACCACTCCAACTACCTCCACCATAACTTTTACCTCCACTACTTGTAGTTGGATATACTGGAGTTGGTGGCAAGTCAAGAGATATAGGTTTTATGTTTGGTTTTATAGCTTTAGGGCATTCTTCTTGTGGGAAATCTAGGATGGTGGCAAGACCTGAAATATATTCTGGTAAATTCTGCGAAAGAACATCTGCTCCATAATATCTTGGCTTTGCAACCAATAAAAAATTCTCACTATCTTCATATTTACCATCACTTGCTATTTTGACAGTATATTCATATGAAGTTTCTCCAGCTGGTATGGTTATGCTATTTTTATATTTTTTAACCCCTTCATAGTCTTTATCTTCAGTGGCAGTTCCTTCTACTGTAAATAAATCAAGTCTTAAATCTTCTTTTAACTCTTTATCAAGAGTTATGGTAAATTTAGCAATTCCCTCAGTTTCATAAACGGTAGGGCTTGAAATTTGAATATCTAAACAATATGGGCATTTCATATAATCTTGTGCTTCTTTGGTGTTAAGGTATTGGTAGAATTTGTTGAAGTTGGCTTGTAGTTTTCTTTCTCTGTATCCTAAATTATAAGAAAGAGCTGATAAAAGTGCCCCTCCTATTGAAAAAGCTATTCCGTATGGTGTAAATTTAGTACCAATAGATAATCCTATTGAAATAATATTAACCAAATCTGATGATAAAGATACTAGTGTGGAATTAGTCATTTTTCCTTTAGCAAGTTCGCTTTTAAGTTTTTTTATATTTTCTCCAGTGCTAATAACTGCACCTGGTATTTGGAAACTAGTTTTATTTAATAAATCACCCAAAAATTGTAATAAATTTGCATAAGCAGATGATTTATTTTCTGGTAAATTGTTTGTAAAATTAACTACATCAATAGGTGCACAATACCCTGCCGAAACTAAATGCTTAATAGCTTCATTGATTTGACCAATAGATTTTTCTCCTAAAACTGTTGTTGTCATTTTTTGAATACTCCTTTTCTTTCTAAAACAATAGCTATAAAGATAGCAAATACCGCAATAACTACCCTAAAGAATTTATCTGCTTTTATAATTTCGCTTGTATAATTTTGATATATAATTTTATTTTTGTCATCTTTTATTATATATATCAAATCTGAATTAAGAAATTGTCTTCTTGATATAATTTCAATCATTGGAAAATGAACAAGACCAACTGTGTATTTTTGACAATCATCATCCAAATGAAATCTTTGTATTTTATTGCCATTTAAATCTAAATCAATGTGGCAGTCTATACCCTTTAAGTGATAGTTAATGTCTTTAACTTTACCGAAATATTGATTTGTATTATTTTGTGATAAAGTTTTTGGAAAAGCCACAAAATCCATGATTGCATAAAATAGATAAAATAATAACAAAAACAAGCATAAAAAATCTCCAAATTTATAAATATGCTTATGTAATAAAAATATAACTAAAATAAAAACTATATTCATACCAGCAAGAAAAAGCCAAATTTCTTTTCCTTGCCAAAAAACTAATAAAAATAAAAAATTTGAAATTAATAGCTCAAAAATTATTATTACCGCTCTTGTCATTTTTTGTCCTATTTTTATATCTTACCAACAATTTAAATATGTTTTTATTTTCAACATTCAAAAACTTGTGGATTATATCAAATTCAATCTTAAAATAATAAAAAATAACTAATTTTGTTTTGTATTTCTTTAAATTTAAAATCTTTGAAGTTTAATCTTTAAATTTATATCTAAACCTAGAATTTACATTACTAAATTAAGATATAGTTTCTGCCACTACTTGTAGTTGGATATACTGGAGTTGGTGGCAAGTCAAGAGATATAGGTTTTATGTTTGGTTTAGGAGTTTTAGGACAATCTTCTTGAGGGAAGTCTAGGATGGTGGCTTTTGCCATAATTATTGGATTGATTACTTCTTTTAAGTCATCTCCTTTATAGCTACCTTCTTCATACACTGCTTTTAGCATAAATTCTTCTCTACTTTCATATATGCCATCACTTGCTACTTTTATAGTAAATTTTTGAGATAAATTTCCTGCCTTAATTATAAATTCTTTATCTTTTATCCTTTCAAAGTCTTTATCTCCTGTAGCGCTTCCATCTATGGTTGATAGTTTTAATTTTAGATCTTCATTTAATGCTTTATTTAGGGTTATAGTAAATTCTATTTTTCCGTCTGTTTCATAGACTGTTGGATTTGAGATTGAAAAACTTATTATTTTATTTTTTATGTCACAAACAAAATCAAATGGAACCGCATCTCCATTTGGAAGTTTTAAATTTCCATCTTCTGGAACTAAAACATAATTTCCATCTCTGCTCACAACTAAATTATTATTTTTGATTAAATTATTTGCTGTAGTTCCATTCTTGTTTGCAAAATTTGCAAATCTATCTATGGGAATTTGAGAATATGGAAATAGTCCTTTTATATTATTATCAAATTTTTGCCTTAGAGCTTCTTGCATTTCATTTATTTTTGTATTCCAGCCTGGCAAGTCAGGTTTTATTCCATTTTTGGCTAGTTCAGCTTTTGCTTCATCATTTAATTTATCATAATCTTGTTTAAGTTTATATTCTATTTGAGAGCGTTCATTTAGATATGATTCTACTTCTTGTGTAAGATCGTATAGGTTTTGGGATAGGTTACCAATGGATATGCCTTGACTATCAAGAAAAGTTTGAACTGTATCAGATATTGCATTTGAAATGAAGCTTTTACCTCTGAGAGCAACATCTGTTGCCAACATCTGTGTTAGATCACCTATTAATTTAGATAAATTTTCATCGACAGTTTTGCAATTGTCCCAATCTTCTCCAGCTTTGTTCATTATCTGAACCATTTTATTTAGATATTTCAAAGCTCTTTGTCTACCATACACTTTTTCTATATACTCTATAAAAGCACTGCTTCCTAAATCATAAGCTAACATATCTGTTCTCCTTTTAGGTTAATTTTTTTGATATTTTTAATCTCTAAATTTAAGTTATTTTTAAAATATTCATTTAGTTTTAAATATTCATTTTCTGAAAGTTCTGATAGCGGTATAGATAGATTGTCTATCCTTAAAAAGTTAAATTCAATGCTTTTTATAGCTCCTGCTAGTTTTAACAATAGAGTAAACGGAAATAAAAAGATAAAAAATAGATAATTTGCAAATGTTGAAGCTAATTTGGCTATTGATGAGTTGGTGTTGTGTGAAAATATTGATAAATTTTTTCCAAATGATAAGTTTTCTATCACTGAACTAAAGAAAATAATGGAGTATGGCGTTATAAATATTTCATCGTTATTTAGTTTGTTTAGTTCTATATGATTATTGTTTGTAGTGGAAAAGAAGATATCACTAAAAATAATTTTATCATTAAAAAACTCTATTGTTGTATTTTTTTTGAATAGATAAGCAAAAATTACTAATAATATTAAAATAATAGCATCACTTTCTAGCCTTAGGGTAAAAACACTTTGATGATTAATATCAAAAAATCTATATATAAAAATAAAACAAGCCAACATAAAGCATAATTTTATATTTAGTTTGTTGTTGTAGTCTTTTATAATTAGTAGTGGAATTTCACCATCTGTTTTTGGAGTCTGACTCATTTTATTTTTATTCAAAATTTATCCCTTTATTATAAATTTGCATATTGTATTGAAACTAAGCTTAAAATATTGTTATTTTTTAATATTATTTTCATTTATTAATAACTTTTAAGTTCTTATCATACCCACTTAGTAGTGTATCAAGTGGGTTTATAGATATATTTTTAATTGGTGAGTTAGTATCTCCTATATAAGTTAATTCTCCTTTATCAGTTATGCCATTATTATTTTTATCTTGCCATAAGGCTAAGTTAGAGTTATCTTTTATATCTATTACTCCATCTTTGTTTGTATCAAACTCTTTAAGTAGTGT
>NZ_VWSJ01000082.1 GCF_009690845.1 Campylobacter portucalensis
AAATTTGATGATGAATTTAAAGATGAGTCTAAATTTAAAGTATTGTCTAAAGTGGTGTCGTTTAAATTTGATGATGTTAAATTTACAAAGTTTGAGTTTAAAGAATTTAAATTTAATGAGTTTAAAGGATTTAGGGATTTATTATTTAGTGTTGATAGATTTAAACTATCTTTTAGTAAAGGAGATGATATATTAAATGAGTTATCTTTTGCCATATAGTTTAAGGCTGATAAACTTCTTGTATTGTTTGATGATAGTTTAACTATCATCATAGAGTTAAGATATGGTTCATTATAGCACTCTATATATGGGATATTAGGTAGGCTTGGTTTAGATGGAGTTGATGGATAGTAGCCACCTCCATAATATCCACCATAACTATAACCACCACCCCAACTACCTCCACCATAACTTTCACTGCTACTTGTAGTTGGATATACTGGAGTTGGTGGCAAGTCAAGAGATATAGGTTTGATGTTTGGTTTAGGTGTTTTAGG
>NZ_VWSJ01000083.1 GCF_009690845.1 Campylobacter portucalensis
ATTTTATGAGTTTTAAATTTTTCAACTTTTATTATACTTAAAATTTAGTTAGATGTTTATTAAATTTATACAATACTTTTGCTTAAGCAACCTACTTGCTTTAAAAGCAAGTAGGTCAATTTTTTTTAACTCCACCCATTAGCATAGATTTGAATGATATCAGGACTGTTTTTCATATCATTATGACTATTTAGATTTATAGCATTATCGTTTGCATAAGAGTTTAAATCCTCTATAACTTTATTTATTTGACTATTTGTTATAAAGCTTTCATCATCTAGTTTTATAATTTCAATACTCGAGTAGATATTGCTTTGATTTCGGATAGTTATGGTTTTTATCTCATCACTACTAT
>NZ_VWSJ01000084.1 GCF_009690845.1 Campylobacter portucalensis
ACACTACTTAAAGAGTTTGATAAAAACAAAGATGGAGTAATAGATATAAAAGATAACTCTAACTTAGCCTTATGGCAAGATAAAAATAATAATGGCATAACTGATAAAGGAGAATTAACTTATATAGGAGATACTAACTCACCTATTAAATCAATAGAACTAAATCCACTTGATACACTACTAAGTGCTTATGATAGAAATCATGATTTTAAGATAGATAATAAAGATATTATCTATAACTATATATATTATAAAGATAACTTTGATAACTCAATAGATCTTTATATCTATGGTGATGAAAATGCTAAAAGCTTTTTAAATTTTGATACTACAAATTAACTGATAAAGGCTAGAAATGAACATTTTATTATTTTTATTAATTTTTATTTTTGTTTTTATGTTTTCACTGTTAGTTCTTAATATCCCTTTATATTATATATATTTTTACATAAAGAGTTTTATATCTCATTTGTTTTCATTTGATAGTTTTTACACAAAAAATTATTATGAGACGATAGAATTTAATAGTAATATTGATTTACCAAATTTTGAACTTTTGTTCTCTAATTGGGAAGATACGACTTTCTTTTTGATTTTTATTATTATATATTCAATATTTGTATCAATGGCTATTTTTAATATTTTTAAAAAGAAATACATAGATAAATTTATTAAAATTGTTTTTTTATCTTACATTTTTTTAAGTTTATTTACATTGCTATTTTATTTAACAGTTTTTATGCTTATAAACACTCTTAGTAGTAAAATTTTATTTTATTTATATGTTTTTTTACTGCTAATTATTTCAATGACATTAACAATAGTTATAAATAAAAAATTGGTAAGGAGAAAAAATGAAAAGGTATAACTTTAACATCATCAATAATTCTGATTTAAATTTTGGCGGAAATATACCAGATGGTTTTGATATAGGAAATTCTATAAAAATGGCGGAAGAAATTAGAAATAACTCAAAATGCAAAAAAGAAATATTAATTAGATTTAAAGAGCTTGTTGATTATGGTAGCAGTTGGGATTTAAAAGCTCAAGCAGGTGATTATCAAAAATATCAAAATTTTGGCAACTTTCATTATGGATTTATAGGAACAGTTCTTGGACTTGATGCTTCAACCCTTTTATCTGGAGCTGGCGGAGCACAAAAAGCGAATTATAACAATAACAAAAGAGAAAAATTATACAAATTTTTAAAATCTTACGGTTTGAATGTAGGTCAACTATTAAAATTTTATCAAACCGATTTAAAAATAAATGTTGGACTTGATTATTTGATAGGACTTTTAAGTAATAAGCATGGAGTTTTAGATGAAGATATTGACAGGCAACAAATATTACTAGGTATTAATGTTGCAAATGAAATAAGTGATAAAATAGGCTTTAATTACTCTAAAAATGAAATAGTTAATTTATTGGATTATTTGTCAAATTGTGCCGATATATTTGTTGACATTTCTAGTCCGATAGGATATGAAGCCGACGGAAAGATTGAATTTGAGATATTTTTAAATAAGCCATTAAATTATGACCTAACTTTGCACCTTAAGTCTTATGATTTATCAGCTTCTGCTAAAGATGGTGATTATGTCGAGCTAGATAAAGAGATAGTTATAAAAGCTGGAGATACTAGATTTTTTGATGAGAATGGCAAGCCACTATCTATAAAGTTAGGAAGAGATAATATATATGAAGGATCAGAAAAATTTGGCATCTATGTAGCAAATAGTTCATACCCTGATGAGAAAATGAGTGTTAAATATATTCCAGCTCTTGCCACCATCCTCGACTTCCCACAAGAAGAATGCCCTAAAACACCTAAACCAAACA
>NZ_VWSJ01000085.1 GCF_009690845.1 Campylobacter portucalensis
TTGATTGTCAATTTTACTTGGATAGCGGCTTGCTAATCTTTTATCAAAAAAGGTTATACCTGTTTTAAACTCGGTGCAAACATCCAATTCATAACAATTCGTTTCTCCACCTCCATAACAAAGATTTCTATTTTTTTGTGCATTAGATGGATCTGGGTTATAGGTACCATCGTTTAAATTTACATGAATCATTGGATATATTATTTGCTTTTCAGCAATCATACCTGGTTCGAAATATTCTAAATCCCAGTGTGGAAGTTTAATAAAAGTTGATTTTAGATGCCATTTGGGTGTTTCTTGCTTTATTTTATCGCAATAAACTAAGTCCCAATTGCCTTCGCCTTGATGTTTTTGCTTTTCATATTTGCAAAGAGAATTTAAAAAAGTACCTGCTTTTGTAAAATAACGAGCATTGTATGTTCTACTAGGACGCGTTAAATATTTTTCTGGATATTTAATTTTTTCAACCTTAGTGCATTT
>NZ_VWSJ01000086.1 GCF_009690845.1 Campylobacter portucalensis
TAGTTATTGCCTAGTATTTCACTTCCATTATCTATTAAGCCATTGTTATTTATATCATTAACTAATACTGCTTCATCTTTGCTTATCCACTCAATCATTCTTTCTTTAAAGCCATCACTATTCATATCAAAGTAAATTTTAGAATTATCTGAAGTGGTTGGGTTTGGAGTATTGGAGTTTAAATTTAGGTTTGACTTGTTTAAAGATAAAGTATCTCTATGATATGAGATAGAGTTAGGTGTGCTTAAATTTGATGATGAATTTAAAG
>NZ_VWSJ01000087.1 GCF_009690845.1 Campylobacter portucalensis
ACAGTTTATGCTACAAATATGGTTGAATATAGCGGTCTAAATCATAATGGAGATGTTCATGCTAAAAAAGATAATCAATATGAAAAAGTTGATATTATAAGATCTGGTATCAAAGTCCCATGGTTTGAAGAAAGCAAATTAAGCTTTAAAGATTTACACAATCAAAAAGACAATGCTTTCTCTCTTATGACATATCCATTAAATAAAAAAGATAAGAATTACAATAAACGTCTCTTAACCCCAAAACAAAGCGAAATAACCCTTCAATACCAAACTAGAGGCGGAAATATTGGAAGAGGAACTTTTAAAGGCGAACAAGCCTTCTTAAA
>NZ_VWSJ01000088.1 GCF_009690845.1 Campylobacter portucalensis
AGAGAACATGCTATGACTTTTAGATGTATAGCAAAACAAAAAATGAAATATCCAACAAAATATTTGGTTAATATAAGAAAAAGTTGGTTATTATGGGAGAAAGATCACTATTATTTCAAATATGCAGGTAAATTTTTAAAATCTCTTTGCGAGTATGAAAAAACAAAAAATAAAGGAAAAGGTAATTATGATTTACTAAATTGTAATCAAATAAATGAACAAGAAACCAGTAGGAGTATAAAAAATGGCACAATTGAGGATATTGATTGGAAAATACACTATCACAAAAAAGGCTCTATCTCTAACTCAACAATCATGTATCCAATGCTAAACATAAGTCAAGATGGAAAATATAATCCAAATCAAATAAATCAAGATATAGAAAATTGTAAAAAAAATAATAGAGATTGTGTTGAAGTAGAAGTTTGTACTAATTTTGAAACAGATATAGCTCCTTTTGATAAAAGATTAGCAAGC
>NZ_VWSJ01000089.1 GCF_009690845.1 Campylobacter portucalensis
TTTAAGAAGGCTTGTTCGCCTTGGGTTACGCTTCCATTTCGTCTAGCTCTTGTTTCGTATCTTAGAGTGATTTCGCTTTGTTTGGGTTTTAGAAATTGATTTTGATGTGTTTGATTTGCTTTATTTAATGCATAGGTTATAATAGAAAATGAATTTTTTGGTTGATTATTTAAAGGTTTAATATCAAATGTATAATTTTTAAATTCAGGAACTTCAACTCCAGATCTTATCTTTCCAATACTTTGAAATCCACCATTTTTACTTGCAGAAACATACCCGCTCTCATCTTGGTGATCATATTCTGCGATATTTATGCCATAAACTGTCATTTTTGAATCAAAATTTGTTTGATTTGGTGTATAAAAACCACTAAATTTAAAATCAGTGATGGATTTTAAATTTGAAGCATAAATTGAGAATTGATTTGAAAAGCCTT
>NZ_VWSJ01000009.1 GCF_009690845.1 Campylobacter portucalensis
TAGTTTCTTGAGTAGATTGAGGGGTGGTGCTGTGGTTGTTTGGTTGGGTTGAAGGTGATTGAGGGCTTGGAGTACTTGAGTTGCCGCCGCCATTGTTTGAGTTATCACTACTGCTACCGCTTGAAGTTTCACCGTTACTCGAACCGCCTGGACTGTTAGCACTACCACTGCTTGAGCTATTACCGTTGCCGTTTGGATGGGTTGAGCTATTACCTGGGGCTGGACTGCTTGAGCTACCACTGCTACTACCACTGCTTCCTGGACTTTCAGTATCACTACCACCGCTGTTGCCTGGACTACCGCCGCCGCTTGAGCCACCACCTGGGGCTGGACTGCTTGAGCTACCACTGCTGCTACCGTTTGAAGCTTCACCGTTACTCGAACCGCCTGGACTGTTAGCACTACCACTGCTTGAGCCACCACCTGGGGCTAAATTTTCACTCATGCTATCGCTTTCATTGCCTTGGTCTTGTGGATAGTCTTCATCTTCCATAAGCTGGAATTTAAGCTCTTTTAAATCATTTTCTTGCTTTTTTATTAGATCTTGGATTTCTTCTGTATTTTTAATCTTAAAAGATTCATACAATTTATCAAGCTTTTGTTGTTGTGTATATATGTTTTGTTCCAAATCATTTATATCTGATGAGAGTTTTTGAAATTCAATTACACTTTCATGAGTGTTTTTATCACTTAAATCTTTAGTCTTCTTTTCATACTCTTCTATTTTATCAATAAATTTTTTTATTTCTTGTTCAAGTTGTGTTTTATGCGAATTTGGCATATGTTGATCTTTATTGTTTTTATATAATTCAGTCAATAATTGCTCTAAATTTTCAGAAGTTCTATAATATACTTCTAAATCATTAGTTATTTTTTGAAGCTGTTTGACGCTATTTTTTTCAAATTCTTCCAAAACTTTTTTGCGTTGCTCTTCTTTGCTGGTATTCGTAAAACTATCTTCACTAGCAAACAAAGTTGCATTACAACTCAAAGCTGCGACTAAAGCCAAAGATAGAAATTTTAAACGTTGTTGATTTTGTTTCATATTAAGTCCTTTGTATAAAAAATTCTTTAATTATAGTTTTTTTTTTTTTTGAAATCAAGGGTTTGGAGGAAAATTTGAGAAATTTATGAAAATTAGTAAATTTTAGATTAAAATTTATATTTTTATAAAATATTTGGTTTTTAGATTAAATTTGATTTTAATATTGTAGCAAAATATATAATCAAAATAAAATTTAAGATTAGGTAATATAAGACAATTTATAAATTTAAAAACATTTATAAATATTACTAATAGTAGATACTTTTTATCTCTATTGGATTTAAGATTTGCTCGTATGTATTTTTGAAAAAGTTTTCATTGCCCAACTCAATAATATAACTTTAATTATTTTATTTTGTAACTGTTGATAAGTAATTTATATTACCTATTATTTATACTAATATGTTTGCGTGAAAACAGATATCATCTTGATTCTTTTAGTTTTTTGGTGATAATATTTTGAATTTTGCGTTTTATGACATTAAAATTTTTAATACATTTAACGTAAAAATCTTAAAAACTGGTCATGCTTAGAATGGTTTAAATTATAGGTTTTTACTAATTAAATCAGCTTTTTTTATTTATAGTTGCAAGATTGTTTGAGAGATATATAATGATAATTTATCATGCTTTGTTTTGTGTGAAATTAGTAACCATTAAGTCTGAAACATCATAATTTAAAAATTTAACCCTATCTTTGGCATTTATTTCAGTTTAATATTTTTATAATTTTTTCAATATATTTGAAATTGTTATGAAAATAAAAAATACAAGAGATAAACTAATTTTAAATAAATATTTTTTAGTGCGATTATCTCTTTGAAATAAAATAGTTAATTATATTTAAAAAAAAGAAATGTTGATTAAAATTAGAATATATTGTAGTGTTTTGTTGAATATTAGATATGTTACAAAATATAACATATCTATAAATATCTTTAGTCCATTTTATTTCTTTGATAAGCTGGAATGCTATCAAGTTCATCATATATATCATCATAGATTCCATTTATGACCTTTTTTGATCTAACAACTCTATTTTTTATATGATTTTCCGTGATTTCATCTCTTTTTTTTTCTACTTCTTTTTCTAATTTTTGGTTTATTTTCTCAGCTTCTTCAAATCCAGTTGCTATTAAGGTTACTTCAACTCTATTATTTTCTATATTGCTATCAGTTGTTGTGGCTACTTTAACTATAGCGTCTTTATGTGCTGCTTCTCTAACCCTCTCAACAGCTTCGCTAAATTCTATAATTGAAGCATCTGGATGAAGCTTAAAGTGTATTAAAATACCCATAGCTCCATTTATGTTTACATCATTTAAAAGAGGTGATTGGATGGCATCTTCAATAGCATCTTTTATGGCATCTTCACCTTCAGCACAACCTGTTCCCATCAGCGCTAACCCTCTGTGGGACATAATTGTTTTTACATCCGCAAAATCACCATTCATATCACTATCACCATATTCTAATATAATAGAACTCATTCCTTTTACTGCACTTGCTAAAACATCATCTACCTTTTTTAAACTCTCTTTTAAACCAGCTTTTTTATCTACTAAGCTAAGAAGTTTTTGGTTTGAAATAACCAAAATAGAATCACACTCTTTTTTTAATTCTTCTACGCCTTTTTGGGCTATAGAAAATTTTTTACTTCCTTCATAATTAAATGGAGTAGTGACAATACCAACAGCAAGAGCTTTGTTTTCTTTAGCTGCTTTTGCTACTACAGGTGCAGCACCAGTTCCAGTTCCGCCACCTTCACCAACGCCTATAAAAACTATATCCGCATATTCTAAAGCATCTTTTAAATCTTCATAACTCTCTTCAGCAGCTCTTTTACCAACTTCTGGATCCATTCCTGCACCAAGTCCTCTTGTGGTTGTGGGGCCAAGTTGAATTTTTGTTTTAGCTAATGATTTGTCTAATGCTTGCTGATCTGTGTTTGCAACAATCAAATCAATTTTATCATATCCTTCTCTTATTATATGATTAATCATATTTCCGCCACCGCCACCAACACCTATAGCTTTAATTTTTGCTCCATAAGTTGGTTTTTGCTCTTCAACTTTATATCCATTCATTTTTTCATCCTTATTTAAATTTTTAAAACATACCTTTTATGATATTTATAACTCTTTGCACAAAATTTGGTTTTTCGATTTGATTTGGTATATCTAATACACAAGAATCATTTTTTATTTCTGTTTCTTTATTTTCTTTTATCTCTTCTAAATTTGTATCAATTTTGACTGAATTTTTATATCTTAAATCGCCATTAGAATCCATCTCATATGATGTATATCCTCCAGCACCGTATAAACAAAGACCTATAGCACAAGAATTTTCACAATCCTCACATACTTCTGTCAATCCTCCAACTTTCTTAGGTTTTGCTATTCTTACAGGAAAATTATTACCAAAAACTTCAAAAGCTAAATTTTTCATATCATCTAACTTAGATAAACCACCTGTTAAAACTATACCTCCTCCTAAATTTTCACAATATTCACTTTTTTTAATTTTATTTAATAAAAACATTAAAATTTCTTCAATTCTAGCAAGTATGACTTCTGCCAACACCTCCATACTTATTAAATTAGTTGAGGAAGAATCGCCTATTGTAGGTACTTCTATACTTGTCTTGCTTTTAATTAATTTTCCATAATTGACTTTTATATCTTCAGCGTTTGCAAGTGGCGTATTTATGGTTTGAGATAAGTCCATTGTTATGTTTAAAGAGCCAAATGGAATGTAGTCGCTAAATTTAATCGAATTTCCAGCATGTACGGCAATATCACACACTGATGCACCCATATCTATAAGACAAACTCCTAATTCCTTTTCGTCATCATTTAGAGTAGCAATAGCAGATGCGTATCCGCTCAATACTAAATCATCTACTTTTAAGCCAGCCATAGACACGGCTTTTAGTAAATTTTTAACTAAATTTTGGTTTGCTGTTATAACATTTGCATCAACCACTAATTTTTCGCCACATATGCCTATTGGATCTTCTATTTTTTCTTGTTGATCTACTTTGAAATTGTAAGGGAGTATATGAATAAGCTTATCATCAGTAGTTACTACACTTTCTGCTACCATCTGCATAACTCTTTTTATTTCTTGTATTCCAATTTCACCATTTGGTACATTAATGGTGCGACTTATTTTTGTATTTTTTGTGTATATGGTTGGAATTGAAACTATGACTTTATCTGGTTTTGCTCCAGCCATTTTAGTAGCCTCATTTACTGCTTGTTTTATAGAAATTTTAGCTTGTTCTATATTTGTAACAGATCCTTTTTTTATGCCATTTGTTTTTGATTTACCTATACCACATATGCTAAGGCTGTTATCGCTAATTTTTGTCATAATGGCTGTTGTGTTGGCAGAGCCAACATCTAATCCTAAAATATAAAAATTATTCAAAATGATCACCTTTATAAAATTGCTCTATTTTGTATTGTTTTTCTAGGGTATTTAATAAATCATTTCCTAGAATGCTATTTTTTAAATTTGAAGCATTTTGTGATAAAAGCTCTTTGTATTCTTTTAGTTTATCTGCATTTTCTAATTTTTGGTCAATTATTTTATAAACTACTGCTTTGTTATTTAGTGTAATAAATCCTTGAATTTTGTTGTTTGTATTAAATAATTCATTTAAAAATATACTAAATTCACCTTCGCTTAAATTTTCAAAACTCATCTTGCTATCTCTTGATACAAATCCTATATCTCTACCCTTAAAATTTTCAAGTGCTGTTTGTGCTATTTTTTCTAGTTCATTTTTAGCTTTTACCTCTTGATACTCTAAATTTACTAAATTTTTAGCTTCTTCAAAAGACATTGTTTGCGGCTCGTTTATATTAGATATTTTTGCTATTAAGTATCCATCTTTATATTCAAAAGGCTTAATAAACTCCCCTTCTTTTTTATCTATTATATTTTGAATAGGAAAAGTTTGATTATTCTCACTAACTGTTAGTTTTGATTCTGTTTGTAAATTTCCTTTTTTTAACTCAAGATATTTTTTAACGGCTACGCTTTTAGTTTTTTCTAGTTTTAAATCATTTAGGGCTTCATTTTTTGCTTCATCATATGTTTTGATTGTGTCATCGCTATTTTTGTAGCTGTTTTCATTTTTTTGCCAATATGCTTTTAGCTCTTCATTACTAACATTTGCATCTTTTGAGGATATAAAAAGAGCATCTATATCATAAGATTTTGTTGTTTGATAGCTATCTTTTTTTGTTTGCCAAAACTCTTTTAATTCATCTTCTGAAATGTTTAACTCATCTAAATTTACAGAAACAATGTCAATTAAAAGTCTATCTTGCATAAAAAAAGCACTTTGCAATGCTTCTAAATCAAGATTTGTTGCTGGTAAATTTATAGCATATGCCAACTTATTAATAACTATATTTTTCTTTAAGTCATTTTCAAAATTTAATGGCTTAATGCCTGCATTTTTGAGTGTGTCTTTATATAGTTGTTCATTAAATTTTCCATCGATTTTAAATTCTGGCATTGTAATTAAGTATTTTATTACATCTTTATCGCTAGCACCAAGTCCTAAATTTTTAGCAAAATTTAATCTTATAGCATCTTTGATTGATTCTGATAAAGCAATTTGATCTAATTTTATTTGTCTAGCTTCTTCTTGACTCATACGACCATTTGAAATAGTGTTAAAATAATTGTATAGTGAGTTATATTTTTGTCTGAAATCTTGTATTGTAACTGCTGTATCACCAACCATGGCAACAGAAGTAGAGCGGTCCCTTCGCATATCATAAGCACCCCATCCTACAAAACCAGCACCAACAAATGCAATAGTGCTTATCCAGATTGCAGGTATGAGAGCTTTTTTGTGCTTTTGCATCCAATTTATCATTTATTTCCTTTATTAACTAACAAAAAATTGATGTTATTATATTAAAATTAACCTTAAGCTTGCTTAAAATCGCTATAATTTTTGTAGTTGCTAACAAAAAATTTTATTATTTTGTTATTAAAATTTAATTTCATTTATAAATTTGATTTAATTGTAAAATCTTACAACTATTATCTATTAATGCAATATCTTTTGCTAAATTTGAAAAAGTCCTTGCATATATTACTACGCCATAGCCTCTTATTATTAAAAAATTTGTTTTACTATTTAAAAGATTTTTGCAAATTTCAGAAGGAGCTCTTTCATACCAATCATCAAAATTTTTAGGATCGTAAATTTTAATTTTTTTGAATTTTTCATATCCAAAATAGTCTTTTGGTATGATAAAATCGTGACTTAAAGAGTAACTTACTGTATTTGGTGGCATAGCAAAGGCTATAAATTTAGCATCAAAAAAATTTTTGTATATGTTTAAATGTATATCGCTATCAATGCTTGCCTCATTCCATCTATAATCTTTTTTATCGTACAATAAAATCATATCATTTCGAGTTAGCTTATCAAATACTGCATTTTTTTTATTTATTAGAAATTTATTTATACCGATTTTTGTTGAAATAGATCCATGAAATACTCCAAAAAATCCTTTTCTAAACATTGTTAAAGATAATTTTTCTATATCTTCTAAAATATTTTGTAAATCCAAATTTCTTGCCTTTTTAAATAAAATTATGTTATTATACTAAAAAAAATAAAATTTAAGGGCTGATTTGATACATACACCTGTTTTATTAAATGAAATTTTAAGTATATTTTGCGATATTAAAAGTGGTATTATTTTAGATGCTACTATTGGTTATGGTGGGCATACCAAGGCTCTTTTAGATCAAAATCCAAATATTAAAATTATAGGAAATGATAGAGATGAAGAAGCTTTTTTGTATTCTAAAAATTTATTAAAAAATTATGGTGATAGGATAGAAATTTATAAAGGTCCTTTTTCTGAAATTTTAAGCAAAATTGATATTTCTAATATCCGAGGAATTTTGGCTGATATAGGCATCTCATCTCTTCAAATAAATAAAAATGATAGAGGTTTTTCAACAAAATCAAAAACTTTGGATATGAGGATGGATAAAACTCAAATTTTAGATGCCAAATTTGTAGTAAATAACTATTCTTTTGATGATTTGGTTAGAATTTTTAGAGATTTTGGAGAGATTAAAGATGCAAAAAATTTAGCAGATAAAATTGTAAAATATAGAGCTAAAAGATATATAGAAAGTGGCGTAGAATTAGCTGAAATTTTAGGACCGCAAAAAGTTAGAAAAAATTCTGTCTCAAAAGCTACGTTAGCATTTCAAGCTATCAGAATAGAAGTAAATAAAGAGTTAGAGGAGCTAACAAATTTACTAACAAGCATAGAAAAGGCTAAATTTAAAGATTGTATTTTGGCTATAATATCATTTCATTCTCTTGAGGATAGAATTATTAAAAATAGATTTAAAAAATGGGAAAAAAGTTGTATTTGTCCTGATTTTTTTATAAAATGCGAGTGTGGAAATAATCACGCACTTGGTAAAATTTTAACAAAAAAAGCCATAACTCCTTCACAAAAAGAAATTAAGTTAAACTCAAGAAGTAAAAGTTCAAAATTAAGGGCGTTTAAGATATATGGAAAATAAAAATTTTAATGAAAAAGGATTGAACTTTTATGATTTAATGATAGGTGGTATTATTTTGGTTTCGATGATAGCTATGTTTATTCCAGCAATTTACATTAGAAATATGATTTATTATATAAGCATTGATATAGATGAACTTCAAACAACACATTCTGTTTTAATAGAGGAAAATAGGGACTTGGAAAGAAAGATTAATGCTTTAAAATTTAAGTATGAAATAGCCGATCCGTTGAATATCGAATTGGAGGATTAAATGGAGGTTTTTTATACATTATTTATTTTTTTAATTATACTTATTTTTATTTTAATTTTTTTAAATTTTAGACAAAAAGAGTTTTTTGCTACTCAAATTTCAAATATGCAAAATTTACTAAACGAACAAAGCCTTAAACATCAAACTGCAAGTGATGATTTAAATGATTCTATTGTAGATAGATTTTTTAGTTTAAATCAGAGTTTAAATCAGAGTTTTACAAATTCAGAATTAAGAACTTCTAATAATTTAGACAATAGTGTTAAATCGATAGATACTAAATTTAAAGATATACTTCAAAAAATAAATGAATTAGAAAATTCAAACAATAGCACAATGCTCTTAAAAGACGAAATCGCAAAACTAAATAAAATTTTTAATAATGTTAAATTAAGAGGCAATATTGGCGAATTTGAATTAAAAAAAATTTTAGAACTAACTTATGGAAGAAACAATAATTTTTATGAAATTCAAAAAAAGCTAGATAATGGTTTAATTGTTGATGTAGCTTTAAAAATTAAAGAAAATTTATATTTAGGGATTGATTCTAAATTTCCACTAACAAGCTATCAAAATATATGTGATGCATTAGAAAATAACGATTCTAAGGCACTAACACAAGCTAACAAAGATTTAATTAAGAATATGAAAAAGCACATTGATGATATATCTAACAAATATATTTTGCCGCCTTCTACTACCGAATTTGCTGTTTTGTTTTTACCAAGTGAGGCTATTTTTACATATATTTGTTCAAATTTGGATGAGATTTTTCATTATATGATTCAAAAAGGTGTTTTTATATGTTCTCCATCAACAATAATGTCGCTTTTATATACTCTTAGAATTTTTATAAAAGATGAAAATACAAACAAAAATATAAATTCAATAAAATCTCAAATTTATAATCTATCTAAAGAATTTGAACTTTTTGAGAAATATAATAATGAAATTTTAAAGCACTCAAATAAGTTAGTAGATTTTTTAAAAGTTTTAAATGAAAATTCTAAAAAAATCTCTCAAAATTTTAAGGAAATAATGGGATAAATTAGCTATTTGTAACTAATTTATCTAATACATACTGCTCTAATTCTCGCTTGGAAATCTCTTTTTTTATCGCTTCATCATAAATTTCTTCTACTTTTGAAGAGTATTTTTCGTATGGAAAAAATGGAAAATGAATCGCCCAAGCTTCTTGAATAAGTTTTTTTGTCAAGTATTTTCTAGCTATGGCTTTAAAGATATCAAATCCTATAAAAATACAAGATGTTATAAAAATAGTGGCTATGATTGATATATGAAAGTTTATTTTTTCAAAAATACCGTGAGTTAAAATTAAAAATGGAATTAATATAATTAAGCACAAAAGCCCAAAAATTATATAAGATTTTCCATATCTAAATTTAAAATTTAACTTTGCAGGATCAACTAGCATACCCTCATTGAAACTTGCATTTGCTTCTAATAAATCTCTAAATAAAACTGGTTTTTTTGATATAAAAAACATACCTCTTATTATTTTGTCTGAAATTTTGCACTTTTTCATTATTATCACCTAAATTTTTTGTATAATTTTACCAAATTTTAACTCAAAATAAGTTTATAGTGAAAATTTAAAGCTTAAATTTGATAAAATATGAAATTAAAAAAGGAAGATTATGCAAAATTTAGATGATATCGTATATGTAAATGGTGAATTTTTAAGGGCAAGAGATGCTAAAATTTCTATTTTTGATAGAGGTTTTATATTTGGTGATGGAATTTATGAAGTTGTTCCTGTAATTAATTCAAAACTAATCGATAAGAGCGATTTTTGGGATAGATTTTGTAGTAGTTTAGAAAAAATAGAAATAAATTTAGAAATAAATAAGCAAGAGATAGAAAATATAGCTTATGAGCTTATTTATAAAAATAACATAAAAGAGGGTGCTGTATATATTCAAGTTACTCGTGGTGAGGCGTTTAGAAATTTTATATTTTTAGAAAATTTAAAGCCAACTATTGTTGCTTTTGTATATAAAACTGAAATTTTAAATCATCCAAAATTGCAAACAGGCATTAAAATGATAAGTACGCCCGATTTGAGGTGGAAGAGAAGAGATATTAAAAGTATATCGCTTTTGGCACAATGTATGGCTAAGACCTATGCTTACAAAGCAGGAGTTGATGAGTGCTTAATGATAGAAAATGGCTTTGTAACGGAGTGTGGTAGCTCAAGTGCGTTTATCATAAAAAATGGAGTTCTTCTAACAAAACCTTTATCAAATGAGATACTTCCTGGAATAAGACGAAAAATAATTTTAAATTTGGCGGAAAAATTAGGTTTAGAGGTTAGATTGAGAGAATTTGATTTAGATGAAGTTTATAGAGCTGATGAAGTTTTTATAAGTGCTGCGACTTTATTGATTTTACCCGTTATAAGTGTAGATGAAAAATTAATAAATGGAGGCAAAATAGGTAAATTTACAGTGAAACTAAGAGAACTTTATGTGGATAAAATAAAAACAGAAGTTGGGTTTTGATTGATTGTGATAGTTTTATTTAAAATTAGTCTTTATGATTTTTCTTGTGTGAGAAATTAAATTTATAATGTTTTAAATGGTTAAATTTAGACTGCAATGCAGTCTAAATTATTACCTAAGTTCTTTTGCAGCCTGTATTCCTAAGGCATAGGCTTGTAAATTTGCAGCTTTTACTTTTTGTGGAACTGAATCAATCATCTCTTCTTTTACCAACTCTTCATCCATAACTTTTGTAAATTCAACAGCGATTCCTAAAGCTACTACGCTTTGTGTTATTACGTTGCCTACTTGATCTTTTGCTATTGTTATGATTGGAATTTCATAAATTTTCCATCTCTTTTTATCTTCATCGCTAGCTTTAACTAAATTTGGCTCTATTACTATAATTCCGCCATTTTTAACCCCACTTTTAAAGCTATCATAACTTGTTTGTGCTGTAGCTATCATAAAATCAATTCCGCCTTCATCGGCATAAGGGTATAAAATTTCTTCATCACTTAGTAAGATATCAACCTTTGTTGGTCCACCTCTAACTTGCGATGTATAAGTCGAGGCTTTTATGCCGTATCCACCAGCTTTGATTTTGGCTGCTGCTAAAATTTCTCCAGCCAAAATAACACCTTGCCCTCCAACACCTACAAATCTAAGCTGCGTCATACTATCTCCTCAAAATTTATTTTAGAGCCATTTTGTGCAGCTTCTATAACTTTTGCGTAAGCTTTTGTATATTCTATATGGGAGTTGTCTTCATGTAAAATTCCTAGCGGGAATAGTCCGATTTTTTCTTCATCACTCATTTTATCAAATTTAACCTTACTGACTGTCATGCCATCAATCCACTTTAGCATATCTGTAGCTGCAGCCATTTTATTTTTTCTACCTAAATTTATATGACAGTTTGAAAATACATCAAAAAAACTATATCCATCGTGCTCAAAACCCTTCACTAAAAGTTTTACTAATTGATCAGGATAAATCATACTTTGTCTTCCAACAAAAGTAGCTCCAGCTGCTATGAGAAGTTGTGTTGCATCAAAATTTGGATCTATATTACCTTTTTGAGCTGTTACGGTCCAAAAACCTTTTGGTGTTGTAGGTGAAGTTTGTGAATTTGTTAAACCATAAATAAAATTATTTATTAAAATATGTTTTATGCCTATATTTCTTCTAGCGGCGTGAATGGTGTGATTTCCGCCAATTGCCAAACCATCACCATCTCCAGTTACAACGATAACGTGCTTATTTGGATTTGCTAATTTTATCCCTGTTGCATATGCAGTGGCTCTTCCGTGCGTTGTATGAACTGTATTGCAATCTATATAAGAGCTAAATCTCCCACTACACCCTATACCACTTACTATACATACATCGTCCATATTCCAACCCATTGTATCTATAGCTTTTATTACGGCTTTTAAAATTACTCCATCTCCACAACCCCAGCACCAAAGCGTAGGCATTTTGTCTATTCTTAAGTATTTATTATAATCAAAAGCCATTACATCTCCTTAACTTTTTGGATAATTTCATTAGGGCTTATTGGTCTTCCATTTGCCTTAAATAAGGTATGCAAATCATCTCTTAGCATACATCTTTGAATCTCTGTAAAATACTGTCCCATATTTAATTCTACAACTAAAATTTTTTCAAATTTTTTTGATAAATTTTTAAGCTCTTTTCCAGGGCTTGGCCATAATGTTATAGGTCTAAAAAGCCCAGCTTTTATACCATCTTGCCTTAATTTATCAATTGCATTTCTTGCTGCTAAATTTACACTTCCATAAGTAATAATACAAATTTCAGCATCATCTAATTTATATTCTTCAAAATCAACTATTTCGTCTTTGTGTAAATTTATCTTGTTTATAAGTCGCTTTATGTTATAATCTACCATTTCTCCATTTTCGGTTGGAAAGCCAGTAGGTCCGTGATGAAGTCCTGTTATATGATAGTGGTATCCTTTAAAAAATGGATTTAAAATCGCTGGCTTATCTTCATCTGCTTGATATGGAAGGTAATCTTTTGGATCTCCTTCAAATTTAGCTCTTGTATAAATTTCAATCTCATCTTTTTCTGGTAAATATGCTTTTGCTTGCATATGTCCTAGTGTTTCATCTAACAACAAAAATACAGGCGTCATAAATTTTTCAGCTAAATTAAAAGCTTTAATACACTGAGTATAAGCTTCTTCTAAATTCCCAGGTACTAAAGCTATACTCTGAAAATCACCATGGCTTGGATTTCTAGTTTGCAAAATATCGCCTTGCGCTACTCTTGTAGGAAGCCCTGTTGATGGTCCACCTCTCATAACATCAACTATCACTAATGGAATTTCAGCTATAAAACTAAGTCCTATTTGTTCGGCTTTTAGTGAAATTCCAGGTCCACTGCTCGCTGTCATCGCTTTAACTCCACTCATTGAAGCTCCAAGTGCTACTGAAATACCTGAAATTTCATCTTCCATTTGAATAAAAGTTCCACCAACTTTTGGCAAAAGAACACTCATTTCATGAGCTACTTCACTTGATGGCGTAATCGGATATCCGCCAAAAAATTTACAGCCACAATCAACTGCTGCTTGAGCTACTAAGATATTTCCTGTTGATATAACCTCTCTCATTAACAATCCTTTATTTTTATAAAATTATTATCTTTAATAGCTTGAGCTTTTTGCTTTGATTCAGGCGTTAATTTTGCAAATTTAAAGCCCTTATCTGCTACAAAAATAGCAAAATCGGGGCAGTGATTCTCGCAATCTCTACAACCTATACAGGTATTGCTATTTATAACTTCTATCATCATTCCTTGTATAGCATTTGGTTCATAACGCATAGCTATTGAACCGCTTGGACAATAGCTAACACAAATATTGCAGGCTTTGCAGCGAGATTCATCAACCCAAACTGCCACGCCTTGTGGTTGCTCCATTTTTTCTCCTTATTTCAAAATTTCTTTTAGTTTTAATCCTATATGAGCTGGGCTTTGTACGACATTAACACCAACTTCACTCAATGCTTTCATTTTCCCTTTTGCTGTTGAATCTTCATTGCTAATTATAGCACCAGCATGCCCCATTCTTTTACCTTTTGGAGCACTTTGACCAGCTATAAATGCTACTATTGGTTTAGTTATTTGCTCTTTTATCACTTTGCAAGCTTCTATTTCTAAGCTTCCGCCAATTTCACCTATCAAAACTATAGCCTTCGTATCTTCATCTTTTTCAAACATAGGCAAAAGCTCACTATAAGTTAAACCTATAACGCTATCACCGCCTATCCCAATAGCTGTTGAAATTCCATATCCCTCTTTTAAAATTTGATTAGCACCTTCATAAGTTAGTGTGCCAGATTTCGAGATAAGACCTATATTTGTAAATGATTTTTTAAAAACCATTCCAGGCATTATACCTAATTTACATTCATTTGAGCTTATAATTCCAGGACAATTTGGACCAATTATTTTCATACCGCATTTATTTGCAAAATTTTTAGCCTTTAGCATATCATTTACAGGGGTATGTTCTGTTATTACAACTGCTAATTTTATACCAGCATTTGCTGCTTCGATTATACTATTTGCTACAAATTTAGCAGGAACAAAAATTAAACTAACATCAGCACCAGTTTTAATAACAGCTTCTTTAACTGTATTAAAAACCTCTCTATCAAGATGTGTTGTGCCCCCTTTAAATGGAGTAACGCCACCTACTATATTTGTACCATACTCTATACACTCTTTTGCATGAAAAGTAGCTTCTTGTCCAGTAAAACCTTGTATTATAACCTTTGTGTTTTTATCTACTAAAATACTCATATCTCACCTTCTTTTGCTAATTCTACAGCTTTTTTAGCACCAATTTCTAAATCATCTACTGAAATTATATTCTTTATATTTGCTTGTTTTAAAATTTCGGCTGCAACTTTTGCATTTGTGCCATCTAATCTAACTACTACTGGAATATCTATTTGAGTTAATTTTGTGGCTTCTAAGATTCCGTTTGCAATTCTATCGCATCTAACAATACCGCCAAAAATATTTACAAATATAGATTTAACATTTTTATCTCTTAATATTATTTCAAATGCTTTGGCTACAGTTTGAGGATTGGCTCCACCACCTACATCTAAGAAATTTGCAGGCTTTCCACCAACTGAATTTATAGTATCCATTGTGCCCATTGCAAGTCCAGCTCCATTTACCATACATCCGATATTTCCATCTAATTTTACATAGCTTAAAGAGTGATTTTTTGCCTCAACTTCACTTGGCTCTTCTTCATCTAAATCTCTAAAATTAGCTATTTTCTCTTGTCTAAATAATGCACTATCATCAAAATTCATTTTAGCATCAAGTGGCATAAAATCATCATCTTGTGTTAAAATTAATGGATTTATTTCTACTAAATTTGCATCTGTTTTTATGTAAAGATTATATAGTTTATTTAAAAATGAGTGTAATTTAATACTCAACTCTTTATCAAAACCTAGAAATGAAGCAATCTCTAAAGAGTGAAATTCCATAAGCCCAATTTGTGGATCGATTAGCAAGCTTTTAATCAAATCGCTTGAGGTTTGTTCTATATTTACTCCACCGCTTGCACTTGCTATTAAGCCAATTTTTTCACTATTTCTATCAAAAGTAAAACTTAAATAAAACTCTTTTTTGATATCACACCCTTTTTCTATATAAATTTTTTTTACAACTTTGCCAAATTTATCGGTCTGAGGAGTGATTAGAGTCATACCTAAAATTTCAGTGGCATATTTTTTTACTTCATCTAAGCTTTTTGCTATCTTTACTCCGCCACCAAGTCCTCTACCACCAGCATGAATTTGAGCTTTTACAGCCCAAATTAAACCGCCTAGTTTTTTAGCATTTTCTACTGCTTCTTCTACGCTATTTGCCAATAATCCATCTGCTACATTGATACCAAAATCACGACACAAAGACTTAGCTTGATACTCGTGGATATTCATACAAACTCCTTTAAAAAATTTTGACCTAAATTTACCTAAATTTAACTAATAAAATAACTAAAAAATATTTTAATATTTTATTTTAAAATAAATTTAATATTTTTAAAACTCATCAATTATTTTATTTAAAATTTTACTAGGCCTCATAACTTCATTTGCTTTTTTATTATCGAATTTATAATATCCACCTAAATCAACGCTTTTACCTTGTGCATTTAAAATCTCATTGTTAATTTTCATTTCATTTTGTTCTAAATTTAGAGCAATATCTCTATAAATTTCACCAAAATTTGAATTTGCTAACTCTTTTGCAAAATATAAAATAAGATAAAAATGGCTATTTCTATTATCAAATTCTCCAACTTTTCTTTTTGGAGATTTATCGTTTTTTAGCCAAGTAGATATTGCTTTATCTAAACATTTTGCTAATATTTTTGCTTCTTGATTATTTTTTGATTCGCTTAAATGTTCTAAACTCGCACCAAGAGCTAAAAATTCTCCCAAACTATCCCATCTTAAATGATTTTCTTTTATTAGTTGTTCTGCATGTTTTGGAGCTGAACCGCCAGCACCAGTTTCAAAAAGTCCACCACCATTTAAAAGTGGCACAATTGATAGCATTTTTGCACTTGTTCCAAGCTCGATTATTGGATATAGATCTGTTAAATAATCCCTAAGCACATTGCCTGTTACTGTTATTACATCTTTTGACTCTCTGATTAGAGAATTTGTTTTTAGTGTAGCTTCATAAGGGCTTAAAATTTCTAAATTTAAATCATTTATATCTAATTTATTTAACTCATTTTTTACTATTTTCATTAAATTTCTATCGTGTGCTCTGTTTTCATCTAGCCAAAAAATTGTGTTTATTTTGGTTGATTTTGCTCTATTTATGGCTAAATTTATCCAGTTTTTAATAGCTTCATCCTTTGTTGATGTCATTCTAAAAATGTCGCCATTTTCTACATCAAATTCAAAATACACCTTATCTTGTTCATCACTTACTATAATTTTTCCATCATCTTTCATAATAAAAGTTTTATCGTGACTTCCATATTCTTGTGCTTTTTTTGCCATTAAGCCTATATTTGAGACTGAACCGATTTTTGCTGGATTTAACTCTTTGTTTTTCTTTAAATCTTTGATCATAGCCTCATAAACTAAAGCATAACTTCTATCTGGAATGACTGCAAGAGTTTGTTTTTCTTGACCATTTTTATCCCACATATTACCGCCATTTCTTATCATTGCAGGCATAGATGCATCTATAATAACATCGCTTGGAACGTGTAAATTTGTGATTTTATTATCGCTATCTACATAGGCTAAATCCGGACGCTTAGCATAAATTTCATCAAATTTAGCATAAATTTTATCTTTTATGTTTGAATTTTCTATTTTTAAAAATAGATCTTTTAAACCATTGTTTTCATTGACTTTTAATTTTTTAAATTCATCTTTAAATTCAATAAAAACATCGCTAAAAAATTCCTTTACAAAATGCCCAAAAATTACTGGATCGCTTACTTTCATCATAGTGGCTTTTAGATGAACTGAATACAAAAGATCTTTTTGTTTTGCCAAATCAATACTATTTTTGATAAATTCATCAAGTTTTTTTGCACTCATAAAAGTTGCATCTATAATCTCATTTTTTAAGACGTTTAAATTCTCCTTTAAAACAGTTTTTTGACCGATATTATCAACAAATATGACTTTTAAATTTGTTGAATTTTCAAAAATAATGCTTTTTTCATTTTCATAAAAATCGCTACTTTGCATATAAGAAACTTCAGTTTTTATAGACTCATCCCATTTTTTATTTTTATGTGGATTTTTTAAGGCATATTGTTTAACAGCTTTTGCACATCTTCTGTCTGAATTTCCTTCTCTTAACACTGGATTTACAGCACTTCCTAATACTTTTGCATATTTTTGTTTTATTTTTATTTCTTCTTGTGTTGTTGGATTTTCTATATAATTAGGAATTTTATACCCTTTTTCTTGCAACTCTTTTATGCAAGCGTTTAATTGAGGTACTGAAGCCGATATGTTTGGAAGCTTTATGATATTTGCATCTTTATGGGTAGTTAATTCCCCTAAAATTTGCAAGTAATCTTTTGTTTTTTGATCTTCATCTAAATAATCACTAAAATTTGCTAAAATTCTCCCAGCTAATGATATATCTACTGTTTGAATATCTATATTTGCTTTACTTAAAAATTTTTTTATCATTGGATATAGCGAAAAAGTTGCCAACGCTGGTGCTTCGTCTGTGTAAGTATAAATTATATCACTCATTGTATCTCCTTAAATTTGATTTTGTAATTTTACCATTTTAAAAATAAAATTTTATAAATAAAAAAATTAACAAAATTATTTTATATTTTTTTGTAAATTTATAGCTTTTAGATGTTCATGTAAGCTTTTTGTAAATATATGTGCACCTGTTTTTTTATCTCTTACAAAATATAAAAATTCGCTTTCTATTGGATTTATAGCAGCTTTGATAGCCTGTTTGGATACTAAGCAAATAGCACTTTTTGGAAGCCCATTGTTTAAATATGTGTTAAAGTGGCTTTTATCATTTTTAATACGCCAAGGTGTTATTTTTTGATGAGAAAATTCACCATAATTTAAAGTACCATCCATTTGAAGACGCATATTTTTTTTAAGTCTATTTTGTATAACAGAGCTAATTATGGGCATTTCTTTTGCATTGGCAGCTTCTTTTTGGATAATAGAAGCAATTATTAATATTTCTTGCCATTTTGTTTTATTAAAATCTCCTAGAATCTCTTTTGATAAATTTTTGTGATAAATTTTAGATTTTTCTACTAAAAATTTTATAATCTCACTCTCTTTTAATCCTTTTGGTAAATAATAAGTCTCTGGCACTAAAAAACCTTCATAAAAAGGTGCGGTTTGATTAAAATCAATCTCAAGCTTTATGAAATCTAAATTTTTTTCTTTAGCTATGTTTTTTAAAGTTACGATGGTTGTTTCGCCTGGAATTAAGGTAATTTCATCAATTACTGGTTTTGCTTTTGTTAATTGATAAAAAAAATCTATTTTAGTTAAATTTTGACCTTCTAAATTTAAGTATCCGCTCTGTATTTTTCCTATTTTTTCTAAAATTTTTGAATCAAAAATAGTTGCATTAAAATTTTGCTTTGATAAATGTGATATAATTTTAGTAGCACTTCCTTTTGGTATAAAAATTTCATTTTTAAAAGGCGTTGGTGCGGTTAAATCTATAATAAAAGCAAGGGTAAGAATGAAAATAATATCAAAAATAGCAAAGATAATTTTAACTATTGTGGTCATACTCATGATAATCCTCTCTTTAAATTTTGTTTGGCTAAAAAATGGAATTAGTATAAATAGCTATAAAAATGACATTTTTAGCATCGAACAATTATATATTAAATTTGACAATAAATTGATATTAAAAGCAAAAAATATTAACATCTATGGCAAAAATAGTCTAGAATCTACAAAATTTGATGCTAAAATTTTTGAAAATTTAGCTAAATATTTTAGAGCCATAAATAGTTTTTTTCAAGAAATAGATTTAAAAAATATTAAAATTTATGATACAAATTTAACAGTTCTTTATAAAGATAAAATTTTTTATATAGATACGCCTTTTTTGAAAATTGATACTGAAATTTTTACAAAAGATAAAAAATTTAAAATAGGCATAAAAGAGCTTTCTTTTAAGGATTTTAATTTAACTTTAATTGGAGATTTATATATTGATTTTATCGATAAATTTTACTATTTTGATGGTTTTTTTTCAACGCACGAAATAAATGGAAAATTAGATTTTAATATAGAAAATAAAATATTAAAATATAACATCAAGAGTGTTTATGCTAGTAGTTTAGAGCAATTTATGAATGAACTTGGCTTCAAAACAGCTATGGATGAAGATCTTAAAGAGTGGATTTATGGAAAAATTGTGGCAAAGAATTATTATATTGATTTTCTCGATGGAGAGATTGATTTATCAAAGCTTGATTATAAACTTTATGGAATGAAAGGCGAGGGGTATGCTTATGATTTAAATGTGAGTTTTGATAAAAATTTAAGCCCTGTTAAGGTAGAAAGTGCCAAAATTACTCTATTAAATGGAAACTTAAAATTTGAGCTACAAAATCCAAAATATATTGATAAAAATTTATATAATAGCTCTGTTTTTATAAAAGATTTATTTAAAAATACTAAAATTTTAATATACTTAAAAACAGATAGTTTGTTAGATGATGAAATTTTAAAAATATTAAAAAATTATGATATAGATTTGCCTTTTAAACAACTAAGTGGAGAGTTAAAAAGTGAGATTTTATTAGACATTGGCGTTGATCCTTTTGATGTAAAGTATAATGGTAATTTTGAATTAAAAAATAGTCAAATTAATTTAAATAATATAAAATTTGATATAAAAAATAGTCAAATAGATTTAAATAACTCCTTGATTGATATAAAAAATACGAGTTTGAAATTTGGCGATATTTTTGATATAAAAAATATTACTGGAAGTATAAATTTAAATAAAAAAATAGCAAATTTAAATGCTGATTTTAAAAATTTAAGCGTAGAAAATATATATAATAAAATAAATTTTCAAACTCCTATAGATATCGATTTTAGTGGCAAAATCACAAATGTTGTAATTTATAATTTAGGTGTAAATTTAAAATTATCTCCAGGTTCGTATTTATTGTATTTACAAGATTTAAATTCTCTTGCTTTGGATAGTGAATTTTTGCAAGATTTAAATGTAGAACGCGGAAAGGTTGAGATTGCTACAAAAAATTTTAAGAATTTTAAAATAAAAGTGCAAGATTTTGTTGCTCAAACACCATTTTTAACCAAAGATGGTAAAAGTTATAAACAAGATGATTTAAATATAGAGATTAAAAATTCCATCATAAGAGGCTTTACAAAAAGCGATTTGATTAATTTTAATATTTTAGGCGATGAGGTAAATTTGGATATTAAAAATCTTGATTTAATATTAGTAAGTGATAAAAATCAAACAAGCACCCCAAACATAAAAGTAAACGCAATAAATTCTAATATTATTTTTAAAGATATAAATAAAACTCTATATTTGGATTCTTATTCTGCAAATTTATATGAAAATTCTACTAAATTTAAGGGAAAAACTTTAAATAATGGTGAAATTTTACTTACTATAAAGCCAAATTTATTGTCATTTTTTGCTCAAAAAATTAGTGGTGAAAATATTAATGAATTTTTAAATAGAAAAATATTTGAAAAAGGTGAATTCATGGTAAAAGCTATTGGCAGCAGTTTTGATGATTTTAGGGGTGAAATTTTAATAAAAAAAGGATATTTGAGTGATTTGGTTTTATATCAAAAACTACTATCTTTTATAAATTCTATCCCATCTTTGCTTAATTTTAAAACTCCAGATTTTAATAATAAAGGATTTAGTGTAAAAGATGGAAAAATTTATTTTACAAAAAAACAAAATATTTTAAATATAAATGCTTTAAATTTAAATGGAAGTAGTGCAGATATTGCAGGAAAGGGTAATATTGACTTAAAAAGTGGTGCATTAAATTTAGATTTAGAACTAATTTATTTAAAAGATGCAAGTTCGATTATAGGATATATTCCTATCTTTAATCAAGTTATTTTAGGTAAAGATAGGGCAATTTCAACTATAATTGAAATAAGAGGGTATTTAAATAATCCAATTTTTAAAAATAGGGTTGTTAGTGATGTGCTTTTGAGTCCATTTAATTTAATTAAAAATACTATAGAACTTCCATTCGTAATTTTTGATTAGATTTTTTCATATAGGGGATGAAATTTGAAATATAAACTTGATTATAAAGATAATTTTGAAAAATCTATGCTTTTTTGGATTGCTAGATATGTAAAATTTAAATTAAGCTCTCTTTCAAATAAAGAATTAAAAGATTACAAAATATTAGCTAGTATAAATTTTAATCTAAGCAAAGGTGTTTTAAATATAGAAGAACTTGATTCTTTAGTAAAAAAAGCAAGAAATATTGGGCTTAGCGGAATAAATACATATTTTAATCCTCTTAAAAAAATATATGAAACACTTTGTTTTTATGAATTAAAATCATTAAAACAAATAGATGAAGAGTTAATTAGTGAAATTTTGGCTAGTATTACGGGGGGACTTAGCGATGCTAGTAAAAAAAATTATAGAATTTCTGCAATAAATTTTTTTTCATATTTGGATAAACAAAATGAAGATAATGGAAATTCTCATAATTTTAATATTGAACTAAAAAATTGGGGTGGAGTAAGTGGAACAAGGGGGCAAAAACTACCAGAATATATGAGCGAAGAAGAGGTTAGCGAATTTTTAAAGGCTATTGAAAATAGTGATTTTAAAACAAATACAACAAGAAATAAATTAATCATTAAAATTATAATTTTTACAGGCATAAGGGTTGGTGAAGCTATAAATTTAAAGAAAAAAGATATAAGTCAAGATGATGATTTGTATGTTATAAGAATCAGGGGTAAAGGAAATAAATATAGAATAGTAATGATAAAAAGGCATTTGATAGAAAATTTACTTGAAAATTTAGAGATAAATTATGAAAATAAAGATGGGCTTTTGTTTGTAAATAGAAAAGGTAAAGCATTAACTCAAGCATATGTTAGTAGAATTGTGGAACAAATTCTTTTTAAAGCAGGGATAAGAAAGGCAAAAAATGGAGCTCATATGCTTAGGCATACATTTGCTACTATGCTTTATAAAAAACAAAAAGATTTGGTTTTAGTGCAAGAAGCACTAGGTCATGCTAGCTTAAATACTTCAAGAATATACACGCATTTTAGCAGTGAAAAACTAAAACTAGCAGCTGATGTAGCAGAGAATTTAGCTAAGTAGATTATAATATTTTAGATTCAGCAAAACAAAATCAGTTTTAATAAAATTTAATAAAGTTTTTTGCATATCAAAACTAGTATTTTTAAGTATAAATTTTTTTCTTCACCCCTTTTAATTTAGTCATTTTAGTCTTACAATCCCTAAAATTTTTAATTTTATTAATATCATTTACAAACTCATTTTTGCTTTTTAAATTTACTACGACCTTTTTTGTGCTTAAAGTAGATGTTTTTATAAAATAATTTCGCTACTGAGTTTTGTGTTAATTTAGCATTTAAATTTTAATTTATTAAAAAAATTATCAACTTTTATGACCTCTAAATTGAAACAGAAAAATTTTTCTTATAAATTTATAACTTAAAGCTGATTTTTTGGAGTTTGGGTTAAATTTACAATAAATTGAAGAGTTGATTTTGAAAAACTGAGATTCAAATAAGATTTAAATTCTATTTAAAGTCATATAGAGACTAATAAAACATTTACTTTTTGATAATTTATTTTATTGTTTAACAATAAGGCTTGGTTATTTTAAATTTATTTAATTATATTAAAAAATAGAATTTGGTTGAGATAAAAATTGTAATGATAGATTTGCTTTAAAATCTTTTTTGATATAAAAAGGAATTTAGACTAAGCTAAATTCCTTTGAAATTTTATTTAATTATTTTGCTTTAGAAACTGCATCTTTTAGCTTTTTGCCAACTTTAAATTTAACAACCTTTGTTTCTGGTGATTTATAAGTTTTGTCTGTTCCTGGAACCTTGCCTTCTCTTGCTGCTCTTTTAGTAACATCAAAAGAACCAAAACCTATAAAACTAATATTGTCGCCTTTTATTAAAACTTCTTCTATACTTTCAAGTATAGCATCCAAAGCAACATTAGCGTCTTTTTTAGTTAATTGAGCCTTATCGGCAACCATTTGAATAAAATCAGCTTTTTTCATATAATATCCTTTAAATAAAAGTTTGTAGTCGCCATTTTACAATACTTTTAGTAAAAAAACAATACTTTAGCGATTAAATTTCAAAAATTTAATAAAAAAATGCTAAATTTTATAATTATTTCGTTTTTGAATGAAAAATATGAGTTAAATCTAGATTATTTCAAAATTTATCTCTGTTTTATTTTTAATCTCTTTTATATCAATTAATTTTAGATTATGAAAATTTAAATTTAAAAAATCATCCACTGATTTTATTTGATGCAAGGCTACTGTATTTAAAATAATTCCTCTATAATGTTTTGCAAAATGACTTACAATTTTACCATTTTTTATAAATTTTAGAGTTATAAGATTTTTACTTGGTCTATAAAATTTATCGTAGAAATTGGCTCTTAAATCCAAAATATCATCATCTAAATAACTATCTAAAATTTTTTTTAACTCAGCACTGTAAAATTTATCAATTTTAAAATCACCCAAATTTTCGCCTTGTTTGAGTTTATAATCAGGTAAAATATCATTAGCTCTAACAACTCCAAATAAATTTGAAAATATAAGAGTATTTTGATCTATATAATTTTGACTGTCTTTATTTAAATTTCTATAATCAAGACTTTTAAATGCTACGCCATCATATCTTAAAATAGCTTTTATGCCAACATTTTGTTGAAAGCTATTTTTATAATAATTTATTAAATTTTGATTTTTTGTGCCAAAAATTTTTGTTAAATCATACGAGGTTTTAATGAAATTTTCATATTTGTCTAAAACAAATTTTCTATTTAAATTTGGAAAAATCAAGCTGTCTATACTAAATCTATCGCTCCCTAAGATGCTACTTTTTGCTTCACTTGGAGAAAATAAAATTTTCATTTAAAACCTTTTAAATTTTTAAAATCATATAATATATTAAAAACATTTAGTGGTGCCCAGGGTCGGAATCGAACCGACACGGAGTTGCCTCCGCCAGATTTTGAGTCTGGTGCGTCTACCAATTTCACCACCTGGGCTTGATATTAGTTTGAGATTTGTATTCTATCTAAAAAATATTAAATTTAGTTTAAAATATAAAAATTATTTTGAAATTTTTATATTTAAATTTAATCAAAAATAGATAAAAACTGCCAAAAATAAGAAGTAGAAATTCCTATCATATCGCCTATTGCATGAGCTATAAAAAATGGAACGAGATTTTTTATGTATTTGTGGAAAATATATACAAATGCACCAAAGAAAAACCCAATCTCTAAAGCAGTTATCATCCCTTGATAAGTATGAAAGCTAAATCTTATTAAAAGTCCATAAAATAGTGCGTAAGGTAGGAATTTTTTATCTACAAGCAGGCAAATTCCAAGAAAAAATATCTCTTCATAAAATCCATTTACAATAGAAAATAAAATAATAGAACTATCAAAATTTATTAAAATATCTGTATCTACATCGTCTAAATTTTCATAAAAGCCTATCATTAAAATAGAGCACAAATCCATCAAAAAAGCTAGAATAATAAAAAGTAATATCCCTAAAAATACAGATTTGATATTAAATTTTATTTTTTCAAAAAGCACCAAAAAGTCAAAATTTCTAAATTTTAAATATAAAAATGTAATCATTAAAAAGAAAATTTCAGTTAAAATAGTCAAGTAATTTTGCGATGATGAAAAATCTAAATTATCATTTAAACTTACAGCACCTGTTTTTAACCCGAAATATCCAATAGCTGAGCTATAGATAAAAAATGAAAACATTATCATTGATATGATTACAACATCAAACCATTTTAAAACTTGTAGTTTTTGCATAAATTTCCTTTATTCGTTTCTTAAAGTTGATAAAACATCAACTTGAGTTGATTTTTTAGCTGGATAGTATGATGAAAGCGTTACTACTATAAAAGAGCCAATGATGATTGAAATTAAATCAAATTTTGAAAGCTCCATTGGCAGTTTCGAGCTACCATAAACATCAGCAGGTAAATTTACAATATCAAAACTACCAAGTATCCAAACCCCTAAAATTCCCATTATAAGCCCAAAAACCATTCCTCCACCACCAATCACCATCCCAATGTAAAAAAACACTTTTTTTACTTCACTTTTTGAAGCCCCTAAACTTAAGAGTAGGGCAATCTCTTGACGTCTATTCATAACCGTCATTAAAAGCGAGCTTATTATATTTAAGCTTGCAACTAAAATTATAAGCATTAAAACTATAAATAATGCTCTTTTTTCCAAAGCTAAAGCTGAAAAGAAATTACCATTTTGTTCCCACCAGCCAACAGCAACCAACCTGTCTGGAAGCACGGCATTAATTTTATCTTTATCTTTAAATGGATCTTTTGAATAAATGTGAATTCCATCAAATTTACCATTTTTATAACCTAAAATTTTAGCCAAATCATTAATATTTGCATATATATAGCTCTTATCATAGGCTATTAATCCCGATGAAAAACTGCTTTTTACTTCAAATCTCTTCATTTTGGGCATTAAAGAAAATCCAGCTGCGTCATTTTTTGCAAAAAGCAAAGTGATTTTATCGCCATCTTTTATAAGAAATTCATCCTTCAAACCTTTACCGATTAAAATTCCAAAATTGTCTAAATTTATATTTTTTGCACCATCTTTAACAACACTATTTATCTCTTTTTCATCATCTAAATTTACACCAAATATCATACCGCCTTCAAGTTTATTTGTGTTTTTAATAATAACTTGAGAACTAATAAATGGGCTAAATTTTATATCTTTAAAATTTGCTTTTAAATTTTGCAAATCTTCTTTTGAAACACCTTCTTTAAAAGGGCTAAGAATGGTTATTGGATAGTTCATAGTAAAAAGTTTTCTTTCAAATTCTTTATCAAAACCATTCATAATAGCCATAGCTATAATTAAAACAGCCACACCTATACTAACACCTAAAAAAGCTAAAATCGCACAAAGACTTATAAAGGGTTGAGTTTTATCAAATCTTAGATATTTAAAAACTAAATATTTTACCATTTAATTTGCAAAAGCTCCTTTTTTTGGACCACTTTTTCCACAACAATCTTTATATTTTTTACCGCTTTCGCAAGGGCAAGGTTCATTTCTTTTTGGTTTTTTATTTTGCGTTATTTTATTATTTTTTTGAGATAAATTTTGATGTGATTCATCTTTTTGATTGTTATTTTCTGGGTAATTTTGCATATTATTTATATCTTCATTAGTTTGAAATCTTATAGCTTGCAATGTTTTTATGCTATCTATTTTTAAGCGATTAACTAACTCTATAAAAAGATTATAGCTTTCTTTTTTGTATTCTGTTAATGGATCTTTTTGATTATATCCACGAAGACCAATACCTGTTTTTAATATATCCATTTGATAAAGATGTTCTCTCCAATCTCTATCTAAAATTTGCAGATAAATTTGTTTTTCTATAGTTTTTTTGTATTCTTTATCTAAAATACTCATTTTATCGTTGTAATTTTGTTTTAATGTATTAAAAATAAAATCTTTTAAATCTTCATAATCTTTTTTTAAATCATCTATTTGAAATTTGTATCCAGTTTCTTGATAGATTATATTAATAAGTCCTTCTAAATTAAAATCTTGAGATATTTTTCCGTTAAAAATTTCAACACTATCTAAAAGATAAACAACATAATCTTGCATATTTGATTCAATCTTTTGGCTTAAATCAAAATTTGGATCTAAAAGTTCGTTTCTATATTTGTATATCGTTTTTCTCTGTTCATTTGCAATATCATCATATTCAAGAATATATTTTCTACTCTCAAAATGAAGACTTTCTACCTTTTTTTGTGCATTCTCAACAGCTCTTGTAACCATCTTGCTTTCAATACTTTCACCTTCTTTTATTCCTAGTCTTTCCATTATTGATTTGATCTTATCGCTACCAAAAATTCTAAGCAAATTATCTTCCAAACTTAAAAAAAATCTACTCTCTCCTGGATCGCCTTGTCTGCCGGATCTACCACGCAATTGATTATCAATTCTTCTACTTTCGTGTCTTTCTGTTCCTATAATATAAAGTCCTCCAAGATTTTTTATATCATCATTTATCTTAATATCGACCCCGCGTCCAGCCATATTTGTAGCAACAGTTACAGCACCTTTTCTGCCAGCTTCTGCAATAATTTCTGCTTCTTTTTCGTGATTTTTAGCATTTAAAACTGAGTGAGGAATTTTTGCCTCTTTTAAAAGTCTATGTAAAACTTCGCTTTTTTCAATAGAAGCAGTTCCAACTAAAACAGGTTGTCCATTTTTATTTGCTTTTTGAATTTCTTCAATCACTGCATTAAATTTTTCTCTTTCTGTTTTATAGATTAAGTCGTTTTGATCTTTTCTTTGAATAGGTAAATTTGTAGGTATTGAGATCACATCAAGATTATAAATTTGACTAAATTCTGCTGCTTCTGTTTGAGCAGTTCCAGTCATTCCAGCTAATTTTTTATATAATCTAAAATAGTTTTGAAATGTTATATCAGCTAGAGTTTGGCTTTCTTCTTGAATTTTAACCCCTTCTTTTGCTTCAAGTGCTTGATGAAGACCTTCGCTAAAACGCCTTCCTTCGCTTAACCTTCCTGTAAATTCATCCACTATTACAACCTCATTATCTTTAACTACATAATGAACATCTTTTTCAAAAAGATAGTTTGCTTTTAAAGCCTGATCTAAATAGTGGCTTAAAACAGCATTTTCAAGACTATATAAATTATCTACACCAAAAAGCTTTTCTGCTTTTGTTATGCCAGCTTCTGTTGGAATTACAGTTCTATTCTTTTCATCTATTATAAAATCTCCTGTTGGTTTTGCATCTTTATCTAGTATATTTTCAGGGGCTTTTCCTTTTTTAAGTTGCAGAGCTACTTCATTTGCTTTTATATACCCATCCAATGTTTTATTTGTTGGTCCAGAGATGATTAAAGGAGTTCTTGCTTCGTCTATTAAAATGCTATCAACTTCATCTACTATTACAAAATTATGAGATCTTTGGACTTTATCTTCTAACCTAAATTTCATATTGTCTCTTAAATAATCAAATCCAAATTCATTATTTGTGCCATAAGTTATATCAGAGTTGTAGGCTGCTTTTCTTTTTGCATCATCATACTCTCCACCAACTATAACTCCTACGCTAAAGCCCAAAAATTCATACAAGGCACCCATTTCTTTAGCATCTCTTTTAGCTAAGTAATCATTAACAGTTACTACATGCACGCCTTTTTTAGTCATTGCATTTAAAATAACAGGAAGGGTTGCAACCAAAGTTTTACCTTCTCCTGTTTTCATCTCAGCTATATTACCATCATGAAGCACCATTCCGCCAATTAACTGAACGTCAAAATGACGCATATTTAAAACTCTTTTGCTTGATTCTCTAACGATCGCAAATACTTCAAATAACACATCATCTAAGCTTTTTTCACCATTTATAACGCTATTTTGCAAATTTAAGAAATATTGCTTTAAATCATCATCATTTAAAGACTCAAATTTTGATTCTAAGGCGTTTATTTGTGCAACTTTTTTTGCGTATTGCTTAACTAAACGATCATTTCTTGTCCCAAAAATTTTACCAACTACATTTTTTAACATTAAAATACCTTAAAAATAATTTTCTTATTATTTTATCATACATTAAATTAAACTTGCTATAATTTTTTGCAGTTTTAAGGATAAAAAATGAAAAAAATGAAATTCATATCTCTATTTTTGATATTTTTTTTAAATTTTGCTTTTTGTTATGAGTTAGAGTTTAAAACTTTAAGTGCAGATTTTATACAAACTATTAAAAATAAAGATAGCAAAATAATATATAGCGGAAATTTTTTTGCTACAAATAGTGCTGCGTTTTGGAGTTATAAAACGCCAAATTTAAAAGATATTTATTTTAATAAAACGCAAGTTGTAGTTATTGAGCCAGAATTAGAGCAAGTTATATTAACAAATTTAAAAGATATACCAAATTTAATTAAAGTGCTAAAAAATGCTAAAAAATTAAAGCCAAATTTATACTCTGCAAATTTCAATGATATCTTATATAAGATTGAATTAAAAGACTCTTTGCTATATAAGATTGATTATAAAGATAATTTAGACAATGAGGTTGAAATTGTTTTTAGCGAAGTTAAAAAAGATGAAAATTTAAACCAAGATCTTTTTTTGCCTAAAATTCCAGATGGTTTTGACATCATAATGCAATAATTTTTTAAATTTAATCAAGATATATAAAAGTTTGGTTATTATAAAATTCTCTAACTTCTTGATTTGCTTTTATAACCTTGTTTAAATATGAATAAAAATTCTCTTTTCTATTATAAATAATTTCAAATTTTTTTGGATCTATGGCTCTTGAAAGGGCTACATATAATTGTCCATCGGCAAAAATATTATTTAAATCACAGCTTAAATTTTCAATACTCATACTTTGCGATTTATGGATAGTTATTCCATAAGCTAAACGTAAAGGAAATTGATAAAAACTAGCTATAATTTTATATTTAAGCTCATTTTCGTGGGTTATAAATTCTCCAAAATCATAAGCCTGAGGCTCAACTTTTATTATATCTTCATTTAATTTTTTAATTTTTATATAAATTATCTCATCGTTTTCTTTTTCTATGTCTATAATTTCACCTTGTTCGCCATTGAAAAAAGAGTTAAGATTGTTTGCGTTTTTATATTTATTGATGGTAAAAATCACTTTAGCACCTATTTTAAACTCAAAAATATTTAAAACATTTAAATTTGATAGCCATTTTGATATTTTGTGATCATTTTCTTCGATTTCAGGATCAAAAAATTCATAATGTCCATAATATTTTTCTAGTTTTGAATTTATTTTTGAAAGCATTGTTTTATTTAAATCATCCGCTTCTTTATTTCTTCCAAAAAGAACTGTTTTTTCAAAATCAGGCATTAATTTTGTCTTTATAAATTTACTAAAATATTTATAAACTGATGAATTGATATCTTGAGTACGTATTTTGTTTAAAAAATAATAAAATTTTAAATCTTTTGTTCGTTTTGACTTTTTAAATTCAACATTTGTAAATTTAAAATTATCCCACGCAAATGATGAAAAAGCATATTTTTTATAAAATAAATTTGAATTTTGATTATCTTTTTTGGTGATCGGCGGCAGTTGATAAAAATCACCTACTACCATAATTCTTCCATTATAATTTAAACTTGATAATCTATAATATACAAGCTCAAAAACATCACACGAAATCATAGAAATTTCATCTATAATAATCAAATCCGTCATTCTTAAAATTTCATTTAGTTTTTTTAACTTTTCTTTTATTGTTCTACTTCTATCATACTCTTTTAACTCATCAAAATTCTTGCAAATTCCAAGACATAAAAATGAGTGTAGAGTAACACCTCCAATATTTACTGCACTAATTCCAGTACTTCCAAGGCAAATAACACCTTTATTAAAATTTCTATAATGCTCTATAATCTCTTTTGTCGCATAGCTTTTTCCAACACCGCCACCGCCTGTTAAAAACAAATTTGATGTTTCTAAAATCTCAATTAATTTTTTCATAGCCTAAATCCAAATTTATCAAACCACCACATAAAACAATACCCCAAACTAGCAGGTTTTATATAATCATCATCATTTAAAAATTCTCTTGCATTTTCTATCGGTAAATAAAAAAGCTCAATCTCTTCACCATCTATTCCACCGCCTTTGCCAATTTTCATACTATCATCTATTTGTGCATAAAAAAAAGTTTGTTTTGTAGCAGAAGTACCAAGTGCTGAGTGAAAGGTTGCTATTTTTTCTAAATTTTTTACACAAAATCCAGTCTCTTCTAAAATTTCTTCTATAGCAGTTTCTTTTTCACTTAAATTTTTATCCATCAATCCAGAACATAACTCATATGTGTAGCCTAAATTTTTTGATGAAATGTTATTTTTGATTTGTTTATATAAAAGAGGAATTCTAATTTGTTTTACAAGCAAGAATGATTTTTTATTTTCATCATATAAAAGAGTAGAAACGCTATCGTGAATTTCAGCGTATTCCCAAGAAATTTCTTTGCCATTTTTTATTAAATTTATATTATAAAGCTTTATGTATTTTGATTTTTTAATCTCATTTATCCTTAAATTTATCATAGAAGTATCCAAGTTGCAAGCCCTAAAAAGCTAAAAAATCCTATAATATCAGTAGCAGTTGTTAAAAGCACAGATGAGCCAACGGCTGGATCGATATTAAATTTTTTCAAAGTTAATGGTATAAAAGTGCCAAAAAGCCCCGAAAAGCCTAAATTTATAAGCATAGCCATCGCTATTACTATCCCTAAAAGTGGTGTTTTAAACCATATAAAAGACACAATTCCTACAATTAAAGCAAAAAATAGTCCATTGACCAATGAAATTCCTATTTCTCGCTTTATAACCTTTTTTGCATCGCCAAATTCTATCTCGCCTAAAGCCAATCTTCGAACAGTTACTGTTAGTGCTTGAGTCCCTGTATTTCCGCCCATAGAAGCAACTATTGGCATTAAAATTGCTAGAGCTACGTAAGTTTGAATTGTTTGATCAAAAATTCCAATTATTGCAGAACTTAAAAAAGCAGTAAATAAATTTATTAAAAGCCAAAAAGCTCTTGACTTGCTAGCTTTAATGATACTTTCATCTTCATATTCGGCGTCATCATCAACTCCCACTAGATTATAAATTTGCTCTGTAGCACTCTCTTGGATAAACTCATGTATATCATCTGTTGTAATTCTTCCAACTAAAACCCCTTTGCTATCAACTATCGGTAAAACAGATAAATCAAACTCATGAAATTTTGCAACAACATCTTCGATTGGATCATTATCGTGTGCAAAAATGGCTTTAAATTTATCCTCTTTATTTTTTTTTACTACATCTTTTATTTTTAAAGAAAAATCATTTATAACTAGATCCGATAATGGTATGGCGTATTTTAAAACACCTTTTTCATCAACGGCAAAAAGTTTAAAAATATGCTCAATCTCATCGCTTTCTTTTAGAAGTTTTAAATTTTGAATGCTTTGATGGATACTATCGTTTAAATTTGCTTTAAAAAGCTCGATTTGCATATATGCACCAGCTTCGTCATCATCGTAATTTGAAAGCTTTAAAATATCTTTTTTATCATTATCATCAAGTTCATCAAAAATGATTTTTGCTTTATCTTCATCTATTTCTTGGATATGCTCTAATAACTCAAGTTGCTCATCACTTTCTAGCTCTTTTGTGACATTTACTAGTTTGTCATTTGGTATTATCGTAAGTAAATCTTTTAGGATATGCTCAGGCATATCTGTGGCTGAATATACAAGACTTTGAACATCTAATCTACTTAGATAACTAAAATACTCTTCTTCATTATTTTTTTTAAGAACCCTTAAACAATCTGCTACATCAACCCCACTTAATTCATCATTATTTTTATCATTTATATGATTATTAAGTAGCTCTTTTGCTCTTTTTATTTCATCATTTAAAATTTCATTAATCATAAATTTACCCTATAAATCCATTACGTCGTTAAATTTTATATTTTTATCTGGATTGTTAAAACCGCCTAGTGCTTTTTGTAGAATTTGATTTTCTTTTTTTACATAGTCATCAAATTTTTTCTTTTCTTTTATGAATTTACCATCTTTTTCTTTATATACTACTTTTTCAAAATCAATTGCTTTATTGTTTTTATAAAGCCCTAAATGAAGATGTGGTCCAGAACTTAATCCAGTAGTTCCAACATACGCTATAACTTCACCCTGTTTTACCTTTTGTCCTTTTTTTAAACCTTTTACAAAACCCTTTGTGTGTGCATAAAGCGTTTTATATCCATTTATATGCTGTATCTCAACAGTATTTCCATATCCGCCCTTTTTGCCTAGAAATATAACCCTACCATCCCCAGCAGCTTTAATAGGTGTTCCTTTTGGTGCAGCATAATCAGTACCAAGATGAGCTCTATAAATTTTAAGTACAGGATGGAAGCGTTTTGGTTGAAATTTAGATGACACTCTAGCACCGTAAATTGGTAGCTTAAATAGAAAATTTTCAGACATTTTTCCATTTTGATCATAGTATTTTGAATCATAATAATAAAGATAATAGCTCTCTCCACGATCTTCAATCATCCCTGATAAGATTAATGGTCTAAGATATGGTCTTGATTGTCTATATTTTTGTTTATAGTGGATTGCTATTTGATCGCCTTTTTGGAGTTTTGAAAAATTTGCTCCTGATTGTTTTGTGAAGATATTTGAAAATTCATTTGCTAAAGCATCATCGCTTAAAGCTTTTGTGATATCAGAGTGAGGGTTTTTTTCGATAGAAACTCCTAAAATATGCTCCCTCTCTTCATATATTATAGGAGAAAAAGATAGTTCAAAATTATCATTTTTATCTCTAAGGATATGAATTTGTAACTCATCACTTATTGGTATTAAAATTTGTTCTATATTAGAATTATCTTCTTGTATTAAAACTTCACACATTGTTCCAGCAACTATTTCTGCTGTTAATTCTTTATCTTCGGGGCTTAGATTATAGTAAAGAGACAAAGGGATGTTTGAATTTTCAAGAAATTTTAGAAAACTAACTCCGCTTTCCCACTCAAATTTATTCATTTTAAATCCGCTAGAATACGCATTCATAAATATAAAAACAAATAAAATAATTTTTTTTATCATAAATTTCCTTGCTATGATTTAAATAAAATTATATATTTTACTATATTTTGCTTTATTTAAAAGTAAATTTAAAAGTTTTTATAAAAATTAACCAAATTTTAGTATAATTTTGATGATTATTTTTTAAGGAGTTGTTTTGAGACATATTTTAGTTTTTTTATCTATATTTTTAGTTACTTTAAGTGCTAGTTCTAGTTTTAATCCAAAAACGTATGAAACGCCTTTAATTAATGTTAATGATGGCGAGGGAGAAATTATAGATAGTGCAAATATAGTGTTAGGAAGTAGCGGGGTTGTTACTCATTCGTTTAAAAATGGCGAGAGTTCGATTATTGCAAGAGCTGTTGTTACTCAAAAAAACGGTACAACAGCAAAAGTTAGATTTGAAGTTTTTGGAATGCTTTCTCAACCAGCCCTTCCTGTACCAGGAATTTTACCAAAAGTGGGAGATAAAGTGATTTTGAATTTTTTATACGATAGAGCTTTGATTGTGGTGCCAAATAAAGAAATTTATGATCAAGTGGTTAAATTTTTTCCTCACATAACTTTTATAGAGCCAGATATTATGGGAGCATTTTTGAGTATGAATAATAAGCCAAATCCTAACAGGGATGATTTTAGAGAGCTTTGTGCGTTAAATTCCGCTGGTCTTATTTTCATCGCAATGGATAAAGAGGCTGTTTTTGCTGATTGTGGAAGCTTTGAAATTTTAAAGAAATTTCAAAGCGGCGAAGTATCGTATTATCAAACTCCATTTTATAGCAATATAAAAGAAATTTCTACTGTATTTTGGAAATTTGATAGTGCTTATATTAAAGACTATAATGAACATTATAGATATTTATTAGATTTGGAGTAGTAAATTGAAAGCTGTTGATATTTCGTTTTTTCAAAATCTTCTTGGAAAAGATAACGCTTATTTTGATGAAGCTCATAAATTAGCTTATTCTTATGATGCAACAAGAAAAAAATTTCGTCCCGATGGCGTACTTTTTCCTAGAAACGAAGAAGATGTTAGTAAAATTTTAAAATATTGTAATGATAATTTAATTACAATCATTCCAAGAGGTGCTGGAAGTGGCTTTACTGGGGGAGCTTTGGCGATTAATGGCGGAGTGATTTTAAGTTTTGAAAAACATATGAATAAAATTTTAGAAATCGACCTTGAAAATATGGTTGCAGTTGTTCAGCCAGGCGTTATTAATATAGATTTGCAAAAAGCAGTTGAAGAAAAAGGGTTATTTTATCCACCAGATCCTGCTAGTATGAATTACTCAACAATTGGTGGAAATGTAAGTGAAAATGCTGGTGGAATGAGAGCGGCAAAATATGGAATCACAAAAGATTATGTAATGGCTTTACGTGCTGTTTTACCTAATGGCGATATAATAAGAGCTGGAAAGCGAACTATAAAAGATGTTGCTGGATATAATATTGCAGGAATTTTGATTGCAAGTGAGGGAAGTCTTGGAATAATAACCGAAATCACGCTTAAATTATTATCAAAACCAAAACTAAAAAAAACAGCAATGGGTGTTTTTGATAGCGTAAATAGTGCAATGAATGCTGTTTATAAAACTTTAGCAAGCGGAGTAAATCCTGTAGCGATGGAATTTTTAGATAATCTTAGCATTAAGGCTGTTGAAAATCAATATAAAAAAGGCTTACCAACTAATGCAGGAGCCATTTTGATTAGCGATGTTGATGGTGATGTAATGGAAGCATTAAACAGTGATTTAGAGATAATTGAAAAAGTTTTTAAAGAAAACAAAGCGATTGAATTTGTTGTGGCAAAAGATGAAAAAGAGAGTGCAAATTTATGGTTTGCAAGAAGAAATTGCTCGCAAGCTATTACTGTTTATGGCTCTTTGAAAATTAACGAAGATATCACTGTTCCAAGAGCAAAGCTTCCTGAATTATTAGAAAAAATAGATGAAATTTCTAAAAAATATGATATAAAAATTCCTTGTTTTGGTCATACTGGTGATGGTAATGTCCATACAAATGTAATGGTTGATAAAAATGATGAAAATGCTGTAAAAAAGGGCTATGCTGCAATTGAAGAAATTTTTAAAATAACAGTTGATTTAGGCGGGACTTTAAGCGGCGAGCATGGAATTGGAATTTCAAAAGCTCCTTATATGAATTTAGCTTTTAGTGATGAAGAGATGAATTTATTTAGACAAATAAAAAAAGCTTTTGATCCAAATAATATTTTAAACCCTTATAAAATGGGACTTTGAGCATATTTTTAGAGATTTAAGTTTGAGATTAAAATTATTGTGTATTTTGGATGAAATTTGTAAATCAAAAGAGAGACGGTTATGTTAAATTTAAAGCAAATTTATAAAAAACTAAAGGTTTTAGCTAATTATTTTTATGATAAAGAGCTTTTGAATCACGCAGCAAGCCTTAGTTATCATACTATTTTATCTTTTATACCAGTTTTGTTACTATCTTTATCTATATTCACTCAACTTCCTAGCTTTAAAGAGCATTATGAAAAGATGAAAAATTTTATTTTTTCAAATTTGCTTCCATCTCATCAAGATACCATTACTGAATATATCGAGCAATTTTTATCAAATAGTGTAAATTTAGGTATTTTAGGCTTTATTGCTATCATAGTTACAACTATTATGTTTTTTGATAACTACAAATACGTCGTAAATAAAATTCTAAATTTAAAACCAAATGGATTTTGGAAAGATTTTAGCAAATATTGGACTTTAATAACTCTTGCTCCTTTAGGGCTTGGACTTTCATTTTTTCTATCAACAAAATTTCAAGATTTACTAAACCAAAGCGAACTTACTAGCTGGATAAATATTGTAGCACTTTTGCCGTATTTTATTATTTGGGCGATATTTTGCCTTACATATATCATTTCAGCAGATAATATTTTGCTTAAAAATATAATAATTAGCTCATTTATTACGAGTTTAATTTGGAATTTTTCTAAATTTATATTTATCAAATACGCTTTTTATAATAAAACATATTTGAGTATATATGGCTCTTTTAGCGTGCTTTTATTCTTTTTTGTTTGGATTTATATAGGTTGGATTGTGTTTTTGTATGGTTTTAAAATTTGCATTTATTTAGAAAATACTAAAAATTAAGAGCCTTTTTTGTCATTTGATAGGCTTGATTGGCTCTATTTTTTGGATCTTTTGCTAAAAAATTTATTGAAGTTTCTTTTTCTAAAATATCTTTTGCTAAAAAAACCTTAACGACTTTTTTGCCATCTTCAAAAACAGGATTTACCCAAAGTGGATGAAAGAATATATCTGATATAGTTGTTTTGTTTTGATTTTTTGAAATTATAATTTCAAATGCTACACTTTGTTCTGTTTTTATATTTTGCATTGTTTCAAGTCGTTGATTTGATATGAAATTTCCACACGAAAATGCGATAAAGCCTATATGATCTTTAGATTTATGCCATAATATTTCTTGAACTACATGAGGATGATTTCCTATAACGATATCTGCACCAAATTCAACCATTTTTTTAGCTAATTTTTTTTGAAATTCACTTGCTTTGCTTTTATATTCAGCTCCCCAATGTGGATAGATTATTATAAAATCGGCCCCATTTTCTTTTGCAAAATTTATATCATTTTGAATTTGCTTTTCATCTAAAAAATTTATTAGCTCTTTTTCGCCTGCATTTAGTGAATTTTCAAGTCCATTATATCCATACGAATAAGAAAAAAGAGCGATTTTGATACCTTTTACTTCTACAATTTTACTTTTTTCATATCCTGTTCCAAATGATATTAAACCAGCATTTTTGATAGCATTAGTTGTTGTGATTATGCCTTTTATCGATGTATCTAGGGCGTGATTATTTGCAGTACTTAATGCATCAAAGCCAGCATCTTTTAAATTTTTAAATACAATTGGCGGAGTGTTGAAAGTCGGATAACCAGAAAATGATCGATTTATATTTGAACTGCTTTCAAAATTTCCAATCACAAAATCACCACTTTTTAGAAATTTTTCAATTTCACTAAAACTATCTGAAAAATCATAGTAGTTTTTATCGTATTTTGCAGATTTTAGTTGCGGACTATGAAACATTATATCGCCAACAGCAATTATCTTTACAACTTGAGATTGCAAATTTATGACTAAAAATAGAGTTAAAATATATTTTTTCAAAATAGATCCTTTATAAATATTACAGGAAAAATTCCAACAATAGCTGGAATTATAGCTAAAATTTTATATCTTATACCTAAAAGAGCTATTAAATTTACTAAATAAAAAAGCCAAGCAGGTATTAAAATTTGATAAATCTCAATATCATAATTTAAAAATTTTAATAAAATATCATCAAATAAATACCCTAAATTTAATATATGCAAAATTACACTCAATGGATAAAAAATAACAAAAATGTATCCAATCAAAATAACCGATATTTGATATAAGCTAACACTACCAAAAAAATAATAAACAGGTATATTCATAGCAAAATAAACATAGAAATTAAATAAGATTAAATTTGTTGGTATGCTAAATTTATCTTTAAAATGGTGTAAATATAGATATATAAAATAAACTCCCATACAAGAAAAATAAAAACCTATTGAAAATAGCAGTTGAGGCATAAAAGCAACTCCTAACAATATCGTCAAAAACAGAGTCCAAAATGATAAAATTTTTAAATTTCTAACTAAAAATATAAATCCTAAAAACGCCATTATAAGGGATCTTAAAAAACTTGGTGTAAAATCTAGCAAAATTAGATAGTAAAACATTATTAAAAATCCAAACACGCTTATATCAAAATAACTGCTTCTATAAGGAAAATATCTAATTTGAAAAAATTTATAAATTGGTTTTAGTATTAAAAATAAAGTAGCAAAAATAATCCCTAAATGAAATCCACTTATAGAAACTATATGAGCTATTCCCCATTTTGTAACATCATCTCGAAGTTCTTTTGAAATCGGTGTTGCAAGATATAGTGTGGTGTATAGTTCTTGTATTTTGCTATTTTGGTGCTGAGATATGATTTTATCTATTAAAAAATCTTTAAAATTCAGTTTATTTTGTATAATTTTAGGATTATAGCTTGGCATATAAAATGATTTTTTTAAATACTCTTTAAATTTTATTTTATCAGTAATTACGCCTATTTTTATACTATCTCGAATTTTAAAATCAAACTCTTTTTTAAATGTCGTATAGAAGCTAAAATCTTTAGTTTTTAGTTTTAAAACACGATAAATTCTACCTTTTTTATTTGTTTTAAGATACGATCTTTCAACTTTTGCTTCAATGGTTTTAAATTTATCTTGCTTAAATTGTTTAAATTCATAATACTCAAAACCTAAATTTATAATAAAAACAGTAAAAATTATGGCTAGAAAGGTTAAAATTTCTTTATAACTATCAAAAACACTATATTTCATCTCGCTATTATAGTGAATAAAAACTTTATTTTAAATTTATCTATTAAGATTTAAATTTATAAAATAGAATTCTAAAATTTCATTACAATTTTTTGCTATAATAGGCGTTAATTTTTATAAAAGGTTGCGTGATGTCAGAAATTTCAAATATTTTTATAAATAGGGAGCTTTCTTGGCTTAGATTTAATACAAGAGTTTTGGCTCAGTGTAAAAAAAATATACCTTTGATTGAAAAACTCAAATTTTTAGCTATATATTCAACAAATTTGGATGAATTTTATATGATAAGAGTGGCTGGATTAAAACAACTTTTTATGGCTGGAATTACAGCTAGCGGAAGCGATGAGATGACTCCACTTGAACAATTAAGAGAGATTAGGGCTTATTTGCAAAATGAGTTAAATGATCTAACAAATGAGTATGAAAAGGTTGTAAATTCTTTAAAAGAGAGTGGATTTTTTATAGTAAATTATGATGAGTTGGATGAAGCTTTAAAATTAAAAGCTGATGATTATTTCTTTTCAAATCTTTTGCCCATTATTGTTCCAATCGCTGTTGATTCAACCCACCCTTTTCCGCATTTAAACAATCTCAGTTTTGCTCTTGCTGTAAAATTAGAAGATATAAATAAGCAAGATAGCATTAAATTTGGAATGATAAGAATTCCAAGGGTTATGCCTAGATTTGTGCAAGTAAGCGATAATTTTTATGTTCCTATAGAAAGCATTGTTCAACGTCATGCAGAAGAGATTTTTCCAGGGTATAAACTTATTAGCTCTGCTGCATTTAGGGTTACTAGAAATGCTGATATTGTGATAGAAGAAGAAGAAGCAGATGATTTTATGATGATATTGGAGCAGGGGTTAAAGCTTAGAAGAAAGGGTGCTTTTGTGCGTTTGCAAATAGCTAAAAATTCAGATCCAGATCTGCTTGAATTTCTAAATTCTCATATGAAAATTTTTTATAAAGACATTTATGAATACAGTATCCCTTTATCGCTAGATGGACTTTGGAGCGTTGTTAGTAATAAAGATTTTGTACATTTAATGAATCCTCTTTATACCCCCAAAACACTACCTCCATTTTGTGATAATAGCTCTATTTTTGATGAGATGGATAAGGGCGATATTTTAATAAATCACCCTTATGAGAGCTTTGAACCTGTAGCTAGCCTAATAAAGGAAGCAGCAAAAGATCCTAAAGTGATATCTATCAGAATGACGCTTTACAGGGTCGAAAAAAACTCATCAATAGTTCAAGCATTAATAGATGCAGCAAATGAAGGCATACAAGTAACTGTAATGGTAGAGTTAAAGGCTAGATTTGATGAGGAAAATAATCTTCACTGGGCTAAATCATTAGAAGATGCAGGAGCACATGTAATTTATGGAATAACTGGTTTTAAAGTCCATGCAAAAGTTACGCAAATCATAAGAAAAAGCGGTGATAGGCTTAAATTTTATATACATTTTGGCACTGGAAATTACAATGGAAGCAGTGCTAAAGTTTATACTGATATTAGTTTTTTTACCACAGATGAAAATTTCGCAAAAGACACCACGACATTTTTTCATATCCTTTCAGGATATAATAAAAATCGCCATTTAAATACTCTTTCAATGTCGCCAATGCAAATAAAAAAACGTTTAATAGATATGATAAAACTTGAAGAAAGCAGAGGTAAGGATGGTTGTATTATCGCTAAAATGAATGCACTCGTAGATACAGATATGATAAAAGCTCTCATAAAAGCAAATAAAGCAGGGGTTAAGATAAATTTAATAGTTAGAGGAATTTGTTGCTTAAGACCTGGAATCGAAGGGGTAAGTGATAATATCAAAATTATATCAATTGTGGGAAAATACCTAGAACATGCTAGAATTTTTTATTTTAAACATTCAAATCCGGAAGTTTATATATCTAGTGCTGATTGGATGCCTCGAAATTTGGAGCGAAGATTAGAGTTAATGACTCCTATTTATAATGAAAATTTAAAAAAGAAATTAAAAGACATATTAAAAGTTCAATTAAGTGACACTGCACTTGCATTTGAGCTGCAAAATAGCGGCGAATATAAAAAAATCGAAGAAAACGGTAAGATAGATAGCCATATGATTTTTGAGGAGTATTATAATAAAATATTTAAAAGCATAAAAAAACATAGTGATGTTAATGATATTTTGGTTACTAAACTACTAAAAGATAGTTGATTAAGCTAAATTTAGAGATTTGTTTCTACTTTTAATCGCTCTTTTGGCAATTTATTTTAAATTTGTGTCCATATTTAATTTTTGATTGAGATATATAATTTAAAAATAAAATCTATATTTATCACAATTTGTAAATTAAAATTTATCATATATTTTAATAACATAGTTGCTGGAAAAATCAATAAAATTAAAGAATTTATGATAATGAATTTCTAAAAAAGAAGCTTATTTGATTTTATTGGAAAATTTAATCAATAATCCATGTAAATTTAAAACTATACAAAATATGATTATAAAAATAACTTTGATATTAAATTTATTGTGTTTAAAATATTATTTTTGATAATTTAAATTTTTGACTCTAAAACGCTAAGAGTGATTATGAAAAAATTAAAGCAATTTTGGATTATCAAATAAGCTTTAAAAAAATCATATATTTTTATACAGTAGTGATAGATTATAGTGCTTTATATGGTATTGCAAAATTTTCACTATAAGAAAAATTAAAAATAAGTATTTGTTATTTGTGAAATAAAAATGTAGATGAAATGTTAATTTTAAAAATAATATCAAAATTTGATTATAAAAAAGATTTAAGTGAATGCTTTGATTTATCGATGATATAACTTGATTGCAAATAAAATAATAATAAATTTTAAAACAAAAATTCATATAAAAACATTGATAACAAGCTAAAAAAGTATAAGAAGTGTAAAATAAAATCATTACTTTGAAAAATAGTATAAAATTATTTCTTTTTGAATTAGCAATAAATCGGGCTTTATATCTAAAATTTTTATTTATAGTAGTTTTGAAAACTCTTTGAAATATTTTTGATATCTCTTTTAAAATCGTCTAATATTTTTTATTTTTACAATCCTATTTTCAAATTTAATATCTTTAGATTTTTGTACAAATTCTTACTGTTTTAAGTTTTCTCTTATTTTACTCAGCAACAATCCTAAAAAAGCCTATAATCTTACAAAATTTAGTTTTTAATTTTAAGATTATGAGTGATAAAATCGATCACTTTAGTAGTTTAAAAATTTGTGATAAATGGTTTATTGTGGCTAAAAATGGCAAATATCGTAAAGATAATTTTCTAACATCAGATTTTTTGAGCTTAAACTAAAAAATAAAGAGAATTATCAATTTTGTATAACATTAATAAGAAATCAAATTTATTCTACTTAATTTCTTTATATTTAAGCCCAAATAAGGATAAATTTTCACTAAATACAGCCCTATTTAACTTCTCTTTGCATAAAATGCTTTTTTAAATTTACTAAATTCCCTTTTTAAAATCGCTTCTCTAGCACCTTTCGTTAAATTTAGATAATAATGAAGATTATGAAGACTTGCAAGGCGGTAAAAGGTAAGTTCTTTGCTTCTATAAAGATGATTTAAATATCCCCTAGAATATCTTTTACAAGTATAACAATCGCACTCTTTATCAATAGGCATATCATCGTTTATAAATTTAGCACTTTTGATATTTATCTTACCAAAGCTCGTAAAAAGCGTACCATTTCTTGCATTTCTTGTTGGCATTACACAATCAAACATATCAACCCCACGCTCAATATTTTCTATCAAATCTTCAGGCGTTCCAACTCCCATTAAATATCTAGGGCGATTTTCATCGATAAATTCCATCACACCCTCTACAGTGTCATACATCTCTTCATTGCTCTCTCCAACACTCAATCCACCAATGGCAAGCCCATCAAATTCCATCTCGCTAAATTCTAAAGCACATTTTTTTCTAGCTTCATAATCAGTGCCTCCTTGAATTATCCCAAATAAATTTTGATTTATCCCAATTCCATTCATTTGCTTAAATTTATGATACTCAAGTGCCTCTTTTCCCCATAAAATAGTTCTTTTTATGCTTTCTTCAACTCTTTTTTTTGTAGCTGGTAGGGCTATTAAATCATCTAAAATCATCATAATATCGCTTTTTAAATTATGCTGGATATCGATAACTGATTTAGGCGTAAAATAGTGTCTTGAGCCATCTATATGAGAAGCAAATTTAATCCCCTCATCAGTAGTTTTTGAAATTTTGCTTAAACTAAAAGCTTGAAATCCACCGCTATCGGTTAAAAAACTTCTATTAAATTTAGTAAATCCATGAAGTCCGCCAAAATTCTTCACAACTTTTGAAGTAGGGCGTAGATACATATGGTAAGTATTTGCTAAGATTATTTTAGCATCTAAAATTTCACTCATATCAACAGCATCTAAACTTTTCACAGCTCCAACAGTTCCAACAGGCATAAAAACAGGAGTTTTTATAATTGAGTGAGCTGTTTTAATCGTGCAAGCTCTAGCATTTTCATCTGTTTTATCTATTTTAAATTCCATTTTGCTATAATATCCTTTTTAAAAAAATTTGGAGTAAATATGAAAAATATCTTAATTATTGCAGATGGAATTGTAGCAAAAAATTTCTTAGAAAATATAGTAAAACTAAAAAATGTTAATCATAATTATGTTATTGTGATTAATGATGATGAAACTTTACCAAAAAATTTCAATATAGAAAATGCAAAAGTTTATAAATTTGATCCAACTAGCAAAGCTAGATTAGAGATGATTGTGGATGATAATTTTGATAGATTTTTGGTTATTATGGATGATAAATTTGAAGCAAAAATTGTTTATGAAAATTTAAGATCTTTAAATAGCGATGAAGAAATTTATCTGCTTGATAAGTGGAATTTAATAGAAGAGATAGAAGATGAGCATATGAAATTTATAAATGTAAATTCCATTATCTCATCAAGACTTGTAGGATTTTTACCAGATAGTCCAGTTTTTGCTGATAATATCGGACTTGGTGAGGGTGAAATTATGGAGGTTAAAGTTCCAATTGGAAGCTCATTTGCATATAAGAGGTTAAATACAATTTTACGAAATAGTTTTTCAATTCCTATGATTTATAGACATAATGAGATAATTTTAACTAAAAATAATACTATGATTTTTCCAAATGATTCTCTTTTGTTGGTTGGCAAACCAGCTATTTTAAAGGATGTATTTTTATCTATAAAAAAAGCAAAAGGTCAATTTCCATCACCTTTTGGTATAAATTTTTATCTTATTTTTGATATGAAAAATTTAAGTTATGAAAGATTTAAAAAAATATATGAAAATGCTATTTTTCTTAATAAAACAATAACAAACCATAAGCTTTACATAAGAGTTATAAATCCAACTATTTCTAAAATTTTAGATGATATAAAAAAATTAAATGAAGATGATAGTTGCGAGGTTTTTATAGATTATAATCACACCAAACCTGATATGATGAAAGTAGATATAAAAAAACATGAAATTGGAATGGTTATAGCTGAAAAAAATTTTTTTGAAACTTATAAAAAACAATTTTATAGCCTTAAAACTCCTGTTTTGTCGATTGGAAAAGGTGATATTAAAAATTTAAAAAAAGGCGTTATTTTGGTAAATTCAAAAAGTAGCACAAGTGAAGCTAGTGTTGTTTTTGATCTTTGTGGTCAGCTTGGCATAGATATTGATTTATATTATTATGATAACGACATTAACTCAAATAAAAGCGTTTTGAGTTATTATGAGAGTTTATCGACATTATTTAAAAAAGATTTAATTATAAATGACGATAAAACGCAAAATCCGCTTCAAATTTTAAAGCATCAAAGTGATTTTTTGCATTTTGTTCCTTTCGATAAAAAAACATTAAAAAGTAAAAGGATAAAATCTATTTTTTCTAAAGATATGGATGAGCTTTATTTTATGCTAGAGGACAATTATCAACTTTTTATACCTAGTTATTGTGAAATTTAATAATTTAAGATAAAATAAAGCACTTATTAAAAGGTAAAATTATGCAAGTAGATGTAGATTTAAAAGATTTTAGTTATAAAGTTTTTATAGATGAGCTATCTCAGTTAAAATTTAATCAAAATGTGGCAATTATTACAAACCAAACTGTATCTGGGCTTTGGTTAAAAGATCTTTTGTCTTTAATTGAAGCTAAAAATTTAAATATAATATCAATTCCAGATGGAGAAAATTATAAGAATTTTGATACTTTAAATTTTATTTTAGAGCAACTTTTTGTTGCTAAATTTGATAGAAAAAGCACTCTTATAGCTTTTGGCGGTGGTGTTGTGAGTGATATTACAGGATTTGCGGCTAGTATTTTTCAAAGAGGAATTGATTTTATAAATATCCCAACAACGCTTTTATCTCAAATAGATGCAAGTGTTGGCGGAAAAACTGGCATTAATAATAAATTTGGTAAGAATTTAATAGGCTCTTTTCATCAACCAAAAGCCGTATATTGCGAGAGTAAATTTTTAAAAACTTTACCGTATCGGGAATTTGTAGCAGGTGTAGCTGAGGGGATAAAAATGGCTATTATGTTTGATAAAAATCTATTTAAATTTTTAGAAAAAAGTGATTTAAAAACTCAAAATGAAATTTCTAAACTTATAAAAAAATGCGTAGAAATAAAAGCAAAAGTTGTTAGCTTAGATGAAAGGGAGTCAAATATAAGAGTTGTTTTAAATTACGGTCATACTTTTGGTCATGTTATAGAAAATAATACAAATTATCTTAAATTTCTCCACGGCGAAGCGGTTTCAATTGGTATGAATATGGCAAATCATTTGGCTTTTAGATTAAATTTAATTTCAAAAGATGAACTGGTGTCGATAGAAAAATTACTGATTAAATTTAATCTTCCTACTAGGTATAAAATTAAAGATATAGAGAAATTTTATGATAAATTTTTTCTTGACAAAAAGAGCAGCAATAAAAAAATTAAATTTATTCTTCCAAATGGAATAGGAAAATATATTGTAAAAGATGATATATCAAAAGATATAGTTTTAGAAGTTTTAAGAGAGTTTCAATGAGAATATTTTTTTTAATTTTTATTTTTTTAAATTTTGCTATTGCGGATGTAAATAGCAGTTCCGAAAATTCATTAAAATTTCAACAATATGGAGATTTAAAACGAAATTTAATTAGTATTGATGATAAAATTTCACAAAATATATGGTTTATTCAGTTTCAAAATTATCAAAACTACCAAAATTTAAAAAAAGAGTATGAAAATTTAAAAAAGAAGATTAATGAAACTAAAAAAGCAGAATTAAAAGATGAGTTAAAAAAGCGTCAAAAAACTATTTATGATCAACTTGAGCTTTTAAAAGAGTATGAAAAAGAGCCTTTTACTAGAATGTTAGAGCCAAAAGAGATTGAGATGTATAATAAAATTTTAACGCCTTTTGGTGTGATTGGTGGAATTTCATACATAAAAACTATCTCATCTCACAAGACTCAATATTTAGAAAATATAAAAAATTTAGATGAGTTGTTGTTGGTTTTACAAGAAAAGGATAAAATTTTAAATCAAATTTTAATAAGCGCAAATAGCGATGAAGATAAAAACTTAATACTTACTAAAGTAAATGATAACAAAAAAATAATTGATGAGCTTTTATCGGCAAAAGATACTTCAAAAATCACATATAATGTATATGTAAAAAAAATAGATGAGATTATTTCAAATGTTAGAGCTGATATTAATATACAGGTAAAAATAGTTATTAACATATCTATTTTGATAATTTTTGTCATATTGATTACTATATTATTTAAATATATAGTAAAAAAATCCATAAGCGATAGCGAGCGAGTTTATATGGCAAATAAAATTATAAATTTTATAAATATAAATTTGATTTTGCTAATTATTTTATTTGCATATATAGAAAATGTTTCATATCTAGTAACCTTACTTGGTTTTGCTTCAGCAGGTCTTGCAATTGCGATGAAAGATATGTTTATGAGTATGCTTGGATGGATGGTTATAGTAGTTGGTGGTACCTTTAGGGTTGGAGATAGAATTAAAGTTAGGAAAATAAATGGAGAAATTTATATAGGCGATATTGTAGATATATCTTTGCTTAGAATGACTATTTATGAAGATATAACAATGACGACTTATAAAGATACTAGGCGAGCAGGAAGGATAATTTTTGTTCCAAATAATTATATTTTTACAGAACTCATTTCAAACTATACTCATAGCGGTATGAAGACAGTATGGGATGGTATAGATATACTTCTTACTTTTGATAGCAATCACAAAAAGGCTGTTTATATCATTAAAAATATAGTAAGAAAATACTCTAAAGGCTACACAGATATAGCAAAAAAACAAATGAGTAAATTAAGAAGTCAATACAGCATAAAAAATCCAAATGTTGAGCCCAGAATTTTTACACTTTTTGAGCCTTTTGGTATAAAAATAAGTGTTTGGTATATGACAAATTCATATGCAACCTTAGGGCTTAGAAGCACGATTTCGGCTGAAATTTTAGAATCCATTCAAAAAGAGAAAGATATAGAAATAGCCTATCCAATTCAAAATTTTCATCTATTTAAGACAAAAAAACAAGAGGAAAATTTTAGCACTTTTAAAAATACAGATGCTGAAACTTTATCTCAAACTTTAATAAAGGATCAGTTATTTTGAAAGTATATTTTAAAACTTTTGGTTGCAGAACAAATATTTATGATAGCGAGCTTATGAAAAATTCTTTAAAAATTCACGAAATTTGCGATAATGAAAGCGAAGCAGATGCTATTATTGTAAATTCTTGCACTGTTACAAATGGTGCTGATAGTGATGTTAGAAATTATATAAATAGGATTAAAAGAAGCGGCAAGAAGGTGCTTTTAACAGGATGTGGTGCTGTTAGTAGAGGAGATGAGCTTTTAAAAAGCGGTAAAGTTTTTGGGGTTTTTGGTATGAGTGAAAAATCTCAAATAGATGATTTCTTAGATAGAAAAACGAATTTCATCGAGCTTGGAAATTTAAATTCTAAAGAAAAAAATTTTGTAACAAATTTTACCAATCACACAAAGGCTTTTTTAAAAATTCAAGAAGGTTGCAATTTTAATTGTAGTTATTGCATAATTCCTCAGGTTAGAGGCAGAGCAAGAAGTGAAGATGAAGAAAAAATTTTACTAGAAGCTAAAAATTTAGTAGAAAAAGGATTTTGCGAGCTTGTTTTAACAGGAACAAATATAGGAAGTTATGGGCGTGATAATTCATCAAATTTAGGGAATTTATTAAAAAAACTCTCTAAAATTAATGGAGTTAAAAGAATTCGCCTTGGAAGTTTAGAGCCATCTCAAATAGATGATAGCTTTAAAGAGATTTTGAATGAGCCTTGGCTTGAGAAACATCTTCACATAGCACTTCAACACACTAGTCCAAAAATGTTAAAAATTATGCGTAGAAGAAATGAGGCTTTAAAAGATATTGAGCTTTTTTTTGAGTTAGCTTCAAAAGGTTTTGCATTAGGAACTGATTTTATTGTAGGTCATCCAGGCGAGAGTGATGAGATATGGGAGGAAGCGATTGTAAATTTTAGAGCTTTTCCTCTAACTCATCTGCACGCTTTTATATATTCTAAAAGAGATGGCACTCACTCAGCTAGTTTAAAGATGGATGTAAATGGCACTTTAGCAAAAAAGAGATTAAAGATGATTCAAAATATAGTTGATTTAAATAATTTTAATTTTAGAAAAATGCAAAAAAACCCTCTTGAAATTTTGGTTGAACAAAAAAATGGTGATTACTTTAGTGGATTTGATGAGTATTATAATAAAATTTATATAAAAAGTGATCAAGATCTTAAAAACAGATGGATAAAGGTGGTGGATTATGAGGCTAAATTTGATGCAAATTATGCAGAAATTTAAGAAAAATAAGCTAAATTTTGTTTTATTTTTTTTAGTTATTTTAATAGGACTTTTGAGTTTTGTGTATTTTAGAAATTCCGCAAGTTATATATCTTATGAAGATTACAAAAGGCTTTTAAATTTAAATGCTATAGAAAAAGCTTATATTAAAAATGATAAAATTTATCTAACCTATAATAAAAAAGATTATATCGTTTTAAAAGAAGCTATAAATTTAAATGAGCTTTTTAAAAAAGTAAAAATTTCAAAAGTTGATGAAAATACTTTTTTGATTGAATTTTTGCTTATTTTTGTATTATTTGTGGCATTTTTAAGTTTTCTTATCTTTAAAAGAAATGGCTTAAAAAACTCAACTACTCAAATTCATAAAAACTTAACTAAAAATACATATACCTTCACGCCAGCAATTTCTGATATTAAATTTAGCGATGTTGCTGGAATAGATGAAGTTAAAAGCGAACTTTGTGAGATAGTGGATTTTTTAAAAAATCCAAAATCATACAACAAACTTGGCATAAAGCTTCCAAAAGGTGTGATAATGGTAGGACCTCCTGGAGTTGGCAAGACATTGATAGCAAAGGCGGTTGCAGGCGAGGCTGGAGTGCCATTTTTTTATGAAAGTGGTGCAAATTTTAGCGAAATGTTTGTAGGGCTTGGAGCTAAAAAGGTAAAAGAACTTTTTGCAAATGCTGCATCTTGTGCCCCTTCAATCATATTCATAGACGAAATTGATGCTGTTGGTAAAAGTAGGGGCAATGGGAGGAATGACGAGAGAGAAGTTACTTTAAATCAACTTTTAACTCAAATGGATGGCTTTGAGGAAAATAGCGGAGTAATCGTTATGGCTGCGACAAATAAAATAGAGCTTTTAGATGATGCTTTGCTTAGACCTGGGCGTTTTGATAGAAGAGTTTATGTATCGTTGCCAAACTATAAAGACAGGATAGAAATTTTAAAAATTTATCTAAAAAACAAAAAAACAAATTTAAATTTAAGTAAGTTATCTCGCTTAACAGTTGGTTTTAGTGGTGCTGGACTTGCCACTTTTGTTAATGAGGCTATGATGAATGTATTAAAAAGGGGTGGCGATACTTTAGAATTAAGTGATTTTGAAATTGTTAAGGGAAAAATTTTAAACGGCAAGAAAAAAGAGCTAGTTTTAAGTGAAGAAGAAAAGCAAATTCAAGCCCTTTATCAAGCTTCTAAAGCTCTTAGTGCGTATTGGTTTGGATTGTGTTTTGAAAAAATTCATCTTTTGGAAGAGGAATTTATAAGTGATGATAGAGAAATTTTATCTAAATCAAATTTAGAAAGCAAATTAAAAGTGTATTTGAGTGGATTTTGTGCTCTTAAAATTTATAAAAATGATATCTTTAGCAACTCTAAATTTGACATTCAAAAAGCTCAGAATTTGGCTGAAAAGATGGTTTTTGAGTATGCTATGAATGGTAAATTTATGCCTAATTCTAATGATATTTTGGAAATTTTAGATAAAAATTATCAAGAAATTTCTGATTTTTTAGACACTATGGAAGATGTGCTTTTTGAAATTTCAAAAGTGATTTTTACTTTTGAGATTATAACTTATGATGAAATTCGAAAAATAATAACAAAATTTTATGAAAAGGATGAAGATGCAAAAGATTAAAATAGGTATATTGACTCTTAGTGATAGGGCAAGTAATGGGGTTTATGAAGATAAATCAGGTATGGCTATAAAAGAAATTTTAAATGAATGGATAGTTAATGAAATAGAGTATTTTTATGAGATAATACCTGATGAGTTTGATTTAATCAAACAAAATTTAACTAAATTTTGTGATGAGTTTGATTGTGATTTGATTGTAACAACAGGCGGAACAGGGCCAGCTTTAAGAGATGTAACACCTGAAGCAACTGAAGTGGTTTGCGATAAAATGATGCCAGGTTTTGGTGAGTTGATGAGATTGGAGAGTTTAAAATATGTCCCAACTGCGATTTTATCACGTCAAACAGCAGGCATTAGAAATAAAAGCTTTATCATAAATTTACCAGGCAATCCAAAAGCCATAAGAGAGTGTTTGGAGCCAGTTTTTCCAGCTATTCCGTATTGCATAGATTTGATTGGCGGTAGATACATAAAAACAGATGAGACAAAAATGAAAACTTTTCGCCCTAAACATGCAATAAAGCTAGATGAATAATTTATATTGTAAAAATAAATTTATATATATTTTAATGCGGTAAATTTATCATAGAGCCTAGATTTGGTGATGTTGGGAGTTTTAGCGAAGGTTTGGCAGAATCTAAAATCAATGGAAAATGGGGTTTTATAGATAAAAGTGGTAAATTTATCATAGAGCCTAGATTTGGTGATGTTGGGAGTTTTAGTAAATAGTAACAATTAATGAAAAATCTGCTTTATGGATAAGGATGGAGATATTTTATTCTGACATAGATTGATAGTTTAATTTTGCAAGGATAGAAGATTAAAAATATTTTAGATAATATTTTTAATCTAGCTAAATGCAAAATATGAAACAGATTTTTTAAAATTTCATGAGATTTTAGAAGCTGGTTTTGGATATAAAGCAGTTTTATGAATATAAAAAGATTCAAAATAACTTTGGTTATGAGATATTAGATGACAAGTAGTGTGTTTAAATAAATATAAATTTAATTAATTTTTATTTTTGGTATTAAATTTATAACACTATTTTATTTATGATTAATTATTTTTTATCTAAAAATTTTAAATTCTTTAAAATCAACTTCTAAATTTTAATAAATCTATTTTCTATATTTTAAATTTTTGAGAATTTGGTTTGAAATTAAGCTTTAAATTTATTAAACAGCCTTAAAACAAGGAGTAATTATAAAAATGAAAAATATATATATTATCCACTCATAAATTTAGAAAGCTAAATTTAGAAAAATTTTAAAATGTTTCTGCTTATAACTGCAAACGAAAAGAGGCAAAAGTGATGGGGGGGGTAAGTGGCAAAAATCTTACGTTTTTTACTCATAACTACAAACAAAAGATGGCTTCATATACGTTCTAATAAAGAGTTTCTATCTATTTTAAGATAGTTTAGTAACTTATGATGAATTTAAAAAATTAAAAAAGTGGGGGGGTAAAGAGAAGCAATCATATAAATGGTATAAAAAAAGTAAGTTAAGATTAAATAAATTTAAAAGTTCGCATTAATATAGATTAAAAAGAGCGTAAGTTTTGATATGATGCTAATAAAACGGTAAAAATTTATATTAAATTTTATTAACACTGTATTGAGTTTGTTAAACCTAAAATAATAAATTTAGTCTAAATTAAAAATATCGATGTGTAGATTTTTCATCAATTCAAAGGCTATTTTTTGCATATATAAATTACTGGAAGATACGGCTTTAGCATCGATAAAAATTTTACTATTTGGGCTGGCTGATTTTACTATAATAGCATTTGATATCACGCAAATATCACTAACTAGTCCGCAAAGTTCTATGGAGTTGTAATTTTTATATTTGATTATTTCACCTAGCTCAAAAGATCCAAATGTGCTTTTTTGTATCATTAAGTGATTTTTTGCAAATGCTTCTAAATCTTTATGTATTTTATGACCAAATGTATCTTTTATGCAGTGTTTGATCTGTAAAATTTTGCCTTCAATGCTATCTTGATAATTATTCGTATGAGTATCTAATGTAAAGATTATATCATTTTGATTTTTATTATAAAACTCTAATTTTTTTATTATATTTGGTATGATATCTTTAGCATTTTTAAACCCTAAAGATCCGTCTATAAAGTCGTTTTGCATATCTACAACTACGAGTAAATTTTTCATATTATTAAAATTTTATTTATTGCCACGATCTAAGTGGCAATAAATTTAATATCTATCCATTTTATCACAATTTTGAGGATCATCGCTTTCATCACAAGCTTTTTCTATATAAATTATAGAATTTTTAAAACTTTTTGCAACACCTTCACCATTGTGATACATCTCAGAAATCGCAAAACAAGACTTTGATGCCCTAGCTTCGCAACCTTTTTCAAAAAATTTAAAAGCATTTGTAAAATCTTTTTTTTCATAATACTCAACGCCTAAATTATGGCAAGATTTTGCATTACCGCTTTCACAATCTTTAAGAAGAGCTTCGTTTGCAAAACCAAAACTATCTAAAAGTAACCACAAACCAAAAATATTTTTTTTCATAAATAAACCTTAATTAATATCTATCCATTTTATCACAATTTTGTGGATCATCGCTTTCATCACAAGCTTTTTCTATATAAATTATAGCTTTTTGAGTGCTTTTTGTAACACCTTCACCATTGTGATACATCTCAGAAATCGCAAAGCAAGATTTTGATGCTCTAGCTTCGCAACCTTTTTCAAAAAATTTAAAAGCATTTGTAAAATCTTTTTTTTCATAATACTCAACGCCTAAATTATGGCAAGATTTTGCATTACCGCTTTCACAATCTTTAAGAAGAGCTTCGTTTGCAAAACCAAAACTACTAAGAAATCCTAAAATAAAAATGTATTTTTTCATAATAATCACCTTGATGATTAACCAAAAATTCTATAAATATCATCTAATAAGAAATACTTTTTATCAGCTGTTCCTTTATAGAATGGATTTAGAGTATCTTCAAATGCTTTTTTAAAAAATCCTTCTTTACTTAGTGTAATTAGTTCTTTATTTATAGCTTCAAGAAGTTCTTTATTATTTTTTTGAACACCTATTGCATAGTAACTAGATGTGCCTACGCTAGATATATTTACTTCTAGCTTTTTATCTACAATCGGATACGCTAATACAATCAAATTTGCTCCAGCAAATGCATCTCCTCTTCCGGCTTTTAACTCGCTATAACAATGAAACATATCATTGCAAGATGTGGTTTTAAAGCCCATTTTTTTAAGATCTTTTTCAGCTTCAGTATCACCTTCTACTAAAATATTTTTATCTCTTAATTGAGATATATTATCATAATGATCAGCAACTTTTGTTAAAACTGCTGTATTAACAGCAAAATATGGCATAGAAAAATCTACAACTTTCTCTCTTTCTGGATCAACTATAAACTCAGCAATAACCATATCAACTTGATTTTTTTGTAAAGCTTCTATACGATTATGCGCAGTAACTTCAATAAACTTTATCTTTCCATTTTCACCAACTATATCTTTCGTTATTCTTTTTGCAAAATCAATGTCAAAGCCAACTAATGCCCCATTTTCAAAACTACTAAAAGGAGGTTCATCACCTAAAACCCCAACTCTAATAACGCCACTTTTTTGAATTTCAGCTAAAGAATTTCCAAATAGAAAATTAGTTAGTAAAATTAAAAATAAAACTATTTTCTTCATAAAACAGCTCCTTAAAATATTAAATTTAGATCGTAAAGTATAAACTGAAATATTAAATATTTATAAAATATTAATTGTAAAAAATCAAAAAAAAAAAAAACGATTATTTATATCGATTTTATGGATACAAGTTTAAAAATTTAACAAAAAATTTATGTATATAAATTTACTCATAATTTAATAAAAATTTAAGTAATTTATTTTAATTTTTAAAATTTTCAATGATTATTTAAAAAACAATATTTTTATCTAATTAAAATCAAATGGTGCGCCCTAGAAGATTCGAACCTCTGACCTTTTGAACCGCAATCAAATGCTCTATCCAGCTGAGCTAAGGACGCACAAATTTAAAAACCGATATATTATCAAATTTAAACTTAAAATTAGCAAAAAATAAAATAAATTTTGTAAATTTTAGTTTTTTATATAGTTTTAACTAAAATTATATTAATATATACGTAAAATTTTTAAAGGTGTGATTATGATACATAAAATTCTTGTCGCAAATCGTGGCGAAATAGCAGTTAGAGTTATAAGAGCTTGCAGGGATTTACACATTACAAGTGTGGCGATTTATACAAGACCTGATAAATCTTGCTTACATGTTAGGATAGCTAGTGAAGCTTATGAAGTTGGAGAACATCCAATGAAAGGATACTTAGATCCTCATAAAATAGTAGAGGTTGCTAAGCAGTGTGGTGCTGATGCGATTCATCCAGGATATGGATTTTTGAGTGAAAATTATGAATTTGCAAAGATTGTAGAAGAAGCTGGACTTATTTTTATAGGACCAAAAGCAGATGTTATCCATAAAATGGGCAATAAAAACATAGCTAGATATTTAATGAAAAAAAATGGAATTCCAGTTGTGCCAGGCACTGAAAAATTAAATAATGAAAGTATTGAAAATATAAAAAAATACGCTAGACAAATCGGCTATCCAGTTATCTTAAAAGCAAGTGGTGGCGGTGGCGGTCGAGGTATTAGAGAGGTTCATAAAGAAGAGGATTTAGAGGGATTATTGCAAGATTGCAAAAGGGAGGCTTTAGCTTTTTTTAATAATGATGAAGTGTTTATGGAGAAGTTAATTATCAGTCCAAGGCATATTGAGTTTCAAATTTTAGGTGATAATTATGGAAACATCATACATTTATTAGAAAGAGATTGTTCTATCCAAAGACGTCATCAAAAAATAATAGAAATAGCACCAAGTCCAACGGTTAGTGAAAATTTAAGAAAAACGATGGGTGTGGTTGCTGTTGCGGCGGCTAAAGCTGTTGGATATACGAATGTTGGAACGGTTGAGTTTTTGCTAGATGATTATAATAATTTCTATTTTATGGAGATGAACACAAGAATTCAAGTCGAACATGGAATCACTGAAGAGATAACGGGCGTGGATTTGATAGTTAGACAAATCAGAATTGCAGCTGGTGAAATTTTAGACTTAGAACAAAGCGATATAAAAGCTCAAGGATTTGCTATCGAGGCTAGGATTGTAGCAGAAGATGCGGCTAAAAATTTCACGCCAGCTCTTGGAAAAGTTACTGGATACTATCCTGCTTTAGGACCATCAGTTAGAGTTGATAGCCACTTATATAAAGACTATAATATTCCACCATTTTATGACTCTCTTTTAGCTAAGCTTATGGTTAGGGCAACTAGTTTTGATTTGGCTGTAAATAAATTAGAAAGAGCTTTGGAAGAATTTAGCATAGAAGGCGTTACCACAACTATACCTCTACTTTTAGCTGTTAGTAAAAGTAGGGAATTTAGAAGAGGTTTTTTTGATACATCATATACAGATAAAAATATGGAAGTTTTAGTGAAAGAAATGCAAAAATACAAAGATAAAAAAAATAAATTTAAAAACGAAGATCAAATTTTAAATGTCATAACAGAGGCTATCGAGAGATTTGAAAAGGATAATAGATGAATGATTTTTTTGATAGCCTAAAAGAGATAAAAAAAGATTTAAAAAAACAAGAGAGCATTAAATCAAAAGCTAAGCAAAAAATTGCTCCAAAAAATGAAAATTATATTTTTAAAGATGAGTTTGATATTGAAAAAGAAAGCATCAAGTCAAGACAAAAAAGATTGCAAAATGAGTTTTTGTCCTATATGAAAGATCAAGGTGTAAAAGAGATATGACAGCGTTTTGCACTCTTGAAACTAAGTGTCCATATTTGAGTAACGAAAAAAGTAGAACTGAGTATTTATATATTAAAAATTGTAGTTTTAGTTTAAATTCTGAGTTGGTAAAGCGTGGATATAGACGTTTTGGTGAGTATTTTCAGCGTCCTATTTGTGGCTTTTGTGATGAGTGCGTAAGCGTTAGAATAGATGCTTTTAAATTTAAGCTAAGCAAAAGTCAAAGGAGAAATTTAAGAAAAAATCTAAAAACAAATTGGATGATAACAAGACCTTTAGTAGATAGAGAGCATGTTGAGCTTTTTAAAAAATATCATAAATATATGGAGCATAAAAAAGATTGGAAATATTATGATATGGATATTAGAAAATATTATGATATATATGTTTTGGGATATGGTAAATTTGGTAAAGAAATTTCATTTTATGATGAGAATAAAAAGCTTATTTGTGTGGATTTAATAGATATTGTTGATGATGGGATAAGCTCTATTTATTGCTATTATGATCCTGATTTTTTGCATCTTGGGCTTGGTAAATTTTCTCTTTTGAAAGAGATTGAATTTGCAAAAATTTCAAATCTTAGATGGATATATCTTGGATATTATGTAAAAGGGTGCGATAGTTTGGAATATAAAAAGGATTTTTTGCCTCAAGAAGCGTTAAGAGAGTATGTTGATTTTTATCAAGAGCCTGTATGGGTTGATTTTAAATAGATATGATTTTATTTGGAGATTATTTTTATGAAGAATTTTGATAATATTTTTAGAGAATATGATATAAGAGGAATTTTTGAAAAAGAACTAAATGAAAAAAGTGTTAAAGCTATAGGGCTTTCTTTGGGCGAAGTTTTTAAAGAAAAAGGTGTTAAAAAAGTAAGCATTGGATATGATGCAAGGCTTAGTGGAGAGGAGATTTTTAAATACTTAATTAGTGGATTAAATTTTCATAATTTAGAAATTTATGACATAGGAATGCTTCCAACTCCTGTTGGGTATTTTAGCGTTTTTACTAAACTTTTTGATGCTAATATTATGATTACTGGCTCTCACAATCCTAAAAATTACAACGGCTTTAAAATTACGATAGGCAAAGATAGCTTCTTTGGCGAGGATTTGCAAAATTTAAAGATAAAAGTAAAAGAAAATTTATCTAGCAATTTAATAATAAAAGATGATTTTAGAGCTAAAAATTTTGATGTTTTAAGTAAGTATTTAAACTACCTTGCTGAAAATTTTAGCCATTTAAAAAATTTAAATTTAAAGATAGCCTGTGATTGTGCTAATGCAACTGCGGGCATTGTGTTAGAACCTCTTAAAAAGGCATTAAATTTAGATATGAAAATTTTATTTTCTAACCCTGATGGGAATTTTCCTAATCACCATCCAGATCCTAGTGTAAATGAAAATTTACAAGATTTAAAAAAAGAGCTAAAAGATGGGTTTGATATTGGTTTTGGATTTGATGGTGATAGCGACAGAATAGCAGTTTTAACAAAAGAAAATAACATTAAAGGAGATGAGCTAGCTTATCTTTTTGCTTTAAATTTAAAAGAACCAAAAATAGTTGGAGAGGTTAAATTTTCACAAAATATATATGAGATTATAAATAAATTTGGTTCTACTTTTATAGCAAAAACAGGTCATAGTCATATCAAAAAATTTTTAAAAAACTCTGATTGCGATTTAGGGGCCGAAGTGAGTGGGCATATATTTTTTAACGATAGATATTTTGGCTTTGATGATGCTATTTATGCGATGCTTAGGGTTTTAGAGATTATACATTATGGCACAAATTTGGATCTAGAACTTTCAAAATTACCTAAAGTTTATACTACTGATGAGATAAAAATTGATGTTGATGAAAATGATAAATTTAAAATCATTGATATTTTTAAAGAGCATATTAATGAGCTTAATCTGCCGCCTATAAAAGAAATTATTGATATAGATGGTATTAGAGTGCATTTTGATAATGGAGCGTGGGCACTTCTAAGAGCAAGCAATACAACGCCTTGTTTGGTGGCTAGATTTGAAGCAAATGATGAATATTTAAAAGATGAGATAAGAGATAAATTTATGAAATTAGTAAATGATATAAAATTTAGTTTATAAAATATTTATTAACTAAAGCAAATGTAAATTTATTTTTATATATAAAGTTAATTAAATTTAAGGATTAAAATGCATAAAGTAAAAAGACTATCTATTTAAAAGCTATTCTGAAGAGATTAGATTTTACCGAAAAGATAAAAAAGATAGAAAATAGATAAAGATATGATAGTTATTAATTGTATGGCGAAAATTTATATATTAGAAAATTATTTAAAATCACAAAAAATATCTTTTGCTAATATAAATATACAAACCGATTTGGGATTATGATACTTTTTGCAGAATCTTTTGGTGTGGCAACAGCATATTTTCAGTCTCAAACTATTATAAAATGCAGGAGTATTTTAAGCATAGTATCTGCCATTTTAAAAACTATAATTTATATTTTGCTTTATAAAAATAGCGTATAAAATATCTATATTATTTTATTTTGGCTGATAGTGGTGGAATTCAAAAAGAATCCTAGCTAGTTTTAGTTTTAAGACTAACAACAGAACGCTATGAGGTAGCAAAACAGAAATTATAAAACTTGTAGGGAAAGATAAAAATTTAATTATTAGCACTACTCAAAAATCAATAAACAACAAAGATAAATATCAAAAAAATCGTAAAGCACGCAATCTTTATGGAGATGGTGATGTTTGCAAATAAAATAGTAAAATTTATGATACCTAAAAATTTTGTTTAGTAAAAACCCCTTGTCAGAGCTTACTTTGATAGGTATCAAAAAGACATTAAATTTAATATAAAACAAGAAAAGCAATATATGATTGATTATAAAAAATTTATGAGTTAAAACTATTTGCTTGGTCATCAAAATTTAAGTTAATAACAAATATGATTTTGATAGATTTTATTTTTTAATTTTCATAATTATATAGTGTTTGATATTTGATTTTTATTTAAATATTAAATTTTATGATAATAGTTTATCTAAAATTAAATAAATGTTTTGTATAATACCAAATCTTAATTATAATAATTTTATAGGATAAATATGCAAAATTCAGAACTCATCTCAATTATAATTCCTGTTTATAATGTAGAAAAATATCTAAAAAAGTGTCTTGATAGCGTTATAAATCAAACTTATGAAAATTTAGAAATTATTTTAGTTGATGATGGAAGTAGTGATCAAAGCCCTAAAATTTGTGATGAATATGCACAAAAAGATTCTCGCATAAAGGTTATTCATCAAAAAAATTACGGTCAAGCTCACGCAAGAAATAGAGCTTTGGATATTATGCAAGGAGATTGGGTTGTTTTTATAGATAGTGATGATTTTGTGAGTATTTATTATGTAGAAAATTTATATAATTTAGCTAAAAAATATGGTGTTGATATAGCTATAACCAGCCTACTTAAAGTTCGTTTTGAAAATTTAAAGCTACCATCTTTTAAAAAGATAGATACCGAAGAAGTTTTTATACACACGAGAGTTGAAGCGATAGAGAATATGTTTTATTCTTACAAATATGCTCATTTTTCAGTAGCTAAAATTTTTAATTCTAAGCTTTTTTTAAATATCAAATTTCCAACTGGATTGATATATGAAGATACATATTTAATGTCAATTATATTTAATCAAGTAGATAATGTGGCTTTTTGTGATAAGGAAGATTATTTTTATCTAATCAGAAAAGATTCTACATCTAATTCTATTAATCAAAATAGACTAGATGTTTTTGAAATTTGCAATATACTAGAAGGGGGGGGGTATTTTAATGAGCAAAAAATTCTTCAATCCATATATTATTTTAGGCTTATGATGTGTTGCTGTGCCGTAACTCTATTAAATGATTCTAATAATAAAAAGCTAGCATCTTTTATACAAAAAGAATTTAATAACTATATAAATAAAATCAATAATAAAAATGATAAAATCAATAAGATTAATAAAATTCGACTATTGATTTTTAAATATTTTGGTGTAAAAATTTATTTTTATGCAGATAAGATTGCAAGAAAAATAGTTTATAGTGGATATAATTAAGATATTTTATTAAAATTTAAATAAAAGGATAATAATGCATAACAATACTTACATAAATAATGGTGAAATTGACTTAATACGATTATTTAAAAATGCCTTTATAGAAAATGGGGGGGGGTAGGACCGTTTTTATAACGACATTTTGTTTTTTAGTTTTAGCTATTTTATACACAACTTTTGCTACAAAATGGTACAAAGCAGAAGCTTTGATTAAAATAGGATATTATAAAAATCATCAAAATGAAATAATGCTCACCAAAACTCCAGAAGTAGTTAAAGAGTTATCTTATATTTATGCAAAATCAACTTTAAATAAAGATTATTATATACAAAATATAAGCGAGATAAAAAATCAGCCAAAATATTTTAAAATAACATCTTATGGCAAAGACAATGCTTTAGCCAAAGAAGCCATAGAAATAGCAATAAAAGATTTGATTAAATCTCATAAAAATATTTTGGATCAATACCTAAATTTACAAAAAAAATTATTTCTGACATTGATACTAAAATAGATTTTTTAAAAAATTGTAAAATTTTATTAGAAATCAAAGTGGGGGGATTTTGGGTGGAGGTGGCTTGGATTGGGGGTTGGGGGTGATTTTTTGAAAATCAAAGTGGTGAATTTATATTTTACATTATTTTACAAAAATTTTACATTTTTTACATCATTTTAAAAAAGCTTTAAAATTCTTTATTTATGGGCTTTGGGCGGATGAGGCTGTGATAAATCTTATGTAGAATGTAAAAAGTGAGAATGGGTAAAAAAGTCTTTAAAAGTGCGTTTATAGCGTGATTTGAGAGAAAAATAGCAAAGGTAAAAAATAAGAACTTGAAATGCGAATTTAGGCAAAATTTACGCATTTTTTGTGTAAAATGGGTTTTGGTTCAAAATCGCTTCAAAAACTTCAAAAATAGTTCAAATAATCTCATTATATTGCTTTTAAAAGCCCATATAGTCGGTTTTGAAGTTTTTTACGATATATTTGATAAAACTTCAAAAAATTATTAAAATTAGCCATTAATAGCTTAATATTTTCTTAAAGATATCTTTGCAGCAGCTGTTATTTTAACGATTTTTCATTTCTTAAAATGTCACTATTTTAAATAAATTTTACTAAAATCACGCTATTTAGGGGATTATCTCTTATAAGATTATTTTAATAATAGTTATAAAGTTATGATAATTTAAGAAATGATGATTGATTGACATTTTTTCTCGTTTAAGGTTAGCGTTCAAAATTTACTTCAAAAATATTCAAAAAATCCTCAAAAAACTTCAAACTCCCTAAAAATCGGCTTTTTAAAAATTTCACAAATTTTACAAAATTTTCAAAGTTTTGCAGTGTGAGCTACAACTCGCCCTATTATCCTACAAAGCTTTAAATTATCTTTTTCTATGGATATGGGGCTGTATTTTGGATTGTCTGAAATGAGTGTTAATGCCTTTGTGATGGGGTTTTTATCCACTCTTTTAACTAAAACATCACCATCAAAATTTATCACATAAATGGAGCCGCTATTAATTCCTCCTTCGTTTGCTATGGGATTTATATATAAAAGTTCGCCATCTTTTATCGTGGGCTCCATACTATCGCCTTTTGCATTGATGATGTGCATGTTTTTAAAAGGGGTTGTGATGCGTAAAAATAGTCTTAGGAAGTTTGCGTCTAGTTCCATAATAACGGGCATTTCATCGTAATTTATAGCTTCATCTCCTGCACTAGCGTAAGTATCTTCAAAATAGGGAATTTTAACTATATCAAAATCGTTATTTTGTGACATTTTAAGGTTTGAGGGAGTATGCGATAGGTTTTTAGACTTTGCGACAGAGTAAGCGACACTATGCGACAAATCTTTTGCTTCACTATGCGACAATTTACTACTAAAAAAATCTTGTGTTGAAATATTAAAAGCATTTGCAATTTTTTTTAAATTTCCTGTCGTAATATTTTTAGTTTTTCCTATCTCGTATCCTTTTATGCTATCTATAGAAACTCCAGAAAATTTTGCTAAGTCGCTTTGCGTCCAACCCTTTTCATCTCTTAATTGTTTTAGTCTTTGTGCTAAATCCATTTTTTTACTCTTTCGAAACAAATTTAATCTTGACAAGTGTAATATATTACGCTATAATTTTACAAATCTTTGATAATTATATCCAAACTAAGATTAAAAATTACAAATGTTTGTAAGAGTTATTTAAAAATTCAGTGTTAAACCAAATTTAAAGGAGATAGTGTGAGCAAAAATAGCATTAAAAAGGCTTATTTTGATAGAGAGACAAGGGAGATAAGGATACCTTTGCAAAGCGAAGTGTTTCCGACTTGCCCTATTTTAGGTGGGGACTTAAATATAAAGATATTTGTCCCCATGGAGGATTTAAGAGAGTTTATCTCAAATAATCAAGTTCTAAATCCACAGATCCGCTACTGCGAATTTAATTGGTCAGCTCGTTCTTTTTAGTTAGCAGCTGTGCTTGTTGCTCGGCAGTAAGCACAGACTTAATAGCTTCAATCTCTGCACTAAAATCAACTATTTTAGCGTAGAGAATGGCATAAAGAGCGTCTTTGTCTTCATTTGTCATTTTAATGGCTCCTTTCTATGAGATTTGATTTGCAATTATAATTATAGCAAAGGGGCTTTTAAAGTGAGTAAAGTTGGTTTAACAATGAATTTTTGAAAGGAGAGAGAGTGATAAAAGAGTATTTTTTAGAAAACTGCATAAGCATCAGACAATGGGCTAAAAAACATAATCTTCATGAGAGAACCACATATTTTGTAATCAATGGCAAACTTACTGGAACTATAAAATCCAATCATACAAAGGCTGTATTTGAAGCACTTTTAAAAGAGGGGATAATAGATGAGATGCCAAAAGCTCTAAGAGATGCTAGTTAGGAAAAAGTAAAGTGTGGGTAAGCAGTAAAGAGGCGGCTGAAATTTTGGGGATAAAATACAGCAATTTGCGTCAGAAAATTTTAAGAGCTTCAAAAAAAAGCAAAATTTTTTGTTCTATTGATAGTAATATATTACACTTTAAATACATCCCTGGTGTCGGTCGTGGCGGAAAAATCCTTCAGATCTGGATCGATGATGAGTTGGCTAGCCCGTACTTCGCCAAAAAATCCCCCAAAACACCAAAACATGGCGGGGGGAATTTTAACAGTGCGGGCGTGGCAAGCGAGACGGCAAACGATAATGCGGTGGTGGGCGGATTTTCCAGCTTTGAGAGTGCGAATTTCGGCGGTAAAAGCGGCATGAATTTTATGGACGCTGGACGTGCGGGTGTGAATTTTATGGCTGGCGTGGCTGGTTTGGAAGAGACGGGCGACGTGAGTGATAAAAACGGCGTGAATTTTATGGACAATAAAGGGTGCGACGGCTTAAGTTTTGGGGCTGGACGTAGTGACGGTAAAAACGTGATGGCAAGCGAGACGGCAAACGATAATGCGGTGGTGGGCGGATTTTCCAGCTTTGAGAGTGTGAATTTCGGCGGTAAAAGCGGCATGAGTTTTGGGGCTGGACGTGGTGGCGTTAAAAACGTGTTGAGTGCAAGCGTGGCGAGTGAGACGGCAAGTGATAACGCCATCGCAGGCGATCCGAAAGTTTTACCGCTTATTGCAAGGTGCTCAGATAAAAAGCGTAAAGAGGCATTTGAAAAATATGATATCTTGCAGGAGTGGGGGCATGCTAAAGGTAAAATAACTATAAACGACTTTATAAGCCGCATTAACGCCAAAAAGGGGCTAAAACTCACCGCCAACAAGCTGTATGATTGGCAACGCAAATATAAAAATGGCGGGCTTGACGGGCTGGTTGATGAAAGAACGAATACCAAAAAACGCACCCTTGAAACGCTTGGGCTAAAAGAGTACGCCATCAAGCTCATAAATGCACAACAAGGCAAGATTAACACAGCCAATATCTACAACCTACTAAACTACGAAGCCATAAAAAGCGGAAAGTTCAGCCTTGAAGAGTTTAACGGCAAAAAAGATGAGTTTGTAAGCTATGACGTGGTAAATCGCTTTGTAAAAGGGTATTTAAAAGAGAATAAACTGCTTAAAAATATCATTTTATATGGCGAAGACGGGGCTATTAGCCGTCAAATGCCTGCAATGGGAAGAAGTAACTGGGCTGTAAATAGCATTAACCAAATAGTAGAGATTGACGCAAGCCCCTTGGATCTAATATGCAATGCCGGCGATATTTGTAAAAGTATCGGTTTTGAGGCGGTGAGTGATGTTTTTAGCGATGAGGATGAGTTTATGAGCTATATAAAACAGTGGCAAAACGCTACACAATCATCGCTTTAATCGACACTTACTCAGGCGTTGCGACCTTTCACATAGCAGATAGCGAAAATTCTATCGCCATTGCCAGGGCGGTTGCTAAGTACATTTTAAGATATGGCAAACCTAAGGTGATAAAGGGCGATAATGGTAAAGCCTTTAAAAGCGAGTACACAAAAAGCGTGCTTAATGTTTTAGAGATAGAGTATAGGGCTGTTAGGGCTTATAGCGGGTGGCTTAAGCCATATGTGGAGCGAAATTTTAGGAGTTTGCAGCACAATTTTACTGCCAATTTATCGGGCTTTATCGGGCATAACATAATGCAGCGTCAAGCTATTGAGTTTTTTTATTCGAAAAAGGAAAGACGCCTTAAAAAGGGGTATAAAACTAACTTAAAAGAGCTTAAAAACTTAGAAGAGGTGCAAAAACTGCTTGATCTGTATGCTGAGAAGTTTTTAAATACCAGATATCTTGAGAGACTTGGTATGAGTGTGATGGAGGCGTACAATAAAAAAGCACACGAAGCTGTGGCGATGGACGCTATCGATCTAAGTGCAAGGCTAAGTAAGAGAGAGTTAAAAAGTGTCAATAAAAAGGGCATTAGTATGGGCGGGATTTGGTATCAAAACGTCGCCATGCACGGCTATGACAGTGTGTGGGCTAACCTAAATATAAACAACCAACGCGAGTGCTTTTTGTGGGATAGTGACGGGAAGTTTATAGATGTGGCAATCGCTTTTGATGATGAGCTTGGCGTTAGCGTTGAGAGTGCAAAAGCTGCAACAAAACTCTTTAACAGGCGGCTAAAAGAGACTAAAGAGAAGAAGTTAAAAGCGACAAATGAGGCAAGGGAAAATTTTATAGATTTTGCCCTAAATATAGAGACTAAGCGGGCAATTACGCCTGTTTGCGAAGATAAAAAATCAGATATAAATAGGGCTTTAAAAAAGGCTTTTAGCATAGTTAAAAACGATTTTTTAAGTGATGAGATCCAAAAAGTGGCTGGCAGTGATATCAAAAAAGCCAAAAAGCACAAGGATTGGGAACACTTTAGGACTAAAGAGAGTTAAATTTTAATAAAGGATAAAAGATGAAAGAGATTACGGTTAAACTTAATGAGTTTTTAAACGATAACAACATTTCAGCCTCGGCACTGTCTAGGGCTATTGGTGTAAGTAGTGCCGTTATTAGCCAGTTTAGGCAGGGGCTTTATAAGGGCGATGTAAAAACGATAGCCCAAAAGGTGGAGCGTTATATCGATAACTACCATAACAAAACAGCACCAAAAAACCTTGATGAGTTTTTTGTCAGTAAAGATGTAAAGATGGCAAATTTTATCATAAATGAGGCTATAAATGAGCGTGAGATCGCCCTACTTTACGGGGTGGCAGGTAGCGGGAAGACTACCATTTTAAAGGAATTTGCCAAAAATGCCCCCAACGCCATACTTTTAGAGGTTACTTGTCACACTACTGCAAGGGTGCTGCTTGATGAGTTGTGCGAAGCCTTGAAAATAGAGACAGGCAGGGGCGTGAATACAAAATTGAGGCTTGTGGCTAAGTTTTTAAAAGATAACGACAAAATAATCTTAATTGATGAGGCGGAGCACCTGGCTTTAAGGGCACTTGAAGATTTAAGGCGGATTTATGACTTTTCACACACTACGATGATACTGTGCGGGACTGAGATACTGCTTAATAACTTGATGGGAAGAAATAAGGAGTTAAAACAGCTTTATAGTAGGATTTGCGGGAAGTGGTGCATGCAGGGGCTAAGCCGTGAAGAGTGTGAGATGGTCTATGGCGGGGGGGGATTTATGAGTATAGTCGCGGCAACTTTAGAAGTTCGGCAAAACTTTTTAAAAAAGCCCAACGCCTTGCACAATTAAATGAGTGCGAGTGCGATAACGAGATCATCGAAAAAGCTACTCAAATGGTAATTTTAGGATAAAAGATGACGTACGCTGAAATAGGTAAGGTTTTGGGTCTTAGTGTTTCGAGGGTTAGGGAGATAGAAAAGTGTGCCATCACCAAAATGTCCCACCCGAAAAATAAAAAAATTTGGATGGAGATAAGGGAAATTTTAATTGAGATTGAAAAAGATAGAGCTAAAAGGGATAGTGAAAATGGATTGTTCTAAGGATAATGAAGTGCAAAAGTGGATAGAGAGTGTAAAAAGTCGTTTAGAGCTTTATAGGGCTATTGAGAAGATGAGAGCAAGGGGGTGGGATATCGCTATAAGTGACCGCGGTATTAGCGGAGTTAGAAAGGGTAGGCGATGAAGAGTCGATGTGGTTGATTTGGTTTTTCGGGTAGCTTGCGGGCTACCTTATAAAGCTAAATTTTAAAGAAAGGAGAGAGATATGCAGGTAAAAAGAGTCTATGTTGCCACGCCATATGCGGCACTTCGTTGTAGAGATGGCGATAGGGCGGATTTGGCTAAAAAGATTGCAGTTTGTGAGTGTAAGCTTCTTAGGCTTTTAGGTTATGAGCCGCTTAGTCCCATCTTATGGCTTGATGGTAAGTATGATGAGGATACTCAGCGAGATGAAGTATTGGCCGCTGGGCTTAGGTTGCTTGAGAATTGCGATTATTTTTATGAGTCCAAACATAAAGACGCAAAAGACTCACAAGGGATCAAGCTAGAGCGTGAGTTTGCTAAGGCTAATGGAATACCGCAGTTAAAGATTGATAAGAAATTTAACGTAAGTATATGTTTGTAAGAATTTTAAATTTTAGAAAGGAAAAAAGATGAAGATAGAGAATTTCGGTGATGTCGATACGGCGTTAAAAAGGCTGTGTGATGTATGTGTTGGGATTGAGAAGATAAATGGCGAGGTGACACTTGAGTGTAACCGTATAAAAGAGGCTAGAAAGGGCGAGGTTGACAGGCTTGAGAGTGAGAAGAAATTTATTGAGCAGCAAATTACCATTTTTTGTGAAAGTAATAAACATGAGTTTGCACAAAAGAGAAGTCGTGAGTTTACATTTGGCGAGATAGGCTATAGAATAAGTAAAAGCGTAAGCGTGCCAAAGGCAAAGGCTAAAATTGAAAGCTTGATTAATGCTATTAAGGCTTATGGGCTTGGTAAAGAGTGCATTAAATACAGCGAAACGCCAAATAAAGAGGCGTTGGAGGAGTTGGCAGATGAAGACTTGGCAAAACTTGGCTTAAAAAGGGTGATAAAAGATAACTTTAGAATAGTGCCAAAGATTGAAAGCTTGGAAATTTCAAAATGAAGTCCCCCCGCGGGGCTTTTTTTAAAGGGCTTTAAAAAGCTTTTTAAAAAGAGATTTTAAAGGAGAGATGATGGCTTTAAGCTACAAGCAACGCCTAAACCTTAGTATGTTGGCATTTGAGAGGCGAAAAAGGACGAGAGAGAGGATTGAAAATTTATTATCTTATGATATTGATTTTTATCGTTTTAAAAACGGCAGATTAAACGTCTCAAAAATAGCACGATGTGCAGGGGTAAGCAACTGAAACATAA
>NZ_VWSJ01000090.1 GCF_009690845.1 Campylobacter portucalensis
AAAAAAAAAAAAAAAAAAATAGCTTTTTAGGCTTTGGTTTAAATTCGTTTTACCATATAAAGATTAGCAAAAATTGGAAATATAAACTATTTTTTAGAAAAAAACTTTAATGGTCTCATATAACCGGTTTATGAAAATTTATGTATAGAATATCTTTTAAAAAAATTATGATTTAATAACTGCTGAGTGCGAATACTTAAATAAAAAAAGTAGAAATTAACATTTTACAAAGTTTAAAAGAAAAATCTAAAATATCAAAACTACTCTTAAAATTAAGTATTATGTTTTATTTATAAAAGCGGCTTTACGAAAGATTTTAAAAATTTGAGTGATGAAAGGCATTATTTTAGTAAAGTTGACATAGAA
>NZ_VWSJ01000091.1 GCF_009690845.1 Campylobacter portucalensis
CGTAATCTCTTGGTAACATTGTGAGTTTTGTTAAGCCGTATCCTTGTGTATACATAGTTTTATTGGCGGATGTATTTACATTAGGACTCGCATCGGTGAAATTTAGAGGCTGATCTGTTTTTTGGCGAGCGTAAGATATGTTTGTAAAAAACCATCCAATATCGTAGTCAAGCTCTACTTCAATCCCTTGGATATTTACATCTTCATGCCAATTTGAGTGTCTGATGTAGTTATCAGGTGCATCATCATCATGATCTCTTCCTTTGGTATTTACTATATAGTC
>NZ_VWSJ01000092.1:0-471 GCF_009690845.1 Campylobacter portucalensis
AAGAAATAAAAGAAATAAAAGAAATAAAAATATAAATTACTATAGTCTAGAATTATATCTAAGAGTTATAAAAAAACGATTTGGTATAAATAAATTTATACCAAAAAGTCCATTTTTACCAATTTATGCGGTTTCTCTTTCCGCTTCTATTTATATCTCTCATACCGCCTGTTTGGCTAGCATCTTTCGTATCTAGGAATTGATAGATTTTATTGGTAAATTTACCTGTTTTTTCATCAAAGTAACCACCTTCACCAGACCAATCTGAATTACCGCTAATATCGATATAAAATGCATTCGTAGATTCTGGCGGTGCTCCATATCTACCACTAACTTCTGGTAGTATAAACCAAGGTTTAACTTTTTTAAATAATACCCATCCGCTTTCTGGTTTTGTGCTATTTAGGGTTAGCTCTTCTTTACCATTTAGCATTTCATTTGTGCGATTTATACGTAAATTTGGCATCTTAT
>NZ_VWSJ01000092.1:602-783 GCF_009690845.1 Campylobacter portucalensis
GGAGCTGTTTTTGTCTATTAAATTTAAATCTTTGCACTGTTTTTCATCATCACAATAAACTAAAGAGTAAATTTCAACAAGCTCTATTTTACCATTTTTATTAGTGTATGATGGCTTTTTAGATGCAGCATTTGCATAGTAAAAAGTAGCGTTTTTATCAGAAGTAGCTTTAGTGAAAACT
>NZ_VWSJ01000093.1 GCF_009690845.1 Campylobacter portucalensis
TTATGTTTCAGTTGCTTACCCCCAGCACTGTAAAATCCTATAAATTTTGAATTAAACTCTATTATGCTAGCAAAATCATTGTTTTCATTTTTTTGATAAAATAAGTTTTTTGTATTTAATTTTAAAATTTCTCTATGGATGTTTGATATTATAGTAGTTTTACCGCGATTATGTGCACCATATATTACTAAATTTTTATTAACCTTTAACATACTTATCCTTTTTTATATTATTGTTATTATAAATTTAAGCCTTAGTTTTTGCTAAGGCTTATAGTATTAGCTAAAAAGCGACTTATAATTTACCACTTGTTGATGGTGCTGGTGCTGGTGCTGTATTTTCATCATACAAACCAGTTCCACCGATTTTTATTACGCCAAATTCTTTTTCAAGAGTAGCTGTAGAGCCATCTTTTTTAACTTGATATTTTTCTTTAAAAGATGGGATAGAGTGCATAGCTTTACAAACACTTTTACTGTTGTTTTTAGCTTTAATTGTTATATAATCAGCTGTTTTTGTTGCAGTAGTTCCACTTCCACCTGTACCTGTAGCAATTGGGGTAGCATCACTATCAGCCCAATCTAGTTCAACACAATCTTGTAATTTTGCATCATAGGCTTGTATTTTTGTTTTCAGATCAGGAATTTCGCCTTTTGCAAGATATAAAGACGCCGCCTCTGTAGTAGCTTGTGATAGCTGAGTCATAAGAGCTGCAGCTGAAGCATCATCCCTTGTCGCAGTTAGTCTTGGAATTGCAACTGCTG
>NZ_VWSJ01000094.1 GCF_009690845.1 Campylobacter portucalensis
AAGCCGTCTAAAAAGTCGCCAATAAAATCTATCCAACCATTTAAATTATCCAATCCTATATCAAAAATATCTTTCCAAAAATCTAAATCACTCAATTCGCTAGAAGCAAAATCATTAATATTTTTCCAAAAATCTATTGCTCCGTCTATTAAATCATAATCCTTGCCGTATGTATCATTATAATCATCAATTCCATCTAATATATTTTTTCTATCGACAGAGTCGTCATTTAATCCAAAATCTCTACTACTATCTCCATTAATCAATCCGTTAAAATAATCATATACTGCACTGAGTGGAAAAGATAATCCGCCACTAGAAGTTATTTGAGCCCCACCAGCACCAGACAATAAAACACTCGTTGGTAATCCAATAGCTTTGCCGACAGCACCATAATTATAGTTTCCAAAATCTTCATATTTACTCTTTGTGTGATTAGCCATAGCTTCTTTATCTTGGCGTTTATAATCCCATTCGCCACCACCTTTGACTTTTAAATAGAAATAACACAAAGTTTGGTCATACCCATGAGTTTTACTATACTCTTGCATTTCTCTGATATTTGCCTCTATGCTAGCACCATTAGGTATTTCGCCATTATATCTACTCATTTTTCTTTCTCCTTGTTTTTAGATTTTTTAAAAAAATTGATAGTAGCAAAAATTAAATAAATTTGTATAACAAAACTGCTGATCAAATATGAAATTTTTGTCAATTTTATGCCAAAATATGACATAAAAAATAGCAGAAATAAAATTACAAAAGGTATAAAAAATGCATACGAAAAAATATGATAAAAAAAACCCACAAATGTGTCGAAATTTTCAAGATATTTTGATAACACACTACATAGCATTATAAAAAATACCCATAAATATACTACACAAAATACGAATTTCTCAAAGAAAAAAATGTCTATTTCACCTAAAATACCAATATCATGTGAAATATTTTCAAAATTTGATATATTAATAGAGACCAAGAAATACCAAAAACAAACAACGCAGAAGCTCATAATAAAAGCACAAATTATAACATTTAATATATTTTTTATTTGCCTATTTGTTTTATTTTCCAACTTCTTACCTTTCCAATTTTAAAAAACTTCAAAATTCTACAAAATCTTGCTT
>NZ_VWSJ01000095.1 GCF_009690845.1 Campylobacter portucalensis
TGCCGCATTAAAACCAAATAACTCACAAAGTGGTATTAAAACAAGAAGTGCATTTAGCTCAAATTCTAATAATAATAGTTTAAGTAATATCCAAGTATTTGCTATACAAACAGGTGGTGGAGATGATGTTGCAAAAGAATTTAGAGAAATAGCCGAATTTAGTGGCGGAGCATATATAAATTTAACAACTTCTAGTTATGAAAGTGTAGCTGATATTTTATTTGATATGATGAATCTAGGCACTTCCAAATCCG
>NZ_VWSJ01000096.1 GCF_009690845.1 Campylobacter portucalensis
CTCTGCCTTTACCGTCAGAGTCGTAGATGGTGTCTTGGTTATCTGCGTAGTAGATGTCATATCCTTCTTTGCCGTTTAGGGTATCAGCACTACTACTTCCGCCATATAAAGTATCATCTTTATTTCCACCAGTTGCAATAGTAGTTACTTCATCGCCATAAGGTTGAGTATAAACTACACCGTTTGGCATAGTTACATGAAGTGTGCCATTTTTGAGTTCGATTTTTGTATTAGCTTGTTTCATATATTCTTGTATTTCAGCATAAATATCAGACTTTAATTCGACATACTCATTATACGCATCGTATTCGCTTTTTGTTACTTTTGTTATTACTGGCGTATCATCATTTTGTCTAAAAATTTTTCCATCATATAATAATACTTTTGCATATTCACCATTGCTTAGATATTGAAAAATATCACCAGATTTATTCTCATAACGCCAAGAGCTATTGACATAAGCATACGAAAAATGTTCTTGTGCATGTTGTTGTGCAAATTGTTTTGCTAATTTATAATATTTTTTTAAATGTCCCCCTAGATTATTATTTGTCGCATATAATCCAACTTCAAAATACGCTACAGCCCCAAGAGAAACCACTTCTGCTGGTTTCAAAATTGCTCCTTGCAAAGCATCTCCTGCTAATCCAACTATTTGTTCATCAAGCGTATCTCCACTAGCTGTATCTATCGCGGCAGATATTGAAGTATCTTGCATAAATAATAAAAATTTACCAGCCTTATCTTTCATAAATCTGCCACCTGCTGCATACACTGTATTTAAAAATTGTTTGGCGTCATTTAATATTTCTAACGCTCTTTCTTTGCTTGTCATTTTTTTTCCTTTTATTCCAACATATTTCCATAAATAAAATATGTTTTATTTAATTCATTTGATTTTAAGCTAAATTTTTCAGATATAAAATTTTCTATTTCGCTTTTTTCGTGCGTATTTATTGGCATTACATTTATAAATTTATCATTTTCAAAAAATATAAAATTATCAAATAACTCATAAGATTTTGCTTTGTCTTTATAAAAATGAAATCCATATTTAAACAAAGGAAAACCAAAAAAACAAAAAGTGGCACCGAAAAAAAAGAATTTTATATTTTGTGTAAAAGCCAAATATCCGAAAAAACAAAATAAAAATAAAAGCAAATATTTTACATAAGACGGCATTTTTTGCGATTTATTTTGCCTTGCGTCAATAGTTTTTTTGATTTCAGTGATTTTATCAAGCGAAATTTCTTCAATGATTTCTTCATCTGAAAAATATAATATTTTTTCATCTGTGAATTTAATTGTGTTTTTTAAAGATTTGAAATTTGAAATCAAAATCGGCAAAACAAAAAATGGAAAAACAAAAAAAATATAATTTCTAATATTTAAAAAAGTATTTTTATCGCCGTATATACCAAAATAGATAATCATTGGAAAAACAGCAACGCAAAACGATATGATTTGAAATATTGGATTATAATCCTTTATAACAATCGACTCTTTATCGTAGTCTCTTTGGTTTAAATTTGCATTTTCGCTGTTTTCCAAATTTACTTCCTTTTTATATTTCATTTTCCAATTCCTAAATTTTACTTAATTTTAATTTAATTTATACTTAAAAACTAC
>NZ_VWSJ01000097.1 GCF_009690845.1 Campylobacter portucalensis
CTACAGCTTTTAAATCGCCAACAGTAGCGACATTGGTTAAATTGGCTTTACTATTTGGCTTTATTAGGTCTGCAACTTTAATATTTGCCGATTCTAATTTTTTACTGTAAGTACTATTGGCGGTTTTTAAATCATCTTTGGCTTTTGATAGGACTACTTTAGCCTCTTTCAACTCATTTTGAGCATTTGCTAATTTTTCCTTTTCTTTTTTTAGTGCCTCTTCTTTCGCTTTTAATGCTTCTTGTAATTTAGCTTTTTCTTCTCCTTTAGATAAAGTAGCAATTGTTAATTTTTCTGCATCGATCGCTTCTTGTTTTGCTGCAATTACATCAGCTAAAGTGCTTACAGCTTCAAGTTTTATTGAAACCTGTTCAGCTTTTGTATTTACATCTTTTGCTTTTGATTTTACATTGTTAGCAAGTTTGGATATTTCTTTCTCGATTTCATTACTAGATAATTCAACACCTAACCCACTTGCTACGTTG
>NZ_VWSJ01000098.1 GCF_009690845.1 Campylobacter portucalensis
TTTGTGTAAAATTTGCAATCATTAAGTCAGCGACATTATCATTTAAAAATTTAACCCTATCGTTTGCATTTACTCCAACTAGTTCGATTTTGGCACCTCTTCCTATTATTTTTTCACCAATTTTTTTAGCTAGCTCAACTTCAAACCCTTCAAAATTACCATTCCCATCTAAAACAGAAAATGGGGGCTGCGATAATCTTACGCCTATCTTAATACGCTTTTGACTTT